>NZ_ML776472.1:2474976-3093720 GCF_009846485.1 Sodalinema gerasimenkoae IPPAS B-353
ATTGCCTTTTCTTCCCCTGCTGCCTGCTGCCTACTGCCTTTTTTTCCCCTCTTGCCTTTTGCCTCTTGCCTCTTGCCTGCTCTTCTAAAAACGATTCGATTCAGGGGCTTTGTTAGTAACACCACTACCGGGTTGTCGGAGGAAGTTGTTGTCCTCGGCTTGGTTTTGATAGATACATTGAACTTTGGGATTGTTGTTGATGTCTCCCATGAAGCCGAAGGTGTTGAGGCGGTTGCGGCAGTTGCGGACTTCGCCGGAGGAGACCACATTCATCCGTTCGAGAATTGACCAGTTGGTGTTGCGGATGACACAGCCAGGGTGCATACTGGGCTGGGAAACGTAGACGTTGAAGGGGTTAAGGGTGATGTAGGCGTAGCTTTCTACAACCATGGCACTGGCCCCATATTGCACGCACAGTTCCGGGTTGGCAACGCTGCGATCGAGGACTTCTCGGGAGGCGACGTTTTGGGCGTTGACGGTGGTGGTGGAACTGAACGCGATTCCAATCCCTATCCCGAGGATGAAGACGCCGCCAATGATGGCTAGGAGGGTATAGTTCAAGGCGGACTTGGCTTTACTGGTGGCTCTGCTACGCTTCATGATGGGGAGTGATGGGTCTTGAGAAACAAGAGTGGTTCGCTTAGGGAAATGATAGCCGACTGTTGGGAACTTTGTTTGGGTTGCGATGGGTCAACTGTCTCTAGTTTAATCAGTTGTTCGAGAAACTGGGGCGATCGCCCCCTCAGGACTGCTAGGATTCATGAGGGCGATCGCCAATTCTCCCGAAGTTTGCGCTAAAGTCTTGAATGACAAAGACAGATTATCAATTGCACCTGACCCCGAACTATCTCACGAGAGGATTGCTTAAGGCTATGAAGTTTCCCCCTGTTGCACTGATCGCATTGGCTGCCGCTGTTCCGAGTGCGGAGGCAGTCATGGCCGCGTCGGTGGGGATTCAACTTCCCGACAACTGTAATGTCGTTGCATTGAGTCCCGCTGAAAGTGGACGGGCCGGTGGAATGCTCGTCTGTGCGCCGGAGTCCCCGGATGGCCCGGCTCCCATTTTAGGGAATAATATTGATATTCCTGACCTGCCTGAGTCGGTTGAGTTTGCGGATTTGGGCGATCGCTACGAACGACCCTTTATTGAAGCCCTGGCCCGCCAAGGGATTATTCCAGCGGCGGAGGATGAAAAGTTTAATCCAGATGACCCCCTCACAGAGGCTGAGTTACGAGCTTGGTTAGATAAAAGTCTGGAAATCCGGGAGACGATGAACCCCTCCCTTAAAGATTCCTCGGAAGAGGCCTTAGAAGATTCTAGTCTTGAGGAAGAGGCTCAAGCAGCTAAGGCGACTGGGAAGGAGATTCATCTGGAGCATTTTGGCAAACGGCTCACGGGTAAGTCTGTTGAGAAAGACGTCGAGCCAGTGGTGTCTCGCTTGGAGGCCCTGGTGGCCCTGGCGACTCACTTTGATTTGGAGTTAACCGAGGAGTTGGAGGCGAATACGGTTTTAAGCTTCACGGACCTCGATCGCGTCCCGGAAACGGCCCACAACGCTCTGAAAGCCATTGTGGGCCATGAAATTATTATCCTGCATCACGAGGAAGATGAGGAGGAGGAAGAGCTAGAGGAGATGGCCCTCTATCCTCACTTCTCGGCCACCCGGGCTGATGTAGCAGTGTTGCTGTATAAGTCCATGGTGAAAAGTGGTGGTTTTGCGCCCATCGCCATGAGTTCTCAAGGCTCTCTCGGTGAGATGGATGTTCGCTTCAATGGCTCCGGTGATGCGATTTCCTCTCCCCTGGTGCGTCCCGGATTGATGCAACAACTCTTTGCGGACTCCTACTCCCCAGGAACCATCGCCATCGGGTTAGCGGAAGGAACCCGCACGGTGGAAGGGGGCAAAACAAACGGTTATTGGGGCCACCGAGATCCGGGCAATGGTAAGCACAATATGGGAACGTTTAGTTACCAGCATGGTGCTAGAACCCCGGAAGAGGCGGATTTACTGCAACTGCGACGGATTTATCAATATAGTGCGGCCCTCGAAGAGTATGCGGCAACTCATAATATGGAATTGTCGGTGTTGGAGTTGGTGGCTGGCTTAGATTTAGCGAACCAAGCGCCTCTGGCGGCTCAGCATTATCTGGCCAACTTACAAGAGGCTAAAGCCCGAGGGGCAACGGGAATCGATGCCATCCTGGAAGCTCGGGCCTATAGTTACTTTAACCCGGCGACAGGACGTTTGGAGGCCGGCGGCTTCCGTAATAACTGGGAGTGGTTACGCTATGACCAGTTGCGTCGGATTCACGCTATCCATCAGACTCTCGCGTATCACGGAATCGAGTAATTGTCAAGAAAAATTCGCTAGGTTACCTCTGGGGTGGCCTAGCGAATCGTTTTAGCGAATCGTTTTCTTGAGGCGGGTTAGAAGTCTTCTAAGATCCGTTGCAAAATGTTGATGCCGGTGACAGCTTGCCAGGCAAACAAACCGACCACAGCAACGTTCAGACTAATATGGCTGTAACGGGCCCAGTCCTTGCCTCGTTGCATGAGGGGGGCCAGGGAAGCAGACAGGGCCACCAGTCCCATCATGCTCAAGCCGACTAACAGGTGGGGCCCAACAAACAGTTTACCGTTGTTGATGTAGGTGACGGACATCCCGCCAATGGTGCCGAGAACGACACCAACCAAGAGTAAGGAGCCAATTTTGAAGTGTTTGCTGCGAAAATCTCCTTGCGCTAGCTCTTTTTTCTCTTCGCCGGTCGCAGAGCGCAGTTTACGGACTTTGAGACCCGTGTAAAGGGCGTAAATGGCGATCGCCAACATTCCCCACATCAGTAAGGGGTGAATGAAGTTTAGCCAGGGTTTAATTGACTCAGGAATGAAGTCCATTGGGGTTCTCCTCGGTATTTGACAGTGAAGTGTTCTCTCATGGGGGTTGGGGAAGGCCGCTTGAAATGCTCCCCCAGACCGTCATAAAACTTAGCATAGCAAGTTTGGGGACGAGGCTTTGGGTTTGGAGTCATTCCCGTAGCGGCGGCTAGGAGTCTTCTGAAGGGGTGGCTGAGGGGTCAGGGGGAACGGGATCATAGCCACCGGGATGGAAGGGGTGACAGCGTAAAATCCGACGCAGGGCCAAGACTCCCCCTCGCCAGGGGCCAAAGCGTTCGATCGCCTCGACGGCGTAAGTGGAACAGGTAGGCTGAAAGCGACAGGAGGGCAACGTCCAGGGAGAAATCAGGAGACGATAGGCTCGAATTAGGGTTAAAACGGTCCGTTTGGCGATCGCACTCAGCATCAGGGAAACTCTGGTAGATTTGACAGGAATAGTTGTAGGGTGGGAGGCGATCGCCCGTGGCTCGATTCGAGAGGGCGATCGACAATCCTTGATAGGATGAAGGGAATTTCGACGTTTTTTTGCAATCCTGTCCTCCCAACCCCTTGTCCCAAATGCCATGTTAGAGTTCGGTCTTGCACCCACTACCACACCGCTGTGGTTCTCTAGTGGCTTGGTTGTGGCCTGGTTAGGAGTCGTTCTCGCCACCGCCGAAGCTCTCTATCGCTATCGTCATCTTAACCCGGAGTTTAGCCGCAAAATTGTCCATATTGGCACCGGGAACGTCATCCTCATTGCCTGGGGATTCGGGGTTCCCGCTTGGATTGGGATTGCAGCGGCCATCCTGGCGGGGTTGGCGGCCCTACTGTCTTACTGGCTTCCCCTGCTTCCAGGCGTTAACAGTATTGGCCGTCAAAGTCTAGGAACCTTCTTTTACGCCGTGAGTATTGGGGTTCTGATTGCGGCCTTCTGGGAGTCCACCCCCTACTATACTGCCTTGGGGATTCTGATTATGACCTGGGGCGATGGCTGTGCGGCGTTGGTGGGGATGCGGTTTGGCAAACATCCCTATCGTGTCTTGGGGATGAATAAAAGCCTGGAGGGAACTGCGGCCATGTTTAGCATTAGTTATCTCATTAGCCAGTTTGTCTTACTGGCCTCGGGTTCACCCTGGACCGAGCTTATTTTAGTATCTTTATTAGTAGCTGCCACGGCCACTCTCTTGGAATCGTTCTCAACCCTCGGGTTGGATAATTTGACGGTTCCTGTAGGGAGTGCGGGGTTAGCGTTTTATGTGCAGTCGTTTTTGTTGTCTTGATGTTATCTTTATCCTCACAAATAATACCTCCTATGATTGAGGAGTAAGGATAATATTCTCCATTGCCATCACTTCAAACTAAAGCTATGTCTGTATCACCTGTTCAACCGTCTTCTGTACCCTCTTCCGCGAAAATTGTTGTGTTGGTTCACGGCATTTTTCGCCAATCCAAAGTCTTCTATAAAATGAAAAAAAGCCTAGAGAATAAAGGCTACATCGTCTATAGCCCAGATTTGTTTCATCGTTGGGGTGCGTTGGGACTCGCTGACCTGGCACAACAACTGGAGAAATTCATTGAGCAGAATATCCCATCAGAGACGGAGTTTGACTTAGTGGGATTGAGTATGGGGGGAATTGTCAGCCGTTATTACTTACAACGGCTCAATGGTGCTCAACGGGTGCGGCGTTTTATTACGATCGCCTCCCCCCATTTAGGAACTTGGCTGGCCTATGGCTTTCCTCGACGCACAGGGTTAGAAATGCGTCCTGGGAGTCGGTTACTGAAGGATTTAAATCAAGACTTAGAACACCTCGATCTGGATATCACCAGCATCTGGACTCTTTGGGATTTCATTATTGTTCCTTCGCAACATTGCTGTTTACCCGTGGGCGAGGTGATTCAGGTTCCGGTGCTGTTGCATGGCATGATGGCCTGGAGTGATCGCACCATTGAAGTGGTTCAAAAACGGTTGCAAGAACCGGTTTCTTCGCCCAAAACGACGAGGGTTAGCTGAAGGCGTTAGTTACTCGGAGACTCAGATACATGAGCGCGATCGCCCCAACCTTGGAGAGTTTGTGCGCCAATTCCTTGAACATCTAACACCTGCTCTAGGCGGGTAAAGGGACGCGCCTCGATAATCCGTTGTCCTAACACCTCACCAATTCTAGGAAGGGTGGTCAACTCCTCCAAACTGGCGGTATTCAAATCGACCACCTCAGGAATCTCACTACTGCGGTGAACGATGACCGGACAGTCCGCTTCTCGTTCACGAATGCGCTGGGCAATATGGGAGGGAAGCCCTAAGTCTGCGGTTCGATAAAGACGGTCAAATTCCTGGCGAAAATGAGCCGCCACGGTCTGATTTTGAATCATTAACACTGCCTCATCATTGCTGACGTTGGCAGCATTTGACCAGTTGTGAGAGCCGGTAATGACCAAGGAATCATCAATGAGGGCAAACTTATGATGTAAGATATCGCCTGGGGGAAGTCGAGCCACACCAACGCTAGAAATGGGTGGGTCCCAGGGTTGATTATCCACCTCATAGCGACATTGCTCATCGGCGAGAGCCACTCCTAACATATCCAGGCCTTCGGAGTAGTGACGAAAGGCAAAGCCTCGGTCAATTAAGGCCCGGACTTCAACACCGGCGTGGTGGCGTTCAATGAGTTGATTGGTGATCTCTTGAGCGGAGAAAACAAAGAGGGCTAAATCAACCTGATGTTGAGCCGTGTTGAGAGCGGCGGCGATTTCCCCGTTGGTACTCTGTTCCCAGGGAAGGGTGGTTGAGGTGGGGGAAAATTTCACCGAAACGAGGGTATCGCCGACGGTGAAACTGCGGAGTGGACGATGGGGTTTTCGTAAGCCAAAGCGACTCTGAAGGGTTCCCTCGGGGCCGCCTCCCCACATAAACTCAAATTCTTCGCGAAATACACTTACCAATTGGGGATTGTCTAGACGCAGTAGATGATTGGGATTTCCCCGACTGGCGGGTTCTCCCATATCGCCATGGATTTCTGAGAGGGTGAAGTTAGCCGAACCCGTGATGAGGATGTTGTTATCAATGAGGACAAATTTATGGTGCATGAGACCGCTGCCCTGGGAGCCGTCGGCGGTATCATCGATGGTGGGGACTTGGGCGTTGCGTAGGACAACGAGTGCGTCATTTTCGGCGATTTCCTCGGGACTCATCACGCCGTCGTTGTTGCTATCAATCAAGTGTTTGGCTTCCTCGTAGCGGGAGCGTTGGCGATCGTCGAATTGGCGAATTTCTTCGGGGCTATAGTCGCTCCAGGGGCGATTATAGTCATGTTCTAGGATCAGGCGGACGGGGATTCCGGCTTGATGTTGGCGGGCGATCGCCCGAGCGAGTTTGGGAAGTCGCAGTTCTTGAATGGCGATATCGACGCGTTCTTGGGCGTTTTCGATGTTCTCGATGAGGAGTTGTTCGAGGTTATCGCCGTCGCGGGAGATGTTGCGATAGGGATCGCTGTAGTGGTGAGCGGGGTTTTGGTTGAAGTACGCTTCAATCTGTGGGTGTTGGGGAAGTGGGGGTGGCCGGTTTATCTGGCCCTGTTGTAGGGTCCAGGGGGAGCGACAGCCGAGGCTTAGGCTGAGGATCAACCCTAGACTGGCTAAGAGTAGGAAGGAACGACGCACCACAACCATAACGGTTACTGTTGATAGAACCTATGATACAAGTATCTCGGGACTTGTGGGTTGAGAAACCCCCTTATTTCCAATGTTATCGAAATTTTGGGTCTAAAACCCCGTCCTTCTAGGATAGCTTTTGACAATCCTGCTTTTTTGTGCCAAGATTGTCCGCACAACCGATGCCAACGGTGCGATGCTTGTTCTTGAGTTCAAAATCAAAGGGAAGCCCCATCAATACGCTGCAATTGACGAAGCGATCCGAACCGCACAGTTCGTTCGTAACAAGGCACTGCGCTATTGGATGGATACCCCTGGGGTCAACAAATACGACCTCAATAAGTACTGTCGGGTACTCGCCCGAGAGTATGATTTTGCTAGAGAACTCAACAGCACGGCTCGTCAAGCCTCAGCCGAACGTGCTTGGTCGGCAATTTCTCGATTTTTCGAGAACTGTCGCCAGTCTGTTCCCGGCAAGAAGCGGTGCGACCCCGCGCCGTCGTACGGCGCCAGGGAACGCGCACCAAGAGAAGGATATCCCAGGTTCAAGAAAAACGGTCGTTCTGTCGAGTACAAAACTTCCGGTTGGAAGTTACTCGACCCCAAACACATTGTCTTTACCGACAAGAAGAATGTCGGGCGACTGAAGCTAGTTGGAACCTGGGATTTGGCATTTTACGGTATCGAACAAATCAAACGGGTTCGACTGGTTCGCAGAGCCGATGGCTATTACGCTCAGTTCTGCGTCAAAGTAGAGGTTCGAGAAGAACTCAAACCGTCAGGAAATACTGTGGGGTTGGATGTCGGACTCCTTGAGTTCTACACCGATTCCAACGGGGAGTGCGAACCGAACCCGAGGTTTTACCGAAACGCCGAGAAAAAGCTCAAACGCGCTCACCGAAGGGTGAGCAAAAAACAGAAAGGCTCTGCCAACCGAAAAAAAGCCGTCAATCGACTCGGACGAGTACACCTCAAAATAAGTCGGCAACGTGATGAACACGCCAAGAGACTGGCGCGTTGCGTAATCCAATCTAACGATCTGGTGGCCTACGAAAATTTGAGGATACAGAATCTGGTGAGAAACCACTGTCTCGCCAAGTCGATTCACGATGCTGGTTGGTATCAATTTAGGAAATGGTTAGAGCATTTTGGGGTAAAATTCGGCAGGATAACTGTAGCGGTGAACCCTGCCTATACCTCTCAAAAATGCTCGAGTTGCGGCACGGTGGTCAAGAAAAGTCTCTCGACTCGAACTCACGTTTGTCAGTGTGGGTGCGAGTTGGATAGAGACCACAACGCAGCCGTCAACATTCTGAATGCTGCCTTAAGTACGGTAGGGCATACCGGAACTTGGGTCTTAGACCCAAACGCTTCTGGAGATTTGACCGCTACTTTGGCTGGTGCAAACCTGTCAGGGCAAGTCGGATCGTTGAAGGAAGAATCCCCACGCCTTTAGGCTGGGGAGTGTCAACCTTGAACCAAGGTGTCTCATCACAGAGCCTCATCTCATAGGATGACCCAGTGCCATGACCATTGCCCAAGACAAGACCCGCGTTATTTACCCCGACTGTGACGGAAATCCCATGTCCGACAATACCAAGCAGTTTCGTTGGATTGTCGTCATCAAGGAAAATTTGGAAATTCTCTTTGCTGACAACCCTGATGTCTTTATAGCTGGGGATCTCCTCTGGTATCCCCAGGAAGGGAACAACCGGATACGCCAAGCACCTGATGTGGTGGTGGCCTTTGGACGACCGAAGGGCGATCGCGGGTCCTATCGACAATGGGAGGAAAACGATATCTCGCCGCAAGTGGTCTTTGAAATCCTCTCCCCCAGAAATCGCCTCAAGGAGATGGCCAAAAAACTTAAGTTCTATGACCAGTACGGCGTCGAGGAGTATTACATCTTTGACCCCGATCGCCTCGACTTCCACGGCTGGCTACGGAATCCTGATGGAACCCTCGGCGTGATTGAACAGCCCGAAAATTGGCAAAGTCCCCGTTTGGGAATCCGCTTTGAACTCCAGGATGAGCAGTTCACGATCTATCATCCCAATGGCGATCGGTTTCTCACCCCGACAGAATTAGCGAAACAGTCTGAAAGCCAGCGTCAAGAAGCTGAAAGCCAGCGTCAACGAGCGGAGGCGGCGGAGGAACGAGTCCGGGAATTGGAGGCTCGTTTGCGCGAATTGGGTGGCGATCGCGATAATGAAGAAACGTAAACATCCCGTGACCCTATAACGCTCCCATGACCGCAACCCCCATCGATCGCCCCAACCCTAGACCCAAAACGAGTGACTGGCGGCTGTTTCTGCGCCTGACTCCCTACGCCAAACGCAATCAAAAACTCCTCTGGATTGTCCTGGCCCTCTTACCTCCCCTGGCCTTAGCCGGTTCCGTCCAGCCGGTTCTGGTGGGACAAACGATCTCCTTCATTCGCCAGGAACCTACCTATTTCTTCCTGGAGGGACTGACCCTCTCCCAAGGAATCACCCTCTTAGTCACGTTACTGCTCTTCAGCATGGTGGTTCGAGCCATCCTGGATGGGATTCAAGGCTTTCTGGTGCAAAAAGTGGGTCAGCGGATGACCATGCAGATTCGCAATGACCTGTTTGAACGGGTGACCTCCCTCTCGTCAAGTTTCTTCGATCGCACTCCCGTCGGACGACTCATCACGCGCCTCACCAGTGACGTGGATGCTTTAGGGGATGTCTTCTCCACCGGGGCCATCGGGATTGTCAGTGACTTAGCCACCATCCTCGTTCTCATCCTGGTCATGTTCACTGTTCAGTGGGAACTGGCCCTGATGCTGCTGTTGATGCTTATCCCCACAGCGGCGATCGTGATTTACTTCCAACAAGAGTTCCGCAAAGCTAACTATCGCGCTCGTGAGGAACTCTCCCGGCTCAATTCCAACTTCCAAGAAAACATCGTCGGCATCAATATCGTGCAATTGTTTCGCCGGGAACGCTACAACGCCGAAGCCTTCCGCAGCATTAACCAGGACTATATCTCCGCCGTCGATCGCACCATCTTTCATGATTCCGCTGTCTCGGCGACCCTGGAATGGGTGTCTCTGATTGCGATCGCCGGTGTACTTTGGCTCGGAGGATTGCGGGTGATTGAAGGGGAGATGAACTTCGGACTCTTGGCTTCGTTTATCTTATTTGCGCAACGTCTCTTTGACCCCTTACGCCAATTTGCCGATAAATTCACTTCCTTACAATCGGGGTTTACCGCCGTTGAACGGATTAGTGACCTCCTCGATGAACCCATTGATATTCAAGATCCAGCTGGGATTGACACGCGCTCCATTGAACCGGGCCATAGTGGCGAAATCCGCTTCGAGAATGTCAGCTTCGGCTACAAACCCGATGAATATGTTTTGCATAATCTCAACTTCACCATTCATCGCGGCGAAAAAGTGGCAATTGTTGGCCCCACGGGAGCTGGGAAAAGCTCCATGATTCGTCTCCTCTGTCGTCTCTACGAACCCCAACAGGGTCGCATCCTCATCGATGGAATTGATGTGCGAGATTTACGTCAGGCGGAACTGCGTCAACATGTGGGGGTGATTCTCCAAGATGGTTTTGTTTTCGCCGGGGATGTGAAAAGCAATATCGCGTTAGGAGAACATTACGACTTTGAGACGATTCAAGCCGCCGCCGAACAAACCAATGTTTCTCAGTTTATTGAACAACTCCCCGAAGGCTATAACACCCAACTGCGGGAGCGGGGAACCAACCTCTCAGGGGGAGAAAAACAGTTATTGGCCTTCGCACGGGTGGCGGTGCGTGACCCGAAAATTATGGTCTTGGATGAAGCAACCGCCAATTTAGATGTGAAAACCGAAGCCTGGATTCAGGAGGCGTTGGATCGACTTTTGGAAAGACGGACGGCGATTATCATCGCTCACCGTCTCTCAACGATTCGTAATGTCGATCGCATCCTGGTCTTGAAACGGGGCGAATTGGTAGAATCAGGGAGTCATGAGGAACTGTTGCAGCAAAATGGACTCTACGCGGGTCTCTATAAGTTGCAATTGTTGGAGAGTTGACCCTCAGACCCAACTCCCTAAAGACGGACGGGTTTGTTGCTCGCAAATCACCACTTGAGAGTCAAAACCATGGTAACTACACCTCAGCCAAAAACAGTCATTTACCCCGATTGTGACGGAAATCCTATGTCGGATAATACGCGCCAGTTTCGTTGGATCGTGGTCATTAAGGAGAATTTGGAGATTCTCTTTGATGACAACCCCGATGTCTTCGTGGCTGGTGACTTACTCTGGTATCCCGAGGAAGGCAATAATAAACTCCGTCAAGCTCCCGATGTGATGGTGGCGATTGGACGGCCGAAGGGCGATCGCGGCTCTTATAGGCAATGGGAAGAAGGCGGTATTGCTCCCCAGGTGGTATTTGAGGTGCTATCTCCGGGAAATCGCCTCAAGGAAATGGCTAAGAAACAACAGTTTTACGATCGCTATGGGGTAGAGGAGTATTATATCTTTGACCCCGATCGCCTCGATTTTAATGGCTGGCGACGGAATGAGGCGGGAATCCTGGAGGTGATTGAGCATCCAGAAGATTGGACAAGTCCCCGACTCGGGATTCGCTTTGAACTTCGCTCAGACCAGTTCACCATTTATCGTCCTGATGGTCAGCGGTTTTTAACGCCAACGGAGTTAGCTAAACAGGCTGAACAGCAACGTCAGGAAGCGCAACAGCAACGTCAGGAAGCCGAACAGCAACGTCAGGAAGCGCAACAGCAACGTCAGGAAGCGCAACAGCAACGTCAGCGGGCCGAGTCCGCTGAAGCTCGGCTTCGGGAACTCGAAGCGCGTTTACGGGACCTTGAGGGCGATTGAGGAACGCCCTTGACTCGGGTAAGATCATCGAGATTTGTCCTCTGTAAGGGCTTCGTCGGGAATGCGTCTCTACTATGTCCATCGCCTCCTCGATTTTGAGCCGTCTTCGTTTGAGGAGACGGCCCGCACGAGTTCGCCGCCGTTTGAGATGGCTGGGACTAACTCTGCTACTGGTGCTGCTTCTGGGGAGGGTAGGATTGGGAACCCCCCAGCCTCACTCCCCGCAAATGGTCTTTGAACAGTGGCGATCGCACTATCAAAATCAAGCCTATGACGCTGCCTTAGAGAGCTTAACCCCCCTTTTGGACTCCGAAAACATTTCTGCGGCTAACCGCGCTCTGGCGTACAATTATCAGGCACTGACGCAACAAAAACAGGGGGACTGGCAACAGGCACGCGCAGCCATTGAACGGAGTTGGCAACTCCTAGACCCTCAGCAGGACAGCACGTCCCTCAATCCCCCTCAACAACGCATCCTGGCGGCGGTTCTCACTACCCGAGGTCAGATTCAGTTGGCCCTGGGACAGCCGAACTTGGCCTATGAGAGTTGGCGACAGGCCACGGCCTATTATCGTCAGTTAGGCCATGAGGAGGGGGTGACGGGGGGACTGTTGAACCAGGCTCAAGCCTTGCAGGAGTTGGGATTTACGGTTCGAGCCTGTGATACGTTACTCTCCCTATTGGGGCGATCGCGAAGCGTGCGGGAACCGCAATCGCCCATCTCCTCCTGTCAACGTTTACAGGGTCAATCCCCGGTCCAAATTCAGGATTGGCTCGCTCAGATGACCCTAGAGACGCCGCCACACCTACAAACTCCTGTTTTACAAAGTTTGGGGACGGTGTTGCAGGCCCTGGGGGACTTAGACGCCGCCGAGGGAGTTCTACGTCAAGCGGAGGATCGCTTGCTGGCTCAGGCGGAGGGGGTCGGCCCCAGTTTAGCTCTGGATTTGGGCAATCTCTATGGGGCTAGAGCCAGACGCTATCAGCAATTGGGGATGTTTCAAACCCCGTTCCGGGAGGCTCGGACTCGGAGTTTAGGGTATTATCGTCGCACCTCGGGACAAACTCCGGAACAACGACTGCGATCGCAACTGAATGAACTTCTCTTATGGGTGGATTTGGATCTCAGGGGGGATAATCCCAATCCTGATCCCCAGGCCCTGGAAACGGTGCAAACCCTCCTGGCTACGATTCCCCCACAACTAGAGCAACTTCCCCTCAGTCGCCAACGGGTGTATCACCGAGTCAGTCTCGCCTGTGTCTTGTTGGCTTGCGATCGCCCCCAAGACTCCCCTCATCTCCCCGATTGGGGGATTCCTCTTCAAACGGTGGAAGGACTATTACAGCAGGCCGGGGAGGAGGCAGAACAGCTCGGAGATAACCGGGCCGCCTCGTATGTTTGGGGGGCCTGGGGTCGGTTGGCTCAGGTGCAGGGAAGACTCTCTCAGGCTCAAGAGTACAGTGAGAGGGCGATCGCCCAAGCGGAGTCGTTGGGGGCTGATGAGTTACTCTATCGCTGGTATTGGCAACTTGCTCGCCTGCAAACGGCCCAAGGGTTAGAGTCCCTCGCTGCCTATGACGGAGCCTTTGAGAGTCTGAAGCGGTTAGAGGCCAAGGTGATGACCGACGATGGGACTTGGCGTTTTTCCGGGCGATATCAGGTGGCCCCACTCTATCAAGAGTATGCGCAACGGCTGTTTGCGATCGACTCGATGACCCAAGGGGATTTAGAAAAAGCCATTGAGGTAATGGATGCGTTGCAAGTGGCGGAAATCAATGACTTTTTTGGCTTGGCTTGTCTGGAGGTGCGATCGCGGGATTTACGGGATTATCCCGATACCGCTGTCATCCATATTTTTACCTTCCCAGAACGCTTTGAACTCATCCTGGAAGAGAGCGATGGAACCCTAAACCGTCAGCGAGTGGAGTTCCCGGAAGACATTGGGACATTTTTAGATTCTCTTCAGTTGAGTCTCCAGACCAACTTCGACTATCAGGAGTCTTTAACTCGCCTCTATCGCGCTTTAATCACTCCAATTGAAGCAGATTTAGAGGCTCTACAGCCCCAGCAACTGGTGTTTGTCCTCTATGGCAAAATCCGCCAGATTCCTATGGCGGCGCTTTATGATAGCCAACAGTATCTGATTGAGTCCTATCCCATTGCGATCGCCCCCAGCCTCGAACTCCTTGAACCTCGTGGCTTAGAGGTTCCCCAACTGCGGGCGATCGCCGCCGGCCGCCAAAACTTTGAGACTCTGGGCGATTCCCTTGACGAGATGTCCTCCTCCTTGTCTTGGCTTCCTCTGGATGAAGTGAGTCATCTCAATCTCCATTTTGTGGAACAAGAACTGCGGGGAATTGGCGAGTTAATCCCCAGTAAACTCTTATTTGACCAAGATTTTACGATTGAAGCCCTAGAGCAAGAGATTCGCTCGTTGAACTATCCCCTGGTTCATATTGCGAGTCATGGACGCTTTAGTAACTTTGCCGAAGATACCTTCATTTTAGCCGATCGCCCTCTGGGAATTCGTCAACTGGCGGATATCCTCAATGTCCAGGATCGAACCCGACACAATGACATTGACTTATTAGTCTTAAGTGCTTGCGAGACGGCCCGAGAGAGCGATCGCGCTCTATTAGGGATGGCGGGAATGGCAGCTCGGGCGGGGGTTCGCACGATTATTGGCAGTTTTTGGGCGGTCGATGACCAGTCCACGGCCTTAATGATGCAACGGTTTTATCAAGGCTTAAAAGAGGCGCAAAATGACCGTCTCGATATTAACAAAGCAGAGGCCTTGCGTCAGGCTCAAATTGCCATGATCCGTGGTGAGTTCGGCCAGGTTTACAGTCATCCCTATTTCTGGGCCCCCTTTGTCCTCATTGGTCATTGGAAGTGAGGGTCAATTCCCCATTATCCCATCCTGACTCACAGGTTACTCCGAGATCTTCAGCCGCTTCCTGCAAGGGTTGGTAGACATTGAGACGGCTTAATTCGGGGTAGTGCTGTTGATAGAGGACAGCCAGACGACAATAGAGTTGGGGTTCATCGGGAGTGGTGGCGATCGCCTCCGAGAGAAGATCAATACTATTGGCAAAGGCTTGCACCTGATCATACAGCTCTACCTTCGCCAATATCGTCTCTAGCCAGCCTAAGTTGGCCGCCTCAACCGCACGCAGACGCTCATCCAACGCCTCCTGTTGGGCCTGACTCATCACCACAAACTGAGATTCTCCCACCGCTTCCCCATTATGAGCGTCCACCGTCACCACCACCCGAGTTCCCGGTTGCAACAACTCCCCCTGATAGGTGAAGCCAGGTTCAGAAACCCGAGTTTGCCACCCCTCTCCATCATGACGGCGGCGTAGAATCAGCGTATATTGCTCAACATCCTCCGGTTCATACCAGCGTAACTCCAGGCGATCGCCCGCCACTTGGGTTTGTCGAGGGGTAATCAGATGGGGAACATTGCGGTTAATGAGCGGCCGGGGACAGCCACCGGGATCACAAGGGGGAGTCCGTTGTTGGGGTTCCTCCTCCAACTCTCGGGATTCCGCAACGAACAGCGGCGATATCTCTCTGACGGCGGTTTCCGCTGTACCCGGGACCGGATGAGGGGCCAGACTGGCGATCCCCCCTAGGGTTAAATAGAGACTTAAATAGATTCCCCCCCGGATGAACCTTTGATGTTTCCGACTCATTCTCGCTCCACTCCTCGCATTGTTAAGAGACGTTGAACCTGGGTTTTCCAGCGGATTTCTTCCGGTAAGTTGTTGCGGATGTTATCCACACAAGTCCAGCCATGATCGGTAAACTTTGAGGTTTCCAAATCTGGAGATTTTACCATGAGTTTTGCCATCAGGCAATGGGCGGCCCCTTCCTGGGGTTTTAACTCAATTGCTTCTTGTAAATAGCTCTGGGCTAATGGGAATAATTCTTGTTCTAAGGCTACCCAGCCTCGATTTTTAAGAATGGCATATTCTGTCCAAGGTTGATTCCGTTTGAGAAGTCGCTGACATTGCATTAGATAGTTGCTCGCAGCTTCAAATTCATTTTGCAAAATATACAAGCGACCGAGATTATTGCAGCCTACAGCATTGTGTAGAAAAAACGATTCTTTATAGTGTTCTTTGGCTCGCTCATTCTGACTCATATCTTGGTATAGATTACCTAAATCTACATGAGCGCCCGAGTGATCTGGATCGAGATATAAGGCTAAGCGAAACCAGCGTTTGGCGGCAACCCAGGGACGCTCAACACCTGAGGGAGTTTCGATTTCTGCTTGCCCTTTTTGATGAAAATAATTTGCTAAACTCGGTCGGAGCCAAACTTGTCCGACAATAACACCGAGGAGCATTACGGAAAAGCGAACACGATGTTGAGAAAATTGGACGGTTAGCCAACTCAGAAGAGGGCGAAAAGAAGGCAGTGAGATGGGCAAAGGCTCAGTTTTTTGGCTTCTCAACTGTCGAGTTTTGGGGCTTAATGTTGGCTCAATAAATCCCTGCCAGGTGGGTGATAAATTGGGGCAGTTTTGATAAATCATCGGCAACCAACTGGCACAAGGAAATCGCCCTTCTAAGCCTTGTAATTGCTCCCGAGCTTGCCGTACGGACTCACGAAATGATTGTCCTTGGGAGAATTGAGCGAGGAAGGATTTGAGAAAGGCTTGAGCCACCTGATCGGGGACTAATTCTCGCATAATGATGGCGATGGGAATTTGCCAATCTTCAATTTTGTGAACTAATCCCAAACCATCACAGGAGTTGAAAATGGCGAGGGTTAAACCCCGTTTGACGGCTTCTTGGAATCCATAGCTGAGGTCAGAAATTTCCAGTCCCTCTTGGGGATTAATATAAATTTTTCCGGTTTCATTTTGGGTTTCACTGTGACCGGCAAAAAATATAATATTCCAGGAGTCTTGCCAGAGTTTGCAGTTGATGTCGTGACGTGAGGGTTCAACCAGAAACTCGACCTCGGCTTGGGGGAGGGTTTCTAAAAATTGGCGATCGCACTGGGTGTTAATTCCCTGAGCGTGACCTAAAACAGCAAGAATTTTGACCGTTGAGTTGGGAGACCGTTGGGGGACATAGGGGGAGGAGGCAACGAACGAACCGAAGGAGACTTCTGTTTTTTGGTAACTCTGAGAAAAACTCCATAAATGCCAAGGGAGTTTCTTAATTTCGGGGCGATCGCAACGAATCAGTAGCTCAATTTCTTCGGTTTTACTCAGTTCTTCCCGTAAACACAAATCGAGGCGATGAAACTCGGGAGACTGAAGCCACTGACGAAACAGATGCGCCACTTGTCGAGCCGATTGTTGACAGGCGACGAAGCGGCCTTCGTGGTGACTCGCGAAACTGCCTTTCGGCTTAATACGATAGTTGCCGAGGAATTGGGGGTCAGAACTGGCTGTAGAAGGGGGGTCTGGGGAGGAGAAGTTGCGGATATAGGGAGCGCCAATGGCGGGATAGTGTTGTTGCCAATGGTGCTGTAGCTGTTGCGCCAGGGGAGGATTAGCGGGAAGATAGCCTATCCTTTCAACCTGAGGTAATTGGTCATCGACACCAATTTCCAGGAAGACTTTAAACCCATGATGCTCCAAATCTCCATCTAGTTTGAGGACAACGCGATTGTTTGGAGTTGTCATGGCAATCACCAAGGCACAAACCCCTCTATTTTAAACGACCGCCGGGGTCACTGAGGGAAAGTTTTTCAGCTTCCCCCCAGGGGCGATCGCCCAGATGCGCGCTAGGGGCCAGATTAGGCGTTCAACAATTGGATATTGCTGAATGTAAAGACTTCCGGTGTCTCACTATCAGCACTATGGATGGTGCGTTTGCTGAGAATCCAGTAATCGCCGACTTGGGTGTATTCATCCTCAAAGTCACTTTTCGTGCCTTTCTGTTCCCCGGTTTTGGGATCGTGATAGACGGAATCGTAGCGATGGGAGAGATAGCCTTCGCCAGTGTCGTGGCTGCTTTGGGTGTGGATGGTAACGACAACGCCATGAATATGGCGGTGAACCATGCAAACTTCGTTATCTCGGAGTTGGTAGCGATCGCCCTCGCCTTTTCCACCAATGTTAATCCCCACGGCCCCGGTGTCGTCCGTCTCACCGTAGCTGAAAGTGTTATCACCATGAACCGACTCAAACTCGCGACGCACGCGGTGGATGGCGGTTTCCCAGAGTTGGCCATGAATGGCTTTTTGGACGGTGTCATCCTCGACATCGTGAACTTCAGCTTTCATGTCGGCGCCGACTTTGGCTTTCCCGGTGACGACGGTATCGCCCTTTTCATAGGTGACATCTGCCGTGTAGCCGGGGAAGTTGGCATCCCAGGTATAGCGATTTTCGTAGGCGTTGCGGAAGAGTTCCCGAGCAGAAACTTGGGTAGCTGTCATAGTTGATTGCGTTTGATGATGAATCGTCTTCTTTCCAGGATAGGTGGTTTGGGTGCTTGACTCCAAGGGAGGGTTTCCCGAGGGTTGGCGGTTCGGTTGTTCGGCGTTGGCGGGTTGGAGAGGCTGGGTTGGGCTGATCAACCTGCCTCTTTTCATTCATGCTTACAGTTTCACTGGCTTCTTTCGTCTGGTTTTTGGACTTGACACTTTGTTAGACTCGCTGCCTTTTTAATGAATTTTTCGTCAAACCTGTAGAACGTTTCACAATTTCGATTTTGTGCTAAATGAAAAGTATCAGCAAAATCCAAACCGCTTTCATGCCATACCAAAGCTTGATGAACTGACATCGGATTTGCTATGTAAACATTTTGTAGCCCCAAAAGGTTTCGTAAGCCTGAACAAACCTGGACAGGCTCAAACCGATACGCAAACCTCAAAACCTATTCTGTTTCTAGTATTACAGTATCTGAGATAAAAATTTCAGAATCCTTGAAAACCTCCAAAGTTTTTCTATAGCAATCGAAGATTGCCTTAGGACACTCAGCAAGGATACTCTGAGTTGGAAGAGAATCTCCGACCTCTTGCCTCTTGCCTCTTGCCCGTTGCCTTCTCTTCCCTACTGCCTACTGCCTCTTGCCCGTTGCCTTCTTCTCCCCCATTTTTTGTCCTATTCAGACCAATTTTTGCTATATACTGACTTTCATCGTCTTGAGTCAAAAAACGAACCGCGATGTTTGTATCAATCGCAATCATGCCATGGCTCCTGGATTCCTCTGCTAATTGCGGTTTCCATATCCTCCAGGGATTTTGGAGGCCCTTGATAGTTTAAACACCCGGCTACTTCATCTAACGTTGTGGGAGGGAAAGGACGCTTGGGTTGAATTAGAATCCCTTACCCAGTATCAGTTAAGATTATTTCTGTTTCTTCATCCAAGCCATAGGCTTTCCGCATTTCGACGGGAATCACGATTTTTCCTGTTTTTGATAGTTTTGCAATTTGCATGAGTTAATAATCTGATTGTTCTGCTTGAATCTAAATAGGATTGATGCCGAAGAAGGATGGTAGTACTCTTTTATTTTATAAAAAATCAAAAAACTAATCCCCAAACTTTAAAATTCCACCGAGAAACTATGGTTTTCATTCTTTGAATAGTACCCGAAACCCTTACTTGAATCAACCCTGGGATAGTCAATTCAAAGAATTTTTCGAACCGTTAGAAGACAAGATTAAAGGGGTATTCATTTCCAACCTCAGAAAATTCACATGTCCCAACATGTCACCTGCTAATACTGTCACTCCGTCGGATGCAATAGCACAGCAAAGTAAGACACTCTCAAGAGCAAAACTCGCAATCATCTTCTCTGCTGTTAAATCCCACAATTTTAGAGTCTTATCTGAGGAGGCAGAAACCACGTATTTTTCATCAGGAGTGATGCTTAGTCCCCATACTGCGTTACGATGCCCAGAAAGGGTGGCTACTTCCGATCCGATAGTTACGTCCCAAATTTTCAGAGTGTTATCTCTTGAGGCAGAAACTACTTGTTTACCGTCAGAAGTTATGACGACTGCATATACCGACTCACTATGTCCGGTAAGGGTAGCCAGTTCTGTTCCGGTGAGTAAATCCCATATTTTCAAAGTTTTGTCTGACGAAGCAGAAACTGCTTGCTTGCCGTCAGGAGTTATTGCTACTGCCGATACAGAGTCACTATGCCCGGTAAGGGTAGCCAGTTCTGTTCTGGTAAGTAAATCCCATATTTTTAAGGTCTTGTCTGACGAAGCAGAAACTGCTTGCTTGCCGTCAGGAGTTATTGCCACTGCCGATACAGAGTCACTATGCCCGGTAAGGGTAGCCAGTTCTGTTCTGGTAAGTAAATCCCATATTTTTAAGGTCTTGTCTGACGAAGCAGAAACTGCTTGCTTGCCGTCAGGAGTTATTGCCACTGCCGATACAGAGTCACTATGCCCGGTAAGGGTAGCCAGTTCTGTTCTGGTAAGTAAATCCCATATTTTTAAGGTCTTGTCTGACGAAGCAGAAACTGCTTGCTTGCTGTCAGGAGTTATTGCCACTGACGATACAGAGTCACTATGCCCAGTAAGAGTTTCTAGTTTCAATCCGGTTTCTAAATCCCATATTTTCAGAGTTTTATCACCAGACCCAGAAACTGATTGTTTTTTGCCGGGAGTCACAGCTACTGCATTTATCCAGTTACTACGCCCAGTGAGCGTCGTGACTTCCGCCCCGGTAGCTAAGTCCCAAATTTTCACGGTGTTATCTCTTGATGCGGAAACAGCTTGTTTGCCGTCAGGAGTGATGGTCACTGTCCATACTGTATCACGATGCCCGGTCAGAGTGGCTAGTTCTGACTCAGTAGTCAAATCCCAAGTCTTCAGAGTGTTATCTCTTGATGCGGAAACAGCTTGTTTGCCGTCAGGAGTGATGGCTACTGCATTTACCCAGTCACTATGCCCGGTCAGAGTGGCTAGTTCTGACTCAGTAGCCAAATCCCACAGTTTTAAGGTGTTATCTTTTGATGCGGAAACAGCTTGTTTGCCGTCAGGAGTGATGGCTACTGCATTTACCCAGTCACTATGCCCGGTCAGAGTGGCTAGTTCTGACTCAGTAGCCAAATCCCACAGTTTTAAGGTGTTATCTTTTGATGCGGAAACAGCTTGTTTGCCGTCAGGAGTGATGGCTACTGCATTTACCCAGTCACTATGCCCGGTCAGAGTGGCTAGTTCTGACTCAGTAGCCAAATCCCACAGTTTTAAGGTGTTATCTTTTGATGCGGAAACAGCTTGTTTGCCGTCAGGAGTGATGGCTACTGCATTTACCCAGTCACTATGCCCGGTCAGAGTGGCCAGTTCTGACCCGGTGGCCAAATCCCACAGTTTTAGGGTGTTATCATCAGACCCGGAAACAGCTTGTTTGCCGTCAGGAGTGATAGCCACTGCCCATACAGAGTCAGTATGCCCGATAAGGGTAGCCAGTTCTGACCCAGTGACTAAATTCCAAATCTTTAGAGTATGATCCCTCGATGCAGAAATAGCTTGTTTGCCGTCCGGGGTGATAGCGACTGCTGTTACCCAGTCGCTATGCCCTATTAAAGTAAATAATTCTGACCCCGTGGTTAAGTTCCATAATTTCAAGGTTTTATCGGATGACCCAGAAACAGCTTGCTTGCCGTTAGACGTAACAGCCACCGCCCATACGGAGTCGCTATGCCCTGTAAGAGTGACCAATTCTAACTTAGCAGCAAAATCCCATACTTTAAGCGTGTTATCCATTGAAGCAGAAATAGCTTGCTTACCGTTGAAGATGATAGCTACTGCCCTTACCCAGCTACTATGCCCACTGAGGGTGCCAATCAGCGGCCCGCCTGGAGGTGTAAGACTGGCGGTGAGGGGCGAAACCAGGGTTTTTTCTGGGTTTGTTTTGCCTGTTTTAGCAAAGCCACAATCTCTAGATTCTCAAAAGACAGCAACCGCCCCCAAAGTTGCCCCGCCAGTTGAGTTGTATCTGATTCTAAAACATGGACCGATAGCCGCAATGTCCCAGCAATTAATTTCAAGGTTTCCCGCTGTTCTGGGTTCAGCAAGACATCCGAACTCATCGCCAAATCGTAATCTTCAATTAAGGCTTGCACCCCCAACTCCACCAGTTTTACCTGGATAAATTCAAAATCCGTCAGCAACTGCTGTAGCCGCTCAGTTTGCGCGGTGTTGGCGAGATGACTGGGCAAGGTATCCAGGGCATAGCATCGCTTTTCTGGGGAAAGTTTGTTGAGTCTTTGGCTGAAGTTGTTCATAAGTTATTGCTGGGGGTTGAAGCCAAAATGGTCTTAGTTGCCTGAGTACGGGGCAAAACATTAAATATTGTCGGACAAGTTCATAATTTCCTCGGTTGGGGCGCGGGATAAGGACATCTAACCCATTCGGACTCTAGGCTGGCTACGCTGAGATTTCCTCCTCCAAGCCAATACATTAGGCATTTTCCTCATCTTCTCCATATAACTCTTCCCACAAATTATCAGCGATCGCCTGTTCAATATCCCGTAAAGAGATTCCCGCCTTTTGAACTGTCCTCTTATTAAACAAAAAATCCTGAAAACTCTTATGATAAATACTATAAACCTCCTCATCTTCTATGATTTGATGGCGCAAAAACTGTTCCCAGTCATCCAAAACCTCCTGTACCATTAACGGGTCTTCCTCAGCAAAATCCGCCAACAAATCGCAGGACACCGGCTTACAGGTTTTGGACAATAAATAGATAATCTTCAGCTTCATCCGAGGTAACGGCTTCGTCACCATCCCCATACGCTGCCAATGTTGATCATAATATTGCTGCAAACCTTTGGGCAAATTACCTAAATCTAAGTCTGCATATTTGCCATTTTCAATATCATCGAGAACATACTTTAAATACATAAAATTGGTTTCGCTGTTCTCCGCCAAAACCTCAGTAAATTCCGCCTCCGTCACCCCTTGTCCCGCCAGCCAGCGTTGGATAGAGTCCCGTTGGCTGCGATCGCCAATAAAGCCTCGGATATCTGCTAAATTGGCTTGATAATGGTCAGGGGACATCATATTAAACTCCTGCTGCGGCGCGGAGACAACAAACGGGAATAACTCTGGGCGTTTGGTCAGGATAAAATAAACCCCATTAGGTAACGTCTCAGGCAGATAGAGGACATTTGCTCCTGAATTTTGGCTTTTCAAATCCACCTCATCTAAGGCATCCACCGCAATCACTAACCGGTCAGTTTTTTCCGCTGCTTCGGTCAAAAGCTTCCTCAAGAAATTGCCATTTTGTATATTGTCAGGATGCAGGGGTAAGTCATAGGCTAACCCATAGCGTTCAATCAGTTGAGCGCAAATACTTTTCAAGAAATCTTCGGTACTGGTGCGGTTTTCCGACAGGATTTAAAATAAGCCAGACATCCTGTTTGCTGCACATATCGCGCTAACAAAGCACTTTTGCCCACTCCTGGATCGGCTTCTAGAATGAAATAACCCTTGGCTTGCGTCTGGACAAATGTATCAATCGCCTCAAATACAAATCCTCTGCCCCAAAATTCTTGAGTCTTGTCTCCAATAAAAGCGGCAAAGTCTGCCGGAACTGGAGGCGTGCTTTTTAAGGTATCTAGCAATTGATTAAACCGCTGGTCAAGTCCTTGACAAGACTCGATAAAGGTATCTACCCCCTCATCAATTCTCCCTCGAATCTTCTGGAGTTCTTCATCAATGTTGACGACTCGCCCTCCAATTTGACTCAGTAAATCATGAGTTAGGGTATTAAAGACAACGGAATTATACTTAATTTCTAAGCGAAAATAGTGCACTAATCCCGGTAGATATAAATTCCGAAACGTGTTAATTAAAACGGGAGGGGCTTCTCGTAGCCAGTGGTGTTCCCGTTCCAACTGCTGCATTAACTGAGATGCGATCGCCCTCTGTTGATACGGCTGCAAACTTCCCTCAATTCCGGGAGACTGTCCCCCTTCCACCAGTGTTAATATTTGTTGTCCATCATCCTTGATTTGCCCAATTCGTGCGATGACAATGTGCCGATGCGAGTTCCAGCCTGGTGCATCCTGACAACAGCTACAAATATCCTTGAGAATGCGCTGATGAGCTTTGAGGAGTGCCTTTTCAATATCGTGATTTCCTTCACCCGCCTTCTGCTGCGCCCACTGGCGGACTTCACCAGTAATTTCTCCTAATCCCGCACCAGCCACTAACATTAGAATATCAGCAAGCATTACTCAATCCCTCACTTTATCGAGCCAATCTGACTTAGCCAATCTGACTTAGACTGTATTTTACTACAGTGAGCAGTCTTTTCCCTTGCCAGATAGTCTCTCTTACGCCAATTATCATCAATCTCAGACTTAGTTCACCTAAAATCCTAGTTAACATAGAACCAGCTCGCGGTTCAAGCCCAACTTGATGTAATAGAAATTGATAACATCATCAATGCTTTCGAGGGAACATGATGATTTTGCTTGACACCCATATTTGTTTAGGGTTTATCAGTCGTACCACTCGTTTAGGCATAACTGTTCGTGATGTCATTCGCAACCCAAATAACGAAGTGTAAGGTTTAGTAATGACTGATGTTATCCCTAATTACAATCCTAAGCGTCCCAACTCCCGTAATGTCTTCATATCGACTCAACCGTTTATGATGATCATTATCGACCTAACCTATAGCTACTCAACCGTTTATGATGATTATTATCGACCTAACCTATAGCTCCCATTATCATGCTTCATCGAGATTGGCACCCCGTCGCCGAAGCCATCGAACCCGGTACAGTCCGTTCCGTGAAACTCCTCGAACGGGAGTTCGTTATTTGGCGATGCGGCGATCGCATCCTGGCCTGGGACGATCGCTGTCCCCATCGTGGGGTTCGTCTCTCCGGGGGAACCGTGGAAGAGGGAGGACTCCGTTGCCCCTATCATGGACTGGTGTTTAATAGTCAAGGACGTTGCGTCGAAGTTCCCGCTGTCCCTGGATGGACTCCCTCCCCCCAACTGGCCCTCTCCGGTTACCCCGCCGAACTTCGCTATGGTTTAGTCTGGCTATCCCTCAACCCTGATGCAGACCCCCAAACCATCCCCAGTTTCCCAGAATGGAGTGACCTGAACTACCGTAAATTCCTTTGTGGGGCCTATCGCTTTCAGGCCAGTCCCCTACGGGTGATGGAAAACTTCCTCGATGTCTCTCACTTCCCCTTCATCCATGATGGTTTACTCGGCGATCGCCACCACACAGAAGTCCCCGAGTATCAGGCTGACTGGAATGAGCAGGGATTATTCATTAAAGATGTACAAATTTGGCAACCTAACCCCGACGGAACCGCAGAAGGGGCCCAGGTGACCTATAACTACCACGCACCGACCCCTCTGTGTGCCTGGTTCGAAAAACTCTCGGGCGATCGCCGCCTCAGCATCTTCTTCGCCATCTGTCCCTTAGAACCGGAACTGGCTATAGGTTGGATGTGGATCGCCATGAACTACGGCTCAGAAGTCCCCCAAGCCGAACTTCATAGCTTTCAAGATCGCGTCGTTCGCCAAGATATTCCGATAGTAGAGTCTCAACAGCCCAAACGCCTCCCCCTCACACTCTCCCAAGAGGGACATCTCCCCAGCGATCGCGCCTCTATCGCCTACCGTCAGTGGCTAAAACGGCGAGGGGTCGAGTTTGGGGCGATCGCTGCCTAAACTCCTCCCACCGAACCCCCCAACCTCTCTCGAAGGACGGTTTTTTCTCTATCCGCTTGACTTGACAACAAAGATTTGTATAATACATCACCTTGTTGTCAACTTTTTTTAATAAAACGTTGCAACTCCTAGTTGGTTGTGTTAACTTTTGAAAAGAAGCAGCCAAGGCAAGGAGATACTAACCATGGAAAATCAAGACACCAAACTCGGCTTTACTCAATTCGCAGAAACCTGGAACGGTCGTCTAGCGATGCTCGGCTTTGTCATCGGCATCGCCACCGAAATCCTGACCGGACAAGGGATTCTCTCTCAAATTGGCTTAATGTAATCGCCTCAAACGCCTACATTACGCTCAATCGCCAACCTCACTCACGGAGATACCAATCATGGAAAACCAAGACACTAAACTCGGCTTTACTCAATTCGCAGAAACCTGGAACGGTCGTCTAGCGATGCTCGGCTTTGTCATCGGCATCGCCACTGAAGTCCTGACCGGACAAGGAATTCTTTCTCAAATTGGCTTGATGTAATCTCATCAATCAGCCAACGCTATTTTTTAAGTCATATAAAGCAGAACCGGGGGATAAAGTTTATCCCCCGGTTCTGTTGATGTTACAAGTTTATGTTGCAACGTTCACGAACTCGCTTAAGAGTCTAACGTGAACTCCTCAGAAGACACCGCCTCTAACTCCTCCTGACTTAAGATCGACTTCATTCCCTCCAGAGTGGCCGGAATACTACGAGGGTCCATAAACATCACCTTACTACTGTCACTGGTGCCAATCTCAGACCCCATTTCCAGATACTGTTGGGCCAACAAGAACTGAAGGGACTCAGCCATTTTGGGATGAACCTTTAGGGTCTTCGCCAGGATTTGCATCGCTTCTGCTGTCGCCTGGGCTTTCAAGACTTTTTCCTGACGTTGCGCTTCAGCTTTCAGCAAAATTGCCTGTTTTTGCGCTTCTGCGTGCAAAATCTCGGCTCGTTGACTGGCTTCTGCCTCCAACACCTGGGCTTCTGCCCGTCCTCTAGCGGAGTTCACCGCCGACTCTCGTTCCCCCTCCGAGGTCAACACCGCCGCCCGTTTACGTCGTTCCGCCGACATCTGTAACTCCATCGAATCCTGAACTGCCTTCGAGGGAATAATGTCCCGCAGTTCTACCCGAGTCACTTTCACCCCCCAGGGGTCTGTCGAAATATCTAACTCTCGCAACAGCAGTTCGTTGATTTCCGATCGCGCCGTGAAGGTTTGATCCAACTCCAGCTTACCCATTTCCGAGCGAATTTGAGTTAACACCAAATTCTGCATCGCATTTCTCAAATCTTCAACCTTGTAATAGGCTTTCTCCATATCCATAATGCGCCAATAGACCACCGCATCCACGGAAATGGCCACGTTATCAGAGGTGATACAAGGTTGAGCGGGAATATCCAGAACTTTCTCGCGGATCGTTTCTTTGAAAACAACTTTATCCAAAAAGGGGATAATGAAACTCAAGCCCGGCTCAAGTTTTTTACCGCTGTATTTTCCGAGGGTTTCTACCAATACCTCATTCCCTTGGTTGACAATTTTGACGGAACTGTTCGCCATGCCACCTAAAAAAACCACAATAATGAATGTCCACAACGCGTCCATAACTTTCTCCTAAAAATGCTGTAAAACTCAGCTTAACGCTTCTAGTTTAATGCCAAATTACTCCTCAAAGTCTTCTGGCAAAACTAATAAGGTATTGCCCTGACGACCCACCACCAAAGCCTTAGAGTGGGCTGGAATTAAAAAGTCTCCCTCACAGCGAGCTTGCCAAGAATTGCCTTCAAACAAGACCCGTCCCACTTTTCCTGGCTCGATCGCCGTCAGGGTTTCGGCCTCCGTCGCTTCTGCCAGAATATAAGAACTTTTCTTGGGAACAAACTGTTTGAGGGCAAACAGGAACAGCAACGCCAAGACCATCCAGAGGAAAATCTGAATCGATAGCTGGGGAATCACCAATGAGAGCAACGCCACAACAAACGCTGCCAATCCCATGGAGAGTTCGACAAACGCTGTCGGTAGGAACAACTCCATGAGACAAAACAGGATGCCGAGTCCCAGCCAGAGTACGGTGAAGCTCTCCATAGATGTCGGGAAACCCATAGATTATGTCAAGAGGGAACAGGGACGGAAGAACAGAACTGCCATCCTCTTCCATCATAGGCAAGGAATCCTCAACTCGGGAGTTTCCTTAATTGTCCTTTAACGCTCGTTTTGGTTGAGAGAGGCACTATACTGAAACTGATTCATGGCCCCGAGAAGCCGCTCCGGTGGCTTGCAGTTGCTTCCCCTGAGGATGTTTAAGAGGATAGACCGACGTGCTCTTCCGCGAATTTGCTAACCGCATTGACCCCTCCGAGACCACTCTACCCCACTATCTTTGGGCCGTGGGGCAATTGGCTGCTCAGATTCCGGTGGGGGAAACCCTCGGCGATCGCTATGAGGTCGTTCAGCCCCAAATCTGGCGCGATCGCCACCCCGATCGGGCCCCCGAGTTGCCAGCCGAAATTAGCCTCAGCCATCTTCCCTACCTGCGGCTGGTGCGTCAGAGTCTTCATGTACCGCAAATTTACGGCTTTTGTCCCCAAGATAACAGCTCCAGCGACCCAGTTTTACTTCTAGACAACGCCCCCATCACTCCCCAGGGCCAACTTTATCCCAGCCTACGGGAAGCCTGGACCAACGCCCCAGCAGTGCGTCAGGTCTATTGGCTCTGGCAAAGTTTGCAACTCTGGCCCATCCTAGATGAGCAAGGGGTCGCCGCCAGCCTCCTCAACCCAGAAAACCTGCGGGTTCAAGGCTGGCGCGTCTGGTTGCTACAACTCCACAGTGGCAACACGGGCCATCAGTTGACCGACTTAGGCTATCACTGGAGCAATTGGCTCAGTGGCTCCTCAGCCATTGTCGCTGAACCGATGATGCAAATCTGCCAGCGGATGCGTGACGGGGAATCCTTACCTAACATCGCAGAAAGCCTCAATCAACTGCTCCTAGAACTGGCCGCCGAACGACCCCTGCTGCTAGAGATGTATGGAGCCAGCGATCCCGGTCCCCTGCGATCGCACAATGAGGATGCAACGACCCCTGCTGCTAGAGATGTATGGAGCCAGCGATCCCGGTCCCCTGCGATCGCACAATGAGGATGCCTGTTACCCCACCGCCAGAGATCTTAACGATCCTGAGGGTTATGTTCGAGACCTCGCTATCCTCTGCGACATGTTACCCCACCGCCAGAGATCTTAACGATCCTGAGGGTTATGTTCGAGACCTCGCTATCCTCTGCGACGGCGTCGGCGGTCATGACGGCGGAGAAGTGGCCAGTCAAACCGCCGTGCGAACCCTCACCTTGCAAGTCCGAGAACTCGGCAAATCTATCCAACACGAAGCCAACCCCCTACCGCCACAGGTCATCTCAGACCAACTGGCCGCCCTGGTTCGCGTCGCCAACAACACCATTGCCCATCAAAACGATAGCCAAGAGCGCGAAGCCCGCCAACGCATGGGAACCACCCTGGTTCTCGCCTGGCAACTGGGACAGCGTCTACGCAATGACTCAGGAGTAGTGCGCCCCAACAGCCATGAATTATATCTGGTGAACATCGGCGATAGTCGCGCCTACTGGCTCACCGCCCACTACTGTCAACAACTCACCGTTGACGATGACGTAGCCCATCGCGAAGTCGAATTTGGTCGCAGTTTCGCACGGGAAGCCTCGCAACGGATGGATGCTGGCGCTCTGACTCAGGCCCTGGGAACCCGAGACAGTGAATTTATCCATCCCTCGATTCAGCGATTTGTCATTGAAGAGGATGGAATTTTGCTGCTGTGTTCCGATGGCCTCAGCGATGAAGATTGGGTCGAGAAGTCCTGGCAACAGGTGGCCCCGGCTATCTTAGCGGGAGATTGTCCCTTAGAAGATGCCGTGCAAGCCTGGATTCAACTGGCCAACGAACAAAACGGTCATGACAATACCTCCGTGGTCATGATGCTCTGTCGCGTCTCTCCGCCACCACGTAAACCCATTGACCCGGTTGAAACCAACCCAGATTTCGGCCAGACTCCCCCAGAGTCAGAGTTTTCGGAAGCCTCCAAAGCCTTGTTATATGACCAAGCCACCGATGTTCCCGGTTCAGTCGGTCGCCGTCGTCGTCGCCGCCCAGCTTGGCCAACTTGGTTAGGAGTGATCCTGATGATTGTTTTAGGAGTGGGGGTTTTTGTGCTGGCGTACCAACAAATGCGACCCCAAGAGGACTCTCCCGACGCTTTCCCGGAAGCTCCAGCCTCGGAAAACTAAAGTCCAATTTAAAAGATAATAATGTTGTCTTCGTTGAAAAAGGAGGTAACAGCCGGGTTGTCTAAAAATGCTAATGGGATCTGAGGCTCCGGACCATCGCCATCGGGATCATAGAAGAGAAGCCCTCCATCAGACTCTAGTTGCAAGATAAAGCGATGTTCATCCGTTGATGCACTAAAATCAAAGACAAATTGCTCTTGCGAAACCGGTCCGGGAGTTAGTCCACCGCCGAATCCATCGGCAGAAATCAAAATCAAATCATCGACATCGAAGTCCACCAAGGTATCTATTCCTTCATTCGGATCATTGAAGACAATACTATCTGGGCCAACGCCGCCAAAGATGAGATCTGCCCCAGGACCACCGGAGAAGAAGTTACCGTCATTCCCTCCTCCCTTCATGGTATTTTGTCCCCCAGTTGAAATCAGAGAGTCTTGTTCTGGACTTCCTGTTATCAGATTATCCCCCTTACCGGTAATGAGGACTTCCACATCATCCGGCATGAAGACAGACAGATTATTGTCACTCTCAATAAGCCATGTATCAATGCCATTGCCCCCACTCACGAAATCTTCAGGGCTAGCAATAATCAGGTCATCATCATCCCCACCCTGAATGGTATTTGTGCCATCTCCTCCAATCAAGGTGTTATTACCGGCAACACCTACCAGATAATCATCCCCTTCATTCCCGATTAGCAGGTTCGAGTTCTGATTGCCACTCAGGGTATCATTACCTGGAGAACCAAAGACATTATTAAAGTTGAGGATGGTAATGGTGTCGTCGAGGGTTTGGTCTGCTGCTCGGCTCAAATCGACAACAACTGGCTCATTGAGAAGCAGAGTATTATTTCCTCCGCGACCATCAATCACTTGAGGTGGGGCATTGAGAACCGTTACCGTTGCCGTTGCAGTTCCCTCACTTTCGTTAATGATGGTGTATTGAAACTCTCCGACATTCCCACTAAAAAATCCCTCATCTGGCACAAAAATAATCTCATCATCTTCTAGGGATACAGCCCCGTTCACAGCTTCAGAGACTCCAAATAGGGTTAATATCTCACTCTGAGGGTCGCTGTCATTGTCTAATAACTCCTGCGGGTTAACTAAAATCCTATCAACTTCACCATAGGTCAGGGTGTCATCATTAGGTGTTCCTACGATGGTGTCAGGGGTAACGGTGTCGTTTTCTGCGATCGGATTGTCCGGCTCAGGTTCGGGTTCCGGCTCGGGTTCAGGTTCCGGCTCGGGTTCGGGTTCGGGTTCCGGCTCAGGTTCGGGTTCCGGCTCAGGTTCAGGTTCCGGCTCAGGTTCGGGTTCCGGCTCTGGTTCCGGCTCAGGTTCAGGTTCGGGTTCGGGTTCCGGCTCTGGCTCAGGTTCAGGTTCGGGTTCGGGTTCCGGCTCTGGCTCAGGTTCGGGTTCGGGTTCGGGTTCCGGCTCTGGCTCAGGTTCGGGTTCGGCAAAGGTTACATTGAGAGCAAACTCATCAATTCCTAACTGATTTGCAAAACTGCCAATTTGGAGCGATCGCCCATCACCATTAAACTCAAAGGTAATCGTCTCGAAGCTATCAAACTCACCGCCAACGGCAAAGTTAATCGAAGTTTTAGGTAAAACAAAACTCTCAATAACCACTCCATTGCTATCCAAAACTTGAATAGCATGGTCAAGATGGGGAGATGTATAACGCAGCGTTAGTTGTGCTGAGACGATCGCCGGAAGCGTCTCCAAAATCCCAACTTGGATGGCCTCATCTCCGGTATAGGTCATCAGGGTTGGGTTGGCCGGCTGAGTGAAGTTACCCCGTCCCCCCTCATTACGACTGCGCAGGCCGATCGCATTTCCCGAGAATGTCAACCCCTGACCGGCATACCGAGTCCCGATCGCGGCCAAATCCACAACATCTGAAAAGTTAAGTTGAACATCCATCGGACTTAAAGTGTAAAGAGGACAAGCCGAACTATTTAAAGTTTAGCATGGGGGTAAACCTAAGTAATCTTTAGTGGAATTTACTCTACCCTTTCCTTACGTTTCACAACTTAAGCTGAATGTTGCAGGACGTGTTAAGACCCAAAGATAGGCGATCGAGTCTGCCATCAAAACTTCGACAGCAAATTGAGTTCTGCATCACTAATGTTGAACTTCCCTAAAAGACCATAATTGATGTTTCACTAAAGTCTAAGAGAGTCAAATCCCGGAAAACGAGAATGGGAACCTGAGGTTCGGGCCCATCACCATCTGGGTCATAGTAAAGAACGTCATCGCCGAGACCCAGAAGTGGCTTATGCAAGATAAAGCGATGATTTGGAGCAGAGGCACTGTTTCCTACGGTGAATTGCTCAGAAGGGAGAACACCTGGCGTGAGATCCCCACCAAAGCCGTCAGCGGAGACCAGAATCACATCATCGTTCGTAAATCCAATCAAAGGCAGCAGGTTCTGATTCAGCAGTGTATCGGGGCCATCAGTGGGATCTTGGAACGCGAATGTATCGGGGCCATCCGCCGCAATGATGACATCACCTCCAGGTCCCCCCATAAAGAAGTCACCACCTCCCCCTCCATCTAATGTATTGTTGCCTCCGGCGGAGATAATTGAGTCAGAGCCTGGGGTTCCAATCAGGCTGTCATCGCCCTCCCCAGTAATTAAGACCTCGATATCATCAGGCATCTCCACCACAACATCCTCATTGCCATCGATGAGGAGAGTATCGACACCTTCCCCCCCACTGACGAGATCTTGGGTGCCAGCAATAATCAGGTCATCGCCATCTCCCCCAATCAGAACATTGGTTCCATCCACACCAACGAGGGTATTGTCCCCCCCACTTCCGATGATAGTATCGTCTCCCTCGCCGCCGATGAGTAGATTATCGTTGTTATTACCATGCAAACTATCGTCTCCAGAAGACCCAATAACATGAGTGAAATTGAGGACTGTTAAGGTATCCTCAGGAGTCTGGTCATCAGCCTCCCCTAAATCCACGATCATCTCACTCGTTAGTTCCAGAGTATTCGCCCCGCCTCGTCCATCCAATACCTGGGGAAGGGTATCGAGAACAGTTGCTGTGGCGATCGCCGTTCCCCCTTGTTCATTACGAATGGTGTAGTTAAACGCTCCAGAGCCTTCAGTCATAAAGCTTTCATTGGGGATAAAGATGATCTCCTCATTGTCATACAACACATCCCCATGAACCGCCTCGCCAACGTCGATGATGTTGAACGCCTCATCGTTCGGATCGCTATCGTTGGCTAGTAGATCGGCCGTATCAACCAAGAGGCGATCGCTTTCTCCGTATACCAACGTATCATCGCCAGCCGTTCCAATCAGAGTCTCTCCAGTTACGGTGTCATGTTCTGCGATCGGATTAACCAGTTCAGGTTCAGGCTCCGGTTCAGGCTCCGGTTCAGGCTCCGGTTCAGGCTCCGGTTCAGGCTCCGGTTCAGATTCGAGTTCTGACTCGGGTTCAGACTCAGGTTCAGGCTCCGGTTCAGATTCGAGTTCTGACTCGGGTTCAGACTCAGGTTCGGGTTCGGATTCGGGTTCAGACTCAAGTTCCGATTCGGGTTCTAATCCAGACTCAGGTTCGGGTTCGGGTTCAGGTTCTAATCCAGACTCAAGTTCAGGCTCCGATTCAGGTTCAGGCTCCGATTCAGGTTCAGGTTCAGGTTCAGGTTCAGGTTCAGGTTCCGATTCGGGTGCAGGCTCAGGCTCTAATCCAGACTCAGGTTCAGGTTCAGGCTCCGACTCAGGTTCAGGTTCGGGTTCAGTCCCCAGTTCTGGCTCCGGTTGCGGCTCCGGCTGCAATGGAGGTTCAGGAAATATGACATTCAGCCCAATTTCATCAATTCCCAATTGATTTGCAAAACTACCAATTAAGAATGATTGGGCCTCGCCCGTTATCCTGAATGTTATGGTTTGTAAATTATCAAACCTGCCCCCCTGTTGCAAATCCACAGGAGTTTTCGGAAGTTGAAAGTCATCAATAACGTTCCCTTCCCCGTCAAGAACTTGAACCCTGTGATCCAAATGCGGTGAAGTATAGCGAAGGGTCAACTCTGCTGCCATCATAGCCGGAACAGTATCCGCCAAGCCAACTTCAATTGCCTCACCCTGGCTATAGGTAACAAGGGTGCAATCCGTGCCATTGGCGGTAAAGTTACCCTGTCCACCCAATTGGCGGCTACGGACAGCGATCGCATTTTCTGAAAAAACCAACCCTTGATTAGCATATTGGGAGCCAATCGCAGACAAGTTAGCAGTATCGACAAAGTTTAAAGTGATATTCATCAGTCGTTAACAGAACGCTCGGGGGTCTTATCTTTAGGTATCGCAAGATTAGAACAATAATCCAGAATGCCAGAGTCTTGTTTTTCTTCATTTGCAACACCTGCAAACAGAAGTTCTTAGAGGATTACCGCAAACTTAATATGTCCTAAAAACTCAGTTTTTGGTGTGATTTAGATCAGCGCTAACTTCCCAATCGACATAGATCGAGTTATCCGGGGAACGTTTCCTGAACTCAGGGCTTGTACAAAGGAGAGCAAAGAATGATTAACTATTAGGAACCGCACCAGGGTTCACTTAGTCGTTCTCAGTCCATGGCCGTCTCTCGTCAGAAATCCTTTAAAAACCGCTATCAAGGCAATTGGCATAACATCGCCGCGCGCACCCGTCGTTTCAGCCGCAACCGCTGTATTCTCAATCCGTTGCACAAGGCTGAAGCCGTGCATCATCTGCGCTATCGGGATATGCGAGGGAAAATTGCCGGGCGAGAAGTCCCCGGCTGGGATGTGGTTCCTCTTTGTCGCCGCTGTCATGGCCGGGTGCATCGCCAAGACTACTGGCATAGTGCGAAACGCCACCCAGCAGTGAATAACCGCCAATATTTTGCCGTTCTCTGGCGTTTACGACTGCGATTTTGGTTCTGGGCTGGGCTGTTAAATTTATGGTGGATTCCTGCCTTAAGCCTCGCCTTGGCCGCAGGCTGGTTTACCTATGGCAGCCAAATCAGGGAGACTCTACCGCAACTCAATCCGCCGTCTGAGCATGATGTTCATGAACCAGATGCCCCAAATTCCTTCTGAAACCTCCTTTTTTCGGGATATTAAGGTATTTGAGGGCCTCCGTAAGCAAATTTTTCCAGAATTACTCCGTCGCAATTATCAACAACAACAGCTCAACATCTGGTCTGCGGCCTGTTCTCGGGGCCAAGAAGCCTACAGCTTAGCGATGTTGCTCGATGATGCCTTTCCTCTGATGGTAGACCGATGGACAATCCAGATTCTCGCTAGTGATATCTCTGACGAGGTTCTGCATCAGGCTCGTTCAGGAGTTTATAGTGACTTAGACATTAAACGTCGCCTGCCCAAGCGTTTTCGTGACCGTTATTTCCACCGTCAGGGCAACCATTGGGTGATCTGCGATGAAATCCGTCTCATGGTGCAGTTTCGCCGCATTGATCTGCGTCAACCCCTGCCACCTCTGCCTCAAATGGATCTGGTCTTCTTACGAAATCTCTTGATTTATTTTGAGGTTTCCCAACGAACCCAACTGGTGAACCGGCTACAGCCGATTTTCAAACCCCAGGGGTATTTGGTATTGGGAGCGAGTGAAACCTTAACTAGCTCAATCGAGGGATTTCGAGCCATTCTTAGAGATGGGGCAGTGTTTTATGAGTTCTGCCCCTCGGGGGATGCGTCTGGGGGCGATCGCCCCTTACTATAAGGCATAGATAACGTCATCCCTGTCTCTGTGACAGCGACTCCCCGAAGCGTCTTACTGGCATCCTCTTGATGAGAATCTTGGCGATAGTGTAAAAGACCGTACCCCTTAGGGCGGGGAACGCGACAGCCCTTAGCTGCTCAGGATGTAACAAAACGTTACAATAGAAACAAGTTCACAGCGACTCGGCTCGTCAAACCCAGTTTGTAGCATCATTCATCGCCGCAAACTCTATTGCAATCATCCTTTGATCAACCCCCGAACGTCCTCGATAACGTTCCCTGTGTTTCGACGGTTCGAGTCTCGCTTTACATAAGTTGTATTCAGGAGATTCTCTCTATGAACGGCTCGTTCCGCGTCGGAAACCTTTTTGGTATTCCTTTCTATCTCAACGCATCCTGGTTTTTGGTTCTCGCGTTGGTCACCTTTAGTTATGGTGGTGGCCTCGCCAGTCAGTTTCCCGAACTCGGTGTGGTTCTGCCCTGGATTTTGGGCTTAGTGGCTGCATTGCTGCTATTTTCCTCGGTCCTCGCCCATGAACTCGGCCATAGCTTTGTCGCCCAAAGCCAAGGCATCGAGGTCAAATCTATCACCCTCTTTCTCTTTGGTGGCTTAGCCAGCTTAGGGCGAGAGTCCAAAACTCCCGGAGAATCCTTCTGGGTGGCGATCGCCGGTCCCTTAGTGAGTTTAGGCCTGTTTGGTCTGTTCACGGCGATCGTGCAAACTGTCCCCCTCTCCGCCCCCATGGCAGCGATCCTGGGACTGCTAGCCACGATTAACCTAATCCTGGCCCTGTTCAACCTGATTCCTGGACTGCCCCTCGATGGTGGTAACATCCTGAAATCCCTTGTCTGGAAAGTCACCGGTAACCCTTATAAAGGAACCGTCTTTGCCAGCCGAGTGGGACAAGTGATTGGTTGGTTGGCGATCGCCTCCGGTGTGTTGCCCCTGTTCTTCAACGCCGGGTTCAACTTCTGGAACGTCCTGATTGGCTGGTTCCTCCTGCAAAACGCCGGAACCTCCGCCCAATCGGCTCAAATCCAAGAAAAACTTGATCGCCTCACCGCTGGCGACGCTGTTACCCCTGACAGCCCCGTGGTTCCCGCTGACCTCTCCCTACGAGAGTTTGCCAACAACTACGTCATTGGTCGTCGCAACTGGCGCAAATACCTCGTCACCGACGAGAACCAACAACTCATTGGCGCCCTATCCGTCGATGCCATGCGTCAAATTCCCACCTCTGACTGGAATGATGTCCAAGTCTCCGAGTTGATGGAAAGCGTTGACGTGCAAACCGTCGAATCCAATCAATCCCTACTCGAAGTGGTCACCCTACTCGAAAGCGAGCAAATCACTGAACTGCCCGTTATTGGTGAGAACGGAACCGTTCTGGGACTGCTAGAGAAAAACTCTGTGATTCGCCTACTCCAGAAGAACAACGACGGTCAAGCGAAACCCGCTTAAGACCAGCAGCCAAGAGGCCTCAATTAAATAAGGGAGTTCATCAGAGAACTCCCCCAAACAAAAGGCGGGCATGACCCGCCTTTTCGATTGATTATCCCTAACGCTTACTCTGGATTTTGAAACAGGGTTTCGAGATAAACCCGGGCAGCCCGGCGATAGTTCTGAGACGCTTCTGGCGTGCTGCTATCGCCATTTTGTAGCAGAAATAGGGACAACGCTGCCGCGAAGATGCGATCCTGATCCCAGTCGGGATGAGTATCGAGATAACTTTTTAGGGATTCATGTAGGTCTTCAGGGATTTCTGCGAGAATGCTGACGCTGGTGTTCATAACGGCCTCCGGCATGTAGGGGGTTGGGGAAGGTTGGGTGTTAATTTGTTGAGGCAACCTCGACCCGTCGCATCATTGTGGTCTGATCAGGGGTGAGCTTGTCAATGTTGCGAAAAATGAAGTTTGCTCTTTTCGAGACCCAAGTCCTACGAGAGAATAAGGGTTTGGGGCTTGTTTTTGTAACTTAACGTTACACAGTATTGAGGATTATGAGTCTCCAGCGCTAGACCTGAAGAAATCCCCAACCTGACCCAGTCGTCCCCAACCCGCGCGATCGCCTGTGGAAAACTGCCAACTACCTGTGGAAAACGTCCGAGGGAGTTGTGGAAACGTTGTGGAATCTTTGGGGAAAGAGGGTCAGAATGATAAGAATTGCAACGGCTCCAAATTTGGGAAATTGCTTTAAGATGACAGGTGCAACTTAACCTCGTTGTTTAAATAGTGCGCTTTCCCTGGCAGCAATCCTCCAACGCCAACCCGCCCCCAGACGATGATTCAACTCCCGGTTTGGGAACATTTGGCGGTGTTTTTACTCCCTCGATTCTCACCATCTTGGGGGTGATCATGTATCTGCGTTTCGGTTGGGTGGTGGCCAACGTTGGTTGGCTGGGGAGTTTAGTTATCGTGACCCTGGCGACCTCTATTACTCTGCTGACAAGCCTTTCCATCTCGGCGATCGCCACGGATCGCGTTGTGCGAGTCGGGGGGGCGTACTACATGATTAGCCGCTCCCTCGGCATCGAAACAGGAGGGGCGGTTGGCATTCCCCTCTACTTCGCCCAAGCCATATCCGTGGCCCTCTACACCCTGGGGTTTGCCGAAAGTCTCAGTAATAGCTTCCCGGTTCTGGCAGACTATCAAACCCCCATTGCCCTCCTCACCACCCTAGTTGTAGCGGGGTTAGCGATTCAGTCTGCCAACTTAGCCATCCGGGCCCAATACTTCATCATGGGGGCGATCGTCCTCTCCCTCCTCTCCCTTGCCCTCGGCGGCCCCATCGCTGAAAGTGACATTGGCATGTGGAATGTCGGCGATCGCATCGGGGAACCCTTCTGGGTAGTCTTTGCCGTCTTCTTCCCCGCCGTTACCGGAATTATGGCTGGGGTCAATATGTCTGGAGACCTCAAAAACCCCTCCAAATCCATCCCTGTGGGAACCCTCGCTGCCGTCGGGACAGGCTACCTCATTTATATGGCTTTGCCCCTGTTCCTCGCCACCCGAGCCGATTATACGGCCCTGACTGAGAACCCCCTGGTGATGCGAGACATTGCCCTTTGGGGAGATGCCATTCTTCTCGGGGTTTGGGGAGCGACCTTATCGAGTGCCTTAGGGAGTATTCTCGGGGCGCCTCGGGTCTTGCAAGCCCTCGCCCGTGATGGCGTACTGCCCCCCATCCTCCGTTGGCTAGGCCAGGGTAAAGGAGAGACCGATGAACCCCGTTTAGGAACCTTCCTGACTCTGGGGGTGGCGTTGGCTGCCGTCAGTATTGGCGATTTGAACCTCATCGCTCCGGTGTTAACCATGTTCTTCCTCAGTACCTATTTGGTGTTGAACATGGCCGCCGCCATTGAAGGCTTCCTAGAAAGTCCCTCCTTTCGTCCCACCTTTGGCGTTCCCTGGTATTTCTCAGCCCTAGGGGCGATCGGCTGTCTTTGGGTGATGTTGCTGATTAACCCCATCGCCGCTGTGGTGGCGGCCCTCTTTGTTTTGGGGGTGTATCTCTGGCTAGAACGTCGGGAATTACAAACGGCTTGGGGAGATGTCCGTCGCGGTTTATGGGTGGAACTGGCACGCATGGCCATCCTCAGCATGGGGGATGACACGGACACCAAAAACTGGCGGCCTCATCTGCTGGTCTTATCCGGTGCGCCGATGCGTCGTTGGTCTCTGGTGGAATTGGCAACCGCCCTCACCCACAACCGAGGTATGGTGACCATTTCCAGTATTCTTCCGAGTGGTTCTCGGGATATGGCACAACAGGCGGGGTTAGAGAAGAAAATTCGCGAGTATCTGGAAAAACGGGGTGTTCAAGCCCTGGTACGTCTGGTGACCGCCCCAGATCCCTTTGTGGGGGCGGAACGACTGGTGGAAGCCTATGGGATTGGCCCGTTGGTTCCCAATACAATTCTCCTTGGGGATAGTGAACAGGAGCATTTACGCCATGACTATTGCCGCCTGATTACGAAACTCTATCAATCCCGCCGCAGTATTATTATCTTTCGTGAAAATCCTGAACGGGAGTTTGGTAAACGCCGCCGCATTGATGTGTGGTGGGGGGGGTTACAAGCCAATGGCGGCTTGATGTTGCTGCTGGCCTATTTGTTGCGAACCAGTAACCAATGGCGGGGAGCAGAAATCTTTTTGAAGCTCGTGGTTCCCAATGAAATGGCAGCTCAAGCAGCACGAGCCAATATTGAGGGGATGGCCGACAGGTTACGGATTGGCGCGAGAACTCAGGTGATTATTGCCGAGGGCCGTCCCTTCCCGAAAATCTTGAAGGAATCGTCAGCCACTGCCGATTTAGTCTGTTTGGGAGTCGCAAAACCGGGTGAGGATTTGGAGGGGTTTGCTGAGTATTATGGCCGCTTACAAGAGATGGCGTCAGGATTACCCACCACTCTCTTTGTTCTAGCAGCCGAAGGGACTTCGTTTGAGGATGTGTTGCAGCAAGATGCGCCTCAAGCGAGGCGTTAGGAAGAGGCAATAGGCAATAGGCAAGCCCCCCCCCATGTTGCAGCAAGATGCGCCTCAAGCGAGGCGTTAGGAAGAGGCAATAGGCAATAGGCAAGCCCCCCCCCCTACTGCCTGCTGCCTGCTGCCTACTGCCTTCTTCCCCTTCCTAGTCTTCGCTGAGTCCTTACCCCCCCCCTACTGCCTGCTGCCTGCTGCCTACTGCCTTCTTCCCCTTCCTAGTCTTCGCTGAGTCCTTCGTCTAACTCAGTTTCCTCAGCGGCTGGGGGGACAATGGCCACGGCGGCGATCGCATCATCTTTGTCGAGTCGCTGCACCCGAATCCCGGTGGCTGAACGAGATTGGGGGGTGATGGCACTAGCAGCTTGGCGGATGATAATTCCCCGCATGGTGACCATCATCAGTTCATCCTCTTCGTTGACGACGATTAAGCCCACCACACTATCCTCTTTGAGATGAGATTTAAATTTGGTGGAAATGGTCCCTTTACCGGCCCGGCGTTGGAGGCGGAACTGAGAGACGGGGACTCGTTTTCCGTAGCCTCCGGTGGTGACAATTAAGACCCAAGGCCCTTCACTGTTGGAGGTGGCCTCATCGTTCTCATCGCCAGTCTCATCTGTCTCGGCTATGTCATCGACCTCACTCTCATCGGTGTCGCCTAGGGTTGCCACCACACTGCTGGGCAAGACATCCATACTAATGAGGGTGTCGTCATCCCGTAGGTTCATCGACTTCACCCCACGAGTTGCCCGGCCCAGGGGCCGGAGTTGATCGTGATCGGCTTTGAAGTGAATGGCCATGCCCAGGCGGGAGCCGATAATAATACTATCTTCAGCCCGAGCTAGACGCACCCAACGTAGTTCATCTCCCTCACTCAAGGAAATGGCAATTAAACCGTTGGCGCGAATGTTAGCAAAGGCAGAGAGGGCGGTTTTCTTAATGTTGCCTCCCTGAGTGAGCATGATGAGATATTCATCATCGCTAAACTCACTGACGGGAACCACGGAAGTGATTTTTTCATCCCGAGGAATGGGTAACAGTTGCACAATCGGGATGCCTCGGGAAGTCCTAGAACCGGTGGGGATTTGGTAGGCTTTGACGCTATAGACAACGCCGCGATCGCTGAAAAAGAGGATGTGGTCATGGTCGCAACAGGTGAGGAAATGGGCGATGCCATCATCCTCTTTCATCTTGGTTCCCGATTTACCGCGAGTGGCCCGGTTTTGGGCTTCAAAGGTGTTGACGGGCATCCGTTTGATATAGCCCTGTTCGGTCACCAGGATTAAGGCCTGTTCGTTGGCAATTAAGTCGGTGTCGTCGAGGTCTCCTTCGTCTCTGAGAATTTCGGTGCGGCGAGGGGTGGCGAAGATTTCTTTGAGTTCGAGGAGTTCGGCTTTGATGATTTCTAGGACTCGCTCTCGCCGGGCTAAGATATCTTCTAAATCGGCAATGGTTTCTTGCAGGGCCTCATGTTCCTGTTGGATTTTGTCGGCTTCTAAGGCTGTCAAACGACGCAACTGCATTTGCAGAATGGCATCGGCTTGATAGTCGGAGAGATTATAATCCTGGATGAGTTGGGTTTTGGCGGAGGCACTGTCGGGGGACTGGCGAATCAGACGAATCACGCCATCGAGATGTTCGAGGGCGATGAGTAAGCCTTGTAGGAGGTGATCCCGTTCTTGGGCTTTACGCAGTTCGTAGCGGGTGCGACGGGTAATCGTCTCGATGCGAAAGTCTAGGAAGACTTGTAGGAAACGACGCAGAGACAGTAGTTGCGGTTCGCCGTCGACTAAGGCCAGCATGTTGGCCCCGAAGTTGTTTTGGATGGGGGTTTGTTTGTAGAGGTTGTTGAGAACCACCCGAGGATAGGCATCTCGTTTGAGTTCGATGACAATCCGCATTCCGTCACGATCGCTCTCATCGCGAATGTCGGAAATTCCCTCTAGTTTTTTGTCGTTGACTAAGTCGGCGATTTTCTCGATTAGGGCCGCTTTGTTGGTTTGGTAGGGGAGTTCGGTGACGATGACGGCTTCGCGATCGGGGGCCCCACGCCGTTCTAAGGTTTCGATGTTGGCGACACCCCGCATGGTGATGGAACCACGTCCGCTGGTGTAAGCGTCGCGAATGGTACTGGTTCCGAGAATTTGCCCCCCAGTTGGGAAGTCGGGCCCGGGGATATACTCCATTAAATCCAGATCGCCTAATTCGGGATTATGAATTAAGGCCACTAAGCCGTCTACGAGTTCTCCCACGTTATGGGGAGGAATGTTGGTGGCCATACCCACAGCAATCCCTGAGGAGCCGTTGACGAGGAGTTGGGGGATTCTGGCGGGGAGAACGATGGGTTCTTGTTGGGAACCGTCGAAGTTGTCGGCGAAGTCAACGGTGTCGGAGTCGATGTCTTGCAGCAGGGATACGCTACTAAACCGTTGCAGGCGGCTTTCGGTGTACCGCATGGCAGCCGGGGGATCGTTATCGACGGAGCCGAAGTTACCATGGCCTTCAATCAGGGGCGATCGCATGGAAAAAGGTTGGGCCATGCGCACCAGGGCATCATAGACGGCGGTGTCACCGTGGGGGTGGTATTTCCCTAATACTTCCCCGACAACCCGAGCACATTTACGAAAGGGGCGATCGTGGTAGAGTCCCAATTCGTGCATGGCATAGAGAATGCGGCGGTGGACGGGTTTGAGTCCGTCTCGGGCATCGGGTAAGGCTCGACCGACGATGACGCTCATGGCGTATTCGAGGTAGGATCGAGACATTTCGTTCCCTAAATCTGTTGGAACGATCCGTTCTTCGGCAATGGTCATACGGTAAAATTCTCCCTTAAAACCGCAGTTGGACAGGGTTGTGTTGGCACCAACCGGCTGCGTGCGGGTTACTTTTTTTTAACGGCAATGACGCAGACAATTCGCGCCAATTATGTCCATTATTTTAACATAATGCGATCGCCCCTGGATATTTTGGAGTGCCGTAAAAAGGTGGCGATTGGCTCGGGTGCTTTTTGGCCTTAAGAACGGGTCCTTTAGGACTGTCAAATCGGGGCAACGATCCCTCTCGATAATTGCCCTTCTCTGGGGTCACCTAAAATGATAAAATAAAGCCGTCGGTACGGGTGTGAAATCAGTGGGCGATCGCCAGATTCCTGAACGCTTCGCATCTTGAACATTGGGGTCAGTCATGTTTCCTATTTTCTATGCCGAGGCCTTCCTCGATCATCGCACGGGAGCCTATCATCCAGAACGTCCGGATCGCCTCCGGGCCATCGTTCAAGCCTTAAAATCTCAATCCTGGGCCGATCATCTCCATTGGCAACTGCCGAGCGATCGCCCGGAATTGCTCGATATCATCACGCAAATTCATCCCCGTGACTATGTTGAGTCCATCAAACGGATTGCCAGTCGTGGCGGCGGACGCATCGATATGGATACGTCCGTCTCGCCGAGTTCCTATGATGTGGCACTTTTGGCCGTCAGTGCTTGGTTAGATGCTGTTGATTTAGTGGTTCATCAGGGACAACCGAGTTTTGTCCTCGCTCGTCCGCCGGGACATCATGCCGAACGCGATCGCGGCATGGGATTTTGTATTTTTTCCAACGCGGCGATCGCCGCCTATTATGCCCTCAAACAATTTGCAATTGACCGAGTGGCCGTCTTAGATTGGGACGTACATCATGGCAATGGCACTCAAGCCATTCTAGAAACCCATCCTCAACTGGCCTATTGTTCTCTCCATGAATCCCCCAACTACCCCGGAACCGGCTCAGCCAATGAAACTGGCTATTATCAAAATGTTTTAAATATCCCCCTTCCCCCCAACACCACCTCAGACACCTATCGTCACGTTTTTCGGGATAACGTTATTCCCTTTCTCCGTGATTTTCGCCCCGACTTGTTAATTATCAGTGCGGGCTATGACGGTACAAAAGCCGACTCAATTTCACAGATGTTATTGCAACCCGAGGATTATCGTCAACTCAGCCAATGGTGTTCAGAGATTACCCCTCATCTCATGTTTGGTTTGGAAGGAGGCTATGAGTTAGAAAGTCTAAGTCAATCTGTGGTTAAAACAATTGAACCCTTTATCGCCGTGAATTGTTAACACCCTTGGGGCAAAAAATTGATCTGGAATGGTGATTTAATACCAATTTTCAGAAGTCGTGCCATAGATGTCTGTAGGGGCGAACGGCTGTTCGCCCTCCTCGGTGAATACCAATTTTCAGAAGTCGTGCCATAGATGTCTGTAGGGGCGAACGGCTGTTCGCCCTCCTCGGTGTCGGATGTATAGCAAGCATTTCGAAAAATGGTATAAATTATCCTTGTAACTCATCAGGATTGAGGCCTAACTGTTGTAGGCGATCGCGCAATCGTCGCACCTCCTCTTCCGCCCGATTTGCCCGTTCCCGCTCCAACTCTTCCGGTGTCAGAACCCAATGGCCCCCCTGACGATACCACCGCAACCAACGGCGGCTAATGCCCTGATAGGTTCCCTCCCAGAGTCCTAACCCTAACTGAACCTCCTCCAACCAAACCCCCAGACTCTCCATTGGTAGAGGTTGGTAGCTGTTCGTCGTCAAGCCAAACGCTTGAAACTCATCCGTATAGCGATTAAAGACAAAATAATAGGGAATCCGTAAAATCTGCTCATAGACCGTCCATTTATTCGGAGGTTGACTCATATCTCGTAGACGGCGGCCCAAATCTTCCGCCTCCGTTCCTGGAGATAACAACTCAACCGCCACAAAGGGATAAACCCCCTCCTGCCAGGTCACATAACTCAACCGCAAGTCCCGTTCCTCATAGAGTTTAGGAACCCCCAACACCGCGAACCAATCGGGGCGTTTATACCATTGAGGATGGCGGACATCGTAATACAGATTAAGGTCACTGGCCGTAAACAACTCATCCTCCCCATAGGTCGGCGGACGAAAGGTTAAGCGCAACAACTCCGGTTGGCGCAGATGAAACTCGTCAGGCAAACCAGGTTCCTCCGGATTCTCACTGGGCAAGTCATACATCGTCGGTAAGACATCACGAGGAGGCAACGGATGAAACTCTTGCGACACCATACCCATACGCTCCTAATCCGACTTAACAACTGATCTAAACCTCTTGGGGTGAGGGGTTCCCACCCCAGTCTCGCCCATCAGGGACAGACCCTTACACATCTCCTAAATTCAGATAACGGGCCGCCGTCTGCACGTCTTTATCCCCCCGTCCTGAACAGTTAATCACCACCGTTGCCCCATCGTCGAGTTGAGGGCAAAGGGTGTCTAAATAGGCAAAGGCGTGAGCCGTTTCTAGGGCAGGAATGATGCCCTCTAAACAGGATACCAACTGAAACGCTTGCATGGCTTCATCATCGGTGACGCTGTAATACTCCGCCCGGCCCGTATCCTTCAAATAGCTATGTTCAGGACCGACTCCGGGATAGTCCAACCCGGCACTAATGGAGTGCGCCTCATTAACTTGGCCATCGTCATCCTGCAACAGGTAACTCATGGCCCCATGTAATACCCCGACTTTGCCCTGGGTTAAGGTGGCGGCGTGTTTTGTGGAGGTAACGCCTTCCCCGGCGGCTTCAACGCCAATCATACGCACAGAGGCATCGTTGACAAACTCATAAAACAGTCCCATGGCGTTGGAACCACCACCGACACAAGCCAACAACACATCCGGTAAGCCGTTCCAGAGGTCTTGACATTGACGGCGGGTTTCCTGGCCAATCACGGCGTGGAAGTCCCGCACCATCATGGGATAGGGATGGGGACCGGCAACGGAACCGAGGATGTAGTGAGTGGTTTCCACGTTCGTCACCCAGTCGCGAATGGCCTCGGAGGTGGCATCTTTGAGGGTTCCGGTTCCGGCACTGACGGGTTCAACTTTCGCCCCCAGTAGGCGCATCCGCACCACGTTCAGGGCTTGGCGTTTCATGTCTTCGACGCCCATATAGACGATGCACTCTAGGCCAAAGCGAGCGCAGGCGGTGGCGGTGGCCACGCCATGTTGTCCGGCGCCAGTTTCGGCGATGATGCGCTGTTTGCCCATGCGTTTGGCTAGGAGGGCTTGGGCGATCGCATTATTGATTTTATGCGCCCCTGTATGGTTGAGGTCTTCCCGTTTCAGGTAAATCTTGGCCCCGGTGCCATCGGGACGGGCATAATGTTCGGTGAGTCGTTCGGCGAAGTAGAGAGGTGAGGGCCGTCCGACGTAATCTTTGAGTAAGCCGTTGAGTTCAGCCTGGAACTCGGGGTCATCTTTGTAGCGTGCAAAGGCTGTTTCCAGTTCCGCCAAAGCCGGCATCAGGGTTTCGGGGACATACTTACCGCCGAACTGTCCGAAGCGTCCGAGGGCATCGGGAACGGTCGCTGGCGTTGCAGAGGAGGGGGAAACGGGGGATACGGTCATATTGGCTTGATGGACGGATTACCCCTCTATTATAGGTGGCCAGGGGGCGGCATTTCTACTGAGGCGATCGAGGCCTTAACGGACGACTGGTGAGCCTTAAGGGTCAGTACGTATTGACGATGTAAATATGCGCGACCTACACTATAGGGTATGGATGTACATTTCCTGCTCAATGGCGTTACCTTCGTTTGGAATGATGAGAAGGCTCGGGTTAATCCCATCAACCATAATGGGGTTACCTTTCAGCAAGCTGCGGAGGCTTTCTTTGACCCATTCCTTGCAGTCGTTGATGCAAGTCGCAATGATGAAGCCCGCGATGCTGTTATTGGTTTAAACAGGCGTTGGAACCTTCTATATGTCGTCTATATAGAGTGTGAAGATGACATGATTCGGATTATTTCGGCTCGTAAAGCAACACGTAAGGAACGTGAATACTATGAAAATTGATACATTGAAACAACGGTTAAATCGAGATCGGCCCATGACAACGATCACGATGCGGATGCCAGAAGATGTGATTGAAGATCTCAAGCGTCTGGCTCCATTATTGGGGTTTTCTGGATATCAGCCCTTGGCACGGGCCTATATTGGTCAAGGACTGCGTGCTGACCTGGAGCGATTAGAGGGAGATACCCTTTCTGCCTTGATTGCCAGTTTAAAGCGTCAGGGTGTGAGTGACGAAGTCCTTCAAGAGGCGCTCAGTGAGGCGACTCGCCGTTAGCTTAAGACTTACGCTCCAGTCAACCGCCCAAACAATAGATTAGTACGGACGGAATTGGGATAAAAGCGTTAAGACTCAAAATGGATGTAAACCCCGAGTTTGGTGAGTTCGTCGATGATATCTTCAACGGTTTCAGGCATATCCTGTTGGGAGCGGGATGGGCCACGCAAAAACTCTTTGATGGTTATCTTTTTGTCCCGAAAATCTTTGATAAAATCTCGTAATTCTTCCAAAGATGCGAGTTCTTCTTCAAATTCTTCTAACGATTCTTCGACTAAATCGGTCCCCTCCCGTTGGGCTTTGCGATATTCTTTAACCATCATCCCTTGGGGCGTATTGCGGGCTTGGCGAACTTGGTCTTTCAATTGTTCATACTGCTGTTCGAGAATTTTGATATCCTGTTCGAGTTGCTTGCATTGGCGATCGCGATCGTTTTGTGCGGTCTCAATGTCTGCCTCACGTTCGCTCTGTTGTTCGATTTCTAACAAGCGGGCAAAATCACCATTTTTGTAAGCAATATTAACCTCTTTCATGATTTCGGTGTACTGCTCATGTTTTTCGGGATCAGCGATTTTATCCGGGTGAAAGCGATCCGCCAATTTCAGAAACAGTCTTCTCATATCCCGTGACGGACGAGGGCTGTGAGTGTTCTCAAAGGGGGAATGACTGCCCCAGTCTGAATCGCCCTCGTCGTTAAAGAATCCCTCATCCTCGCCATTGGGATGCGATCGCTCGGCTTCGGCTTCTTCCTCACGGGCGAAGTCTTCATCATCTTCATCAAACTGAGGACTGATGCGACCGCTAAATTGTAGTATTTCGTAAACTTCGCGAATTTCCAACTTGCTCTTTTTCCCCAGTTTTCGCTTCGTGAGGATTTCCTGAAATAGCTCGTGAATTTCGCGATCGAGCTGTTGGGCTTGTTCGTAAATGGGTTGACCGTGAGAGAGCATCGATCGCGCAATCTCTTGAATCTGTTCAGTTAAATTAGACAGTTCTGTCCGCTTGCGCTTAATTAAGGTCAATACCTTTTTTTGCCGTTCTTCCAAAAACTGGAAACGGGCGTCTGGAGAGGTGGACGCCAGGGTGGTTTCTGGAACCTGATGAGTGCCTTTTTGCTGTTTCTTTTTTTTAGCCATCTGTATAATTTCTTACAGCAATTTTTGCGATACTGCTAAATTTCCATCAATGGAATAGATAGGAAGGGCTATGTTAACCAATCAAGTTATGAATTGGCAATGATACAACGCTTAGCCGTCTTGACAACAAGGGTAGTTGGACAGTGAGAGCGATCGTCGCGATCATTATACCGATGTTGGAGCCATTTGCAGGTTAACGGCAACGATGTATTCGCGGCCATTCATGCCGTAGTCGCCGGTGCTAACAACAGCCTCAGCCCAATTTACTGAGCAATCAGCCCTTTCTGCAACGCCAGAACAGCCGCTTGAGTCCGATCGCGGGCATCCAATTTCCGTAAAATCGCATGAACATGAACCCGAACTGTTCCTGGCGCAATAAATAACAATTGAGCAATCTCAGGATTACTTTTGCCAGCCGCCACTAAACTGAGAATCTCCAATTCCCGAGGCGTTAAAGGGTTGTCCAAATCGAGCTGGGGTGACGGCGAACCCTGGAAGGCGTCGCGAATTTCCTGAGTCGCCAAAGCATCCCACCAAGAGGCTCCAGCCACAACCGAACGAATCGCCAAAATCAACGAATCCGCATCGACTCCCTTCAAACAATAGCCCTGCGCCCCGGCTTCCACTAAACGAGAAATCAGTCGGGGTTGAGCATGAGACGTCAGAGCCAGAACCGGCAATTTGGGGTAGCGTTTTTTGATTTGTCGACAGGCTTCCACGCCACCAATTCCAGGAAGTCCAATATCTAAAATCACCAAATCAAAGACATCAGCTTGTAACCGATCTAAGGCCGTTTCTCCATCCTCAGCCTCACTGACTTGCTCAATACTCGACTCTTGTTCTAAGCGAGTTGAGAGTCCTAGACGGAATAACTCATCATCTTCGACTAGGAGAATACGCATTATCAGGATCGGTCGACTTAGGACTGAGATTGAGGCGAACGGGCTGAAATCGGTAACGATTCCTGGACAGGGGTAGGTAACTCAAACACAAATACGGCCCCGAGAGGTTGGCTGCCCTGTGCGTCAGAATCGGCATACCGTTCTGCCCAGATTTTACCATGATGAGCTTCCACAATCTGACGACTGAGATAGAGTCCCAGCCCCGTTCCCTTGGCCTGGCGATCGCTCGTTCCTTGATAAAAGCATTCAAACAAATGCTGTAAATCCGTCTCATCTAACCCTTGTCCCTCATCGCGAATCCGCACCTGATAGCGATCGCCGCGCCGGACAATCTCCACCTCAACGGTTCCCTGACGACGACAATGATGGATAGCGTTCACCAAGAGGTTACTGAACACCCGTCGCAGTTGCAACGCATCCCCCTCTAGGGGACAGGATTGATAACTATGATCGCGTCCAGACGTTAGACGCATCGTGACTTGACGACTCAGACTCAGCGCCGTCAGTTCCGCCATCACCGAGTTGGCCAAGTCTCGCAAATCTAACGGCCCATAGTGAAGTTCCAAGCCGTGATTATCATTGCGGTAAATATCCGTGAGAGTTTCTACCAAACGCAAACTGTTGTGATGACTCCGTTCCATCACCTCCAGAGTGCGCCGCTGACGGGGATTGAGGGAACCAAACCGTTCTTGTTGCAACGCCTCCAGGGTGGCGATCGCCCCTAACATGGGCGTTTTCAGGTCATGAGTCAGCGTCGAGACAAAATCCTCTCGCACCTTCGCCAACTGACTTTGGGCCAGAATTTGTAACTGTTTCTGATTCAGCGCCGCCTCATAACATTGGAGGCGATCGCTCAACACCCCCGTCACCACCAACGCCAATACCGTAATCGTGCGATTCGCCAACGTCACCAGACTAATCTCAGCCACTCCCGGAACCACCAGATTCAGCAACGTCAAAAAAACCGCCATCCCGCTCACCGCAAGCGTTTCCCGGCGACTCAAACGGGCGCTCGCCAGCAATACCGCCCCGATATAGAGATAGCCAAACACATAAGGCGGTGGCGTACTGAACTCCAAAAACCCCACCACCAGAAAAATCATCGAAATGAGCGATCGCGTGGACTGAGGCTTACGAATCGAGAGCCGAAATAGGGAACTAGGCGGTGCAGACATAGCAATTAGGCTCAGGCTGACGTTCTTTTCCAGTCTAAAATAGCCCCCCTCTCTTTCCCCAGAAATATATCCCCCAATATACCCCCCAATATAGACCCCGTTTAGACAGTCTAAACTCATCCCTAAACCCGACCATTTCCCCCTATATCACCCGTCTATAAACCCACCTCTATACCTTGTGATTCCCACAAATCCCACGCATATTGGAATTGTCCACCCCCATTCAACTCACCTCGAATTCCTTTATTTCAGACCTACCCATGTTCCGAGGATTCCTACAAATATCCCTGACCCTACTCCTACTAATTCCCATCGCCATGTTGATGGGAACCTATATGGTGCGGGTCTTCACTGGACGAAAAATGGCATTAGAAGCCATCTACGCCCCCATCGAAACCACCGTTCTCAACCTCGGTGGAGTCGCCTATCAAAAAACCATGACCGGCGGCCAATATGTTCGTGCCATTCTGCTGAGCAATCTGGTCATGGGCATCCTAGTTTTTCTCATCTTGATGACTCAGGGCATCCTGCCCCTGAATCCCACCGAACTCACCGCCCCCAGTTGGGATCTGGCCCTACATACCGCCATCTCCTTCGTCACCAACACCAACCAACAGCATTACTCCGGCGAAACCACCTACACCTACTTCAGCCAAGTTGGTGCATTGGGCTATCTCATGTTCACCTCCGCCGCCACCGGTATCGCCGTAGCCATTGCCTTTGTGCGGGGACTCACCGGACAGCCCCTGGGGAACTTTTACAACGACCTGGTGCGGGCCATCGTCAGAATTTTGCTGCCCATCTCCGTCGTGGGTGCGATCGCGCTCCTAATTGCCGGAGTTCCTGAAACCCTATCCGGGCCGGCGATCGCCACCACCCTCGAAGGCGACATCCAAACCATCGCCCGCGGTCCCGTGGCCCACTTTGAAATTATCAAAGAACTCGGCGAAAACGGCGGTGGCTTCTTCGGCATCAACTCCGCCCATCCCTTCGAGAACCCCAACAACTTCACCAACCTCCTCGAAACCCTAATCATGCTGGCCATTCCAGCCGGACTCGTCCTCACCTACGGGCAACTCATGGGCAACCCCAAACTCGGTTGGCTGATGTTTTCCATGGTTTTTATTCTCTATGCCCTCCTCAACGTCATCGCTGCCGCCGGGGAATATCAGGGTAACCCCAGCGTCAACGCCCTCCTCGACAATCCCGCCCCCAACCTCGAAGGCAAAGAAACCCGCTTTGGCTGGGCCTTAACCGCCCTCTGGGCCGTCTCCACCACCGGAACCATGTGCGGTGCCGTCAACGGAATGCACGACTCTCTCATGCCCCCTGGCGGCTTTGCCACCCTCTCTAATCTATTTCTGCAAATCATTTGGGGAGGTCAAGGAACGGGAACCGCCTATCTGTTTATCTTTCTAATTTTGACCATCTTCCTCACCGGCTTGATGGTGGGGCGTACTCCCGAATTTTTGGGACGAAAAGTTGAAAAACGAGAAATTGCCCTCGCCAGTCTCATCCTCCTAGTTCATCCCATCGCCATCCTCATTCCCGGCGCGATTACCCTCGCCTATCCCGAATCCCTCAGCGGCATCAGTAACCCCGGATTTCACGGCATCTCTCAAGTGATCTACGAATACGCCTCCGCCGCTGCCAACAACGGTTCAGGCTTTGAAGGCTTGGACGATGACACCCTCTGGTGGAACCTCAGCGCCAGCGTTTCCCTGCTTCTTGGACGCTATGTGCCGATCATCGCCCTTGTCTTCCTCGCTGACGGCATGATGCACAAACAAAAAGTCCCTGAAACCGCTGGAACCCTGCGCCCCGATACCCTCATGTTTACCGGAATTACCGCTGGGGCGATCGTTATTCTGGGCGCCTTAACCTTTCTTCCCGTCCTTGCCCTAGGACCGATCGCCGAAGGCTTCTCCTTTTAGCCCTAATTAGCCCTAACGCTCCTCGATTCCCATCTATCCTGATCCATTTTTTGTCATGAATAGCCCTAGCGTGACCTCCCGTTCAACCCCTAAACCGGTAGATATGAGCCAACTCTACCGCCGCGCCCTCACCGAAGCCTTCCTGAAACTCGATCCCCGTCAAGTCATCGCCAATCCCGTCTTATTTGTGGTGTGGCTAGGCACTCTAGTGACCCTCCTGCTGACTCTCAACCCCGTTCTCTTCGGCGGCGTTGACTTCGACAATCCCCGACTGTTTAACGGTCTGATTACCGTCATTCTCCTGTTGACGGTTCTGTTCGCCAACTTTGCCGAAGCCGTCGCCGAAGGACGGGGGAAAGCCCAAGCCGACTCCCTCCGGGCCACCCAATCCGCCACCCTAGCCCGACTCATTAAAGCGGAAGGATCGATTGTAGAGGTCAACTCCACAGAGTTGCAACGGGGCGATTTGGTCCAAGTCATCGCCGGGGATACCATTCCCGCTGATGGTGAAGTCATTGAAGGGGTGGCCTCTGTGGACGAATCGGCCATTACCGGAGAATCGGCCCCAGTCCTCAAAGAACCCGGTTCCGATGTTGCCAGTTCCGTGACAGGGGGAACCCGCATCCTCTCCGACGAACTAACGATTCGCGTCACGGCTGACCCCGGTAAAGGCTTCATCGATCGCATGATTGCCCTAGTCGAAGGGGCTGAACGCAGCAAAACCCCCAATGAAATCGCCCTAACAGTCCTGTTGGCGGTCTTAACCTTGGTGTTTTTGATTGTTGTGGCTACGATTCCCCCCCCAGCCAACTATGTCAATAGCCCCGTGGGGATTGCGGTTCTCGTGTCTCTACTCATTGCCTTAATTCCCACCACCATCGGCGGTTTGCTAAGTGCCATTGGCATTGCCGGGATGGACCGGGTGGCCCGGTTTAATGTGGTTGCCACCTCAGGGCGGGCAGTTGAAGCTTGTGGCGATGTCAATACTCTGGTTTTGGATAAAACGGGAACGATTACCCTGGGAAATCGCCTAGCGGAGTCGTTTTTGCCGGTTTCTGGCTATTCCGAGGCTGAGGTGGCGCAGGTGGCTCTGATGGCCAGTGCCTTTGACAGTACCCCAGAAGGACGGTCAATTGTGCGCCTAGCGGAACAGTTTGGGGCAAAACTGGACTTTGAGAAGGCGACGGCGGAAGGGGTTGAGTTTTCTGCCCGCACTCGCATGAGTGGAACCAATCTTGCTGATGGAACTGAAGTGCGTAAAGGGGCCGTCGATGCCATTCGCGGTTTCGTGCGATCGCGCGGTGGAGAGGTTCCTGAGTCTCTCGATCGCGCCTTTGAGAAAGTGTCTCGCCTCGGAGGAACCCCCCTAGCGGTTTGTCGCGACAATGAAATTTATGGGGTGATTTACCTCAAGGATACGGTTAAACCAGGCTTACAAGAACGGTTTGAACAACTGCGTCGCATGGGAGTGCGGACAATTATGTTAACCGGAGATAACCGTATTACCGCTGAAGTGATTGCCAAAGAAGCCGGGGTTGATGACTTCATTGCCGAAGCCACTCCAGAAGATAAAATTCGCGTGATTCAAACTGAACAAGCTGAGGGCAAATTAGTGGCAATGACAGGGGATGGAACCAATGATGCCCCGGCGTTAGCCCAAGCCAATGTAGGCTTAGCGATGAATTCAGGAACTCAAGCCGCTAAAGAAGCCGCGAATATGGTGGATTTGGATTCAGATCCAACCAAGTTGATTGATTTAGTCACCATTGGCAAACAGTTGTTAATTACCCGAGGTGCGTTAACAACGTTTTCGATTTCTAATGACATTGCCAAATATTTTGCCATCATCCCCGCCATGTTTGCAGCGGCAGGCATTGGCGAGTTAAATATCATGGGTTTAAACAGTCCCCAATCGGCAGTTCTTTCGGCGTTAATCTACAACGCTTTAATTATTCCCGCCTTAATTCCTTTGGCGTTGACTGGGGTTAAGTTTCGTCCCCTCAGTGCTAATCGCCTGCTGCAACGCAACATCCTGATTTATGGTTTGGGTGGAGTAATTGCGCCGTTTATTGCCATTAAACTCATCGATGGATTAGTCGCAATGTCCGGTATTGCCTAACCCTTGATTGCAACAACATCTCGCAGTGAAATCTCGCACATTACAACCATGAAACTCATCTACAGCCGTCACGCTAAGTCTCATCCTCAATCACCAGTATTTCGCCTCAGTTGGCATCGCCTTGCGCCGATCATCTTGATGGCCATGCTTTTGAATTTGGCGATCGCACCTCTAGTTTATGCCGCTGCGGGTGCGTCAATTGATCGGGGTAATGCCTACGCTTTGGGGCTACTCATTGCCGGAGTTCTATTACTCGGGATTTATTTGGCTGTCGTGATTATTCAACCGGAGCGATTCTAACCATGTCTAACTTCATTGATCAGTGCAAAACCTTTATTAAAGGAGTTCGAGAAACCGTCGAAATTCGTCGGTTACGACGACGAATCCAGGAATCTCGGTTGCAGCGATATAAAAAGCATCACCAAAACCGCGATTCTGACTCAACATCTTCTGAGGATTTTCCTGAATCTTCTTCTAAATTCGGATCTTCAAGGAAGCAGGCGTAATGTATTACCTGAAATACCAAGCATTGCCAAGGGCGAACAGCACATTATTGAAATGTTTTGAACACCGTTCGCCCCTAGGATTTAGGTTTTAACAAGGCTTAAATCTGCCTTTTGCCTTTTGCCTCAAATCTAATACCATTTTTTGAAATCCTTGCCAGACATACAAACCGAAGAGGGCGCGCCACTTGCGGTACGCCCCTACGGACATCTATGTCACAATTTTTGAAAAATGGTATAAAAACTGTTGTTTTTACTCATTTCGGTTTATTTTTTTGCCATGAAAGGTTTAGTCATTGCCACCCGTAGCACCCTGGTTTTATGGGTGTTAACTGCCTTAATTTATCCCCTGTTGATTTTGCTGTTTGGTCAAGTTCTGTTTCCCTATCAAGCCAATGGCAGTTTAGTCACCAATGCAGCTGGTGAAGTAGTTGGCTCAGCCCTCATTGGTCAAACGTTCACAGAGCCTGACTATTTTTGGAGTCGTCCCAGTGCGATTAACTACAGTCAAGGAGAACAAGCCATTCCCACCGGCCAATCTGGTGCGAGTAACTTAGCCCCCAGCAATCCCGAGTTGCGCGATCGCATCGACGCCGAAGTCCAACGCTTAGGCGAGGAGGACGTGGAAAAGCTCACAGCAGAGATGTTGTACAGTTCCGGGTCAGGGTTAGACCCCCATATTTCCCCGGACATGGCATTCTCTCAAATCCCTCGTATCGCCCAGGCCCGTCAAATTTCCCCAGACCAACTCACCCGTCTCGTCAACGACGCGATCGCCGGACCCTTTCTGGGTATTTTTGGCGAGCCTACTGTCAACGTTCTGAGTTTGAATCTGGCGTTGGACGAGAACGCTAACCGTTAACAGCCGCCGGGATACATTCAGCCAACTGACAACTTGCCGGAAGAGGGCGACCATACCGGAAGAGGGCGACCATAAAGGTACGCCCCTAAGTCTTTGCTGTTCCCTGTTCCCTGTTCCCTGTTCCCTGTTCCCTGTTCCCTGTTCCCTGTTCCCTGTTCCCTGTTCCCTGTTCCCTGTTTCCTGTTCCCTGTTCCCTGTTCCCTTTCATATGTACCACTCCAGCCAAACCCTTCACAGTTCCAGCTCAGTCTCTCGGGGGAAACACCGCGTGTTCATCGGTATGGCGCCGGGGGTGGGTAAAACCTACCGAATGCTTGATGAAGCACAACAATTGAAGAAAGATGGAGTCGATGTGGTGATCGGTTGGCTCGAACCTCATGGCCGCATTGAAACCTCAGAACGCGCCATCGGCTTAGAGCAGATTCCCCCTAAACCGATCGCGTGGCAAGGGCGATCGCTCCTGGAAATGGACACCGAGGCGATTTTGGCGCGATCGCCCCAACTCGTCCTAGTCGATGAACTCGCTCATACCAATGTCCCCGGTTCCCCCTGTAAAAAACGCTATCAAGATGTTGAACGACTCTTAGACGCAGGGTTAGATGTCCATTCCACCGTCAACATTCAGCATTTCGAGAGTCTCAACGACTTAGTGTATAAAATCGCAGGGGTGGTCGTGCGTGAGCGTATCCCTGATCGCATCATCGAACAAGCCAACGAAGTGGTCGTCGTCGATGTCACCCCAGAAACCCTCCAGGAGCGGCTCCAAGACGGCAAAATTTATAGTCCCGACAAAATCGACTCGGCTCTACAACACTTTTTTCAACGTCGCAATCTCATCGCCCTCCGGGAACTAGCACTGCGAGAAGTTGCCGATAATATCGAAGACGACACCGTCGCCGCTCATCCAGATTGCTGTCCCATCCGAGAGCGGATTCTCGTCTGTGTCTCCACCTATCCCCAATCCCTACATCTGTTGCGACGAGGGGTGCGTTTTGCCAATCGCCTCAATGGGCGACTCTATGCCCTGTTTGTGGGTAATCCTGACCAGTTCCTATCTAAAGATGAAGCACTCCATATCGAAACCTGTCAGCGACTTTGTGAGGAGTTTGGCGGTGAATTTTTGCGAGAACGGTCAACGGATCTCGTGGAAACCATTGTCAGCGTGGCCCAGGAGCATAGTATTACTCAGATTGTCCTGGGAGAAACCCACCGCTCTCGCTGGAGTCTGTTTTGGCGGGGGTCTCTGGTGCAACAGTTGATGCGATCGCTCCCCGATGTCAGTTTACAAGTCCTGGCAACTCAGACGGATGAGCAAAAGTGATCTGCGATCGCCTCAAGATAAGGACAATAACCCCAAGACCAAGGGCAACGTGCCAAAGGCCAACACCGAGGACATGGCCACAACTCGCGCAGTCCGCACCGTATCCCCACCAAACTCCTTCACCATCAAGAACGAACTCACCGCAGCCGGCATCGAACATTGCAACACCAACACCTGTAAGTCTAATCCCTCTAAGCCCACTACCTGACCCACACTATAAGCCACTGCCCCACCTCCAAGCAGTCTCAAGGCGCTGGCAAAGAGGTCGTAGCGGGTTAGGCGTAGGGAACTTTGGGAAATCTCTATCCCCAACACCACTAACGCCACAGGAATGGTTCCGTCGGCCAAGACTTTCAGGACGCGATCGAGTTGAAAGGGCAGTTCAAAGGGCAGCAGTCGCAGGGCCAGGCCAATCAGCATCGCCCAGATTAAAGGCAGTTTCAGGGTGAATTTGAGGGCATTGGCGAACCCGCCGCCTTTGAGAATGGCGGGACCCGTGGAAAAGACCAGGAGACTGGAGATAATCAGCACGATCGCCGCTCGATTCAATCCTTCCTCGCCAAAGGCAAACAGACTCACCGATAAGCCCATGTTGCCCGTATTGGGAAAGGCACTGGTGGCGATCGCACTTTTGCGGACAGGGGCAGGGAACCGCAAAAGACCACTCAGCCCCCAAGCAATGGCTCCCATAAGGGCGTACGTCAAAGAAAATGCCAAAAATAACCCTTTGGCGTTGGCCAGGGTGATGGGGCTGCGATAGAGGGACTCAGCCACCAGAGCGGGAGTAAAAATATAGAGGGTAATCCGCGAGAGACTGACTCGGTCCAGGGTAAAGGTTTTCCCGGCCCAAAAGCCAATCAGGACAATGGTGAGAACGGGAAGAATGGCTGAGAGGATGGCAGTCATTACAAGGGCTATTCAAGTAGGAACAGCAAGGAAGAACGGTGAGTTTGGCACACTAGGGATAAGCTTGTCACCCATGATGGAGGAATTTTAACCATGGCGATCGCCACCGCACCCATATCAACTGAACCAACCTACACCGCCGAAGACTATCTCCAACAGGAGGTACAACAAGAGACTCGCAACGAATATCGCAATGGAGAGATTGTGCCCATGAGTGGTGGAACCCCGGCCCATAATGAAATTGTCAGTGTCCTCAATGCTTTGTTGCGTTGGGGTTTACGAGGTCAACCCTATAGTATTTTTGTGACTGACCAACGCCTCTGGATTCCTCAACGCAACACCTACACCTATCCCGATGTGATGGTGACAGGGAAACCTTGCCAATTGCAGGCGGGACGCAACGATACGGTCATCAACCCCATTGTGCTGGCCGAGGTTCTCTCTCCCTCAACTCAAAACTACGATCGCAGTGAAAAGTTTGTCGCCTATCGAACCCTCGACACCGTCCAAGACTATCTCCTGATTCACCAAGACCGTCCCCAGGTGGAACATTACGTCAAGCAAAAGCCCCAACAATGGTTGTTGACCGACTATGAGGGCTTAGATGCCACCTTAGCCCTGGAGTCTCTGTCCCTGACCTTGAGTTTGAGGGATTTGTATGAGGCAGTGGATTTCCAGACCTCCGTTGAGACTCCCCCAACTGAGGACAATCCCCAGGCAGAAGAGACAGAGGGGTCTTCGGGAACTTGAAAAATTTCTTGAAACAACGGCCCGGCCTCATGATATACTGGTGTGTAGACCCGGACTCATGCAATTACAACGCCCAAACCTTGTCAGGACCGGAAGGTAGCAGCAATACGGGATGCTTGTAATCGGCGTGATCTCCGGGTCGCCTTCTTTGACCCTTCATCATCACTTCCGTCACATCAACGCTCTGTTAGGGTCTTTTGTTACATCTCTCAATGTTGATTTTTAAATCAAGTCTATCGCTGCAACCCGTCGCTGTTCAGGGGCGGGAGTTCGGTTTCCCTCATCTACCCACCGACGCATGAGGGGTTCAACCCCCCACCCAGTCGTCTATTCAGCCAATTTGCCATCATCCCAACCCTCAAAAACTCCCCTTGAATGAGTCAGAGATTCCTCAAAAAACCTGCCTTAATTTGTACGGTAGAACACAGTTTTCATTAAAGTTCCCGGATTTCAAAAATTTACAGATTTGCTCCAGATTTTAGTGAAGAAACATTACAGATTGGGGCAAACTCCCGAAAAATGGGGGCAAAGTGATGAGGGTTAACACAATGGTTTGACGCAAATCACTAAAGCCAAATTAAAACCTCTTTATACTGACTGTAGTACCTCAGTTCGTGGTGATTTCAATCATATAGGTGCCGTCAGCATCCAAAGCTGACAGACAAGCGACTAATTCAAATGGGGGTTGAACGAACGAGGTGACGCAGGTCATAGCCTGCGATCGGAATCACAAAATGAGGGATAACATCCGAAGCATCGGAATCCCTTAACCCCCAGTTAACTCAAAGGGATTGAGACGAGCGACCATGTCTAAAACAACTTCTTACCAGCCAGCTAAATCTGAGCATCGCCCCAGCAAAACGGGAGTCAGCGACCCCATGACAGCCCAGACCGATGCCCAAATCTCGAACAATTTGAGCCTCGAAGAGAGTGAGTTAGACGCAACCTCTGGGATGGAAGTGGAGTACGCCGAAGCAGATGAGTCGATTCGCGGACACCGAACCACCACCGACCTGGTGCGCTTGTACCTGCAAGAGATCGGCAAAGTCAACCTGTTAGGACGAGATGAAGAAGTCTCCGTCGCCCAGAAAGTGCAACGATACGTCAGCTTGCTGGAGGTGCGACAAACCGCAGCCGACGACGGGGACGAGATCATGCAGCAGTATGTCCATCTCATGAGTACCCGCGATCGCCTCAGCTCACAACTGGGCCATCGTCCATCCCTCGAACGCTGGGCCGGCGATGCTCAGATTCCCGTCTCGGATCTTAAACCTACCCTCAGTCAAGGAAAACGCCATTGGGCTAAACTGGCCAACATCTCCGTTGAGGAACTCGAAACCATCCAAACCGAGGGGGTGTATGCAAAAGCCCATATGATTAAGGCGAATCTGAGGTTAGTGGTCTCCGTGGCCAAGAAATACCAAAAACGGGGACTTGAACTCTTAGATCTCATTCAAGAAGGAACCATCGGCTTAGAGCGAGCCGTGGAAAAATTCGACCCTACCCGAGGCTATCGATTTAGCACCTACGCCTACTGGTGGATTCGCCAAGGGATTACCCGGGCGATCGCCACCCAAAGCCGAACCATCCGCCTCCCGGTTCACATCACCGAAAAGCTCAACAAAATCAAAAAAGCTCAACGTCAGTTCTCCCAAGACAACGGCAGGACTCCCACCATCAACGACATCGCCAACGAACTGGATATGACCCCCGAGCAAATTCGGGAAGTCATGTTACGGGTTCCCCGCTCCATCTCCCTCGATGCCAAGGTGGGTAAAGAAAAAGACACCGAACTCGGTGATCTCCTAGAAACGGATGACGCCTCCCCCGAGGATTTGTTAGTGCGTGAATCCCTACAGCGGGAACTGCAACAACTCCTCGCCGACCTCAGCAGTCGGGAACGGGACGTCATCCGTTTACGCTATGGACTTGGGGGAGAAAGCCCCTATTCTTTGGCAGAAATCGGTCGGGCCCTGGATTTATCCCGCGAGCGAGTGCGTCAGATTGAAGCCAAGGCCCTACAAAAGTTGCGTCAGCCGAAACGACGCAACCGAGTTCGTGATTTCTTAGAAGCCTTAGGTTAAACCGGGGTTGCTAGTAAGCCCTCGAGTTTACCGAGAAAGGCATCGGCCTGGTCAAACCAAAACTCTGCGTTCCAGTAGACAAAACAACTGGTTTCGCAGACGAGGAGGAGTTGGCGGGCCTCATCCCAACTGGGGTCTGAGGGACTGCCTTGTTCAGCCACCTGACGACTGAGGGCCTCAATTTTGAGGGCGATCGCTTGACGGCGATCGCCCTCGTTCCAACTTTCATGGCCGCCAATCCAGGAACCACCTGTTGTGTTCAGAGATACCGGCGTGGCTTGAGTTGAGCCTATATGGCGATCGAGATATTGGCTCACCGTCAGCATCTCCACATCCGCCAACTGGGGCATCATCTCCACCAACGGGACAAAGGTATTTTTGAAATACTCAAACATCATCACATTGCCGTTTTCCCCATCGGAGGTAGGCACAATTAAGGGAGGAGAAGAGAGCTGTTCGCGCTCAAACACCCCCAAGCGATAGCGAATATCATTCAAACAGCCATCGGCATTATGGCCACTTTGCTGACGGATGCCCATATCCGTATCCCGAACCACACAGAGGATACGTTCGGTCTCCCCATCGGCCTGCACCTGTAACTCATGGACTTGATTTTCCAACTGAGGCGTTGTCCAACCTTCCGGTCGAGACAAGGCTGAGGCGGGCAGAATCAGCCATTCATAGCCACAGCGTTTGAGACATCGGATCAGGGCGATCGCCCGTTTCGGGTCTCCCATCATCCCCATTTCCGGCAACCAAAACCCCCTCACTCGTTCCAGGGCCGCCTCACCAAATAAATCTCCAAAAATCTGTTTCCAGCCCATAATCTGAGCCTGCCAATCCCGTTCTGGGGTTGTGGGGAAATAACAATGACTGTAGGCCGTTCCCGTAAACTCAATGGCATCAGGATACTCATTAAGAACCTCTCGCCATAGGCCAATCACATCCCCAAGGGGGTCTCCATCGACATGACGACTGGCAAAGGTTCCATCCTGAGAGAGTTTCGCCAACTCCTCTAGTAGAACCCCAGAATAATCCACCATCATCCGTGGCTTAAGGCCCCGTCGAGACAACTCCAGGGCATACTTAGCCGGGTTCTTATAGGCCTGAGCAAACCACTGAGCATTCCATCCTTCCTCCGAGTTGGGATCACCGTTGAGCATTTTTTCAAGATTTCCCATCGGCCGGTGATTCCACCAAATCGGGGGTTGGTGCATATGGAGCCAGGGAACAAAGGTTGCTTTCATGAGGAAAATAGGAAGTAGAGTGCATTCTACCCAAAAAAATTAGCTATCCCCAGAGCCGAGACGACCCCAAGAATAGCCAATCCCAAATTGGGAACCGGAACATTTAAGCTTGGCGAGAGTAGTACTCAATCACTAGCAGTTCGTTGATTTGTAGTGCGATCCATTCCCGCTCAACCACACCATTGACCTGGCCTTCCAGCTTGTCTCTGTCCAAGACGAGGTGAGAAGGGATGTTAGCCAAACCGGGAGAGTCAAGATTGGTCTTCACCATCTCGCGAGACTTCTCCGTATTTCTAACGGTGATGATGTCGCCAGGGCGGCAGTTGTAACTGGCGATGTTGACGCGGCGACCATTGACACAAATATGTCCGTGATTCACCAACTGACGAGCCGCCGGGATCGTCGGAGCCATGCCGAGACGGAATACCGTGTTATCTAGACGCATCTCCAACAGTTGCAGAAGCACTTGTCCGGTAGAACCGGGGAGACGACGGGCTTTTTTCACATAACGGAGCAGTTGTTTCTCCGTCACGCCGTAGTTGAAGCGGAGTTTTTGCTTTTCTTCTAGTCGAACGGCGTATTCAGAGCGTTTGCGTCGTCCCTGACCATGTTGACCGGGGGGATAACTCCGCTTCGGATCTTTGCGGGTTAGGCCGGGCAAGGTTCCCAGGCGGCGAACTACTCTCAGACGAGGTCCTCGATATCGTGACATACAGCTTAACTTTTGGATTCCTTTGGTGGTGTGCTGGCAAACAAAATTTCACCCAAGCACTCTATTATAGAGCCTAACATGGCAGCAGTTCAAAACCCCGGCCGGAAATTTCTCGGGACTCGGGAACCCACGGGGCTGCCGATCGCTCCTCAATTCCAGTACGCTAGCCATTAGTTCACTTACTTTTTTGTTGGAGACAGGATTCATGAACCCAATTGCCAAGGGTCTCCTGGCCAGTATTGGTCTTAGTACCATCTTGGGGGCCGCCGTTCCCGTTGCTGCCTCACCCTTCTATCCCAGTCGTTATCGCGGCGGAACCCTTCAAGACTATGAAACCTGTACCTCCCAACTTCTCGATGTAGAGTTAGGGGAGGAACTCGCCGCCATTGCTTGTGGGACCGCCTTCCGACCTCGGGATTTATCCGACTGCGTCTCGAACATTGCCTCTGAGACGGATATTACCGCCACAACGGCCCTCGAAAGCTGTCGCCAAGTGCGTCGTCCTCTGGATTTGGCCACCTGCACCGTTGGCATTGCGGAAGCGACGAACGGGGGTAATTTAGCCAATGTCCTCGATAGTTGCCGTCGCAGCCTGTTACCAGAACGCTATGCCAACTGCGTTTTGGGAATCACCAACAGTTCTGAGGTTGCCCCAACCGCTGCCATGAGCAACTGTCTCGATGCCACCGATCGCATCCGGGACACCTATCCCACCTTCATCCGCAGCCGCTAAGAGGGACACCTCAGATCAACAATCCCCCCGAACTGGGGGGGATTTTAGGTGATTACCCAACAAAAGCGACCTATCGTAATTCTGTGTTGACCTCATTCACGGAGCGACGTTTCAATTCCACAGACTCAGAGCGGGGCAGAAGCTCAAAAATCTCCCGAAAGACTGAATCAAGGGCTTCAAAGGCCACTTGTCCCGACTCATTAAAGCGAACGGTTCCCGACTCGTCAAAGATGACCGATTGGGGGACACGACCGCTGTAGTAATAGCCGGGTTCCGTCTCACTGTAGTCTTGGTTGGGCAAGATACTGTCGCTGTTGACCGGTACAATCGTGGCGACGCGGCCATAGTAGGATTGCAGTTCAGAAACCGTCGTCGAAAACTGTTTGCAATCCCGGCTGTCATCGAGATAAAAGACCAACAGGGTGGGACGATGAGCCGTTAACGATTGCACCAAGCTTGTACTTGGGGGAACAATGGAGCCATTGCCCGCATAGAGGGCAAAAATGTTGCCATCATACTTATCATCGTTTAGAGCCGCCCAGACGGGGGATAGACAAGCTATCCAAAGGGCGATCGCCAACCCGAGAGTAGCCATCCAGCGTTGCCAATTTCGAGAAAAGAACGTCATATCCTCTGTAAATTTGAGAGCGTAGGGATTAGGGGTGCATTGATGCAACTCTCGATCTAGAGTATCAGGTTCACCGGCTCGCCAACGACAAAACCGGTTTGTTACCCTCAAAGAAGAACCCATCCCGCAGCAATTGGAGGTGATATCAGGGGGAGGGTCGTTGACAATGGCTCGACAATGATTCTGAGGACTTGTCTTGCTGTTTCTCAGTCTCTTTGTGCTATCGTAAACGGTATCAAGGCTAGATTTAAGCCATGTCAGCTTTTGGGCTTAACCTCAAAGGTGCGACCCAGCGATATACAACCATGGATCAGTTTGGGCAGACGCACCTCAACATAACTGGGCAACTGAAGCAACGCGCTATTCGACTGGCGCGTTGTCTTGTTCACCCCCGGCATCGGGGCGCCTGGCTTCAGATAACCTGGGCGACACTCGTGAACAATGCTGTCAGTCTGATTTTTAGGGGCCAAACTCCCTCGAACTATGGTACAACGTTCAAAAAGTCTTTGTCGACTCAATCTCATGTCTGTTGCTATGGGTATGAGTTAGGCCGAGGCCCCCAAGCCACCGTCAACAGTCCGAAGACGGTATTCAGTACGGTCAGGCAGACCGAAACTCTGGGTAGTTTGCCTAGGAACGCTTCTGGAGATTTGTCGAGGGCTGCTGTTGGTGAAAACCGACCTCAGCGTCATCAATCGTTGAAGGAAGAACCCTGCTATTTTGTAGTCTGGGAATGCCAACTGTAACAGATTCTGGAGAATGATCACGTATGACCCAAATCATTGTAGGTGAAAACGAAGGTATCGAATCAGCACTGCGTCGCTTCCGTCGAGGCGTTTCGAGAGCGGGAATTTTCCTAGATCTCAAGAAAAATCGTCATTTTGAAACTCCAATTGAAAAGCGCAAGCGCAAGGCCGAAGCGTTACGCAAACAGCGTCGCCGCCGTTATCGTCGGCGCTCATCCTAGCGGGGAGTCTCGCAATTGGCGCTGGCTCCCGAGTCAGGTCATCTAACTTTAGCCAATTTCCGCATTACTGCTCTGGTTTTGATGGGTTGCCCCATCGGACTGGGGCATTTTTCATCACTCACTGCCAAAATGGATTTTATCTGGATGTAGCTCGGAAGCCTTACTGGGTCGGGCAAAGAGAAATCCTTGGGCAAAGTTGCAGCCTAAACTGCGGAGAATATCTCGCTGTTCAATGGTTTCAATGCCTTCGGCAATGGTTTCAATATGAGTTGCCCGAGCTAAATTTAAGATGGCTGGAATTAGACCTTTTCCGTCAGAAGACTCACTCATTCCAACCACAAACGCTCGGTCAATTTTGAGGGTATCTACGGGGAAGGTATGGAGATAACTTAAGGATGAATAGCCTGTACCAAAGTCATCAATGCTAATTTGAATTTGTCTGGATTTTAGTTGCTTTAGGATAACGATAGTGGATTGAGAGTTTTCCATGAGAGCCGTTTCCGTGATTTCTAATTTAAGAAATTTTGGCTCAATCCCTGTGGTAATAAGAACCCGATCAACTTGGTCTAGAAAATCCGGCTGGGCAAACTGCCGCACGGATAAATTGACACTCATTACGAGCGGTAAGTTCCAGTCGCGGTGCCATTGCTTTAGTTGTATACAAGCTTGCTCTAATACCCATTCCCCCACTTGATCAATCAGTCCCGTTTCTTCGATGGTTGAAATAAAGTCGGAGGGAGAAACCCAGCCTCGTTGAGGGTGGTGCCAGCGTAGCAAGGCTTCAAATCCGAATAGTTCACCACTTTGTAGGTTAAGGATGGGTTGATAGTAAACTTCAAACTCTCGGCGCTCATACGCGTAGCGTAGGTCATTCTCCAAGGCGAGGCGTTCTAAGGCTTCCTGGTGGAGAATTGGATCGAAGAGGTGATAACGATTTCCCCCCAGGGCCTTGGCCCGATACATGGCAGCATCGGCGTTCCGTAATAGTTCTTCCGGGGAAAGATCCGCAATCGAAAAAGCGATGCCAATGCTAGTATTGACAAAGACCTCATGACGAGGGAGTTGGTGGGGGTCTGACAGGACTGTTAATAAGTCTTGGGCGATCGCAATCACTTCGGCTTCACTGTTATCATAAAGCAGTGCGACAAACTCATCTCCCCCCCAGCGAGCGACAATCACCTCATCATCTAAGTTCTCCCGAAGTCGTTTGGCTAAGGATTTAATCAGTTCATCCCCGACCGCATGACCGAGAGAATCATTGACCACTTTGAAGCGATCGCAGTCAATAAATAAGACCGCTAAACCCACTTGCAGCTTCTCATCGTCTAAGGATTCCGTGAGTTTAATCTCAAACTGGGCCCGATTGGGAAGATTCGTCAGGCGATCATGAAAGGCCAAGTACTTCAGACGTTTCTGAATCCGCTCTCGCTGGCTAATTTCATCGAGTAGCTGACGGTTCGCAGATTCTAACTGGCGAGTTCGCTCCCGAAGTTGACTGGTGCGTTCATCCACCCGTTGCTCTAAATCTGCATTCAGTTGGCGAATTTGTCGTTCAGCGGACTTAATTCGCAGTTGATGATGAACACGGGCTAAGACTTCCTCGATCTGAAACGGCTTGGCAATGTAATCGGCGCCCCCGACAGTAAATGCCTTAACTTTATCAAAGACATCATTGAGGGCACTGAGAAAGACCACCGGAATATCTTGGGTGCGTTTATCCTCTTTAAGGCGATCGCACAAGGCATAGCCGTCCATATCCGGCATCATGATATCCAGTAAAATCAAGTCTGGCGGCAAGGTTTGCACCGCCGTTAGGGCCATAGACCCACTAATCGCCTTACGCACCCGATACCCTCGCCGAGACAGCATATTCGACAGCAGCCTCAAGTTTTCCGGGGTATCATCAACAATGAGAATATCGGCTTGTTCCAGGTCTTTAGGGGTATCTTTCATCAGGGTTCTGTTCTATCTTTACATCTCTCAAGAGTGCTTTATCGCTCTTGAGAGTATTGTGTCATGTCAAGGATTCGATCAAACCGGAAGTCTTGGGCCCAAGTCTTGAGAAGCTGGCGACAATCCCCATCGAGGTCTGCCTCCTCACGGGCTTCCTCAATAGTGGCTAATAGGTCCAAAATTTGATCATCACTTCCCTGCAAGGCTGCCTGATGAAGCTGGTTAACAAGCGCCTGGGGTAGCTGACTAATCCAGTGCTGCACTTGCTCCACACTCGGCTGAGTTGACTGGCGGCCCGGGTTTACAAAATCTAATTGAGGGTCTTGAATGCCAAGCAGACTGCACGCTTCTAACTCGGTCGGCATCTGTATATCTCCCTCATACTCGTAGTCCACTTCAAGATACTGCTGTATCTTCGCTAAGATCTCTACCTCACGAAAGGGTTTTCGGATAAAGTCATCACATCCTGAAGCTAGAATGGCGGATCGTTCTTCTTCAAAGGCGCTGGCCGTGAGAGCAATAATAATTGTATCTTGACAACTAGGCAGCGCTTTAATTTGGGGAGTGGCTTCATAGCCATTGAGTTCCGGCATTCGCATATCCATCCAAATGAGGTCAGGCTGCCATTGGGGGGCGATCTCAAGGGCTTCACGGCCGTTACTCGCGGCACGAACCTTAAAGCCGATGGATTTGAGAAATTCCACCAGGAGCAGTTGATTGGTGGGTTCGTCTTCAACCACGAGAATCCGATAGTCCCGCTGGCCTGGGGTTAAGCCTTTGACCCGGCCGGGCAACTGGGATTGTTGTTGAATAGCACTGGCTGATCCTAGCTCAACAGGAATCTCAAAACTAAAACATGACCCCATGCCAATGGTACTTTTTACCTGAATTTCGCCTCCCATCAACCGCACAAACTGTTGAGAAATTGACAGTCCTAGTCCTGTTCCACCTCGCGATTGTAGCCCCGAGTTCGTTTGTGTAAAGGGTTGAAACAAGAGTTCAATTTCGTCAGCGTCAATCCCCGGTCCCGTATCTTCAATGGCAAAACTTAGGTGCGATCGCGTTGACTCTGGAAGCCTTGGAGTTAGAAATTCAAGGGGCTTCGCGGTCACTGTCAAGCTAACTTGTCCCCGTTCCGTGAATTTCAAGGCATTTCCCAACAAATTGAGGAGAACCTGTTTTAGTTTTTGATCATCAATTTTGATGTAACGAGGAATATCATTCGTGACATTGAAGAATAGATCCAGATTTTGTCGTTCAGCTTTGAGCTTCAGGAGGCGATAGAGACCATCCAGGAGTTTATAGAAATCTACATTCTGGTAAGTCAGTGTCACCCGTGCTGCTTCAATTTTAGACATCTCTAAAACTTCATTCACCAACCCCAGCAAATGTTCCCCACTGGACAAAATTGTTTTGAGATATTGCTCATTGTCCTGGGGGGACAGGCCAGAACGTTGCAACAGTTGGGAGAAGCCTAGAATAGCATTGAGTGGCGTTCGAAGTTCATGACTCATATTAGCCAGGAACTCACTTTTAGCCCGATTGGCCATGTCTGCGGCTTCTTTAGCCTGCTGGAGTTCTAGGGCTTGTTGACGCGTGCGAGCCAACAGTTCGGCTTGTTGAACGGCAACTCCTAACTGGTTACTAATTTGTAGGGCGATTTTAATATCTCCTTGAGTCCAGTGACGGGGCCGACCATTTTCGTAAATGGCCAGGAGTCCCCAGAGGTGCTTACCGCAGAAGATAGGCACGATAATATAAGCACGAGCCTGCAATTGTTCTAACAGCCCTAGATAGCAGTCATCAAAACCCGCTTGATAAATATCGCTGACGGCTCGGTAGGTTTTACTATCACGGTAGGGATAGCCATAATTTTCTTGTAGATAGGTATCTTGAACTAGGTTATCGGTGCTTTCTAGTTCACTCGCACTACAATCGAGTCGTTTGGTTGCCACCCGCGTCAGGTTGGGGTCTTGGTTGGCTGTTTGAATGAGTGGTTCCCAAGGGGAGGTGACGGATTCAGCGACATAGGTTCCACTCCAATCAGGGAAAAAGCGGTAGACGAGAACGCGATCGCACTTCAACACATCCCGTAGTTCGTCGGTGGTGGCACTAAAGATATCCTCGAGATCGAGGGTTTGCCGCATTCGGGCAATGGCCACGTAGTTCGTCGGTGGTGGCACTAAAGATATCCTCGAGATCGAGGGTTTGCCGCATTCGGGCAATGGCCCGGGCCAGGGCCCGTTCTCGGGCTGCTCCCTCCCGCAAAGCTGCTTCAGCCCGTTTGCGATCGTGGATGTAGGGCCAGGGCCCGTTCTCGGGCTGCTCCCTCCCGCAAAGCTGCTTCAGCCCGTTTGCGATCGTGGATGTTCGTATGAGACCCGGCCATGCGTACCGGTTCCCCAGTCTCATCCCAAAGGGCCTGGCCACGGGCGAGAACCCATTTGTAGGTTCCCTGTTTGCAACGCATCCGAAATTCCTGGGAGTAAATGCGGCTTTTACAGTTGAGATGGTCTAGGAGGGCTTGTTTAACGGTTTCCTTGTCATCAGGATGCACCAGTTGTAGAAAGATATCCGGGTCGTTGGGGATTTCGTCGTCACGGTAGCCGAGGATATTTTTCCAACCGGTGGAATAAAAGATGCGATCGCCCTTAAGATCCCAGTCCCAGATGCCCTCATTACTCCCTTGAATGGCCAACTGCCAGCGTTCTTCACTTTCTCGTAGGGCAGCTTCGGCTGCAATGCGATCCTGGATTTCTTTTTCTAGGCTAATGTTGGCATCAATCAGCTCATTGGTCCGTTCTCGCAGCCGTTGGGTAGCTCGACAAACGCTTTCTTCTAAACTGTCATAGGCCTGAAGTTGAGCCTGTTCAGCTTGTTGGCGCAAGAGTTCCGCTGCCGCCCGCATCGCGAAGATGTTGATAATAGCGAGGACGGTTTGGGGGTCGTCTAATTCAGTGTCATGATGGATACAGAGGACGCCAAGCACGTTTTGTTTTCGGTCTAGCAGAGGACAGCCCAGGTAGCAGGCGGCCTCGATCTCCTTCATAGCCGTAGCCTCGGGAAATTGCTCTTGAACGCCCTTGGAAACCCATAGAGGTTCCCGTTGGCGCATCACCGGTTCACAGGGGCTGCCACTAATGGGATAGGTAATATTTTTTTGTAGGGAGCCATTCTGCCATACGGCTAACGTCGTCAGTGAGTCTGGAGTTTCCGGAGTCTGTTGGGCAATACAGACTTGCCGCACCTGAAGGGTTTTCGCCAGATGTTCCACAAGGGCGGTAAAAAATTCTTGGCCCGTGACGGTGCCAGTGCCTTCGAGGATATAGTGCAGTTGAGCTTCCACCCTCTGACGCCGCTCAATTTCTTGTTCTAATTCCCTGTTGAGCGCTTCGAGTTCCTGGGGACTCCGGAAGGCCAGAGCTTTGGGGATAACGGGAATCAGGGCGAGGGCGGTATAGAAGGAGATGACGGCGGTGATAGCTTTGAGGCTACCGGAGAACCAATAGCTGGGATGCCAAAGGGTCCAAATTTCGAGCAAATGGGAGGTTCCGCAGGCGAGTATGAAGGCGCTAAAGAGCCAGAGGATGCCTCGGAAAGGTAAATCCTCTCGTTTGCGGCTGAAGTAAATGAGAATCAGGGGAATAGAGTAGTAGCTGAGGGTAATCAGACTATCACTGACAACATGTAGACCGACGAGAGGCGATTCCCAGAGATAACAATGGCCATGAGGAATATAGGCAAGGAACACGAACCATGGTGCGATCGCAAACCACATACAAAACTCTACCTGGCAACTAAGGTTGACCTCGAAACGCTTGCCCCTTGATGTTAACGAAGTTTAGCGTTACCAGGTTTGATAGTGAGGGGAGAGACCCTCCCTAGAACTCAAAACGCCGACCTCCCGAAGGAAGCCGGCGCGCTGAGGTATGGAGCTAAGCGGATTCGAACCGCTGACCCCCTCAATGCCATTGAGGTGCTCTACCAACTGAGCTATAGCCCCGAGTCACTCAACAGGAGCGAAATCTATTATGGCTTTATTTATTTTGATTGTCAACCTCTCTGGGAGATTTTTTTGAAGCGAGAGGGTAACCTCCCTCAACTACAGGGCATCTGATTGAGATAGCCCACATAATGGCTCATCAGGAAATAAACGGTCATCATGGCCGCAGCGGCGGCAGCCACGAGAGTCCCCGCCAACATAAGGGAAAATTCCTGGTGTTCGACGGCTTCTTGCATCAAGTGGAGTGACCAGGCAACCAGGCAAACCACGATGAACAGGATGACGATCATGAGTTTGCTGCGATCGTTGTTCATTTACTTTGCATATCTTAACACAAAGGTTTTGTGGCTGACCGTTGAATGTGGGGATTTTTTAGGCGTTCAATGCCTTATCGCTTGGGGATTTGCACCATTAGGGATGACTTAATTGCCGTACTGGCACTTGGTGAGACTCTAAATATTTCTTAATCTCAGCCACACTTAACTGGCCGTAATGCAGTAGAGAGGCGAGGAGAGCGGCTTCTGCCTTGCCTTCAGAGAAGGCCTCGTAGATATGTTGGCAATTTCCCGCGCCCCCCGAAGCAATGACGGGAATTTCCACGAGATCGGCGATGGTTCGGGTTAATTCCAGGTCATAGCCGGCTTGAGTGCCATCGGCATCCATACTGGTCACCAGGAGTTCGCCGGCCCCTCGTTGGGTGACCTCTTGCGCCCAGGCGATCGCATCGAGGCCCGTATTTTCCCGTCCCCCGCGCACATACACATCCCAACCCGGATTGCTCGGGTCCTCACGGCGACGGGCATCGATCGCCACCACAATACATTGATTACCAAAGCGATCGCTAGCGCGGTTAATCAACTCCGGGTCCCGAACGGCCGCCGAGTTGATGCTTATCTTATCGGCCCCGGCCCTTAACAATTTTTTAATTCCCTCTAAGGATTGAATCCCGCCGCCAACGGTGAGGGGAATAAACACCTGTTCAGCGGTGCGATAGACCACATCGAGAATAATATCCCGTTCCTCGTGAGTGGCGGTGATATCCAGAAAGACTAACTCATCGGCGCCCGCCTCGTTGTAGGCCTGGGCCAACTCCACCGGATCACCCGCATCTTGTAAATCGACAAAATTCACACCCTTGACGACTCGCCCCGCTTTCACATCTAGACAAGGGAGAATCCGTTTTGCTAAGACCATAATTATTTAGGACTGGTTAGGTTTATCGTACGTCTAATTAGTGATTGACGAGGCTGAGGCGGTCCATCAGTTCATCGGACATCTCAAAATTGGAGGTGACACTTTGCACATCATCGAGATCTTCGAGAGCATCCATCATTTTAAGCAGCGATCGCCCCTGCTCCTCATCGCTCACCTCCAAACTGTTCCCCGGAAGCCAGCGTAACTCCGCCTGCTGAACCTCAAACCCAGCCGCTTCGAGATGATTACTGACCTGTTCGAGATCCTCAAGGGCCGTGTAGACTTCTGCCGCCGGGGCATCGTCCTCTAATTCCAGAAGTTCATAACTCTCGGCTCCCGCGTCTAATGAGGCTTCTAACAGGTGGTCTTCCTCAATCTCCCCGCCGAGACTAATCACCCCCTTATGGGCAAACATCCAGCTTACACAGCCGGTTTCCCCGAGATTACCGCCGTTTTTGCTAAATGCGACGCGAATATCCGCCGCCGTGCGGTTGCGGTTATCGGTGAGGGCTTCAATTAACACGGCAACGCCACCGGGGCCATAGCCCTCATAGCGGATGGCCTCATAGTCATCCTCCCCGCCGAGATTGCCCGCTCCCTTAGCGATCGCGCGATCAATATTATCATTGGGAATCCCCGCCGCCTTCGCTTTCGCCACGGCGTTACGCAATTGGAAATTCGCTTCAGGATCAGGGAGTCCCTGACGAGCGGCCACAATAATCTCGCGAGAAATCTGCGTAAAGACTTTGCTTTTGGCAGCATCAACGCGGGCTTTATGGCGTTTGATATTGGCCCACTTGCTATGTCCAGCCATAATCCTCGAACGTTAACTTGAAATCGATCTAGGTTAATAAAAGAGTAACAGCCGCAGGACATAGGCGAGAACCGCCGCTGCACAGGCGATCGCCAACTGGCCCGGTAGCGGTTGCCAAGAATACTGCAAAACCAAGCGTCCGAAGTCCCCCGAAGCCCCTTGACTCAGTAGTAAATAGAGCAATCCCACCAGATGCACCGCCGCCAAGCCTAACAGACAGCTTAGGGCCAACAGTTCCAGACGGCGACGTCGGTGAAACGCCAGCCAACCGCAAAGCCAGGCCCCCGGAATAAAGCCGAGGAGATAGCCAAAGGAGGGATGGGCCATATAGCTCAACCCTCCTCCTTGAGTAAAGACCGGAAACCAGGGGCTTAAGCCTAAACAGAGATAGGCAATTTGCGACAGGGCCCCGGCATTTTTGCCCCCGAGACAGCCTACCAGTAACACCGCGCCCACTTGGTAGGTAACCCCCAGAGAAATGGTGGAACTAGCGCGATCGCCCCAACTGGCCAGGGGATTGGCAACGGAAGCCTCCACCATCGTGCCCAGGATGGTGAGAAACAAGCCAATCACGGCCCATAGTGCCTCAAGAGGTTTATTCAAGGGATCTCGGAGTTAGGACTGCGTCTCGTCGTCGGACTGAGGGTCTGGGTTGTCAGTTTTCAGATCGGGGATGATACTGGGTCGTTCAGCATCTTCCCAACCGGGGGGACGTTTTGAGTTATACCAGGCGATGGAACCGCCAATGACGGCGGCAATAAATCCGACCACATACACCAGGGTAAACAGAGATAATCCCGATGACCCAGATGCACCGGCCACATCCATGAAAATGGCACTGTTCATAATCTGTTTGACTCCCAAACATGAAAGAATTGCTGCCATGTTAGGTCTCACCCTAGATCACAGCAGAGTTAAGGATCAATCCTATCAAGATTTTCACAGTTCGCCCTCAAGGGTTTCTAGGGCTTCCGGGATGAAAATCTCCTTTTTCGGAGGGAGAATGGGGTCAGACTCAGAGGCGGAGGGGGTGGCCTCCCAGTCACGGACGGGTTCAGACGGGGCTGGGTCAAGTCCGTAACGGCGGCGGAAATATTCCTCCGTTCCATATTCTAGGGCGCGATCGCGGGTTTCGCGGTCGGGTTGCTTCTGTGAGTTTCCAGATGCTGATCGGCTCGGAGGTGCTAAGGGGCGATCGCCCCAGGTGAGTTGCCAATCGTCTCCCGACTGGCGAGGTTCGGGAGTGGGGGGCGTTTCGGGTTCCTCCGGTTTGGGTTTTAGGGTAATGGTACGGAACGTTAAATCGGGCAAACTGGGGAACTCGGCGATCGCCATCCCCTGTAAGGCTTCGGCCATGAACAGCCGCCAGACTCGGGCCGCTGTCCCACTACTGCCATAGGTGGGGGCGTTATTGTCGTTCCCCAGCCAAACCCCTACGGTTAACTGAGGCACATAGCCAATAAACCAGAGATCCCGGGAATTATCTGAGGTTCCCGTTTTGCCAGCGACGGGGCGATCAAGTTGAGCCGGGCGACCCGTTCCCGAGTCCACCACTTGGCGCAACATAGAGGTCATAATCGCCGCACTATCGGGGTCAATGGCCTGTTGGGGGCGAATGTCGTCTTGAGCATCAAAGAGAACCGTTCCATCGGCGGCTAGGATGCGGCGAATGCCTCGGCTGGGGTAATGTTGCCCCTGATTAGCCAGGGTTCCATAGGCCCGGGTCATCTCCAATAACGTCACTTCAAAAGCTCCCAAGGCCAAGGGATAGACTTCTCCCAACTCTGACTCAATCCCCATCTTTTGGGCCACCTCCAGGGTGGGTTCAAAGCCGATATCCGCCAGTAGTTTCACCGCCACAATGTTAATCGACTCGGCCAAGGCATTTTGTAGAGTCACTTTCCCCGCATAGCCACCGCCGTAGTTTCGCGGTTGATAGCCGGCAATACTATAGGGAACATCCTCATAGACATCATGGGGAGAGAGTCCAGCGGCGATCGCCGTGGCGTAGATAATCCCCTTAAAGGTAGAACCCGGTTGACGTAGAGCCTGAGTCGCCCGATTAAACTGACTCTGTTCAAAGCCAGTTCCCCCCACCAGAGCGCGGATTTCCCCGTTGCGAGGGTCGATGGCCACTAAAGCCCCTTCCGTAAAACCCTCTTGCCATCCATATCGCGTCACCCCTTGGCGGACAACCTCTTGAGCAAGTTCTTGTAAGTGGGGATCGAGACTGGTTTCGACGGTTAACCCCCCGTTCTCGATTTCCTCATCACTGACATAGTTGGGCAGTTCTTGCTGGATATAGCTGGTGAAATAGGGAAGTCGGACTTCGAGGCGTTTGGGAAGTCGCAGATTCAGTGCAATGGGTTGGGCGATGGCGTTGTCCGCTTCCGTTTCACTGATATAGCCCACCTCCGCCATGCGCCGCAAGACCGTGTTACGCCGTTGTTGGGCTAACTTGGGGGAAACTTGGGGAGAATAGTCACTGGGAGCAGCGGGAAGTCCGGCCAGGAGAGCCATTTCCGGTAGAGTTAGCTCCTGGGGAGATTTTGCGAAATAGACCCAAGCCGCATCGGTGACACCATAGGCCCCGGACCCGAGATAGACGAGATTGAGATATTTCTGAAGAATTTCCTCTTTGCTGGTGGTGCGTTCGATTTCTTGGGCCAGACGAGCTTCTCGCAGTTTTCGCTCTAGGGTGAGATCCTGGGTGAGAAACACCATGCGGGCCAACTGTTGGGTGAGGGTACTCCCTCCTTCGAGCCAGGCTCTGGCCCGCCAATTGGTCACAGCGGCCCGGGCGATGGCCTGATAGTCTACGCCGTCATGCTCATAGAAACGATGGTCTTCAGCGGCGAGGAAGGCTTGAATTAACTGGGTGGGGGTGTCATCGAGGTCCAGTTTTTCGTGAGTGACATCGCCAATTTGCTGCAAGATACTGCCATCAGCGGCTTTTATGGTGATGGTTCCGCCGCGAGCGTAGGTGAGGAGTTCACTGGGATCGGGGAGACTGTTATCGATGGCGGCCAGTTCTCGTCGGGCCCAGGCCATCCCCCCCAAGGTCAGTCCCCCGAGGGCAAAGATTGACCAAAAGAGGCTCCAGAGTTTGAGCCAGGGGTTGGATGGGGGGCGATCCCAGTGCATGATTTACTCGTCCTTAAAGTCCGGCATGACCGATGGCTAAACCGGTGACCAACATTCCCAACACAAGGAAGGGTTGGGCACTGGCTTGGTATTTGACATCGTTTTCCAGGGGATCTCGCAAGAAATACATATCTTGGAAGGTGATTTGGGGAATAATCAGCAGAATCAACAGTACTGCGTAGGCGTTTTGTTGGATGCTCATCAGATAGGCGGCGATTCCGGCTTGGAAGACATCGATGGAGAGGACGCAAATCCAAGCGGCGGTGGTGACACCGAACATGACGGGGAGAGATTTTAGCCCCAGTTGGCGATCGCCCTCAACGCTCTTAAAGTCATTGACAATGGCGATTCCCAGGCCGGCGAGGCTGTAGAACATGGTCAGGAAGACAATGGTGAGGTTGAGTTCACCAAAGAGGGCATGACCGGCACACCAGGGGAGGGTGATATAACTTGCCCCCAGGGCGTAGTTGCCCAGCCAGCCGTTTTGTTTGAGTTTCAGGGGTGGGGCAGAGTAGATATAGGCCAGGAAGGCTCCGACGACGGCAATGGTGGTAATGGTGGGATAGTCGTTTTGCGCCCAGACATCTAAGCCATAGGCGAGAATCCAGCCGCCAATGAGCAGGATAAAGACCTGGGCTTTGACTTGGGGGATGGAGATGGCCCCGGAGGGGATGGGGCGATAGGGTTCGTTAATCGCGTCGATTTCGCGATCATAGTAGTCGTTGATGGTTTGGGTGTATCCGGTCATCAGGGGACCTGAGAGCAGCATACAGGCGGCAGCCATAAGTACGTTTTCTAGGCTCCAGGTGTACGATCCGGATGAGGCGGCCCCACAGACGACTCCCCAAATCAGGGGAATCCAGGTGATGGGCTTCATCAGTTGTAGGCGAATTTTCCAGACGTTGGTTTCGCCGGACTGAGCGCCCTTCATGCCCATCAGTTGACGCGCTTTGGAGCCTTTGACGTCGGGTTTGGGGGCGTCGTTATTAGCGGGGGATGGGGTTTGTGGGTTAGACATAGTTGAGAATTTGAGCGTTGAGGAGAGTCTGGCTCGGTGAGCTGATTAGGATGGATAGTTATGTGAATCCTGTCTAGTGTAATATGGGCGATCGCCGAGTGGGTCCGTCAAGAGATTAGGATGGATAGTTATGTGAATCCTGTCTAGTGTAATATGGGCGATCGCCGAGTGGGTCCGTCAAGGGTCTCAGGGCGCAGGTGAGATCCCGCTTTCTGTTAGAGTACAGTCTTTTGAATGGTGCAATCGTCATGGAGTCTCAGGGCGCAGGTGAGATCCCGCTTTCTGTTAGAGTACAGTCTTTTGAATGGTGCAATCGTCATGGCGCGACCGACTGCGATCGATCTATTTGCTGGGGCGGGGGGGATGAGTTTAGGCTTTGAGCAAGCGGGGTTTGATGTCATCGCGGCGGTGGAACTGGACCCGATTCACTGTGCGGTGCATGAGTATAATTTCCCCGATTGTCTGGTCATCTGTGCCAATATGAGCGAGATTTCGGGCCAGGACATTTTAGAGCGGGCCGGGGTGGAGGCGGTGGATGTGCTGTTTGGCGGCCCTCCCTGTCAGGGCTTTTCCTTGATGGGAAAACGGCTGTTAGATGACCCCCGCAATGCTCTGGTGTCCCATTTTATTCGTCTGGTGAAGGAGATTGGCCCCCGCTATCTGGTGATGGAGAACGTCAAGGGGATGGCCACAGGGAAACAGCGTCAGGTGCTGGGGGAGGCGATCGCGGCCTTGGAGGCGATCGGCTATGGTGTGGTTCAACCACCCCAGGTGCTGAATGCAGCTCATTATGGGGTTCCGCAACATCGGGAGCGTCTCTTTTTGTTGGGCTATCGTCAGGGTTTGACACCGCCTCAGTATCCCGAGCCGACGACTCATCCGGCTCGGGCAAAACGTCTCAACGCCCATTTATCGAAGCTTCCCGCGTCGCCGACGGTGCAAGAGGCGTTACAAGACTTGCCCAATATCGAGCAATATGAGGCGTTATGGGGTCAAGACTCTGTTGAGGCAGAATTCGGGATCCCGAGCCAGTATGGGGCAATTTTGCGCGGGTTAGAGGTTGATTGGGGGGACTATAGCTACCCTCGTCCGCTGAAGGAAAATTGGCTGACCAATAGTGTGCGATCGCATCATCGGGAATTGTCCATTGAGCGATTTCGCAAGACCAAACCGGGAGAGAGGGAGCCGGTGAGTCGCTTTTTGCGCCTACATCCCCAGGGGGTTTGTAATACGTTGCGAGCAGGAACCCCCAGCAGTCGGGGGGCGTTCACCTCACCTCGTCCCATTCACCCGCAGCTTCCCCGCTGCATTACGGTGCGGGAGGCGGCGCGATTGCACAGTTATCCTGACTGGTTCCGCTTCCATGTCACGAAATGGCACGGGTTTCGGCAAATTGGTAATTCGGTTCCTCCTTGGCTAGCTCGGGCGGTGGCTCAATCAGTGCGGGAGTCGTTGGGGTCTGGGGTTGAGCGTCCTCAGATTATGTCTGAGTTGGGGGATGAGGGGCTGTTGTCCCTGACGATGACTGAGGCGGCGGCGCGGTATGGGGTGGCGGCCGATGCGATCGCGCCTCGGCGGCGGCTGGTGGATTCGTCGCCGGAGAGGGTTTCGGGCGATCGGCTAGACTGAACATTACATCAGGATTGAACTGCGTCAAACTGAGGTTTACAGCCGATGGTTTAATCGGTTACGGGATAATTGAGCAATAACCAGGACACCAAATCATGGATAGCATTTTACAAACCCTTCAACAGCACGCCGCTGCCTTGCCGCCCACATTGCAAGCAGAATTACTGAATTATGCCATCTACCTGACGCAAAAAGTGCCGAATAACGCCGCCCCAAGCAGTGCTAGAAAGCAAAAACGGGAACGCCTTTCTGAGGCATTGGCGCAGGCGGCTGCCTTAAATCCCTATGGCGATATAGCCGATCCGGTGGCATGGCAGGACGAACAACGCCGCGATCGCCCTTTGCCAGGAAGAAACGATGCTGATTGACAGTAATTTGATTATTTATGCCACCCAGCCACCCTATACAGGCTTACGTGATTGGTTGGTGGATTATGCTACTCACTATTCTGCTGTCAGTCGCTTGGAAACCTTGGGGTATCACCGGCTAAGTGATGCAGAAAGGCAGGTAATTATGGCAATTTTGGATAACTTGGATATTTTGATGATCGGCACAGTCACAATTGAGCTTGCCGTTGCACTGCGCCAACAACGGAAAATGTCATTGGGTGATGCCTTGATTGCAGCAACCTGTCTGGAATATCAACTACCGTTGGCAACTGCTAATGATAAAGATTTTGACTGGATCGATGGTTTGACAATCCATAATCCTATGAAAGAAGAAGATAAAGGTACACAAGGCCTATAAGCAAACAGGAAACCAAGACAATGAAGCTAACGGAAAAACTAATTTTTTTGCCCAAACTGCGCTTTTCTGAGTTTCGGAATGCAGGTAGGTAGGAGGAGAAAAAGTGAGGGGAATTTTATTAAAATCGACCTGAATATGGGGTCAATGCTCCAGCAGTACCTTACCCTAAAAATTCACCTGCTTATTTGAAAATAACTAATATTCCTGAAGAAAGTTATTTTCTTGGACATAAACAATCTCTATAGACATAAAAGCAATAGATGGGAATTATTTAAAGGGGTTGAACTTAAAAGAGTTGTCCAATTTGACTCTTACGAATCAATTTTTGAAGAGTACATCAACCTAATTGTTGGCACCTTAAGGTGTTCAAAAGGATATTGCTAGCTTGAGCGAAGTCTCATACAGAATCCGCAAACCATAGCCCCTTTTAACACAAAAACTCAAAATCAATTCAAGGTTTCGCAGATAGGGACATTACGATAAAGACCGCAAAGTAGGGTTTTCAAAACTGGATTATATATCATAGCTTCTAGATGCTATGATACTTTTCAAACTTTCAAAATATCGGGCATAGTGGTATAGTCGATAGAAGTATTCATAAGCAAGTTCAGGGTAACGTTTCATCCATGTCTAATTCTACTAAGCAGGATCATCGTGGAATACTTTATGTCAAAAGAGTTGTGTGTTCTGACTGGGATTCGAAATGGCAAGAAATTGATCGTGAAAATGATGATGGTATAGACGGAATTATTAATCTAAGGCGTGGTCAAAAACAAACCTCTGCGATTACTTTAGTTCAGGTAAAATGTGGGCCAGGATATCGAGCAGATACAAAAAGCCGTCCCAATCACATAATTGTAAGGGTAGGGAAAAAGTATATTAAAAATCATCTACCTCGGTGGAACATACACACATGTCCTGTGTTAATGATTTATGTTGATCCTTCCAGGAATCTTAAAGAACCTGAGGCTTGGTGGACTGACCTAAAAAGCCCTGAATCTTACACGAGAGATAATGAACATATCATCATTTTGCCAAAAAATCAGAAATTTGGTCCTCACTCCAAAGGAGATTTCTTCAAGCTTTGTGGACCAAAAGTAAATTATACACAACTTCCTGATCTCAAATTTACATCCGATGAGTTGAAACAAGGTTCATTCAGCAGAAGCATCAAGGAAAATGCTCGAAGTTATTATAACGATTGGAGAAACGGCACTTCACAAGATCGTACAAACCCCGATCTAGGAGAAATTATTATCAATCGTGTTGGCTGGAGACATATCACAAGAAAAGATCGTTTATCTCTTGCCGTATCACAATCTTTTCAGTTATTGCCTGTAGCTGCAAGGATAATTCAAGAGGTCACTCCTGCTAAAACGTTACGTTCCTGGGAAGGGGAAATGGTTGAACAAGAAACGATATTTTATGATCTTCTTTGCCTAGACGCTCAAATCTATTTCCCTCATAGACAGCCTACGGTAGTTCGTGTAGTTCTGAGGAGGCGACGAGCCTTTTCAGATGCTACTGAAACCAGCACTTCTCATATTTGGTTTTATTCGGTATTCGAACTTCATAAAAAGAATTAGCCAGACATACACTCATGGCGGTTTGGACCTAACGCTTCTCCAAGTGTTTCCACATGGCACGCCAATATTCCCACTATGCCATGGTTACGCCTGGCAGTTGGTATCGTAGCATATTCTTGACAGGCTGGCAATATATTTCAGAAAAGTTAATCACCATAGTCTGTGGCAGGGTAAAGCTATCAAAATCTGGAATTTCTAAGATTGTCATTAATATCGTAATTTGTGCAACTTGTTCAAAATAGTGACATTAATGACTCGGTCGCCTGCGATCGCTGTAACCAGAGAATCATTGAAACTACGCATCTTCCTGTCAAGCAAAATTTGATGCGTTTGCCCGGTCTGGCTATCCCTTTCTATCCGTCCTCAATTTGGTCAATTTGCTAGACTGAAAGTATCGATTAGACTGAGTTCACCGATGACCCTTGCGATCGCCCAACTCAGACAATACAAGCCACTCAGCTTGGACGAGTTCCTCGCTCGTTATGGTGGTGATGATCGCTATGAACTCATTGACGCAGAGGTGTTTGACTTAGAACCAACCGGTCAGCATGAGGGGGTTGCAACGTTCATCACCGCAATAAATCTCTGTTGGGATCGACGGAATAGGCTATCGCTGACGATAACCAGGGCGGCGGCTGGTGGATTCGTCGCCGGAGAAGGTGTCGGGCGATCGGCTACACACAACGTTCGAGGTTTATACTGCGAAGGTTATCTGGGATGGAGAGTATCGCAACATTCCCGTTAATGAAGCTGAGACTGACCCCTTGATTGGCATGAGTTTACTGTATGGTTACGACTTACAGATTCAAGCCATAGATGGTGGTCGCGTCACAATTGAAGCGTTGAGGTAGATCAAGCAACGCCGCGATCGCCCCTTGCCAGGAAGAAACTATTAATGATAAAGATTTTGACTGAATCGATGGTTTGACAATCCATAATCCCATAAGGATTGAAGTATTTATATACATTTTGGTATTAAAAAAATGTGATTTAATAGATGGAAGGCTATTCATAAGAATGTGACGATTTTCGAAAAAATCCAGCCCTTTCTGGTTCTAAGTTCCGTAATATTGGGTTTAAGTTTAGGACAAAATGCCGCCGCTTCTCAAATGGCATCAATCCTCATCGTGCCGCTTTTAGCTCTCATGCTTTATGCTACGTTTATTCCCCTTGACTTAAAAAAGTTTCAGGAAACAAGAGGCAAGTTAAACGTTGTTTTAATAAGCTTGGGAATCAACTTTGTCTGGACTCCTCTCTTCGCTTGGGGACTGGGGGCAGTATTCCTTAATTCAGTTCCAGATGTTTGGGTCGGGTTTTTAATGCTAATGGTCACGCCCTGCACAGATTGGTATTTAGTTTTCACAGGGATTTCTGCCGGTAATGTGGCATTAGCAACGGCGTTACTGCCCTTAAATTTGATTCTACAGGTTCTCCTATTACCGCTGTATCTCCTGATTTTTGCTAATCAGCTTGTGGTAATAAATCCGACTCAATTTCTCAATAGTCTTGCGTGGGTCTTATTGCTTCCATGGCTCTTGGCAATCTTGTCGCGACAGTGGATTCTCCGGGCAAACAGCCGCCGTTATTTTGAAGTCAATTTGTCTAAGATTTCTTCGATACAGGTTATGGCGCTCAATGGAGCAATTATTGCCATATTCACCTCGGAGGGACGAAGTTTAATCGACCAATCTGATATTTTATTGACCCTTGTTTTCCCCATTTGTCTGTTCTTTATTTGTAACTTTAGCTTAGCCTATTTCGTCAGACAGCAATTTAAATTATCTTACGAAGATTTTGCTTGCCTAACCTGTACCACGTTGGCTCGCAACTCTCCTTTATCTTTGGCGGTTGCGGCTTCGGTCTTTCCTCATCAACCTTTGATCACACTTACGTTGGTGATAGGCCCATTGATTGAGTTACCGACGTTGGTTTTGGTCTCTCAGCTTCTCCTGAAGATTCAGCAACAGGAACGATGGAGGGGTTAAATCCAGGGTCTCCAGGATATAACGGTGTGATTTGTTGCATTGAATACAAAACAGGGGAAGCCACCCCTAACCCCTACCAGGAGGGCAACCCACCCCTAACCCCTCCCAGGAGGGGATTTTTAGCTAGGATTTGGATTTACTATCAGTTTTACTTATAACCCTGAACCCTGAAGACCTGCTAATTAGGACATCACTCCTTCATCCAACGAAAACCGGCATTTATCCTGGTTCTGAGGATTCTCACATATCTGTAGATTCTGGTGGGCGGCTAAAAATTCCACAATTCTGAGGTAGCTGATCTCCGATAAATTCGGCGAGAATACCTTAAAAGCAGTCTGGAAATAAAATACTTTGGGCTACACTGGACAATTCCTTGAAATTTGCTATCTTAGGAGAAATGCAATTCCTACAGATGGTTGTGTGAATTGTTTGATTTGATTGTATGAATTGTATAAGACAGGACTGAAATACATCTATCCCCAAATCCAGTCCTCCTGCCTCGGGTATCTGTTATGTACCATTTTTTCCCATTGGCGGATATCTGTGGCTAGTCATTCCAGACCTCATAGTGCAAAGGATCACGAGAGCGTTGAGTTTGCCATTCTGCTTGTTGGGACAACAGAATTAGAACTCTTGATGTATTCTTGGGCACTTCTATAATATTCCGACTAAAAACCCTTGGCGTAAATCTCTCGATTTCTGCTTTAACCTGAACTTAAAATAAGGAGCTTTCATGAAAGCGCTATTACTATACCCTCAATTCCCTCAGTCTTTTTGGTCTTACGATCGCTTTATGGAATTGGCCGGACTCAAGGCAACCATTCCTCCCCTGGGAATTATTACCGTTGCGGCTCTATTGCCCTCCCATTGGGACATTCGCTTCCGCGATCGCAACGTCGCCACTGAAACCGATGAGGATTGGCAATGGTGCGATATTGTCATTCTCTCCGCCATGCTGGTGCAAAAGACTGACTTTCAAGCCCTGATTCGTAAAGGGGTTCGTTTGGGCAAACTCGTCGCCGTCGGCGGTCCCTATCCCACCTCGGTTCCCGACGATGCCTTAAACGCCGGGGCACAGTTTCTGGTTCTCGATGAAGGGGAAATGACCATACCGCCATTTGTCGAAGCCGTTGAGCAGGGAGAAACCCAGGGAGTCTTCCGTTCCTTGGAGAAACCCGATGTCACCCAAACGCCTCAACCTCGTTTTGATCTCCTGCAACGGGATGCCTATCTAATGATGGCCATGCAATTCTCCCGAGGCTGTCCCTTCAACTGTGAATTTTGTGACATTATTTCCCTCTATGGTCGTAAACCGCGCACCAAAGACCCAGAGCAAGCATTGGCTGAACTACAAACCCTCTATGACTTAGGGTGGCGAGGCTCTCTATTTATCGTCGATGAAGCAAGCATTGGCTGAACTACAAACCCTCTATGACTTAGGGTGGCGAGGCTCTCTATTTATCGTCGATGACAACTTCATCGGCAATCAGCGCAACGTGAAGCGCTTTCTGCGGGTCTTGATTCCCTGGATGCAAGAGCATAAACTTCATCGGCAATCAGCGCAACGTGAAGCGCTTTCTGCGGGTCTTGATTCCCTGGATGCAAGAGCATGACTATCCCTTTACCTTTATTACCGAAGCATCGGTGAATTTGGCGGAAGATGATGAATTGCTTGAACTCATGAGTGAGGCTGGCTTTTACGCCGTCTTCCTTGGCATTGAAACCCCAGATCAAGATAGCTTACAAGTCACAGGTAAAGTCCAAAATACCCGTGCGCCCCTGGTTGAGGCCTGTCGTCGGATTAATGATGCCGGCTTGCTCATCTATGCTGGGTTTATTCTCGGCTTTGATGGGGAACGCGCGGGGGCCGGCGATCGCATTCAAGCCTTCGTTGAGCAAACCAATATTCCTCAGCCGATGTTGGGCCTACTCCAAGCCTTACCCAACACAGCTCTCTGGACTCGGCTCAAACGGGAAGAACGCTTATTAGGCGAGAGCAGCCATCTCACCGGTGACCAGAATAGCTTAATGAATTTCGTCCCCACCCGGCCCATCTCTGAACTGGCCAAGGACTATGTTGAAGGGTTTTGGCAGCTCTATGAACCGCAACGGTATTTGCGGCGCTGTTTACAGCAATGTCTGCAAATTCGCAGCGGCAAAACCAACCGGCAAACGATGCAGTTTCCTTTAAATAAGGGGTTGCCCTTAATCATGCAATTGATCTGGCATCAGGGCATTCGTCGCCCCGAGATTCGCGGGCAGTTCTGGCGTCAACTTTGGACAATTTTGCGCCAAAAACCTCAGATGCTAAACCTGTATCTTGGCTTATGCGCGGCTGGGGAACATTTCTGGGAATACCGAGCTTTGGCACGGGAGCGAATTCAGCAACAGATTGGCTACGATCCTCTGGAAGTCCCTGCCACAGCAACACCAACCCCAGAGTCGATGCTCGTCCATTAGGCCCTATCCTGTCGAGGGCGGTGCGATCGCTGCCTAAGCAATGACTCCATTTTGCCCTCAGTGCAGATGGAGTCAGCTGCATCTTCTATCAGTCCTTTCAATTGGGTCAATTTGCTAGAGTGAAGGCATCGATTAGGCTAAGTTTACCGATGACCCTTGCGATCGCCCAACCCAGACAACGCAAGCCACTCAGCTTTGACGAGTTCCTCGCTCGTTACGGTGGTGATGATCGCTATGAACTCATTGGTTGAGGGCGGATCGGTAGCGATCGCCGCCTCGCCATGCAACATCCTACGTTATTATATGAAGCCAATGTCACGAGTCATTGGGGATTGCAATATGAAAACATTACCGATCGCCCTACCACAAGCAAAAATCGAGCAATTTTGCCAACAACATCAGATTTATAAGTTGGCATTATTTGGCTCAGTGTTACGGGATGACTTTACAGAAGACAGCGATGTGGATGTGTTGGTGGAGTTTCTGCCGGGAAAAACGCCGGGGTTGGCGATCGTAACCATAGCCGATGAACTCAGTGATATCTTAGGGCGGGTCGTGGACTTACGAACCTCTGGAGATTTGAGCCGCTATTTTCGGGATCGAGTACTACAGGAGTCTGTGCCGATTTATGAGCAAGGTTGATGATTTAACCCGTCTTCGGCACATCCGCGATGCGGCAATGAAGGCGATCGCTTTCGCTAACAATAGAACCCGCGACGATTTAGATCGAGACGAGATGCTAGCTCTGGCGCTTATTCGGCTAATTGAGATTATTGGAGAAGCTGCAAATCATGTTTCTATGGATTTTCAGGCTGCCTATCCACAGATTCCGTAGCGTCAAATTGTGGGAATGAGAAATCGAATTGTTCATGCCTATTTTGATGTTGATTTAGATGTAATCTGGCAGGTAGTAACGACCGATTTACCGGGACTACTCGACGCGACCAATCAAGCGATTCAGCAGTTGACATCTGGAGACGAGAAGCATGAGGAATGACAATCCCCATCGTTCTTAGGTCATACCGCCTCAAACCTATACCCCAAATGCTCCCCAAATTTTAAGTCTGGGGAGCTATTTTAAACCTCGTCCAAGCCTACGCTACGAGACGGAAGCCGTTGAGCCTAAATGCTCGTCAATTCCCTGACGATATTCGCTCTTTTGCTTCACCCCCTTATACTCAGCCACCTTGGCCTTCTCTTTAAACAGAAGTGTTAACAACCGTCTCTGAAAAAATACGCAATAATGTAGGGGCGAATGGCCGTTCGCCTTCGTAAAAAACCGAAGCAGCGACAAGCAATCAGAAGGGGACTCACCCATAATTTGGTAGACTAAAGGCATTGATTTAGATCAGTTGACGGATGACCCTGGCGATCGCCCAACTCAGACAACGCAAGCCCCTCAGCTTTGACGAGTTCCTGGCTCGTTATGGTGGTGATGATCGCTATGAACAAACTGGCAAAACGATTATGCCCGAAAGGTCGAAGACTATGCGACATTAGGTATCCCTGAATGTTGGATTGCAGACTACGGAGGATTGGGGGGGACTCGACACATCGGGAAGCCCAAACAACCCACCCTCTCTGTCTGTCCCCTAGTGGATGGAGAGTATGAAATTCAGCCGCTTCGAGGTGATGAGATGATTGTCTCTCCCACGTTTCCAGACTTGAGACTGACGGCCGAACAAGTGTTGAGAGGACGTCGCTAGCGATCGCCCCCTAGAATAACCCGACTTCGCACTACCCCCCCGCCCCTCGATGTTTACTTCAGCCCGGAGCGCTCTCTCCAGGATTGTCAGCTAGACTTCCCTTTGAGTAAGACGTTCAGCTTTTTTGTACTGTACTGATATACACCATGACGCTCGACGAACTCATTCCCACGATTGTATCCCTCTCCCATGCCGATAAATTCCGGCTGGTGCAAATTGTGTTGCAACAACTAGCAGAAGAAGATGGGGTTGAAACACAACAGTCTCCCCCTTTCGATCCACGCCAGTTTTTTGGTGTTACTCAACAGCCAAAACAAGTGATTGATGATTACTTGGAAAGTGGCCGCGAAGGTTGGCTCTAATGAATTATTTAGTTGACACAAACATTGTGATCTACTACTTTAATGGCTTGACTGATGATGAAGCCATTCATACCATACTTGCCAACAGTTTCCAGATTTCAATTATCACAAAAATAGAATTTTTAGGCTGGGGACAGTTCGCATCCGATCTCGAATCTCATGCCAAAGCCAGGGCATTCATCAGCCATGCCAAAATAGTTGACTTACAAGGTGTTATCGCTGAACAGGCTATCCTGCTAAGGCAGCAATTCAAAACTAAAACGCCCGATGCTATTATCGCAGCAACAGCTTTAGTTAACGACTTAACCGTTGTTACTAACAACACAGCCGACTTCAGCCGTTTAGGCGTGAAAACTCTCACTATTAACCTCAAATAACCTCAAATAAATCTTGTCTCTTACCCTGGCAGAACAAAACCGACTGAATCAACGTCATCCAGGCAGACTTGGAAGTATAGCTAATGCGATAACCGCGAATAGTCCCAACAGTACACCAGCGACAGCCCACAATTTCCTATCCCGTTTTTTTCGCTCTGCCATTATGTAGCAAGCCCAGCCACACATAGCCCATCCAACTAGCGTTATTAGAGTTTACATAGCCTTCTTGTCGTCTTTATTACAACCGTCGTAACGGATATCGCCCACAACCTAACTTCCCGATCGGCTTCCTGTCAACGCAACCACACTCTAAATCCGCTGAGATGGATAAAATTTTACAAAAGTTATTGAACGACGATTATCGAAAAGTTTAGGTCATACTGGCTCACACTCAACCTTAAAACGCTCCCCAAACTCAGAATTTGGGAAGCGTTTTCAACCTCGTCTAAGCCTACGACACGGAAGCCGTCGAGCCTAAATGCTCGTCAATTCCCTGACGATAGTCGCTCTTCTGTTTCACCCCCTTATACTCCGCCACCTTCGCCTTATCCTTAAACAACTGAATCGTCGGGGTTCCAATCACCCCAGCCGCTTCAGCAATCTCGGGGTCTTCCTCGATGTCAATCTCCACATAGTGAACCTGGCCCTCATACTCATCAATCACCTGGTCAAAAATCCCCTTGAGGATATGACAAGGCCCACAGGTGGGGGCGACATATTTCACAATCAGCAGGCGATCGCTCTCATGGTACAACTTCCGCAGGGCATAACTCCCCCGGTGACGGGTATTGTTGATGTCATAGACCTCCGCCGGGTCTACCGCCTCTTCAGGTTCCGTCTCCGTCACCTCAGCGGCTTGTTCTTCCTGATGGAACTCCGTCGTCAGTCCCTTCTGTGAGAGCCAACGTTCCGCTAACATCGCTCCCATACAGCCACTTCCCGCTGCGGTGACCGCTTGGCGGAACTCGTGGTCTTGGACATCTCCCACGGCGTACACCCCCTCAACGGAGGTTTCAACGGAACCATTGTGGGTTTTTATATAGCCGACTTCATCCAAGTCAATCTGTTCTTGGAAAATCTGGGTGTTGGGAGTATGGCCAATGGCGTAAAATAAGCCCTGAACCGCCAAGGTTCCCGTTTCCTGAGTTTGGCTGTTGATAATGTTGACTCCCTGCAACTTGCCATTTTCCCCGTAGACATCCGTGGCCTGGGTGTTCCAATGGACTGTAATCTTGGGATGGTTCAAGACGCGGTCTTGCATGGTTTTACTGGCCCGCATCTCATCGCGACGTACCAGCAGATGGACATGAGAGCCATATTTGGTCAGAAATACCGCTTCTTCGGCCGCAGTGTCCCCGCCCCCAATCACCGCCAGTTCCACATTCTTGAACTGAGGGGCCGCCCCGTCGCAAATGGCACAGGCGGACATACCACTGTTCCAGAAATCCTCTTCATGGGGGAGATTTAACCGCTTGGCTGTGGCTCCCGTGGCGATGACGATACTATGGGTTTTCAACTCTCGCTCGTCGGAGCGAACCGTGAAGGGACGCTGACTCAAATCCACCGAGGTGACATCTTCGGTATAAAGTTGCGCCCCCCAACGCAGGGACTGAGCCTTCATGCGATCCATTAATTCCGGACCAGTGATACCATCGGGGAATCCTGGGTAGTTCTCGACTTCTGTGGTGGTCATCAACTGTCCACCGGGAATCCCGCCCATTTGATAGCCTTCAAATACCACCGGCTTCAGGTTGGCTCGGGCGGCGTAAATCGCGGCAGTATAGCCCGCTGGCCCCGAGCCGATAATCACTAGGTTTTCAATGGCTGTTTCGCTCATGGGATTTATGTAAATTCATAATGACTATGATTATTAAATGATAGTATAGGCTGGACTAACAAACCCATACTATTCTCTGGGAGAATCCCCCCATTCTCTTCAGGCTAACGAACATTCACGTACTTCTTAACCCTTTTTTCCATGACTGCTTCCCACACCGCTCCCCACCTGCTTCTCCATGAAATGGCCTTGTCCTTGGATATTGACAAGCTGGCCAATATTTTCGCCAATGTGGAGAATTTGCTGATTATCCAAGACCTCGATGGCGTGTGCATGGGGTTAGTGAAAGATCCCCTCAGCCGCCAGATGGATTTGGATTACGTCCGGGCGACGAAAGCCTTTGACGGCCATTTCTTTGTCCTGACCAACGGGGAGCATCTGGGGCAGCGGGGGGTGAATCGCATCATCGAGAAAGTGACCCAAAGCGCCATCTATACGCGCCAGGAACGGCTCTATTTGCCCGGTTTGGCTGCCGGAGGGGTTCAATGGCAAGACCGGGATGGAGAGGTCTCTCATCCGGGGGTGAGTGAAGCGGAGATGACCTTCTTACAGGAGGTTCCCCAACGGATTCGCCACTGTTTACAGGAGTTCTGTCAGGCTCATGAGACGGAGATTCCCGGGGAGGTTCAGCATCTGATTGAGGCGGCGGCGTTGGATAATGTGGCCTCGCCGACGGCGAATTTGAATGTGTTTTATGAGCGGTTGCGCGATCGCACCTCAACCTATGTGGCCCTTCAGGAGAGGATGCAGGGCTTAATGGAAGATCTGCTCGCCGATGCCGCTAAGCAGGGTTTAGAGGACTCGTTTTTTGTCCATTATGCGCCGAACTTGGGACGGGATGAGCAGGGCATGGAAATTGTCCGTTTTGCCAAACCCGGCGATTCAGGAACCACAGATTTTCAGTTTATGATTCGCGGCGCAATTAAGGAAGCCGGCGTGGTGGCCCTGTTAAATCGCTATTATCACCGTCGTACTGGGACGGCACCTCTGGGAGAAGATTTTAGCGTCCGTCAGGCCCCCAAACAGGAAGAGGAGTTGTTAGACCTGGTTCAAGCCAAGTTTGACCCGCAAATCATGCCCACGATTATTGGTGTGGGGGATACGGTCAATAGTACCGTTGAGGGTGAGGGAGATGAGCGGACTGTTCGCCGAGGAGGGAGCGATCGCAACTTCCTTCAACTCATTCAAAACCTGGGACGACGGTTGAATAAGGGCAATTTAACCGTCTATGTCGATAGTAGTGGCGGCGAAGTCAAGAACCGCAAAGCCGTCGAAGTGGAACTGCAAGAACGCAATGGTAAAGAGGTTCCCGTCGTGGTGTCGGGCCCCGGAGATGACCGAGATACCGAGGACCCCTTAACCCTCAATGTGGTCTTTCGGGGGGGTCATGAACAGTACAGTCAGTTCTTCCAAACCGTGGCCGAGGCCCGCCGAGAAATCTCTCGCAATCAAGGTCTTAGGTGAACTACCCGACGCTGACCCGATCGGGTACAGCGCGGGATTGGGACGGGATGAGCAGGGAATGGAAATTGTCCGTTTTGCCAAACCCGGCGATTCAGGAACCACGGATTTTCAGTTTATGATTCGCGGTGCTATTAAAGAGGCGGGGGTGGTGGCCCTGTTAAATCGCTATTATCACCGTCGCACTGGGACAGCGCCTCTAGGAGAAGATTTTAGTGTCCGTCAAGCCCCCAAACAGGAAGAGGCGTTGTTAGACTTAGTTCAAGAGAATTTTGACCCGCAAATCATGCCCACCATTATTGGCGTTGGGGATACGGTCAATAGTACCGTGGAGGGTGAAGGGGATGCGCAGACCGTTCGCCGAGGAGGGAGCGATCGCAACTTCCTGCAACTGATTCAAAACCTGGGCCGACGGTTGAATAAGGGCAATTTAACGGTCTACGTCGACAGCAGTGGCGGCGAAGTCAAGAACCGCAAAGCCGTCGAGGTGGAAATGCAGGAACGCAATGGGAAGCAAGTCCCAGTGGTGGTGTCGGGCCCCGGAGATGATCGCGATACTGAAGACCCCCTGACCTTAAACGTCGTCTTTCGGGGCGGTCATGAACAGTATAGTCAGTTCTTCCAGACCGTCGCCGAGGCCCGCCGAGAAATTGCCCGCAATCAAGGTCTCAGTTGACCTTTCAGGTAACATTGTGGCTAATCCAGTTGAGATAGGCCGCTGACCCCATGTCGATGGGGAGAGCGATGATTTCAGGAACCTCATAACTATGGAGCGCCTGAACTCGCTCTTGCAGGGAATGGAATTGGCGACGGTGGGTTTTAATCACCAGTTGCCATTCTTCATCCTCCTCGATCTTGCCTTCCCAGGTATAGGTGGACTGAACGGGGAAACGGGATACGCAGGCCGCCAGTTTCTCCTCGACGAGAGTGCGGGCAAGGGTTTTCGCTTCTTCAGCAGAAGCGGCGGTGACGAGAACAATCAGAGTGTCAGACTCGGCCGCATCGGGGAAGTTTTCATCAGCCATAACCATTTTTAATTTAAATCATCTTTCCGTGACCCGAACTGGACTTCCCAGACGCTCTAGGGAGGTTAGCGGCCAATGGAGGCAAAGGGAAGCACTTGCTGGGTCTTGCTCAACGTTACTCCGGAAATATCGGCTTGGGCAAAGGCATAATCTTTATTCTGCCAAAGGGGGATATAGGGAACCTGATCGACGACAATTTCCTGTAATTCCACTAACAGGCGATCGCGCACCTGGGGATCAGAGGCTTGACGTTGAGCCTGTAAGAGTTCATTGGCCCGGGAGTCATAGAAAAACGAGCCATGGTACTGGGTTTCCCCCAAACGACAACCGGACTCGGGCGATCCTTCCTGACATTCCAAAAAGGGTTTCACGTAGTTGTCCGCATCGAAAAAGTCCGCATACCAAGACAGGAGAAAGGTGGGATAGACCCCCTTATCTAAATAGCCATAGGCGGTGGCGGCCTCCACGCTGCGAGGCTCAATGGTCACTAAGTCCTCTAAATCTCGTTCTGCCAAGGCCTGTAAAATGGTGGCACTGAGACGACCGGGAACGGAACTGGAGGGAAACCACATCTCAACCACTAAGGGACGTTCGGCAGAAAAGCCGGCCTCGCGCAATAACCCTTTGGCGTTCTCAATATTGCCATCCCCGTAGCGGTCTAAAAATAGAGGGCGATGAGCCTCAAACGCCGGTGGAATCAGACTATAGAGGGGTTCGGCCTGACCGTAAAACACCCGCTCATTCAACAGCGGTCGATCCATGATGGTCGCTAAGGCCTGACGCACCTCCAAGCGATCGAAGGGGGGCTGATTGATGTTTAAGACTAAATAGGAAATGGTGGTACTCTCGGCTTCGACGACCTGAAACCCTGCCTCTGGGGCCAGTTCTTGGAGGCTGTGAATTTGATCAGGATCGAGTTGTTGATAGGCCACATCCACCCCCCCAGTGCGGAAGGCATTATAGAGGTTGGCTTGGCTGGAAAAGCGCCGCATATCAATTCCCTGATTTTGGGGGCGATCGCCCCAATAGTCCTGAAAAATCTCAAAACCGACGGAATCACTGCCATAGGTTCCCAGGCGATAGGGGCCGGTTCCCACAAACTGACTGGGGAAGAATTGCCCTTCACCAATTTCATAGGCCGCCGGGGAAATGGCACAGAGATCCCACAAACTGACTGGGGAAGAATTGCCCTTCACCAATTTCATAGGCCGCCGGGGAAATGGCACAGAGGCCTGGAAAGGTCAGCAGCGCGGCGAAGCCTGCAAAGGGATAATTGAGGGTTAGGGTCAATTCATACTCCACCTGGAAAGGTCAGCAGCGCGGCGAAGCCTGCAAAGGGATAATTGAGGGTTAGGGTCAATTCATACTCCCCCGTTGCCTCAATGTCTCCGAGTAAGTCCCCCAGGAGAAAGGAGGCTCGTCCCTTATTATCGCGAAAACGTCGCAGGGAAAAGGCCATGGCCTCAGCATTGAAAGGGGTTCCGTCATGGAAGACCACATCCTCACGCAGGGGGATGGTATAGGTCAGTTCATCATCACTGAGGCGGGGTAAATCGGTGGCGAGGGTGGGGACTAAGGTGAGATCCCCTTGCTCGTCGAGTTCATAGCGGTATAGGGTTTCTCCCAGGTTGGCGATCGCCAACATCGAGGACTGTTCATAGGCATCGGCGGGGTCGAGGGTGACAATCTGGGCGGTGGTTCCCAGGCGGATGCGATCGCCCACGGAGTCCACTGTTCCCCCATCGGGGTCTACTTGCCGACAACTGACGACCAGGACGATACAAAAACTGATGATGCCAGTTAGGGTGCGCCAACGTCTTCTGCCAAATCCTCTCATGGGGGTTGCCTCAACTGTCCTAGGGGTGATGTCGCTCGGGTGAGTCTTGCCTGATTATCTTAGCGGAGACTGGGGGGGCTGTTGGCCCAAAAAAATCCCCCAAGTTGGGGGTTAAGCGCATTAGGCGCACAAGCGAGTCAAAATTAGCTTGCCTAACGTTTGAGTTTTAAAAAAGTTTTGGGTTAAAATCGAAAGTTAACGCTGGGACATTAAAGGTTTAGATAATCGATGCTGTTCAAACAGACGTGACTTTCACTCAGGCAGCAGTTAAATCTGATATTTGGGTGGAATCGGCGAGCATCAGTCTAAAATCTTGAGCCAACCCCGGCGGACCGCATGGAAGATACGGTTCAAAACATCCTCATCCTCAGAACTCAGGCTATTGCTCAAGACAACGGACTTGAGCGTTTGGCGTTCGGCACGCGTGAGATGGCCAAGATTCCAAACCCGGGCAAACATTTCGTCGAGGGGAATGGGTTGGCTGAAAGTTTGGGTCGTCATCATCGGGAGGAATTACCTTAGTTCGATAATCTTAGTATTACCTTTATATTTCAGTTTTACAGCGATCTCCTTCAAGTTTTTAGACGATCGCCAACACGACAATCTGTGATAAATATCACAAATGACCCTTATCCTCCCTGAGAGTGGGGAATTTAGGCGTTCCATTCCTGAAGCTGTTGCTGCACCGCAAGGATGACATCCTGCCATTCCCCTCGCCGCGACTGACGAAAGAGACGCACGCTGGGATACCAAGGACTGCGATCGCCCTCTAACCCCCAACGCCAATCAGGAATCTTTGCTAACAGGACCCAGGCGGGTTTTCCCAAGGCCCCCGCCAGGTGAATGACAGCGGTATCGACACTAATCACCAGATCTAGTTCTTGCATGAGGGCCGCCGTATCCCAAAAATCCCGGATTTGAGGCGCGAGGTCAATAATTCGCTCATCAGCCGCCAGGGCCGCCTGTTCCTCGGGCCGGACTGGGGTCTGTAAGCTATAAAACTGAATGTTAGGACAGTCAAACCAGCTTTGAACGGCGGCCAAGGAACAGGAGCGATCGCCATCTTTGCGATGGGTGGGACTCCCAGACCACACTAAACCCACTTTAGTCCTGCCCCGTTTGGGGTCTGGTAACGAGGGACGGCAATGGGGACTTAAATATAAATAGGGAACTTGGGCCGGGAGGCGACTGGGGGGGGTCTGTCGTAAATGGGGCAGACTCATCAGTAAGGCATGTGCATCCCAGGGGGGGATGGGGTCTTCTGTGGAAAAGAGGCGATCGCACCCCGGAACTCCCTGAAATAGGCGCAACAGAGGCGGCCGACACCGTAACCAGACTCGCATCCCCTCGGCGGCTAACTCCGGCACATAGCGGACAAACTGGATGGCATCACCAAAGCCCTGTTCGGCCAATAATAAAAGAGTTTTCCCCGGTAACAGCTCTCCTTGCCAGATTAAATCTCCCCGAGGGAAGTTATCCGCTAAATCGCGCCGGGAGGGACGGGCTTCATAATCGGCAAATCCCCGCTGAAAATCCCCCTGGAGCAAGCGAATTAGGGACAGGGTACTGCGGGCCTCGTCCCAATCAGGAACCAGCCCGAGAACCGTCTCAAAACAGGCGATCGCCTCATCGAGTTGCCCTAAATCCCAATAGATATAGCCCAAGTTGAACCACCATTGGGATGCTCCCTGATTTAAGGCCACGGCTTGACGATAGGCGAGTTGGGCCTCCTCCAGGCGCTCAATCTGTTGCCAGGTGCGGCCCAAATTGGCGTAGCCGGTGGCGCAATGGGGATGATGCCGCAGTAGCGCTTGATAATAGGCGATCGCCCTTGACCACTCCTGTCGCTTAAAGGCAATCCCCCCCAGCAGATTTAATACATCCAAGCGCTGAGGCTGTTGTGCTAAGAGCGTCTCGCAGATGGCGATCGCGCGATCGTACTCCCGGGCTTCATAGCAGCCTAACGCCGTCTCAAACTCCATCTCAAACTCCATCACCGGCCATCCATCATCAGTATGAGGTCAGGGGCGCAGTCACCAACGCTCAAGCCACTCCCGCAGAAAAATTTAGCATTCTTTATACGAGCGCCTCAAACCCGCGATCCCCAATCAACAAGACCTAGCCAGCAGACCCCTGACAAGCTTTCGGCTCCCTTAACCTCTCAAAACCTTAATTTTGTTTTTGTAACTATTTAACATAAATAAAGGTATTAAACCGGTAAAAATAGCGTTAAAGAAGCTTAAGAGATTATGAAGAGCCTTAGAGTTCCTTGAGTAAATCTTAAATTTATCTAAAGGCTTCAGAGACATTAAGTTTAATGTTGCAACCCTTTTAATCTCCAAACACATCCCCCATAATGCAAACAACAAGAGGACGAGCGATCGCCTCGTGACAACAACTCAACCCCAACGAGTTCGCCCAAGCCCGGGTGCGATCGCCCAAACCCTCAATCAGAACTATCAGTTAGAACTAAAGGAGAAAATCGGGTGAGATTAGCAGTATACGGAAAAGGCGGCATTGGTAAATCCACCACCAGTTGCAACATCTCAGTTGCCCTGGCCCGTCGCGGAAAAAAAGTCCTCCAAATTGGTTGTGACCCCAAACACGACAGCACCTTCACCCTAACGGGCTACCTCATTCCCACCATCATCGATACCCTCCAAGAAAAAGACTTCCATTACGAAGACATCTGGCCCGAAGACGTCATCTACAAAGGCTACGGCGGCGTTGACTGCGTCGAAGCCGGCGGTCCCCCAGCCGGAGCTGGTTGTGGCGGTTACGTCGTCGGAGAAACCGTCAAACTCCTCAAGGAACTCAACGCCTTTGACGAATACGACGTGATTCTCTTCGACGTCCTCGGCGACGTGGTCTGCGGTGGCTTTGCTGCCCCCCTAAACTATGCCGACTACGCCCTAATCGTCACCGATAACGGCTTTGATGCCCTCTTTGCCGCCAACCGCATCGCCGCCTCCGTGCGCGAAAAAGCACGAACCCATCCCCTGCGCCTCGCCGGCCTCATCGGCAATCGCACCTCCAAACGGGATCTCATCGATAAATACATCGAGACCGTTCCTATGCCCGTCTTGGAAGTCTTGCCCCTCATCGAAGATATCCGCGTCTCTCGCGTCAAAGGGAAAACCCTATTTGAGATGACCGAAACCGAAGCCGCACTCAGCTACGTTTGCGACTACTACCTCAACATTGCCGATCAGATTCTCGCCCTTCCCGAAGGTGTCGTGCCCAAAGATGCCGCCGATCGCGATCTGTTTGCCCTGCTCTCAGACTTCTACCTCAACCCTCAGCAACCCCCAGCCACTGTGGATGCTGAACCCGACTTGATGATGGTCTAACCCAGATTGTTAACAGCATCAAGAACATCAGTCACAGGTGTCAGCCCAGGTCGCGGCCCAAGTCGTAGCCCAAGTCACAATCCAAATGGCAGTAAATGTCAACGACTATTACAGCTTGCAGTGATGAAGCGCCAGAGTTGTCAGCTAGCCTAGTATGATTCAGTACAGGCAATGCCTAATGCCGTTTCAAGACGGAGTACCTTCGACTGAGGCGGATAGACTAGAAATGAACAACGCAGCAACTCCGGGGATAAATAAAAACCATGGCATTTTTCGATAGCTTCACAAGCGCCCTCAAAGAGAAGTGGTTGGAGTATTACCAAGCCAACCGCGAATGGCTGAACTTGCACATGCAGGTAGCTGCCGTTAAAACCCCCGATGGAGGTCGTCGTCCTCCGTCTTACTTCATCATCGGTTCCCTAAATGGAATCGAACCGAAGCTGGCCCAACTGATGTTGCCCTTTTCTCGGCTCAATCCCGATCCCGATACTCTGATCGAAGTGATGGGATTGAACTTTGACCCTGACATTGCCCTAGGGTTAGATCCCGAGACCGAACTTCCTAGCCAAGGGTCTGCCCCAACCTCTGACGCGATCGCCGAGGAGACTGAAGACGACCCTTTTGGTGAGTCGGAAACTGGGGACTTCACAGCCGCTGGCGTGGCCGTGAGCAGCCTAGTTTCCGACGAACCCCAACCCCCTGCCCCAGCGGAAACGTTAGACGACATGTCCGAACCTGTCGTTGAATCTGAACCAGAGCCGGACATCACCTCAGAGGAGATACCTGAAGCCACAGCAGACGAAGCCTTAGTCGGCATCGAGGAGACTGAGGAAGAGGATCTAAGTATCCTTGAAGACAATGAGGCCGAAGACGCACCTGAAGCCAGCATCATTGAAGAGGAATCCCCCGAGGCTGAGCCATCAGCTGAGGAGGAAGATCTCGGTCTCCTCGACGATCCCTCAGAAGCCTCCACCGATCTCGAAGATGACGCCGAAGAACTCGATCCCTTTGCCGGACTTTCTGAAGAACCGACGGAGCTAGAAATGCCCGTCGAGGACAGCAGTGATGATGGCGATGATATGGATTTATCGGCATTTGCCGAGGATGAGTCCTCCGAGGATGAGATCAGTGATGATATGGATCTCGATGCCTTCGGCGGGGAGGATGACTCCTCCGATGACGATGGCGGTGATGATATGGATCTGGGTGTCTTCGAGGGTGAGGATGACTCCTCTAATGAAGACAGCAGCGATGACATGGATCTCGATGCCTTCGGCGGGGAGGATGACTCCTCCGACGACGATGAGATGGACTTGTCCGCCTTTGCCGATGACGACAGCTCTGAGGAGGATGAGATGGACTTGTCCGCCTTTGCCGATGATGACAGTTCTGAGGAAGCCGACGACGGACTCGATCTAGGGGCTTTTGGTGGAGAGGATGACTCGTCTGATGAAGATGAGATGGACTTGTCCGCCTTTGCCGATGACAGGCTTTTGGTGGAGAGGATGACTCGTCTGATGAAGATGAGATGGACTTGTCCGCCTTTGCCGATGACGATAGTTCTGAGGAAGCCGACGACGGACTCGATCTGGGGGCTTTTGGTGGAGAGGATGACTCGTCTGATGAAGATGAGATGGACTTGTCCGCCTTTGCCGATGACAGGCTTTTGGTGGAGAGGATGACTCGTCTGATGAAGATGAGATGGACTTGTCCGCCTTTGCCGATGACGACAGCTCTGAGGAAGCCGACGACGGACTCGATCTGGCGGCTTTCGGCGGAGATGATGACTCGTCCGATGATGATAACGGGTTCGATCTCGCAGCCTTTGGTGGAGATGATGACGACTCCGGCTTAGGTGATCTCGGCGATGATGACGAACTCGATGAGGCGGCGTTTGGGGCATTGATGGAAGATGACGATGATGAGGAAGATCCTGAGATCTCCAACTTGTTGTCAGACCTTGAATAACACCACTGACCACCCCTGATATTAGGAGAACTGTTCCATGACTGTTGCTGCACAACCCAATGCACAACCCAATGCACTCAACTTTGAGTGTGAAACGGGGAACTATCACACCTTTTGCCCAATTAGCTGTGTGGCATGGCTATATCAGAAAATTGAAGATAGCTTCTTTCTGGTGATTGGCACAAAAACCTGTGGCTATTTCCTGCAAAATGCCATGGGGGTGATGATTTTCGCAGAACCCCGGTATGCCATGGCGGAACTCGAAGAAGGGGATGTATCGGCTCAGCTTAATGATTACGAAGAGTTGAAACGGTTGTGCCAACAAATCAAGCGCGATCGCAACCCTAGTGTCATTGTTTGGATTGGCACCTGCACCACGGAAATCATCAAGATGGACTTGGAAGGATTAGCCCCCAAACTCGAATCTGAAATCGGCATTCCCATCGTGACTGCCCGGGCCAATGGGTTGGACTATGCTTTCACACAAGGGGAAGACACGGTCTTAGCAGCGATGGCACAACGGTGTCCGAGTCAGCGGGTGGAGTCAGAAAAAACCGAACGCAATGCCATCAAGCGTCTACTCGATTTCGGCCGTAAGGCAGAGGAGGAGGAGTCCAGCACTCCTGAGTATGTTGACCATCCTCCTCTGACCTTATTTGGATCTCTCCCGGACCCTGTGGTGACTCAACTGAGTCTGGAACTGAAAAAACAGGGGATTCAGGTCTCGGGAATGCTGCCGGCCAAACGGTATACTGAATTGCCGGCGTTAGTGGAGGGGGATTATGTCTGCGGTGTTAATCCCTTTCTCAGTCGTACGGCCACGACGTTGATGCGTCGTCGTAAGTGTAAACTCATCGGCGCACCGTTCCCGATTGGGCCAGATGGAACTCGGGCCTGGGTTGAGAAGATTTGCTCTGTGTTTGGCATTGAACCCCAGGGACTAGAAGAACGGGAGCAAAAGATTTGGGAGAGTGTCGAGGAGTATGTGGCCCTATTGCGGGGTAAATCGGTCTTCTTTATGGGCGATAACTTATTAGAAATCTCCTTGGCTCGCTTTTTAACCCGTTGCGGCATGACGGTTCAAGAAATCGGCATTCCCTACATGGACAAACGCTATCAGAAGGCAGAACTGGATTTCTTGGCCAAAACCTGTGATGAGATGGGGGTTCCCTATCCGACGATTGTTGAGAAGCCGGATAACTACAATCAACTGCAACGGATTAAGGATTCGAATCCTGATTTAGTTATCACGGGGATGGCTCATGCGAATCCCCTAGAAGCTCGCGGCATTAGTACGAAATGGTCGGTTGAGTTTACCTTTGCTCAGATTCACGGATTTGCGAACACCCGCGATTTACTAGAGTTAGCGACTCGTCCCCTACGCCGTAATAATAATCTCAAGCATTTAGGCTGGGACAAGTTAGTCCAGGAAGAAGCTCAGGTTTAAGTCCCCGAATAGGGCACCAACTAGCTCCCTAACTTCCCGAGGGCGATTCCATATGGGGTCGCCCTCCTTTTCTATTGCCTACTGCCTGTTCCCTGTTCCCTGTTCCCCGTTCCCTTGCTTTACAAATATTTAATTTTTGTTGTTAAAGTCTAAACTAGGAGTTGCGATCGCTCAATTTTTGGTTTATATTAAGTATCTTAGAAGCCCAAATTCAAGACTCAGAAAATGGGAACTTTGCGATCGCACCCTCAGCGCAGCGTGAGCGCGATGTGACATCAATTTCGCTTGTACTTGTCAATAAACTTTAAAAAAAATTAACTCAACATGGCACAAGATCGCAACCGAACGGCTGTAATCACGGGCGCGTCTTCCGGCGTCGGACTCTACACCGCAAAAGCTTTGGCTTCTCGGGATGATTGGCATGTCGTCATGGCCTGTCGCAATCTCGAAAAAGCTGAAGCTGCCGCCAAAGAGGTCGGACTTCCTGAAGGAAGCTATACCATCATGCACATTGACCTCGGCTCCCTCGCCAGTACGCGTCAATTTGTCACCAATTTCCGCAGCCTGAACCGTCCTCTAGATGCCCTAGTGTGCAACGCGGCAATTTATATGCCCTTGATCAAAGAACCCCTGCGATCGCCTGAAGGGTACGAACTGACCATGACCACCAACCACCTCGGTCATTTCCTCCTCTGTAACGTCATGATCGAGGACATGAAGCGATCGACCTACGAGGATCGGCGTATGGTCATCCTGGGAACCGTCACCCATAACCCCGACGAACTCGGCGGTAAGATTCCCCCACGTCCCGACTTGGGCAACTTTGAAGGCTTTGAAAAAGGGTTCAAAGATCCGGTCACCATGGCCGACGGGAAAGCCTTTGAACCGGTGAAAGCCTATAAAGACAGCAAAGTTTGTAACGTGCTGACGATGCGGGAATTGCATCGGCGCTACCACGAGGAAACCGGGATTACCTTTACCTCCCTGTATCCCGGTTGTGTCGCCGACACTCCCCTATTCCGCAATCACTATCCTCTCTTTCAAAAAATCTTCCCCATCTTCCAAAAATACATCACCAAAGGCTATGTTTCTCAGGAACTCTCCGGGGAACGGGTGGCCGCTGTGGTGGCTGACCCCGAATATCGCCAGTCGGGTGCGTATTGGAGTTGGGGGAACCGCCAGAAAAAAGACCGCAAATCCTTTGTTCAGAAAGTCTCCCCTCAAGCCCGAGACGATGAACGAGGTGAGCGGATGTGGGATTTGAGCATGAAATTGGTGGGACTCGCCTAGGCTTAATCTAGGTCTGACTCCTGTAATGTGAAGAACCGAGGCCAGGGATTTGGCCTCGGTTTTGTTATAGGGCGAATAGGACTATTCCTCTTCTTTTTTGCCCTTACCGTTACTCCCCGCCGAGGATTCGGCTGGAGTCTGAGTATCGCCCTTATCTTGGGGAGTCCCATTTTTACCCACACTATTAGAAGAGACCATCGCCCCCATCGCCAGTTCTTGACGGACTTTTTCCTCAATGGTGGCAGCGAACTCCGGGTTCTCCTTAAGATATTGCACCGAGTTATCTCGGCCCTGGCCGATATTATCCCCGTCATAGCTATACCAAGCACCACGCCGCTTAATGACCCCCGTTTCCTCGGCTAAGTCCAGTAAACAGCCCACTTGGGAAATCCCCTGGCCAAAGAGAATATCAAACTCAGCAATCCGGAACGGCGGCGCAATTTTGTTTTTAGCCACCTTAACTTTGGCGCGAATCCCATATTCATCGGAGCCTTTTTTCAGGGTTTGGATGCGACGGATATCGAGGCGCACGGAACAGTAGAACTTAAGCGCATTCCCCCCAGTTGTGGTTTCAGGGCTACCGTAGCTAATGCCGATTTTTTGCCGTAACTGGTTGAGGAAAATGACGGTACAGCCAGATTTGCCGATATTACCAGTAATTTTTCGTAGGGCCTGGCTCATCAGTCGCGCCTGTAGGCCCACATGGATATCCCCCATATCCCCTTCAATCTCGGCGCGGGGAACCAGGGCCGCCACAGAGTCGATGACCACTAAGTCTACGGCGACAGAACGCACCAATTGGTCAACAATTTCTAGGCCCATCTCGCCGGTGTCCGGTTGGGAGACCAAGAGATTTTCAATATCAACCCCTAAGGCCGCCGCATAGGTGGGATCGAGGGCGTGTTCAGCATCGACAAAGGCCGCGATTCCGCCTGCTTTTTGAGTTTCGGCGATCGCATGGAGGGCGACGGTGGTTTTACCGGAACTCTCGGGCCCGTAGATTTCGATGACCCGCCCTTTCGGGAGTCCACCGCCGAGGGCTAAGTCAAGGGTTAAGGCACCACTGGGAATCGTCTCAACGCGCATCCGCGCCGAATCCCCCAACCGTAGAATCGCCCCTTTACCAAAGGAACGTTCAATTTGGTTGAGCACCATGTCTAACGCTTTCTGCTTTTCGGAGTTCTGGGTGATAGGAGTCGCCATACTTGCCTCGATGTTCGATGAATTGACTAATTGACCCGCTCTCGGGCCGGGGAAGAACCGTCAACGGGGACGGTTACAGCGTAGAACCTGTAGCGTTGCTGGAGAACGACAAGATGTGAAAAGCTGATTTAAGAATCTGGATCTTCCGGGTTTGCAGCAGATACATTATTCTAGTACAGAATCCCCTTGGGAACGGTCATGGTATAACGGCCAGCCAAGTCCCGGGCAAAAGACCTTACACTCTACGCCACACCGTACGCCTGACGAGAACGATTGTATCGGGCTATGCGGCACTCACTTGATGTATGCAAGCGACCGATCTGCCTGTTCCTGAGGGAAGTTTGACTGTGGCCGGGGTCACAGATTATATCCAATCCCTCCTCGAAGACAATCCCCAATTACGCCCAGTTTGGGTGGTGGGGGAAGTTTCGAGTTGTAAAACCCATCCCTCGGGGTTGTTTTTTACTCTGCGCGATCGCCAGGATGATTCTATTCTCAATGGGGTGATCTGGAAAAGCCAGGTGGCGAAGCTGTCCACACCGCCCAAGTTGGGGGAGTTGGTGGTGGTTGGGGGCAACATTCGTCTGTTTCGGGGCCGGGGTCAGTATCAGTTGTACGGATTTCAGGTGTTGGCCTTGGGGGCAGGGATGCAGGCGTTACAGTATCAACAACTGCGTAGTCGCTTGATGACTGAGGGGTTGTTTGACCCCGGACGCAAGCGATCGCTCCCCGAACATCCCCAAACCATCGCCGTGGTGACCTCTCCCCAAGCGGCGGCCTGGGGAGATATCCAAAGTACCCTACGCCAGCGTTATCCGGGAATTCAGGTATTACTGTCTCCGACGGGGGTTCAGGGCGATCGCGCGGCGGCCAGTATTGAACGGGCGATCGCGCGGGTGGTGGCTGATGGACGCGCTGAACTGGTGATTGTGGCTCGTGGCGGCGGTTCGGCGGAAGATTTAGCCGTCTTTGATGATGAGCGGGTGGTGCGGGCGATCGCCCTCTGTCCCTGTCCCGTCATCACGGGAATTGGTCATCAGCGGGATGAATCCCTGGCGGACTTAGCCGCTGATTTTGCTGCTGAAACCCCTACAGCTGCAGCGAAACGGGCGGTTCCTGAACTTGAGAGTCTGATTGAGGCCCACCGCGATCGCCAGCAACGTCTAGAAGAGGTGATGATCACGTATCTCGGGGGGGTGCGATCGCATCTCCATCAGCTACGTCAGCGCCTCGATATTACCCCAATTCAGCGTCAACTCAACCAAGAACAGCAACAGCTTCAGCAGCTCAAACAGCGCCTGATTAACGCCAGCCAGCAACGCTTACAGCAGGCCCAACAACGACATCAGTTTCTGCAAGAACGTCTCACCACCATCAACCCGCAAATCGTCTTAGATCGCGGGTACGCCGTTGTCCGGAATGCTCAGGGAGAGATTGTCCGCTCCGCCAAGGAACTGCGATCTGGACGGGTTTTGTCCGTGAAACTGGCCCAAGGATGGGTTAAGGTAAAAATCACCTCCACTGGCACTGAAGGACCCGCACCCTTCAGCCAATCCTAATCTCTGACTCTCTGCGATTCTCTATCCCTACGTCAATTCCCCATGACTCATCCTTGGAACTACGAAGCCACCGTCGAAGAAATCGAGAGCATCATTCAAAAAATCGAATCGGGACAACTTGATTTAGAAGACGTCTTCGAGAAATTTGCCGTCGCTGCCGAACATCTCCAAGACTGTGAGCAATTTCTCGGAAAAAAGCAGCAGCAGCTTGACCTATTAATTGAAACCCTGAGCGACCAGTAAGGGCGTATGTTCACCGATAGCACGCATTTCAAAGGCTTAAATTCCTGGTCTCATCCCCATTTAGGTCTAATCCAGGCGGTGAACTACTCGGTTTCTTCTCCATTCTATCAACAGTCCTTAACCCTTCGCGACCAAGTCTTACGACAACCTTTGGGTTTATCAATTTGGGAAGAAAACCTAGAATCTGAAATCCACCAAGGTCATTTTGGCATCCTTCAATCTTCAGAGAAACTTGGCCCATTACTAGCTTGCGTGGTGATTGTCCCCAAAACTCAAGAACAGGTCAAACTGCGACAAATGGCGGTTCTTCCTGAAGTACAATATCAAGGATTAGGAACCTTTTTAATCAGAGAAGTTGAAGACTATTTAAGGCAACATCATATAAAAATCATCAATTTAGCGGCGAGAGTTTCAGCCCTTAGATTCTACCAAAAACTGGGGTATCAGCCCATCAGTTCTGAGTTTATCGAAGTCGGCATCCCTCATCAAACCTTAGAAAAAAGACTCAACTAAACGGGAGATCTTCAACTTTGTAGGGGCAATCCCTTGTGGTTGCCCCCCAGATTATATCTCCACAGCAACTCATTCATCCCGAATTGAAACCTAATTCACACCATTTTTCAAAATGCTTGCTATACATCTGACACCGAGGAGGTCGAACGGCCGTTCGCCCCTACAGACATCTATGGCACGACTTCTGAAAAACAGTCGTTACGTTCCTCGATTGAGCCATGCAAGAGGCGAGGATACCATGCTAATGGAACCGATATAGTCCGTCCATTGAGAAATCTGACCTCTACAACTAGATTCTCCGATCGCCTGCAAAATTGCCACCAAGACACTCAACCCAATTCCCATCAGTTAACCCCACCCAAACGCCGGGACTGTGAGGATATCTCGGGGTTTGGGCGGTTGCTGGGGGTGAGTGGTGGCCACCGCGACGGCGATCGCACCCGTGGTCAAAGGAGAGTAAAATTAAGAGGGATAGCAAGGAATTTAGCCGTCAACAACCCAACACTAAACGGAGTCCCGTTATAGTGTGGGCTTGAAAAATAGCCCCAGTTGACCAGTCTCAGTCCTTTGCAGACTACGTTATTGGTAAGTGTTAAAGTTCCTACCCTGGGATGCGTCGCTAGTCCCCGGCCCTAGAACCAAAGGATTAAACAGGTGTAACGGGTTAAACCAGTGTTCTTTGGATAGTACCGACCAATAACATTGACGAAGCGAAAATTACCCAGAAATGGAGAATCCATGTCTAATTACGTTTTCGTTATAGACACAGACAAAAACCCTTGTGATCCAGTCCATCCCGCCAAGGCGAGATTATTACTGAATCAGAACAAGGCAGCAGTCTTGCGTCGATATCCCTTTACTATCATCCTCAAGGAGGCACAAAATGCAAAACCCACACCTCTAACTGTCAAAATTGACCCCGGCTCTAAAACGACTGGACTTGCTATCCTAAGAGGGGAGGATGTTATTTGGGGAGCAGAACTGTCCCACCGGGGGCAGCAAATTAAAGCGAGTTTAGATTCTCGCCGGGCTATTCGCCGGGGTCGTCGCTACCGTAAAACCCGCTATCGACCCGCTCGTTTCCTGAATCGCAAGAAACCAAAAGGATGGCTGGTTCCGAGCTTGCAACATCGGGTAGATACAACCCTAACCTGGGTTAACAAGTTAATCCGCTATAGCCCTATTGTCGGTATCACTCAAGAGTTGGTGCGGTTTGACTTGCAGAAAATGAAGACCCCCGAAATCTCTGGAGTTGAGTATCAGCAAGGGGAATTACAGGGCTACGAAGTGCGGGAGTACCTACTGGAGAAGTGGAACCGCCAATGTGCTTATTGTGGAGGAAGAGACATTCCTCTTCAGGTGGAACATATTCAGCCAAAGGCAAAGGGAGGAACCAATCGTATTTCTAACCTCTGCCTAGCCTGTGAACCCTGCAATATCCGCAAAGGAACCCACGATATCAGGGATTTCCTTTCTGGTCAGCCAGATTTGCTAAGTCGTATCCTCAAGCAAGCCAAATCACCACTTAGGGATGCGACAGCGGTCAATTCCACCCGATGGGTATTGTTTAATACACTGAAGGGAACAGGTTTACCTGTTGTTACAGGAAGTGGGGGTCAAACCAAATTCAATCGGACTCGACTTGGTTTACCTAAGACACACTGGCTTGATGCCGCTTCTGTGGGGAAGGTTGACTCACTCAAGCTCCTTACATCAAAACCTTTGTTAATTTCTGCGAAGGGACATGGAACCCGCCAGATGTGTCGGACTGATAAATACGGTTTTCCGTCTCGTTATGTTCCTAGGTATAAATTTGTCAAAGGCTTTCAAACTGGTGACATCGTAAAAGCGATTGTCACTCGTGGCAAGAAAGTAGGAGAGTATCTGGGACGAGTTGCAGTCCGCTCTCAAGGTTCCTTCAATATCACCACTAATCAAGGGTTGATCCAAGGTATCAGCCACAAATACTGTAAACACATTCACAAAAAGGATGGTTATTCTTATGTCGCATAACTGGTCGTCCCCCTTTTCCTCCCAACACCAAACGGATTACCGTTATGGTGTGGGTCTCCAAGGGGGTTGAGAGATGAGTGTTATTGTCTCCGACGAAATTTTAACCGCCACTCACATGACTGAGGCTGAAATGTGTCAGGAAATTGCTGTGATGCTCTTTCAACAAGAAAAGCTGACCCTTGCTCAAGCCAGTCGCTTTGCCCAAATGCACCGTGTCGCCTTTCAACACCTCCTCGCTAGTCGCCACATTCCCGTACATTATGGAGTAGAGGATTTTGAGCAAGATATTCAAAACTTGCGGGAGATGGGTCGATTGTGATTCTTGTCAGTGATACATCACCCATTAACAATCTTGCAGCAATCAATCACCTCCATCTCCTTCACCAGCTTTATGGAACAGTTCTTATTCCTGAAGCCGTTTATCAAGAATTAACTGACCCCAATTTTCCTGTGTCTGGTGCGACCGAGGTACAAACCTTTGACTGGCTTCAAACTCGTCCCGTTAGCGATCGCACCCTTGTCGAAGTCCTGAGTAACGAACTCGATGTTGGAGAAGCAGAAGCGATCGCGTTAGCCGTCGAGGTTCAAGCTGAGCAAGTTTTAATTAATGAACGGCGCGGCCGGCTAGTCGCAAGTCGGTTTAATCTCCGTTATACGGGTATTTTAGGAGTTTTGGTCGAAGCGAAAAGTCAAGGCTTGATTACTGAAGTAAAGCCCTTACTGAAGGCATTGATAAATGAGGCAGGATTTTGGGTAGGAGAACCTCTATGCAAAAGTGTTTTACAGCTTGTTGGTGAAATCGATACACCTTGATTTTTTTGCTAAATGCTGTGGGGATGAGTGTGATTTGCATTGACCCTTGCTCTCGTGTACTTGCTTTTAATTTTAGATCTCGACATCTCAACCCCGTCCTCGCCGTGCAATCGCCTGCAAAATCGCCACCAACACACTAAACCCGATTCCCACCAGTAAACTCCACCAAAACGCCGGGGCTGTGATGATATCTCGGGGTTTTGGCGGTTGCTGAGGGTGAGTGGTGGCCACTGCAACGGCGATCGCACCTGTCGCCAACCCCACACCCGCCATTCCCACCGTTTGATTCAAGGCGCGATCGCCCCTCGTTTGTTCAATCTGAATCACCCCTTCAATGTTGCGGATGAGATGATCTAGAAGTGTCAGGCCCGTTTCTAGGTTGTCGCGATCGAACTGGATTTGCTCGATATCGCGATCGGGGTTCCAGTTGGAATGTTCCGTCCGCTGGAGTTCTAACCCTAAGCGGCGTTGGCGTTGTTCGTAGTTTCTGGCGTTGATGGCGATCGCGTGTTGCTGTGCATCCAGCAGCACCAGTTTTTCGGCGTACTCCGCGCGATCGCTCAGACATTGGGTTAAATCCTTCTGAAGTTCCGCTAGGTTGACGGGTTTCGAGTTGAGGCGATCGCGCACTCGCTGATATCGGCGTTTCACCGTTGCATAGTTCCCCTTGAGTTCCGCCTTGAGTTGTCGGCTGTTCCATTTGGCCCACCTCACCTTATTGCGAAAACCGAACCAGCGAATGAAGTTAAAGTTGGCAAAGTCCGCCATCCAATTGCGAATTTCCTCGATGTTTTCTGACTCAGGAAACAGGAGAACACAGACATGGGGATAGCGATTTAAAAACTCGTGCCATTCTCCCTGCCAAAATGTGGGAGTCTTTTCAAACTCAAAGAAATGGGGGGATTTTTGACCATATTTTATAGATCCTGTCAAGGTTAAATGATCGTGAATATCCTTAGGATCTAAGTCTAGGAAACGGGCATAAATATCTTGTGCCAGGTCTTGTGGCGATCGCGAAGCGTGCGGGAACTGCAATCGCTCGTCTGTTTGTTTTGCCCAAATAAACCAGGTTTCCCCGAGGCTTCCATAGCGTTCTGGACGGCGCGTAGGGAGGCTTTTGGCTTCAGGGTCAAGTTGAGCCAAAATTTGCTGTTTGAGGTCATCAATGGCGGCGAGAGGGCGGGGATTATCGTTGATTTGTGGTGGAGTGGAGGGTGTGTCAGCGGGGGATGTGAGATAGCGGCCTGACGTTTCCAGTTGCAAGCCGTAGATGTCCTCTAAGCCAAAGGGGTAGATAAAGCCGTCGAGTTCTTCTTGCGGGTTCGGTTTCCCCGTTTGCCAGTAGAGGCTTTCAGTATTGGGCAACAGAGCGTTGACACCATCCTCATGTTCATTCTGTTGCAGTGCATCGAGTCTGTCGTCTGGGATATCTCCATAGACTTTCTGCCAAAATTGGCGACGGCGAATCCGAGCCACAGCCTCCGACTGGCCCAACGTCTCGCGCACATCGTACAGCAACCCGTCCAACGTCGGATAAATCAGCGGCCTGTCCTCGGGTGGGTTCTCCGGTTGCGTTTCTAAAGGAGTTGACGTGCGATCGCCCCTGCTATTCGCCCCGCTCGTTGAAGTCATTTACAATCTAGTCTGACCGTTTACTAGAGATTAACCTTTAGCTTGCCCTCCCAACAGGCGATCGCGCCAACCCCGCCAGGACTTCGTATTTTCTGATGCAGCTTTGGCTTGAGCAATCAAGTCATCATCACTGCGTTGCAAGAAATTGCGATATTCCTCCTGAGTCAGTTGGTTTTCCCGCGACCAATCCACTTGAGTTGGTTTACCCATGGAACGCTGCGCCAGAGGCGCTTCCAACTCATCGCACCAACAATCATAGCTGGGGTTGAGATGTTGACTGGCCCACTCATCCACCGCCGCCAGTCCCTCGTCGCTGTTCCAGTCAAACTGAGCCAGTTGAGAGTGCCACTCAGGGGGGAGTTCGTCCCGTTCGGCGAGGCTGAGGAGAAACGCTTTTAGAGTAATGCGAGAGGTCGCTTTCATCAGGTTGAAGGGGTGTGAGGTTCATCGAGGCCAGACACCACAAACGCCGCCCAGAAATAGGGATCGTCGTAGGGGTATCTCTCCTCCATCTTAGCTAGTCGCCTTACCGCTCGGCGGAGGCAGGTTTTTGCCGTGGAGTCTTGCAAACGTGCGAGCCAGTCTTCATACCAGTCTTGCAACTCAGCCTGAGTCAGTTGGCGCAACCAGGCCACGGCACCACTTCGGGCAACAGCGGCAGACTGTCCCTGATTGAGCAACTCGTAAAAGCGCACCATCAGCAGCGCACTCGCGTCAGACTGGACCAACCACAGAGAGGTTAGGGCCGACTTGGCCCCCAGCGCCAGCAAGCCACTGGCCCAACCCACATATTCCGTCACTAAGTCATAATCCCGCCCGATGCCCGTTTCGCAGGCCCCCAAACTCACCAGATCATAACTGCTGAGGTTCTCCAGCTTCTGCAACATCTGCCCGAGGGTGAGGGCGCTGTTTTGAGCCAGACTGAGCCGTGACTGGGCGGGATTGGGGAACTCGTGCCAACTGTGGCCGGTGAAGTGAGCCAGGCGATGGGGAGTTTGCAGGTGGTTGAGAACCGCCTCCGGGGTGACGGCGTTGCTTTCCAGGCGAGTGGTGGCGTAGAGATGGCTGATGGCCGCTGACTCGAAATCTGCCATGAGCAAATCTTCCGCCTGGGGGTCAATGCTGAGGAAGGAGGCGGTGGCCCGTTGGCGGTTCTGTTGTAGGGTAAGTCCTGTCTGCACCGAGGGAAGGCGCGAGATGGCGAAACAGTCGGGAAATAGGGCTTCTAGGGGCAGCAGGTGCAGTTCTTTGTGGGGGAGCAGAATTAGGGGGATGCTATGGGGTGCGGCGGTGTCGGGGGGCGCGAGTTGGGCGACGATGCGATCGATGTCGAGCAGTTGCTTTAATTCATCGAGGCGTTGCGGGAGTTGTTGTCGCCAGGGATGGTCGGGGTTGCCGTGGGATTTGTCCTTGGTGTCTCGATAGTCGAGATAGTCCCGGTTCCAAGCCTGCCACCAGTCCTGAAAGACGCGGTAACGCTCTCTGGCGGAGGTGGCAGCATCGAGCAGGTGCGGCGGTTGTCCCGGTTGAATGAGGAAAATGTTGAGGGCGGTGGGGCTACAATGCCAGTCTATGAGGGCGGCATGGTCATGGTTGGCGAAGGCCGTCGCGGCTTCTGCGGTGGCGGAGACAAATTCATCGGTCCAACCGCGCAACCACCAGCTTAAGCAGGTGTTTTTTCCCCGTTCTGCCAGTTCCCAGGCGGCGATGTCGTTGCCCTCCTGTGCTAGACGGTCTACGGTGGCTTGTTGGAAGTCGGCAAACTCGAATTGTAGCTGGCGTTTCCTGCCAGGACTGGTTACGCTGTCGAGGTATTGGTGCAGTACGTCTGTCCCCTGTCGCATGACTTCTGCTGCGGAGTCTGGCTCGTCGAGGCTGGAGTAGACGCGGGCGAGATCCCGTAATACGTTGAGATGCGATTCGGGAACGTCTTGGGCGGTGAGGGTTTCTAGGGCGGTGAGGTATTCGCTTCGGGCTTTGCTGAAGTAACTGCGGCGATTTTGGAGATACAGGTTGGGATGAGCGTAGTCGTAGTGCGATCGTCCTTTGCCATAATGCAATAACCCCCAACCTTTTGGATTAGTGTCTCGTGTGCAGTGTTGCAGTCCTTGGTCGTAGGTGGCGAGTTGTCCGGGATAGCCGGGTTGGGCGAGTTGGGGATATTGAATGGCGAGGGGAGTCATCACAGAATGTCTGAGGTTACTGATGGCAATTGCTCGGTTGTTCCAAGCCAAGTAGAGCTTTAGATTGAGAGCTAGGGCGCGATCATAACCCTCCAGGGCCTCCTCATATCGCTCTAAGTTATTGAGCACATTTCCTCGGTTGAACCAAGCCAGGTCGTCATTGGGATTGAGAGATAGAGCGCGATCGCAACTCTCCAGTGCCTTCTCGTATCGCCCTAAGTTATTGAGCGTATTTCCTCGGTTGTGCCAAGCCTTGTCGTCATTGGGATTGAGAGCTAGGGCGCGATCGCAACTCTCCAGCGCTTCCTCGTATCGCCCTAAGTGACCGAGCGCAATTCCTCGGTTGTGCCAAGCCCAGTCAAACTTGGAATTGAGAGCTAGGGCGCGATCATAGCTCTCCAGCGCCTCCTCGTATCGCCCTAAGTGACCGAGCGCAGCCCCTCGGTTGAGCCAAGCCACATCGTCCTTGGGATTGAGAGCTAGGGCGCGATCGCAACTCTCCAGCGCCTCCTCATATCGCCCTAATTTACTGAGCGCATTCCCTCGGTTGCCCCAAGCCTGGTAAAGATTGGGATTGAGAGCTAGGGCGCGATCAAAGCTCTCCAGCGCCTCTTCAAACACTCCAGCACTCCAAAAACTCACTCCACGCTCGACCCAAACCTCCGCCTCCTCCTCACTCTCACTCGAAACCGGCAACCTCTCCCCTCCCGTCTCTGACACCTCCTCCTCACTCTCCCCCTCAACCTCCTCCGGTATCTCCCGCGCCAGCAACGCCTCGCCAATCTCCGCCGCCGTTTCCCCCACCGGATCACAGCCTTGCCCTCGCAACCGCACCATGCGCCGCGCCAGTTCGTGATTCGGAACCCGAGACGACATCAGCGTATGTCTGAACCGCTGTAACCAATTGAGAAACCAGGGGTCTTGCGATCGTCCTTTGAGGTGTTCTGCCACCTGTTGCGCGGTCCATCCCGCCTCTACACCGTCCAGCAGTCCAAAAAACAGGGTCTCGTACCGGGAATCGCTGAGGGAGACAAAGTCTGGGATCGTCTGAGGAGACTCACCAACTGGCGGGGAAGTCCCGCGCCATTTCGCCCACAGTTGCTTCAGCCAACGCCACAGTCGCCGCCACATGGCTGCTTCTCCTCATAAACCTTTCCCCAGTATGACGCGCTCCCCCCAGGAGGGCAACCACAAGGGATTGCCCCGACGGTTGAGGTGTCATGGGTGGATTGCATTTGGGACAACATTATAGGGCGAAAAATTTTTCGCCCCTACGGTTCACTGGGAAAAACCTGAAAAATATCAATTCCTAACTTGTCCTGAATCAGCGATTGTGCTTGATTGGGATTCTCATAAATTAACTCCAACAATTCCCGACCCGTCAACCCAACTTCTTGAGCATAAAAACCAACTTCAGACATAATTCGCGCTTCTGATTGGCGCAAATACATACTTAAACAGTGACGAGCTTGGGTTGAGTTGTCCCGTTGCGTGCGGAAAAACGCTAGAGCATTGAGAAGCCGGTCTTCATAAGGCGCTAACGGCTTTAAGTCTAACGATTCAGGATGTTTAGAAGTCATGATTCTTAAGTCTATAAAAATAACCTTGGCTTTCAGAGAATCGAGGGTGATTTTTGGTGTTAGATATCAAATTGGAGGGGTATAACCCACCCCTCGCCCCCCTCAGGAGGGGAAAATTTTCGTCCCTAGGAGGAGGGGGTTGATTGACCTGCAATCTTAACAACGGATCTCCACAAAAGCCTCTATAATGAAAGCACGATATCTAAGCAGCAGCGCAATAGAGGTTAATGGCATTGTCTCGCCAAAACTCGAAACGTCCTAGGACTCAAGGGGCGATGGGCTTTGGGATATTCTTACTCGGGCTGACGATCGCCGTCGCTATCCAGCGATCGCAAAACCCAGACTCCGGTTTGGTTCGCGTCCCCTCTCCATCGTCCCCCCAGGAGTCCCAATCCCCGGCCCAGTCCGAGGGAAATGGCCGTGAGTTCAGCCAAGAGGCTCTCCCTGAAGATTCGGGTGCAGAGGGTCTAGAGAGTCTCTCTCTCCCAGTCCCGAGTCCTGAAACGGGCGATCGCAGTTTTGACCAAACGAACTTCATTGTCCGCGCAGTGCGTCAGGTTGAACCTTCAGTGGTGCGCATTGAACCTCAGCGCCTCTATTCCGGGGACGATTTGGGACCCTCGGACTTACTCGAACCCATCCCCTACCCGCCCTATTCCCAAGGTGCCGGAACCGGCTTTGTCATTGATGACCAGGGCCATCTTCTCACGAACGCCCATGTGGTGGGCAATGCTGAACAGGTGCGGGTCGTCCTCCATGATGGCCAGGTGTTGCGCGGCCAAGTCCTCGGACGTGATCCGGTGACCGATGTAGCGGTGGTTAAACTTGAAGGCGTTAGCCTGGCCCCAGTTCCCATCGGGGACTCCGATGACCTGAAACCCGGTGAATGGGCGATCGCCATCGGCAATCCTCTCGGCTTAGATAGTACCGTCACCATGGGTATCATCAGTGCCACGGGACGCAGTAGCCGCGAAATTGGGGTTCCTGAACGCCGCGTGGGATTCATTCAAACGGACGCAGCCATCAACCCGGGCAACTCCGGGGGCCCACTCCTCAACGCATCAGGCTCAGCCATTGGGATGAATACCGCCATCCTGGATGGGGCCCAGGGACTCGGCTTTGCCATCCCCATCAAAACTGCCCTGCGGGTCGGACAGCAAATCATTCGCGACGGAACCGCTCAACATCCCTATCTTGGCGTTCGCCTCAAAACCCTGGATGCTAATCTCAAAGCGGAATTAGCCGAAGAGGACAACTTTCCTAAACTGACCGTTGACCAAGGAGTCTTGATTGTCAATGTAGTCCCCGAATCTCCCGCCGAAGCCGCTGGCCTACAAATTGGGGATGTCATTCTCCGCATTGGTGACGTCTCAGTAGTGAATTTTGAAAGCGTCCAGCGTATTGTGGAAGAAAGCCGCATTGGTGAAGCTCTGGAATTAGACATTTCACGGGGTGAACAAAAACTGACCCTAGAGGTTCGCCCCGGCCAACTTCCCTCTCATTCTCCCTAACTCCTGCGCCAGACAACATAAGACAAAGACACCCTTGAAAACAACCCATCTAAGGGGTTTTCTTATTGTTTATACGTCCTAACAGGATTGTCCATTTTACAGCACTCACTCCCATGACCAATCGTCTCGCTAACAGTCAAAGTCTATATCTTCGCAAACATGCCGAGAATCCCATTGATTGGTGGTACTGGTGTGATGAAGCCATCGAATTAGCCCGCCAGGATAACAAACCCATCTTTCTCTCGGTGGGTTACTCCAGTTGTCACTGGTGTACCGTCATGGAAGGAGAAGCCTTCTCAGATCCCGAGATTGCCGACTATCTCAACAACCAGTTTGTCCCCATCAAAGTCGATCGCGAGGAACGCCCCGACATCGACAGTCTCTACATGCAGTCCCTGCAACTGATGTCAGGACAAGGAGGCTGGCCCCTCAACGTCTTTTTACTCCCCGAGAGTCTGGTTCCCTTCTATGGCGGTACCTATTTCCCCGCCGAACCTCGGTATGGTCGCCCCAGCTTCCTGCAAGTCCTGACGCAGTTACGGGACTACTACGACAACGAAAAGGACAAGTTAGACCGCATCAGCGAGGATATGCTGACGGCCTTACAACAAGCAGCCGAACTTCCCCCAGAGTTCAAAAAGATTGAGAACACCTCCCTCCTCAATGACCGACTCCTCCAACAGGGATTAGAAGCCAGTATCCGAGTCCTACAACCGGAAGGGGCCCCCTGTTTCCCCATGATGCCCTACGCGCAAACCGCCCTACGAGGAACCCGCTTTCAGTTAGATAAAGACTTTGTGGCTCAACCCCGCTGCGACCAACGGGGCTTTGATTTGGTACTGGGGGGGATTTTTGACCAGGTGGGGGGTGGATTTCACCGCTACACCGTGGATGCTACTTGGACGGTTCCCCATTTTGAGAAAATGCTCTACGACAATGGGCAAATTCTTGAATATCTTTCTAATTTATGGTGTTCGGGCACGCAAGACCCCGCCATTGAGCGAGCGGTGACCCTCACGGTGTCTTGGCTCAAACGGGAGATGATGGCTCCTGAAGGCTATTTTTATGCGGCTCAAGATGCCGATAATTTCACCAGTCCCCAGGAACGGGAACCCGAAGAAGGGGCCTTCTATGTTTGGTCCGACGCGGAGTTACGGGAACGACTCACCTCAGAGCAGTATCAAGCCCTAGAGGCGGAATTTCATATCTCCAAAGCGGGGAATTTTGAGGGGAATACCGTCCTACAGCGTCGCCGGCCAGGAGTTTTAAGTCCCTTGTCAGAAGAGGCTCTACAGCAACTGTTTGAGGGGCGCTATGGCACAAGTATGAACCGGGAGCAGCCCTTCCCCCCAGCGCGAGATAATCAGGAGGCTAAATCGCAAGATTGGGCCGGTCGCATTCCCCCCGTGACGGATACGAAGGGGATTGTGGCTTGGAATAGTCTCGTCATTTCTGGCTTGGCCCGGGCCTCGGTGGCCTTTGCGGAACCGGAGTATTTGGCCATGGCCGCCAAGACAGCGGATTTTATCCTCAATCATCAATGGATTGAGGGACGCTTCTATCGCCTCAACTATCAGGGAACGCCCTCGGTGTTGGCCCAATCGGAGGATTATGCTCTGTTTGTCAAGGCTCTATTAGATTTGGTGGAGGCGGGAGCGCCGGATTATCTCGATGCGGCCATCAATGTGCAAGCGGAGTTTGATGAGCATCTCTGGAGTGATGAGTTCGGCGGCTACTATAACGCGGCTCAGGATACCCGTGGCGGGGCGATCGTGCGTGAACGAGCCTATACGGACAATGCCACCCCAGGGGCCAATGGCATCGCAGCTATGAATTTAGTGCGTTTGTCTCTCTATGGGGAGGAATTACTCTATTTGCAGCGGGCGGAAGCGGTGTTAAATGCCTTCTTACCCATTTTGCAAAAGATGCCCCAAGCGTGTCCAAGTTTATTTGGGGCCTTGGATTGGTTCCAGAATGCTACAGTCGTGCGAACCACCGCCGCTGAAATGGCCCAGTTACAGGGGCGCTATTTGCCCGCAACGGTACTGAAAGAGGTGACGGAACTGCCGGAAGGGGCGGTTGGCTTAATCTGTCAGGGCTTAAGTTGTTTGGAACCGGCCCGCGATCGCAACAGTCTCTTAGCACAACTCGAACAAAGTCAAACCCGCATCGGCATCAGCTAAGGACTCATGATTCCCTAGGAGAATTGCCAGACTCCTGACCGGACGAAAGGCTAAGATTAAACCGGTTTGGTTTAAGTCAATCGATCCCAGTCCAAGATTCTGGAGGCCCGGTTGCGGCCACTCCAGTCCCGGACTAGAGATTCCCGATTTATGGGTGACAGTCCTGAAACCTATCCTTAAGGTGGAATGTGAGATAGTTGATCTAACTCGTACTTTTGGGCAATTCCTCTCAGAAATCACTCTGATGAAAGAGGTTTAAGGCTCAAAGGTAACGAGTTACACCAATGATGATCATCACTCCCCCTGGTTCACCGCAGGTCTCTGTAGGGGCGAATGACTGTTCGCCCCTTAGGGGCCAATTGCTCATCCCGCCGATGGTCGGTTTAGTCTTAATCACGATCAGCGGGATTATTGACGGATGTATCTCCGCTATTAGGAGGGTTTATGAGTTCCTCTTCTCGTTCAAATTCCGATTTTAATGACACGATGCAGTCTCCACTCCATCCTCCCAATCCAGACCCGAAAGAGTCCGTAGCCGATCAGGTCCAAAAGGCTGAGGCTGATGCCTTATTACGCCCAAAACCCCCTGTTCCACCGCCTCCCGAGGAAAAACCGGAGTCCCCAGCTACCGCCGCCTCGACAGCTCCTGAATCTGAGCCTCCTCAACGTCCCGTTCCCATTCCTCCCCCGAGTGAACCGAGGCAATATCGAGCCATTGGCGTGGTTCGTGGCCGCTATATCCCCTCGGAGGAGCAAATTACTCAGGGAGTGCTTCAAACAGCGGATGACATGGCCGTTGAGGCGGTGTTATTGGGACGGGTGATGAGTTTGGTAAAAAATCACATTGACCTGGAACAAGACCATCTTTGGGTGGTCTATCCCCGAACTGGCCAACGAGATGGAAATCTCCATTTACAAATTGTTGGGGTCTGGGAACCGGAAAACCTCAATCAAGAGGATTCAGAGCTTCCTCCATTGTCCTCTGAGGAGGTTCACGAAGGCTATTTTTCCGTTCGCGGGGAAGTGGTGTTTTATTCGGAGGAAGAGCGTCGCATAATTGTTAAAATTCGCCAGGGGCCCCGGAAGGCGGGACAACCTCCGAAGTTCTTTAAACTGGCCCTGACGGGAACGGCGACGGGCCGCGTTTTACGACATTTTTGGTCGTTTGAGGTTGAACGTCAGGGCCAGGACTTAGTGATTTTGACGGGAGAAAATATGGGTGTAATGCCCCCGAAACGTCAGACTCGCTCCAAGTCGCCCCAAAATCGTCGCCCGGGCCGTCGTAAGTCTAGCCCCGGTTCTAAGGGGAGTCGCCCGACACCTCGTCCTAAAAAGGTCAAGGAGTCCCAACCCCCAACTTCTGAATAGATGACTGATAACCCCGATTTTCTTAGCTAGAATCGGGGTTTTTCCCCGTTTATCGAAAATTTTGGGTCTAAAACCCCGTCCTTCTAGGACGGCTTTTGACGATCCTGCTTTTTTGTGCCAAGATTGTCCGCACAACCGATGCCAACGGTGCGATGCTTGTTCTTGAGTTCAAAATCAAAGGGAAGCCCCACCAATACGCGGCGATTGACGAAGCGATCCGAACCGCACAGTTCGTTCGTAACAAGGCACTGCGCTATTGGATGGATACCCCTGGGGTCAACAAATACGACCTCAATAAGTACTGTCGGGTACTCGCCCGAGAGTATGATTTTGCTAGAGAACTCAACAGCACGGCTCGTCAAGCTTCAGCCGAACGTGCTTGGTCGGCAATTTCTCGATTCTTCGAGAACTGTCGCCAGTCTGTTCCTGGCAAGAAGCGGTGCGACCCCGCGCCGTCGTACGGCGCCAGGGAACGCGCACCAAGAGAAGGATATCCCAGGTTCAAGAAAAATGGTCGTTCCGTCGAGTACAAAACTTCCGGTTGGAAGTTACTCGACCCCAAACACATTGTCTTTACCGACAAGAAGAATGTCGGGCGACTGAAGCTAGTTGGAACCTGGGATTTGGCATTTTACGGTATCGAACAAATCAAACGGGTTCGACTGGTTCGCAGAGCCGATGGCTATTACGCTCAGTTCTGCGTCAAAGTAGAGGTTCGAGAAGAACTCAAACCGTCAGGAAATACTGTGGGGTTGGATGTCGGACTCCTTGAGTTCTACACCGATTCCAACGGGGAGTGCGAACCGAACCCGAGGTTTTACCGAAACGCCGAGAAAAAGCTCAAACGCGCTCACCGAAGGGTGAGCAAAAAACAGAAAGGCTCTGCCAACCGAAAAAAAGCCGTCAATCGACTCGGACGAGTACATCTCAAAATAAGTCGGCAACGTGTTGGCGAAGCCTGCGCCTAAGCGCATGGAACACGCCAAGAGACTGGCGCGTTGCGTAATCCAATCTAACGATCTGGTGGCCTACGAAAATTTGAGGATACAGAATCTGGTTAGAAACCACTGTCTCGCCAAGTCGATTCACGATGCTGGTTGGTATCAATTTAGGAAATGGTTAGAGCATTTTGGGGTAAAATTCGGCAAGATTACCGTGGCGGTGAATCCTGCCTATACCTCTCAAAAATGCTCGAGTTGCGGCACGGTGGTCCAGAAAAGTCTTTCGACTCGAACTCATGTTTGTCAGTGTGGGTGCGAGTTGGATAGAGACCACAACGCAGCCGTCAACATTCTGAATGTTGCCTTAAGTACGGTAGGGCATACCGGAACTTGGGTCTTAGACCCAAACGCTTCTGGAGATTTGACCGCTACTTTGGCTGGTGCAAACCTGTCAGGGCAAGTCGGATCGTTGAAGGAAGAATCCCCACGCCTTTAGGCTAGGGAGTGTCAAGATGCTAATGCCCTTTAGATGATACGGAGATAAGCACATCATGCCCTCAAACGATAGTGGCCGCCTGGTTCTCAATCATTCAACTCATGTGGATGGGTTGATTCCGGTGTTGGAACGGTTGGTGTCGTTCCAGGGAATTCGCACGATTACCCCTGGGGTCATTTCCCGATCGCGTGGACATATTCCCAAGTTAAAATTACGGGTGTCGGTTCCCATTCGTGGGGGCTATAAGGCGATCGCCCGCGCCGGAAAAACGGTTCAGGAAGTCTTTGTTCTTACGACCCTCTCCAAAGGGGAGTTAGAACAGGCGATCGCCGAGAGTCTTAATTAATACAAAACACGGAATGGGTGCCGATGGTCAAACTCAATAATAATAGTCGTCTCAAGTTAATCTTGGGCATTCTCGCTGCCGTGGTCTTGTTACTGGGGACGGTGGTGCTTCTCGCCTGGAGTGAGGGAATGGCTGAATCGGGAGAGGAGTTATGGGAAGTTCTGGAAAATGTCATTATTACCCTGATGGGGGAATATCCCGATAAACCCAGAACCATCCCTGGGCGAATTATTCAACTTTTTTTATTGGTTTTTGGAACCTTTTTGTTTGGGACAATTATCGGTAAAATCTCCTCTCTATTTGTCACTCATGCTCTCTGGAAACAAAAGCAAATGAAGCGATTTAATAATCACATTATTCTCTGTAATTGGAATGGCAAAGCGGCAAGCATTATCCAACAGTTACTAGAGTCCAATCATGGGGAACCGTTAGATATTGTGGTGGTCTCGGCTTCGGAAGTCGTCGATGCCCGAGATTTCCATCATTTCGAGAATGTTCACTTCATTCAGGCAGATCCGACTCATCATGTCACCTTGGAGGATTTACAGGCCTTTCAAGCCAAGGCTATTATCTTACTCGCGGATGACGAGAGTTCAGGACCTGATGAAAAGAATGCCTTAATTGCCCTGGCGGTGAAGCATTTAGAACAAACCCCAGGTAAACAAAAGGATATTCATGTGATTGCGGAATTGGTGAATCTCGATCGCCGTCGCCATCTCCAGGAGGCTGGGGTGGATGAGGTGGTCTCGGCCCGAGATTATAGTTCGGGAATTATTGCCCAAAGTGCCATTTTTAGGAATATGTCGGTGGTCTATCAGCAACTGCTGACCTACTCCGATGACTCCAATGAGTTTTATTTTATTCAACCGGGCAATTATCCCTCGGAATTGTTGGGGAAACAGTTTCCGGAGTTGGGAACTTGGATTAGTAATTACAGTGCCAAGCACCCCAATAATCCCCTGTTACTTTTGGGAGTGAAACGGGGAGATGGGCAAATTCTTCTCAATCCTAAACCCAGTCATTTTGACCATTTAGAGGAAGAGGATAGTTTAATTGTGATGGCGTTCCGTAATGTTGAGCGAATTACGTAGAATACAACTCTTGCCGGTTCGGGGTGAGTCGTTGTTGGGCCAACTGTGATCGCCCCCGAATGGCCGCTTCCTCATCCTCTTGATGGAGTTGTTGCAGACAGGGTTTAATCCTTTGCTGGATGTCCGTCTCGCCCAAACTCTTGGCCAAAGCTTCTAAGCCAACAATGGCAGCATAACGAACCACCCATTCTGAGTCGGCGGTGGTGGCCAGCAATCGCTCCAGTACCCGACTCTGGGCCTCCTCCCGTTGACTGGGGTCTAGGTTCTGCCATTGTATACGACCTAAACCTCGGGCAGCGGCGCGACGGACACTTAGGGCAAAGTCCCCAGCGGCGGTGAGCAACACCTCTAAGGCCCGGGGGTCGCCAATTTCTGCTAAGGAGCGGATGGCCCAGGCTCTGGCCCCATAGTTGTAGCCATCTAGATGTTCTAAGAGGGGGGCAACGGCCGGCTCGCCGATGGCCACTAACCCCTGAACAGCAGCTACGGCAGCCCCGGGATTGTTAAATCCCAAGACTTCGATGAGTTTCGGCACGGCTTGAGGATCGCCCGTTTGGGCCAGCGATCGCACGGCCATCAGTAAACTGACCGCCGAATCGGCCTGATCAACGTCAGCCAAGAGAGAGTCGAGAGTCATGAAACAGTCAGTCGTTACAAGAGTTTATCCATCTGGGTCATGATATCGATGGCGGCTTCGTCCAAGTCATCGATTTGGGCCAGGTGATGTTCCAGAATACCTTTGAGGGCAATCAGTTTGAGGCTATTTTCTGCTAAGGTTTCGGCCACGGGAGTGACGGCTTTGAGATAGCCGATCGCCCCAACATCCATCAGGGCCGCCCGCCGTAGTTGTAATTCTGGGGAGCGTAAGGCGGCGATGAGGCGATCGCCATACTGGTCATCTCCCGTTAACTGGTACAGGGCCCGGGCGGCGGCAAAACGAACCCGAGGGACATCATGCTCTAAGAAGGGATACACCTGTTCAATGGCATCGGTCGCCTTCAAGGCTCCCAACGCCTCTAGAATCGCATCGTAAGGCTGTACCAGGTGCGGTTTTCCGGGGACACGAACCGCCGCCTCGACACCGCCTTCGAGCAATGCCACTAAACTCGGAATCGCTTGAGCATCTCCCAAAGCCTCTAAGGCTTGAGCGGCAGACTCGCGCACATAATAATCGGGACAGCGTAAACTTTCAATCAAGGCGGGAACCGCTCGTAAATCCCCGAGTTTTCCCAGGGCTTTGGCCGCATTACGACGCAGCGGATAGCCACCACCAGGGGAACGATCCACGGTATCACTGAGGGCCTCAATCAAAGCCTTCAGACCGCGATCATCACGGACACGAAAACGCCCCAGCCACCAAGCTGCATAATAGCGAGTGCTGGGGTCGTCGGTTTGTTGTAAATTCGCGATCGCCTGTTCCGTCGTCCAAGACTCGGCTGCGATCGCGACTTGCGTTTCTGACGGCTGCATGAAAAAACGAGACCTGCGCTTACTCTTCGGATTCTCCGTCAGAACTGGCTTCGGGGTCAAATGTCACCGGCTGAATGCTGACAATTTCCCCCCCCATACGAGTAATCCGTCGCATCTCATCATTCATGCGGTTGTAGGGAACCGTCATGAAAATGCTGTCACTGCTACGAATAGGATAATCGTTCTGATCGGTTCCGGGAGATTGGCGCAAGCCACGAACCTCATAGCGGAACATACGACTCCCGGAGGGAGTGCTGCTGTTGAGTGCTGTAGAACCCATCATGTTTGGATGTCAACTCCTCTATACTGGTACATCTAATCCCTGCTGGTTTGAGAGATGGAGTCTGATTAAACAGCACCCCATCTCCCAAGAGGTCGGTGGCAGTCGAGGGGTAGATTACACCACACCTCTAGACCGACCCAAACCTGTCCTAGTTGGCAGGCTCAATGCTCGCTACTTTCCCACCTTCACGCTGAATGCGTTGCAGGGTTTGGGAGAGGCGATTGTAGGGAACGAAGAAGGAACGGCTACTGCGACGCACAGTGGGAGTTCCACCACGACGCAGGTTATTGGGATAGTTACGTCCCAAAATTTTCGTCACTTCAATGCGGTACATCCGCGTGTCGGAATCATTGCTACCGGACAAGCCATAGGAGCGAGACGGAGCAACCCCAGCTTTTGAGGGACGATAGGCCCAACCTTCATTACAGTTGGACGGACCGACAACAGCCGATGAGCTATTGCGTCCGAGTTCCTTGGCGAGGCGAGATTCCGAACCCCGTAGTTGAGAGCGATCGCTGTTAGCGTAACCGCGATACAACTGGAACATCCGGGTGAAGCCCACGGTTTTTTGACCCCGTTGGGTGTCAAATCCCCGATAGTAGGGCACAATGTTGTCGCCGAAGTTCTCGATATACTCTACGGAATCGACATAAGAGTCGATATCAGCGTCGTAGCCTTCGTTTTGGTACAAGTCCATCGATATACTCTACGGAATCGACATAAGAGTCGATATCAGCGTCGTAGCCTTCGTTTTGGTACAAGTCCAAGTGGAAGATTACTTCGCTCTCGTCGTAGGGCGCGCGTCCGAGCAGATGTTTGTAGTTCAACTCGGTAAAAGTGGAAGATTACTTCGCTCTCGTCGTAGGGCGCGCGTCCGAGCAGATGTTTGTAGTTCAACTCGGTAAAGCGAGTCTGAAAGTTGGTGTAAAAGAACTTTGTCTTATACAATTCAGACTTAGCCACGCAGCGAACGAACTCGCGCAGGGTGATGCTGCCATCGCATAACAGCGATTCAGCACTCGTCAGTCGTTCCGACGACATGACGTAATCGTTCCCCAAAAGCTGACGGTAGACGGCGCGGATGGCAATCTGAGCTTCGTCTTCCGTCCAGTTGGGGCGCAGTTCAACTCGGTTGTTATCTGCGTAGGCAGATGTTCCCAAACGGGTTGCAGCAGTAGTAATAGCCAAAGTCTATCCTCCAAATTGTTAACGACGGATATAAAAACAGCCCGGAACAGAAAACAACTTCAAGCGTTGAGGCTCTTCAGCTGCTTACCGTTCCGGGCTAGAAGGGCGATCTAGCTTAGAGCGTTGATCGCGTAGTCGAGGTAGGAGTTGGCTTCAACAGCGGAGTCGCCGGAAAGACCGTGGTTGGCTTTGATGTATTTCAAAGCTTCAACATACCAGCTGGGGGACAGCTCGAAAGTCCGGTTGATTTCGTCAATACCGGCAACGAGGTACTCATCCATAGGACCGGTTCCACCAGCCACGAGGCAGTAGGTGACCATGCGGAGATAGTAACCGATGTCACGCGCGCATTTGGCTTTACCTTCAGCGGTAGACGCGTAGTTCGGTCCCTGCATTTGGGTGGTGTAGGGGAACTTGTTGTAGACCGCTTGAGCAGCGCCATCCACGAGAGACTGAGCTTTGTCGGTCAGTTGGCGAGCAGCTTGCAGGCTGGCGTTAGCCTGACGGAAACGACCAAACGCGGTTTGGATTTCGGTGCTGCTCAGGAAACGACCTTGAGAATCAGCTGCGGCGACGGCTTCGGTTAACGGGGTTTTCATTGTTGAATAATCTCCTGTGTTACAGTTTCAAATTAATTTTGAAAGTTGGAATCGATATGGTGTATCGATGACGTCTGAATTGTCAGACTGCAAGGGTTGCGAATTACGCAACAGCAGCGGCAGCGCGATCGAAGTAGGTGCCGATTTCAGACATCAGGCTGCTGCAATCTCCGGGGGTGATTCCAGAAGGATCGCCTGCGATTTGCAGAGCCGCTTCTTTCATTTTTTGAACGCCGACGGCAACGGAAGCACCGGGAGTTCCCAGAGCCACGTAGGTTTCACGCAGACCGTTCAAGCAGCGATCGTCGAGGACGCTAGCATCGCCAGAGAAGATGGCATAGGTGACATAGCGCAGGATGATTTCCATGTCACGCAGGCAAGCAGCCATGCGGCGGCTGGTGTACGCGTTGCCACCAGGAGCGATCAGTTGGGGCTGCTCAGCGAACAGAGCGCGTGCTGCGTTAGCAACGATCGTAGAAGCGTTGCTAGTGATGCGGTTAACCGAGTCCATGCGCTTGTTGCTGTCTGCAACCATTTGTTGCAGTGCATCGAGCTGGGAGGCAGAGAGGTACTCGCCACGAGCGTCAGCTTGAGAGACGACTTTAGTGAATGCGTCGAACATGAATTAATCTCCTACTTAACTTGAGATGGGCTGGTCTAGTTCAAACGAGATATTTTAACGGTTTGGCTCCTAGACGGTAGCCTGGGCGAGAAACCGACGGCTGACAAAACTGAGAAAGTTTCTGTCTTAGATGAGAGAGTGCGAAAATCGCTGAAACTCAACTTCCGTCGAATTGCTCATGCCCTTCCGATAAATTTATACACCGCCACAGAGCATTTGTGAGTTACGTTTTGTAAAGATTTTAAGAAGTTCTGAGATCCCGGACGGGTCAGCCCTGACTCTCAGAACTTTGATGGCGATCGCCACGACGAAGACAGTAAGACCAGCTATAAGCCGCAAGATGGCGGCGATCTACCTGACCCGAGCGTCCTGAAAAACAACAGCTTTTCCTCTCGGGATATGTCTCAACCGGTCTCTTGAATGTAACGGAGATCACCTGAGTAAACGTTACAAAACTCTACAAAACAACCTAGATCTACACCGTATCCACTTGAGTGACGGACGAGTTCAGGTCGAGCCTGACTCAGGGGGTTTAGGTAGACTCCGGTCAACACTCTGTGAGCTAACCTTTATCAGATTAAGAGCCAGCCCTGATCCCGTCCACCTCAGTTGTGACTAATGTTACAGAAATAAATAATTCGTTATCTTAAGCAATACTGTACAAGAACCAGAAGTTGCCCTGAAACAAGGCTAATCCTTGCATATATTGGTGATTTTACTGAGAAACCTTGGTAAAGAACCTGGGACTATATTTAACATTTCGTAATCCATTATCTCCATAGAGACCCCCTAGAATCGAGAAAATCCTAAGGGTGGACGTTCTTGGCCGACCTCACTTAAGACATAACTCACCCGTGTCCCTCAGAGAAAGCGTTACCCTGAAGGGAGGATTTTTGTTCCTCACACCGTTAGCCCCTTTGTAACCATGAGCGAAAACTTTTCCCCACGCCCCCAGTCTGCTCCAACTCCCCAGCGGGATGCGGCGTTCTCAAGTTTGCCCATAAAAGGACGCTACCGAGTCTTAAAATCTTTGAGCCATGATGGACGAACGGTTTTGGCTCTCGATGAAGATACTCCATCTCAGACCTTTTGTGTGGTGCGATCGCGCGATCGCAGTCGCGGAGAATTGCCCCTCCCTTATCCCGTGTTAATGCGTTGGGAGCAATTAGAAGATCATCCCCATCTGCCGAACCTGCAAGCGGCCTTTGAAACCGACGGCACTCAGTATCTCGTAGATGAGTACATCCACGGCAAAACCGCCGCCGAACAGCTACAACTCCAAGGCACTTGGACCGAAGGGCAAATTCGCCAACTGCTCAATCAGATTTTACCTACCCTGCGGGATCTCCACGATCGCCAACTCCTGCACCGAGACATTAAACCTCAAAACCTAATCCAACGGGACGGCCAATGGATATTAGTAGATCTCAGCGCCCTCCATTGCACCGCCAGCCCCAACGGCCCCGAAGCCGAAGCCCTCAGTGGTTCCGCTGAATATGCCGCCCCCGAACAAATCCAAGGACATCCCCTCCCCAGTAGCGACCTCTACAGCCTCGGGGCCACCTGCGTCCATCTCCTCACCGGCCAGTCTCCCTTCGACCTCTACGATGATCATCAGGGAACTTGGCACTGGCGCGATCGCACCCGTTCCTCCATTACGCCTCAACTCACACGGGTTCTCAACCGGCTGCTGCATCCCGATCTCAACCGTCGTTATGCCAGCGCCGACGCTGCCCTCAGAGACCTCAATCGCTTTGACTTACCTATCAACTGGGACGCCCTGCTTGTCTTGCGTCCCCTGTCCGGCTTACTCGCCGCCTCCTTTGCCCTCACCCTCTTACAACTCGGGGGACAACGTTCCCCACAACTGGAATACAATGCCGATTCCATCAGTCCGTCCTTGGATAAAGTTATCCCCAGCAAAGGCAACAGCGGCCCTAGCGTCGAAACCCTAAGCCAAGGGAAAGAATCCATCTGGTCAGTAGCCGTGAGTCCAGATGGCGCCATCGTGACCGGACGAGGAGATGGCAGCATTGAAATTCGCCACCCGCACCGCCATCTTCCCACCGAATTTCAGGCCCATCCTCAATCGGTCTTCAGTGTCGCCGTTAGCCCCAACGGCCAGCTCCTCGCCACCACTGGCAACGACAACGCCATTAAAATTTGGGATATGCAGCGGGGAAATCTCCTAGCGACATGGCACGGACATTTCGATGACGTACATCATCTGCAATTTAGCCCCAACGGTGATGTCCTAGCCAGTGCCGGCCGTGATGGTCGCGTCAAAATCTGGGATATGACCCATCATGCCCACCAGTCCGTGCGCGATCGCAACTCCACCCCTCGCTACACGCTCCATGCCCATCGTGGGGAAGTTCGCAGTCTCGCCTTTAGCCCCAATCACCGCTTTCTCGTCACCGCAGGAGCCGATGGGAAGGTGCATCTGTGGGATTGGAAAACCGGCGATTATTTGCGGCCCCTTGTCTCTAGCGCCTCAGAAATTTGGTCTGTTGCCATTAGCCCGGATGGTGAAACTCTGGCTACCGGCAATAAAGATGGAACCGTTGAGTTATGGAACATTCGCAGCGGCGGACGGCCCCGTCAAAACACCCTACATCGTAACGCCGTGGTCTCCCTGGCGTTCAGTCCTAACCCGGTGTCCTCGACCCTCGGCTCAGAGTATCTACTGCTGATTGGAGATGCTCATGGAGATATGTCTCTGTGGTACACCAAGAGCGGTAGCGTCAATGAGATTAAATCCCATCAAGGCTGGGTCAGCTTCGACTTCACCGCTGATGGTCAATCCTTTGTCAGTGGGGCGTTTGACAATCGCCTACAAGTCTGGGGTCTCCAGTCACTCCTAGACTAGGCCACAGTTCCTCGTTCCCTGGCTTCAGCCAAGGAACGCCCCCAGGGCGGCTCGGCCGCCCGCTCAACTCTCCACTGAACCTTTATCCCCTCCAAAGAGCTTCTTACCCAAAATCTGGAGAGACAACAAGAACAGGCCTAAAGCCGCAAAGCCAAACACAAAGGTCGCCAAAGCACTCAACCCCATCACCAAGGTACGAACCGCTGCCGCGATATTGAGGGCCGTTTGGTTATCCGTCGCGAGAGGCTTTTCCGCAAACGTCTGCACAATAGAGAGGGTCAAGCGATAGAGCAATAGCGAAATGGTGGCTGAGGTAAAGGAGCCGGTAAAGCCCCGTAGAATTGTACGAGTATCATCAAGCTTTTGAGTCATATAGCAAAAGTTGGTCTGAATAGGACAAAAAATAGGGGACAAGAAGGCAATAGGCGATAGGCGATAGGCGATAGGTAGGGGATTCTCTCCCAACTCAGAGTATCAATTAGGCACTCCTCGATTGCTATGATTTAAGACGGGATGGGTAAAGAAGCAATTAGGCCTCCTTGAAGAAGCGGATTAACTCGCGAGCGCGATCGAGAAACTCAGCATCAGCATTCAGTTTGGCGATGGCCCCTTGAGCTTCCCGAGCCAGGCGGTCATGCTCAGAGGTGTTTTGAGCCTCTAAGGTGCGGTGAGAACTCATCAAACGAGTTAAATCCTGACGCAGGCCCTCCACTTGGCGTTGTTGAGCTGAGATTAGGGAGTTCGGTTGCTCGGGATTCACCTGAGCCGAGAGAGTTTCTAAATTGTGCTCCAGGGCGAAGACGCGATCGCGCAAACTCAACAAATCCTCACGAGGGTATTTTACGGCCCGGTCAATGGTTTGCAGACGGTTGCCTAAATATTGATAAAACGCGATCGCCGGTCGTAACCCCGTCAGCAACAAAGCGGCCACCGAACCAATATAGCCGATACGGCTCACCCCCGCGATCGCCAGCACATAGAGCGTCAACGCCGATAGGCCATGAAGCACGACCGCCACGGAGCGCGATCGCCGCACAATCAAGGTCACATAACGCACCTGCTCCCCATCCACCGGAATCCCCCTCTCCTGAGACTCCTGGGCCTCCGCTACTACCTGTTTCGCCTTAAAATGGACATTCCAAGGAATCGTTGTAATCACCATCAACCACCAAAAACTGACGGCCCCCACCACCCAGTCCACAAAATTACCAGCGGGAATACCAATCCATTGAAAGACCGCAAAGGTAATTAGGGTCAACAGAACCCAAAAAACTGTGAGTCCACCAAAAGTAGTCACATCCTCAGTTTTCATGATATCAAACATTAGCTGAATCGCTAATTTTAGGAATTAAAAAAGACAAGCTTGGGAGCAAACTTTGGCGTTGTATCCATAGTTGAATCGCCAATTTTCCAGGTTCCAATTCCTAAAAACTGGCCATCCTCTCGAAAAACCGCCAACGAGTCAGCCTCCCGATTAGCCTGATTTTGTTCTAACTCAAACCGCTGCCCCAAACACCACCGCTGTGCCAGATGCTCCGGTAGCCTAACCTGGGGCAAATCGGCGATCGCCACCTCAGGAGGAAACAACAGCGGCCCTATATCCTCGCGGCGTTCTACTTGCGCGATTAACGCCTCTAAACTAATACTGTCTGCCAGATGAAAGCCGCTGCTCTGGGTTCGTTCAAGCTGAGCCAGAGTTGCCCCAGCGCCGAGAACGGCGCCCAAATCCCGGGCGATCGCCCGAATATAGGTTCCCCCCCCACAGCGAATGCCCAAACGAAGCTCTGGGAACTCTCCCGGCTGCCACTGAAGAACCTCAATTCCCATGACCTCCACCTCTCGCGACGGAACCTCAATCTCGACCCCAGCCCGAGCCAAATCATAAAGCCGTTTTCCCCCCACTTGAATGGCACTATATTGAGGGGGGATTTGCTCAATTCGACCCAAAAATTGGGGAATTACCGCTTCAATTTGCGCCAGAGACAGATGAGGCACCGCCTGTTGAGTGATGACATCTCCTTCCAAGTCATCGGTTGTTGTGGACAGGCCAAAACGCACCGTGGCTTCATAGGCTTTGCGATTGGGTAGATATTGCAACAGGCGCGTGGCCCGTCCGACGGCGAGGGGTAACACGCCGCTGGCTTTGGGATCGAGGGTTCCCCCATGACCTACTTTTTTCGTTTTCAGCACCCCCCGAACTTTCGCCACACAATCATGGGATGTCCAGCCGAGGGGTTTGTTGAGATTTAGGAAACCAATCACGGGAATAGGGAATAGGGAACAGGGAATAGGGAACAGGGAACAGGGGGAAAGAAGGCAGTAGGCAGTAGGCAGTAGGCAGTAGGGGGGAACCCACCCCTGCCCCTCCCAGGAGGGGAAAGACGTAGGGGCGTACCCTTGTGGTCGGTGAGCGATAGTCGAACCGTGGTCGCCCGAGGCAAGAGGGGGAACTTAGGGGGTTCGGGGGGTTCCTAACTCGAAGGCTTTGTGAATGGCTTTGAGGGCTTTGACGCCATCCGCTTCGGGGATGACGCAACTAATTTTGATTTCTGAGGTGGCGATGGTTTCGATGTTGATGCCATCTTGCGCTAGGGCCGCAAACATTTTTGCCGCTACCCCTGGCTGGCCAATCATCCCTGAACCGACAATGCTCACCTTGGCGATCGCCGGATCAACCACCAGAGAACCACAATCTAACGCCGCCAAGAGGGGCGTTAACAGGTCTTTGGCTGCTGCTGCATCGGTTTGAGCCACCGTGAAGGCAATATCTCGTCGGGGACAGTCTCCGACAATATGACAGCGTTGGGACTGAATGATCATGTCCACACTGATATTTTTGTCCGCGAGGTGTTGGAAAATCTTAGCCGCTCGTCCCGCTCGATCGGGGACTTGTAAAATGGCTAAACGGGCCTGATTTTGGTCGAGGGCGACGCCGCGCACCATGGGGATGAGAGGGTTAGACTCTGAATCTAGGCTCACTAACTCCTGTTCTCGTACCGTTGAGGGATGTACATCAAAGGCTTCACAGAGAGAGGCGATCGCCCGATCGCCGTCTTCCGCCGCCACCACACAACTAACCTTCACCTCACTCGTCGAAATCATCTGAATGTTAACTTCCGCCGCCGCCAAAGCCGAGAACATCTGGGCCGCCACTCCAGGACGGCCAATCATTCCCGCTCCCACGATGCTCACTTTGGCAATCTGAGGGTCAATCAGTAAATCCGTATCCGTGGTGTTGTCAAGACCCGTCAGAGCCGGAATGACCGCCTGAGACACCGATTCCGCCCGGGTTAACATCTCCTTGGTCACCGTGAAGGCAATATCATTCGTATTGCCCTCATGAATCGACTGCACAATCAAATCCACATCCACCTGTTGGCGACCAATTTCACCAAAGAGCGTCGCCGCAATCCCAGGGCGATCGGGGACTCGTAACAGAGCCACCTTCGCCTGATCCGCATCAAATTCGACTGCATCCACCGGATGGACTAATTCCAAACCCTTTAATTGGCGCGGTTTTCGAGGTGGGGCAATCACACGGGTTCCGGGGTCATCCGTCCAACTCGATCGCACCACCAGGGTCACGCCATAATTGCGGGCAATTTCCACCGCCCGAGGATGGAGGACTTTCGCCCCCAAACTGGCTAACTCCAGCATCTCATCACAGGTGATTTCTGGCATGAGTTGCGCCTCAGGAACCAAGCGGGGGTCTGTGGTGAGGATACCGGGGACATCCGTATAGATTTCACAGCGATCGGCATTCAGGGCCGCCGCCAGGGCCACCGCTGACGTATCTGAGCCGCCGCGCCCTAAGGTGGTAATTTCTAAATCATCTCCCTGAGCGATGCCCTGGAATCCAGCCACCACGACCACCTTGCCAGCATCAAGATGTCGTTGTAGGCGCTGAGTTTGAATCTGAAGAATCCGGGCCCGACTATGTTCGGCTTCCGTAACAATTCCCACCTGGGCCCCGGTCATGGAAATGGCCGGTTGTCCCAATTCCTGGAGGGCTAAACTCAACAGAGCGATGGATACTTGTTCCCCGGTCGACAGCAACATATCCATTTCCCGGCGACAGGGATTGGAGGAGATTTCCGTGGCCAACTGCACCAGGCCATCCGTGGTTTTGCCCATCGCTGAAACCACTACAACCACCGGTTGTCCCGTTTGGGCAGTCTTGGCCACCCGTTGAGCCACTGCTTGCAGACGCTCCACCGAGCCAACGGACGTGCCGCCATATTTTTGTACGATAGGTGCCATACTCTCCCCCCAGATGTCAATTGAGCCGGTCGGTTATTGTCCCATATTTCCCAGGAGATTGACTGTAATCCTCACAAATTCATATCAATTATCCGGGGACAATTACCAAGGAAGTTGGGAATCTCCTTGATGTTGTTGTTGCTGCCGTTGATGGGCCCGTTGTCGTAAAATCTCCGCTTGAGTCTGCCAGGCAGGACGTGGGGGGGGTTCTGGCTTGCGCGTTAGGGGTCCTTTGCGTAGGGTGTGGTTGGGTGTGGGTGGGGCTGGGCGCTGGGCGATCGCCTTGGGAACTTGGCGGCCGTCCTTGGCTGAACGGGCTGGACTGGTTACGGAACTGCCCTCGGGTTGGCGTAAGTCGTTAATCAGATCAATCATGCGGGGGAACAAGCGGCGAACCATATCCCGCTGTCTCCGCCGTAGGGGAGTCACACCGTTACGGAGTTCTTGTAGATAGGCTTGCAACTGACGGATATTGGCCTGAACCTGTTGCATATCTTGGTTTTCCAAGGGGGCTAAGCGTCCTTTAATCACCGCCAGTTCCCGATGCAGCAGGGCGATCGCATTTTCAGCTCGTTTGTATTCTGTAGCTTGTTGGGGGCTGCTTAGGCTTTCATACCACCCCTGTAATTGCTGAATTTGCCCAATCAGTTGCTGTTCTCGTTGCCGTTGTTCCTGGACATAGGCCTGCATTTGCTGTAAATCCTCTTGCAGGCTGGTCACTTGATGGTGCAGGGCGTTAATCTGTTGCGGGTTGCTCTGGCTGCGAAGCTCACGGTTGACACTTTCGAGCTGATCCGTCATGATCTGCTGGCTTTGTTCGAGGCGTAGTACCCGTTGTAGCACCGGATCTAAGTCCAGGGGATCGGGGAGAACCTGTAAACTCTCATGGAGTTGTGTTACCGCCTCTTGATACTGCTGCTGCATTCGCTGGTGGAAGCGTTGGCGATTGAGGACCCCAAAGGACATCGAGAGGGTGATGGGAACCGCCGCATGAAGGACCTGTTGCGTCACTAAGGCCACACCAATCCCGACCCCGGAAGCCGCCAGGGAGGCCATTTCTAGGACTTCTAAAACGGGTTTGCGGCCTCGACGAGCTGAATCTCGCTGAGCGGGTTGGGGGGCCTCTGCACTAATCGTAGAAGGGTGAGCGTTTGACATAGTGAAGATATGGGATGGATTGCAGCGGACAACAGAGCCAAACTTGGGCGATCGCATGGGGCCCCGCTGATGTTAACCGCTAGTTTAGCGGATTGCTTCCCGTCAGACTAGCACCATCTGTTGAGGCCAACTCACCCCATATGTCCGGCCAGATGGGCCAGTTGTTTAAGGTTGAGAAGATACATACTTTCATCCGCCTCGTCGATCTCAACCCAATGTTTACTCACTAACTTCGCCAGTAACTTCTGAGACTCTTCCGGGCTAATATCGGAGACATTGGCTAAGTCCTTGGGATCTAGATTGTAAATCCGGGTTCCGCGATCGGTGACTTCGCCGTAGTTTTCCCCCAATGAGACGAGGGTTTTGGCTAACTTAATCGCTGGGGGGCGGTTGCGTAACTGAAAGCGGACATTGGTTTGACGCAGCCGACGGACCATCAATTGCAGCATTCGGTGATGAAGCTGCACATCTTTAAACAGAGTTTGGATAAAGCGTTGGGCCGAGACACTGAGGAGGGTGACTTCACTGATGGCGATCGCATCACTAGAGCGGGGAGACTCATCTAAGATGGCCATCTCCCCAAAAAAGTCACCCCGTCCTAAAATCGCCAGCGTCACAGCATCCTCCCCCGAGAGGCGGCGCACTTTCACCCAACCCGAGACCAGAAAATACACTGCATTTCCCCAGGCATCCTCCATTAACACCGCTCGATTGGGAGGATATTCATGTTCATCGGCCACCGATAACAGCCAATCGACCGTTTCAGGATTTGCTGCGTTAAACAGAGGGAATAGCTCGCTAAAGGCTTCGCTTTGCATGAAAGTTGGGGAGAAAATCGCCAGTCTAGGGAACGTCGCCGCTGAGGCCGTCATCAGGTTGAATGTCAACCCTAACCGAGCCAAAACAGACGCCTATAAAAACATTGAGGACGACGGATGACAGCCTAATTGCCGAAAAACCCGTGTCCTCTTGAATTTTAGCATTCCGACCTAGGGTTACGATGCTTCTGGGGAAGATGACCCCAAGATGGCCATCCCCAGTCATCCCCCTGGGCATCTAACCCACGACAATATCATCTAAGAGAATCTTATTGGCGGCACTGCCAATAGCCACGGAACGAGCCACTCCAGCAAAGGGCAAGGTCACCGTCTCAAAGACATCATAGGCCCGGGGAAATTCTCCCTGGGGCGTTTCGGCCAAACTGAGCTGAGCCAAGACCTCACCGCTGCCGTCGGGGCCCGAGAACACCGTCACCTGATGCTCTTGGAACGGGGAGGCATAGGCAAACGAGACCTGACCGGCAAAGCCTTCTTGAACCGTAAACCAGAGGCGATCGCCCTGGTTATAAGACACCGCTGTTTCCCCACTTGGAGCGGTCTCAAAATTGCCGCCAAAGCCCTCTCGTACGCCCATCTCACGCAATCCTGTAGCACTGAGGAGGGCCAAGGCATTTTCGGAAAATTGCACCCCCTGAGCGCCATAGAAGTCACTGACGGGGTTGAGATGTCCCACCCCCTCAAAGGAGAACAGAGCCGGCACATTACTCGGGGCAATGGTCAGGGTAGCTGAGCCGCGCGGTCCTAAACTGGCTCCATTGGTGGGATTGGCTAAAACTAGACCCAGGGTTTCCGGGGGTTCAATCAGACTATCATCGACAATGGGCAGGCGCACCACCTGCTGAGTTTGCCCATCGGCAAAGGTCACCGGAATCGGCGTATCATCAAAATCCCCTGGGGCCACAGCCGTTTGACTAAAGGGAATCACCGTGACCCCCACTTCTCCCTGACTGCCATTGAGGCGCTGCAAGGAAATCTCGGCAAACTGATTGCCATCTTCCTCCACAAAATAGTTAGCTGAGGTAAAGGCAATCTCTCCCGGCGACCCCGGTTCAGGGGGATCGGGGGGTAAGGGGTCTGGGATATCCGGCGGCGGGGGTTCCACGGGAAACACCTCTAAAATAGCGGTGCGGGGTCGAATTAACTCCGTTCCCTGACTGGGATTACTCAAACTTAAGTTCACCGTTCCCGGAGCCTCTAAGTCAGCCTGTTGTACCCCGGTGATGGTGATGGTTTTCTGCTGTTCTCCCGGCTCGAAGCTGACGGGAATCAATCGCTCTGCAAAGCTATCGGGTAAGGCCAAGGTTCCTTCACTCACGGCAATGGTCACCTGTGAGGCCTGCTCCAGATTGCCACCCCGAACCAGTACCACATCCATAATCGGCGTGCCATCTTCCTCCACCTGAAAGATGGACTCAGCAAAGGAGAGAAACGCCGGTTCCATGGGGGTGGGCATTAAATCAAAAAAGCTTTCGCGATCGCTCCCCAAACGTAGACCGGCACTGGGATCGGCTAAACTGAACCGCAGCCGTTCCAGGGCAGCCACATCAGCCGCTAGAGGAAGACGAACCGTCGTCGTGGCTCGGTTGGCCGCAAATTCAGCCCGCAAGGACTGCAACGACTCACTGGCGTCTCCCATAGCATCACTCAGTTGCAGGTTGACCGCCGCCGCGTCCGTGACATCGCCACTGCGAACCAAGGTTACCTCAAACCCTTCAATGGGAGCCTCTTCATTGGCTCGGAGGGGTCGAACCCGTTGCAAATTGACCAGCATCGGTTCTGGCTCAACCGGCTCCGGTTGGAACAACTCCAACACCGCCTGATCCTGAGGTCCTAAACTGGCGCCTCCCAGGGGCGTTTCCAGTTGTAGGGTTACCTCCGAGGCCCTCTCCGGCAAAGACTCATCCAGAGAAATTTGCACGGTTTTCTCCCGTTCCGTGGGACCAAAGATGACCCAAACCCGCTCCGGCTCGCCGTTGCTATCTGGCCCATTCTCAACCCGAGAGGTCACCGCGACGGCGATGGTACTGCCACTAGAGCGATTCCGTTCCAGGGTCACCTCTTTCAGCAGATCTCCCGCCTCATCCTGTTGCAGCCGCTCCTGAGTGAATTGCACCTCATCCAAACGAACCACGGTTTCCTCCGTGATTTGTGCGGCGATGTCGGGATCATCCGATAGCAGCCGTGCTAAAACTTCACCCGTCTCTCGGACCCGAATCTCAACCGTTGGCTCATCCCCATCCCCAGTGCGAATCTCTAAATCCTCAAACCGTAATGACCCCATCAGTCCGAGACGATCTTGGCTGGGGTCAAAGTCTTCAATAATCACCTCTCGTTCTGGGGCATCCTCTCCTGGCTCTAGATTGTTCTCCAGGGCCGCCTCAATTAAGCGATTGCGCTCATCGACTAAATCCGGCTGCTCTGACTCAAAGGCCGCGGGGTTATTGAACAGTTGGTTGAGGTTGTTTAGGGGAAAGCGTTGAGGCTCAAAATCAGCGAACTGGGGGACCAACGAGGTTAAATTGAGCCGCAGTTGTCGTCGGGGTTGCAACAAGAAGATATTATTCCCCGAGCCACCCTGTAACCGATTGCGCCCCTCATCGCCCCCGAGGATATCATCTCCCGAGCCGCCTACGAGACTATCGTTGCCCGCGCCCCCCCGGAGAATATCATCCCCCGAGCCGCCACTGATGATGTTGTCCCCAGCTCCCCCGAGAATGACATCATTTCCGCCGAGGCCCAGGAGCGTATCATTGCCCTCAAAGCCAAAGAGAAAATTATCCTCCTCGCTGCCAACCACCACCCGAGAGGGGGTTCCGGTTAAGGTATCCTCATTCCTCGGGGGCGTCTCGTCAGGGGTTGGCTCAGTATTGGGGGGCTGTTCATCGAGGGGAGTCTCAGGCATGAGGGTATCGGATTCTTCAATAGGACGGACGCCAAACAGGGGATGGCGTGAGGGGTTGGAGGGGTTGGAGGGGTTAAAGAAGGACGAGACCATAGTCGTAATGTACGTAATCCGTAACGGTGAACCGTGACCTGTGGCGAATGGGCAGGGAGCGGGTCTGAAATAGCGGTCATGGGTATCAGCGTCAAGGGCGAACTCCGTTCACCCCGACTCCGTCTGTCCGGCTTCATCCCTAACGACTAATCATCCGCACAAAAGTTTCTAGGCGATCGAGTCCTTTCTCCGCTGATGCCAGGTCTGTAGCATATGACAGACGAAGACAGTCATCGGTTCCAAAGGCGATCCCCGGGATGGCGGCGACATGATACTCCTCTAACAGACGCTCACAAAACTCGTAGGAGGGAAGGCCTAGCTTGCTGATGTTGACGTACATGTAAAACGCCCCCTTGGGCTTGACGACGCTGGTTCCTGGCAGTTGGCTGAGGCGATCGTACATATATTGGCGACGCTTGTCGAAGGCCTGACGCATCTGTTCAATGCAGCCGGGAGATTTGGGGTCGCTCAGGGCGGCGATCGCCCCAAATTGGGCGAAGGTACAGACGTTGGAAGTACTATGGCTTTGTAAGGTACTCGTCGCTTGAATCAAGGGCAGGGGAGCTGCGAGATAGCCTAGGCGCCAACCGGTCATGGAATAGGCCTTGGCAAAGCCACTACAGGTGATGGTGCGATCGCCCAGTTCCGGTGAAACTGACCCGATGCTGAGATGTTCCGCCCCATCATAGAGAAGTTTTTCATAGATCTCATCGGAGAGCACCAACAGGTCATGCTCCAACACCACCTCAGCCAGGGCGCGAATTTCCTCGGGGCTATAGACCATTCCCGTCGGGTTTGAGGGAGAATTAAGAACAAACAGTTTGGTCCGTTCCGTAATCGCCCCTTTAAGCTGTTCCGGGGTGATTTTGTATTGACTCTCGGCACGGGTGGGGACAATCACGGGGACGCCCTCGGCCAGTTTGACAATTTCGGGATAACTCACCCAGTAAGGAGCGGGAATAATCACCTCATCGCCAGGATTCACCAAGGCGGCGATGGCATTGTAGATCGCCTGTTTGCCACCATTGGTCACTTGAATCTGTTGTGGGCTAACATCCAATTGGTTGTCTGTTTGCAACTTCTGGGCAATGGCCTCTCGTAGCTGAAGTTCTCCGGCTGCGGGACCATAGCGAGTTTTCCCCTCATCCAAAGCCTGCTTCGCCGCCTCTACAATATGCTGAGGCGTCGGAAAATCCGGTTCTCCGGCACTAAAGCTACAGACATCAATGCCCTCGGCTTTCATGGCCTTCCCTTTGGCCGCGATCACCAGGGTCATAGAGGCGGGGACTTGAGCAACTCGTTGAGAAATGGTCTGGGAAATGTTCATTGTGTCTTTTTTAAGGCAGTGTAATCATCAGCCAACTGGATTAGGGGAATTTTACCGCTATCCCTTAAAGCTCGGATATTCTTGGCAACCCACTCATGTCAGACGACGGTGACATCCACCGTGGCTGTATCCTTGAATTTATGTTCCTCCAACGCGTCTTACAGGACTTGTCAAACCGATTACCACTACGCACCGTTCTGATTGTGCCCTTCGCGTTGCAAATTTTTGCGGCGGTTGGACTGACGGGATATCTCTCCTTCCGCAATGGACAGCAAGCGGTAGATGAACTGGCACAGCAGCTACAGGGGGAAATCAGCCATCGCATTGAGGAACGGCTCGATAGCTATTTGGCTAAGGCTCATTTGATTAATCAGATGAATGCCATGGCGGTTCAGCTTGAGACTCTCGATCTGACCAATCTTGAGCAACTCGATCGCCATTTTGCCCAACAGATTCGGCTATTTGAGGCCATCAGCTATATTTATTTTGCCAATCCTCAGGGGGAGTTTAGCGGAGCGGAGCAGGTTCCTGGGGGGCTACCCCACATTGGACAAGCGGGACGTCAGGGCCCCGATGATGACAATTTTTATACCTATGCCACGGATGCCACAGGACAGCCGACGGAGCAACTGTCGGCTATCCCTAATTATGATGCCCTGACTCGGCCCTGGTATGTGGGGGCCGTTCGGGGGCGATCGCCCGGTTGGGGAGAGGTCTACGTCTGGGCGGCCCCGTACAAAAATCTAGCCCTCCCGGCGGCACAACCGGTCTACGATGACCAGGGACAGTTACTGGGGGTCTTTGCCGTCGATTTGTCGCTGCTGGATATCAGTGCCTTCTTAGGCAGTTTGGAGGTGGGCAAAACGGGAGAAACCTTCATTGTCGACCACCAGGGGCAACTCATCGCCACCTCAGCATCAGAACCTCCATTTTCCCGGGATGACGAGAATCCCGATCGCCTCTACGCCAGTGAAAGCCAAAGTCCACTAATTCGAGAAACCACCAGTTACTTATTGAGCCGCTTAGGAGGCTTTGCCCGTCTAGAAACCTCCCGACAAGACCGCTTCGACCTTGACGGGGAGACTCAGTTGGTGCAAGTCCGACCCTTTGAGGATGATTTAGGACTCAATTGGTCGATTGTGGTGGTCATTCCTGAACGAGATTTCATGGAGCGCATCCATGCCAATACCCGCAACACCATCTTGTTATGCGGCTTGGCTTTGGTAGTCTCCACGGCGATCGGGGTAGTAACGGCCCGTTGGGTGGTCTTGCCCCTGCGACAACTGAAAGAGTCCGCTCAGGCCCTGTCAGATGGACAATGGGAGCATGAGCTGCCCCTGAAACGTCAAGATGAAATTGGCGATTTAGCCCGCTCCTTTCGCCGCATGGCGGGTCAGCTTCAGCAGTATTTTTCCGATTTACAAGCCAAAAATGAACAGATGCAACGGCTCGATAAGCTCAAAGATGAGTTTCTAGCCAATACCTCTCATGAACTGCGGACTCCCCTCAATGGAACCATTGGCATTGCCGAATCTCTCCTAGATGAAGTCGCCGGCCCCATCAATCCGCAACAACGCTACAATCTCAATTTAATTGTCCAAAGTTGTTACCGCCTCAATACCCTCGTCAATGATATTCTCGATTTCTCGAAACTACGACATAAGCAAATCACCTTACAACGAAAGCCGGTGGGCATCCGGGAAGCCGTTGACTCAGTCTTGAATCTTTGTCAAAGTTTAGTATCACGAAAAAATGTGCAACTCATCAATGCCATTTCTCCTCAGCTTCCCCTCGCCTATGCCGATGAAAATCGCTTACAACAAATTCTCTATAATTTAGTGGGCAATGGAATTAAGTTCACCGAAGAAGGATTTGTAGGTATCTCGGCTGTCTATTCCCACGAAGAACAGACCCAAACCTCCCCGGCAGAGGAGCCGCAGGACTTGAGTTTAACGGTTCGGCAAGAGTCCGATCCTAGCCCGGAGGATGGAGATATTTCTGAGGGATATTTACTCGTCACCGTGTCCGATACTGGAATCGGAATTCCGGCAGAGAAACATGAGTCTATTTTTGCCTCCTTTGAACAGGGGGATGGGTCCACCGCCCGCGAATATGGTGGCACTGGGTTAGGCTTGGCGGTGACCAAACAGTTAGTGGAGTTACATGGTGGAACGCTCACGCTACAGTCCATTGTCGGCAAAGGCTCGCAATTTACCTTTAGTCTGCCGATCGCCACGACGACACAGCAAGAGGCAGGAGAGCATGAGGGAATAAAAAGTGGAAAATCGGCTCTGGTGGAGGAAATCTCCTGGGAGGACGACTGGCATCAGTTCCAACGCCAAGACAGTCAGTTTCTGACACAGATAAGACAGACAAATAGACCAGAAACCTCCCAGGGGACGGGTCATGAGGAAACTTCGCCTCTTTTACCCCAGACAAGAACGCCTGCTTCTGAGGAGACCCAGCCGGCTCTAATAGAGGAGGAACCGGAGAAGCTGTTTAACATTTTGATTGTGGATGATGAGGTAATTAATTTACAGGTGTTGGTGAATCATCTCTCTTTAGAAAATTACATTGTCACCCAAGCTATAAACGGGATAGAAGCCCTAGACATCATCAAAAATGGCTTTAAGCCTGATTTGGTGTTACTCGATGTCATGATGCCCAAAATGACGGGCTATGAAGTCACCCGCAAACTCAGGCAGGTCTATCCTGCTCATGAGTTACCGATTTTATTGTTGACTGCTAAGGATCGCCCGGAAGATGTGGTAGTTGGTTTACAGGAAGGCGCTAATGATTATTTAACTAAGCCAGTTAATAAGCGAGAGCTTTTGGCTCGACTCAAAACTCATTTATACCTGTCCAACTTGAGCTTGGCTTATGCAAAGTTTGTACCTAAAGAGTTTTTGCAGTTCCTGGATAAATCGAGCATCATTGATGTGCAGCTCGGGGATACCGTTGAGCGAGAGATGTCGATTTTATTTTCAGATATTCGTGATTTTACCCAATTAAGTGAGGGAATGAAACCGGATGATAACTTTAAGTTTATCAATGGTTATTTGTCCCGAATGGAGCCGGCAATTTCAGATAATAATGGCTTTGTTGATAAGTATATTGGTGATGCCATCATGGCGTTGTTTGGGGGGGCAGCCGATGACGCGGTGAAGGCGGCGATCGCCATGCTCAAAAACTTAGAGGACTATAACCAAACCCGGCAGCGACCCGGACGCAGACCGATTAAAATTGGCATTGGCATTAATACGGGGAAATTAATGCTGGGAACCGTTGGGGGTGAACGACATATGAATAGTACGGCGATTAGCGATGCGGTGAATGTTGCTTCACGGATTGAACAACTGACCAAAGTCTATGGTGTATCGTTGTTGATTTCCGAAGAAACATTCATCAATTTAAATAATAGCTCTGACTACCAGATTCGTCTCATTGACCGGGTGTTGGTCAAAGGCAAAACTAAGCCAACCTCAGTGTTTGAAGTCTTTGATGCAGATGTGGATATTGTTCGAGATGGAAAAGCCGCAACCCGCACTCAATTTGAACTGGCATTAGCCTATCTACAAGGTCAAAGAATTGAGGAAGCTGAAGAGTTGTTTTTAGACTGCTTGGCCCATAATCCAGCGGATCATGCCGTGGAAACTTACCTAGAACGCTGTCGGGAAGCAAAACGCCCTTCCTAGAAACGGGTTCAATGATAGGATTGTGGCAATTTTACAAGACCTCTCTCACCATTGCACCATCATGAACCGCCTAACATTTCTCTCCCTATTTCAGTCTGATGTGAGCGTCACCCTCGATCAGTTGCGCCAGGATGGGGATGCGATCGCCCCCGAAACCACCGAAGCACTGACCCTTAACGTAAGTCGAACCCAGGTTGAATTCACCGTCGATCAACCAGACTTGCAAGTGTTGGCCCTCGAATATTCCCTCACCCCAGACTTCCAAGAGATTCAAGGAGTGAGCTTCAGTCAGCGGGAGTCGGACAGCGCACCGCTACAAGTGACTGCGACGGAACTACAACCGAATCAAACCTATTATTATCGCCTTACGGATGGCGAAGGCAATTCAGGGGTGGGCCGCTTTGAAACCCTTGTTGATTTGGGCTTTCCCGCTACCGGCGATTTGGTGGTGTTTGGCGACAGTTTATCCGATACGGGCAACCTCTTTCTCGCCCTAGATCAGACCTTTCCCCCCTCTCCTCCCTATTTTCAGGGACGTTTTTCCAACGGTCCCCTGATTCCTGAGTTCCTGGCCGAACGACTCGGCCTGCCTCCCATCACTCCGGCTCTCCTTGGCGGGACCAATTATGCCTTTGCAGGAGCGCAAACTGGACCCGGGGTGCAAGCTTCGGGGGTTCCTAACGTGGGGGCACAAATCGAGGCCTATTTAGGTGTGAGCAGTCCTCAACCCGGGGATGTGTTCTATATCTTTGCTGGCGCAAATGACTTTCTGTTTGCGCAGCAAGATCCTCTAACGGTTGTGGATAATCTAACCGATCACTTATCCCAATTGGCAGAAGCGGGCGCAGAGCAGTTTATTGTGCCCGCCTTCCCCGATATGGGTCAAGTTCCCGCTGTGCAAGGCTCACCGGAATCGGACTTATTGACGGGAGCTGTGTTTCAAGCCAATCAATTATTGGATACTCGCCTCAATGAGTTCAGCGAGCAATTTGGGGTGGAGATTGTTCGCTTAGATTTCGCAGCTGGCTTTACCACGATTTTGGAGATGGGTGGACAATTCGGCTTTGTCAACAGCACCGATGGGGCATTAGATCCCTTGACGGGAGAGGTCGTGGCTGATCCAGATACCTATGTCTTTTGGGATCAGACTCATCCCTCTGCACGAACTAATGAGTCGATTACCCGTTTCGCTTTGGCCAATCCGCAACGCTTGCCCAGGGAACCCATCGCACCCATGGACGAGAGCAACCCCTTCCCCCTACCCGAGTCAATGTTGGCTGACATTGCCGAGACGGCGATCGCTGAGGACGCGATGCTTTCGCTACTCTAAGATAGGGTCATCCATCGGCTAGGTCTAGTCGTTGTCCGTAAAATTACTCGGTTTTTCAGTTCATGCCCTGGCACGGCGGGTGAGATGTCACAATGGAATTAGGAGTTTGATTCGACATCAGGGAAAGTTTCGTTTCTCCGTTTCCCCTATCGTTCCTCATCGCAAATCCTAGCAACTGTCCATGAGTTATTGCGTTAATCCGGCCTGTCCGAGTCCTGAAAATCACGACTCTGCTGAGCAATGTGTCAGTTGTGGCTCTCCACTACTACTCCACGGACGTTACCGAGCGGTCAAAGTCTTGGGACAAGGCGGGTTTGGCGCCACCTTTGCCGCTCGCAATGTAGCGTTACCCGGTGAACCCGTTTGTGCCATTAAACAATTACGGGTCGCCTCAAACAGTCCCAATGTCATTGACCGCGCTCGCAAACTGTTTGAGCGAGAGGCGGCGACGTTGGGAAAAATTGGGAACCACCCCCAAGTCCCCTCACTGCTGGACTATTTTCAAATTGGCGGTCAGTTTTATCTGGTTCAGGAATATGTCAAGGGCCTGACCTTAAAGCAAGAAGTTAAACGCTATGGGGTCTTTGATGAGTTTAAAGTCCGGGGGGTACTCGATGAAACCCTGGAATTGCTGAAATACTTTCAAAGTCAATCGGTGATTCACCGGGATATTAAACCCGCCAATCTGATCCGTCGCAGTATTGACAGCCGCTTAGTCTTTATCGATTTTGGGGCCGTCAAGGACGAAGTCAGCCATACGGCCATGTTCACCGATGATGATCAAGCGCCGAATACCTCCTTTGCCATTGGAACACCGGGGTTTGCCCCCCCTGAACAAATGGCGATGCACCCGGTGTTCTCTAGCGATATTTATGCTTTAGCGGCAACTTGTCTCTATTTACTCTCAGGAAAATCTCCCCGTCGCCTAGGGTATGACCCCTTGACGGGAGCCATTACCTGGCGCGATCGCATCCAGGTGAGTGAGAACCTGGCCTATGTCTTGGATAAGATGTTGCAACCCCTGCTCTCGAAACGATATCAGTCGCCCGAACAGGTGTTAGCTGATTTACATTATCAACCGTCAGAGTCGGAGTTGGCGGATCATTCGGTTCCCCTACAACCTCAACGACTGCCAGAGCCAACCCACCTCGAAGCTGAGGAGGAGATGACCCAATGGGGGGCCCAGGCCCCCGAACCGCAAACGGAGTTAAATCCCTCCGAAACGGGGTTCAGTGACTCAGAGGACTCCTGGCGCACCCATTTATCCAATAGTGATCCCCTCGATGCCACGGGGTTAGCAGATACTCGCCTCCATCGGCAACAGCCACGTCGCTTGCGTAGTTCCTTTTCCCAAACCTCTCGGGAGCGCACTCAGCTTAATTCCACTCAACTCAGTGGCGCAAGCGGGGCCCGAGGTCGGCTCACCCTGGCTATTCTGAAACGGGATTATTTCAAAGGACGGCGCGATTTCGCCAATTGTAATTTAAGTGGTGCCGATTTACATGAGTTAACCCTAGAAGGGGTGAATTTTAATGAAAGTAAGCTCGTTAAAACCAATTTACGGGGCGCAAATTTACATAAGGCCGATTTAAGTCAGACGGGAATGAATCACGCCAATCTGCGAGATGCGGATCTCAGTGATGCCTTTATGAGTTATTGCAATTTAGCCGGGGCAGATTTGCGCGGTGCCGATTTAACGAACGCCTACTTAACCTACGCCAACCTCACCAACGCCAATCTCTGTGGTGCCAATCTCACCAACGCCAAGGTAACTCAGGAACAGTTAACCGCCGCCAAAACCAATTGGCGCACTATCCTCCCCGATGGGAAACGGGGTTTGTTTTCCTGAATGGGGTGGAGGGCCAGGAGAGACCCAGACGCAGGACTGGGGCAATATCCCGCTAGGATGAGGGGAGTGAGATTTTTATAAAGGAGCGTTTATGTTTTCCCGACGACATTTAACCTTATTGACAGATTTTGGTGAGCGTGATGGCTATGTAGGGATTCTCAAGGGGGCGATCGCCAAAATTGAACCCTCGTTGGCGGTGACAGATATTACCCACGACATCCCCCCTCAAGATATTCTGGCGGCACGGTTTTGCCTAGCTAATGCCTATCCCTTTTTTCCCAAAGAGACGGTGCATATTGCCGTCGTCGATCCCGGTGTGGGAACTTCACGGCGCGGGGTGGCGATTCAACTCGAAGATGGCTTTCTCATCGGCCCCGATAATGGCATTTTTGATGGGGTGCTACGGCAACATCACGATAAGATTCTGGCCGCGGTGGAGTTGACAGAGGTGAAGTATTGGCGCACGCCTGAACCCAGTCAGACGTTCCACGCACGAGATATTTTTGCCACCGTTGGCGCTCATGTGGCGACGGGGGTGCGAGTCGATCGCCTGGGGGTAGCCATTGACCCTGATAGTTTAACGCGCTTGTCGTTACCAGACCCGCAATGGCAAGAGAAACGCGTCTTAGGGGTGATTCAATACTGCGATCGCTTCGGTAATTTGATTACAAACATTCCCTCGGATGAGTTGGCGGGACAGTCTTGGCACGTTGAGGCCGCCTCCCGTCAGATTCCCCAGGGGGAGAGTTATATGAGTGCCAAGGAGACGGACGTTGTGGCGATCGCCTCCCGTCATGGCTGGTTGGAGTTAGCGGCCTATCAACGCAGTGCTCAGGAGCAACTGGGGTTAAAGGTCGGTGATTCCCTGACGGTTGTTTTCTCGTGATGGCTTGGGCCACCCCAGTTATTGGCTTAACGGGGGGAATTGCCACCGGAAAAAGCACCATCGCCGCCTATCTTCAGCAGCACTACCACTGGCCGCTCCTGGATGCGGATATTTTGTCCCGGGAGGCGGTTCGTCCCGGGACAGCGGTTTTAGCGCGGATTGTGGACCGCTATGGTGAGGGGATCTTGCACCCTGAGGGTCATCTTAATCGCGCTGGTTTGGGGGAGAGAATTTTCGGCAAGAGCCAGGAGGCGCAACGGGAACGACGTTGGTTAGAGCAACAGATTCATCCCTGGATTCGCCAGCAGTTTACCGAGGCGATCGCAAAACATGCGGGAACCACAATGGCCCAGGCCGATTCCTGGCCGCCGCTGCTGTTGGTGGTTCCTCTGCTGTTTGAAGCGCAAATGACGGATTTAGTGACGGAAATTTGGGTCGTATACTGTACCCCAGAGCAACAAAAAGCACGGCTCCAGCAGCGTGATGGCTATGATGAGATTCAGGTGCGATCGCGCCTTGAGGCTCAGATGCCCCTGTCAGAAAAATGTGAACAGGCTACGCTAGTCTTAGATAACAGCGGGCCTGCGAGCCGCTGGCAGCAGCAGATTAAACAGTGGTTGCAACAAGTTGAGCGAGTCGAGCAGTGACGATGACGGTTAACCTTTGGACTGGTTTTATAAGTTCGTTAATTTTGGTGGCGGGAAGTCTGGTGGTGAATCTAGACCCCTCCGCCGCTGCAATGTCGGAGATAGCACTATCGGAGATAGCTTCTGAGATGAGGCTCAGTCGCCGACGTCGAGCCTCGGAGTTAATCTCGGAGGCGGAGCGCAAGGTGATGCGGGGGGAGGTAATCGAAGCCGTCAGCCTTTATAACGAGGCGGAGGCCCTGAGTCTCCATTTTGAGGTGGGGGCCCAGTCCTGGAATCTCCTCTGTTGGTATGGCAGTTTATGGGATCAAGCTGAGGCGGTTCTGAAGGCCTGTAATCGAGCGGTGGAGATGGAACCGGACAATGTGGAGATTCGCGATAGTCGCGGCTTAGCTCGGGCATTACTGGGGGATTATGAGGGGGCGATCGATGATTTTCAAGCCTTTGTACAAGAAACAGACCATGAGGGTCGTCGTTTCCAACGGCAAAACTGGATTGAGATGTTACGAGCGGATGAAAATCCCTTTACTCCCTCGGTTTTGCGGATGTTATTTGTAGATTAGTCTCATTTACAAACTCATGCAGACTTAATAATCAGGACTATCGGAGTGGTTCATGGCAACAGATGTTGAGAGTTCTATTTCACCCCTATCTCCATCGAGCGATCGCCCCTTGGTTCGCTTTGAAGATATCTCGAAAATCTATGGTTCAGGAAATACGGAAGTTCGCGCTCTAGATGGAGTGAGTTTTTGTATTTATCCTGGTGAATATTGCGCCATCATGGGGCCATCGGGTTCCGGGAAATCGACGGCTATGAATGTGATTGGCTGTTTAGATCGCCCCAGTCGCGGTCAGTATTATCTCGATGGGGTGAATGTGGCCGGGTTTGATGAACGTCATCTGGCCCAGGTTCGTAATCGTAAGTTGGGGTTTGTCTTTCAACAGTTTCATCTGTTACCCCAAATCAGCGCCTTAGAGAACGTCATGTTACCCATGGTATATGCTGGGGTTACTCATGGGGAACGGGTTGAACGAGCCACAGAGGCTCTGATTCGGGTGGGATTACAGGATCGCCTTCACAATAAACCCACCCAACTGTCTGGGGGACAACAGCAACGGGTGGCCATTGCACGGGCCATTGTCAATCGTCCGGTTTTGTTACTGGCCGATGAACCGACAGGAGCTTTAGATACTCAAACGACGGATGAAGTGATGGGGATTTTTGCTCAACTAAATGAGTCAGGAATTACCATTGTCATGGTGACTCATGAACCGGAAGTTGCAGAACGAACCGAGCGCATTATTTGGTTTCGGGATGGCAAGGTTCAATAGGGAGTTTACGGATTAACAGTCATTGTCACTGTAGGATTAGGAGAACCTTGCTTCTCTGTTTCCTAGATATTATGGACAACCCCGAGATTTTTCAACGTCTTGCGGACTGTTATCGTCAACAGGGCCATCACCAACAGGCGATCGCCTACTACCATCGTAGCCTAGAGCATGACTCGAACCTAGACCTCGATTCTGCAAGCCAACATCGGCAATGGGGAGATTGGTTGATGACGTTCCAACAATGGCAGAGGGCCATTGATGCCTATGAACGTTCCTTGACCCTCGAACCGGATAATTTTCAGACACTCTATCAGCAAGCGGCTTGTTTTTCCCATTTGGGCGATCGCGCTGCCATGGTACGACTCTATTTAAAAAGTATTCCCCTTAATCCTGATTTTCCTTGGTATTATTATCCCCTATTTTGGCAATCCTTAAAGCATGAAAACAAGGTTCCCGAGGCGATTGCACAATTCCAAAAAACACTCACTCAATTCCCCAAGTCCTTAAATGTTTATATCAACCTAGGGGATGCTCTCTCCTTACAAAATCAAACCAAGGCAGCGATTAGCTATTACCAAAAAGGGGTTAAACTGATGTATCCCCAGTTAAAACAAATTGCCCTTAATCATACATCAGATAAACCAAAATCCCATCAATCCCAGACCTCTAACCCCACAGCCAGCATCAATTTTATGATTCTCGGCGTGCAAAAAGCGGGAACCAGCTCTTTATATGCTTATCTGAGTCAACACCCTCAAATTTTACCCCCGTTACGGAAAGAACTTGAGTTTTGGTCTTGGAAGTTTTACCAGGGACTGGATTGGTATTTATCCCAATTTCCCATCGGGAGATACTCTTGTGGCAAACCTATTCAGGATTATCAAACCGGGGAAGCCTGTCCCAACTATTTCGACTTTCCAGAAACCCCAGAACGGTTAGCGCGTCATTGTCCCACAACCAAGTTTATCATTCTCCTGCGAAATCCTGTAGATCGGGCAATTTCTCATTATCACCATTGGCGAAAAATCCATCAAGAATCATTATCCTTAGAGGACGCATTCGAGATGAACTTCAAAAATCTCAGTCCTAATTCTCCCTATGGCGGTGTTCCTAAGAACTATTTAGAGCGAGGACTCTATGCCGACCATCTCAGACGATGGTTTTCCTATTTTCCAAGGGAGAGATTTTTGATTTTAAAGAGTGAACGCTTTTACGAGAATCCAGAAGCTACATTAAGGCAAGTTTACGAGTTTTTGGGATTACCACACCAGCCCCTCTCTCACTATCCGAAGTATAATACGGGTGCGTATCCTGCCAGTGATGCCAAAATTCGTGATGTTTTAAATGAGTTTTATAAATTCCATAATCAAGACTTGAATAATTTATTAGGTGAAGTTTTTTTTGAATCATAAATAGCCCTTAACGAAAAAAGGGAACTAGAGAAAAACTAAAAGAGAAGGAATCACCCCTAAGTCTGTGTCCTCGGGCAGCCACAAGGGCGTGCCCCTACGTGGTTCCCCTCTCCCTCTCCCCTAGAAAAACCACATTATGCTCGTTCCTGAATCACCTGTTCTATCGCTTCAATATCAACCCAAAAATCTTCTGTGAGGACATCAGGATAGAGAAGATTGCGGAAGACAGAACAGGGGAGGTCAGAGCCAACTAAATAATAATGATTTAGTTGCAGATATTGACAAATTGACCAATAGTAGTAGCGGATATAATTGGGAGAAAATAACTCAATAACCGTGGTTTCGGGTTGACAAAATACTAAATTGGTGAGTCCAGCTCCATGAGGGGCAACAATGATCTCAGCATTGGCAAATAATTGTGCTTGTTCTGTGACACTGTAATCTTCTAAGGCAATTACCTGAAAACCTTGGTGTTGCAACCGTTGAATGAGCTGAGGTTCGTTGATGACGCGACGATACTGGGCCGTTTGGCGACTGATATAGAGTCGTTTGGCAGAGGTGGGAGCCAGTGACGGCTGACTGGGGAGAAACTGCGATCGCAGAAACTCAATGGACTCTCCCGTGGCCCAGCCAATAGGGCCGGCAAAACTGGGAACTACCAGGCGAGTGGCTTGCAGATGCGGATGGCGATCGCTCTCCAGGATGCGATCGCCCGGAATCCCGAGCTGTTCCAAGGTTTGCCGCTGAAAGGGTTTGGCAACACTGTTGACATAAAACCAGTCAATCTCCGCCTCGGGGAGGCCACTGCAACGCAAGATATCCAGACGGGGCAAAACATCCACCATCCAATGAAAATAGACATTAGCCGATAATCCCGTTAGAACCGCCACCGTCCCCTCAATGGGTTCAACTGGGGGGAGTTGAACTCGGTTAAAAATCCGATGTTGGCCAGGATTGAGGTGACGGTTGGGACATCCGGGGAGTTCACCCGGATATTCTCGGGAGAGATCTGCCAACAGATCATCGTCCCTTGTCATAACGGCGATCGCCTCACAGACTTGCCACCAATGGGTTTGAGGCATTGTCCAAACCCGTCCCTGGGCAATCTCAGCGGTAAAGCGATTGCGGTTCAATTGAAGGGGTTTGGCTCCCGGCGGACAGTGATACTGGCTCCGTTGTAGGGCCACCGGGGCGAACTGTTCTTGTAGGCGATTGAGACAGGTTTGACAGTTGACTCCCTGACAGGCCTTGAGTTGTTGCCCTGGCGGTTGTGGAGTCTCCGCTAGAGCCATTCCTGGAAGGCCATCCGTCTCCTCTTGGCAAGCCACATCATAACAACGAACTCCCCTAGCTGATGCAGATTGGGTTCGGGGGAGCCATCCTTGAGGAGACTGTTGGGGCAATCTCTTCTGGCGAACCTCCTGTTCTTGTTTCGCCACAACACTGGCCCCCAACCCCTGTCGAGCCAAAACATCCTCGGGCCGGAGTGTCAGACAGAGTTGATAGTAGGTTTGGGCTTCCAAAATTGCCCCATATTCCAAACGGACATCCCCCCAGGCCCGATAAAGTTCTGCAAGAGCATCCTGACACGATTGGACATCTGCCGCTCTCATCAGATGTTGGATGACCCCTTGTCGGGCCAGAAAGGCTCGATCATATAAATCTGACGGCGGCCCATCTTCCTGGGAAACAATCGGCCCTTGACTGAGGATTTCAAGCCAGGTTTTCCCATAGTCGGGGAGTTGTGGCAGAAACTCCAACCAGTAGGCGATCGCCTCTGCGGGCCGTTCCAGTTGCAGGGCCATATTGGCACAAGAGCCATAGAGATCTAACTGTTGCGGATTGAGTTTTTGGGCCTGTTTAAAGCAGATGAGAGCGGCGGCGGGTTGTTTGAGGCGATCGAAGAGTTTACCCAAGTCTTCATGAACCCGAGCCTGATGGGGATCGAGGTTTAGGCTTTGTAAATAGTGAGCTAGAGCTTCCTCCAGACGACCCCGGAGGCGATCGCAGTGGCCCAGAAGATGATGAAGATCGGCAGAGTTGGGGCTGTTCGTCAGGAGTTCAACCAGCACTCTTTCCGCCTCTTGAAGACGATTCTGTTTCAGGAGGAGGGTGGCTAGATTGCGTTTGGCTTGGGAGCGATCGGGTTGTCGGGCGATCGCCTCGCGATAATAAGAGGCGGCGGTTTGGAGTTGTCCCCACCGTTCATAGAGGGTTCCCAGGTCATTGTAGGCTTTCACATCCTGGGGATTCTGTTCTAGGGCCAGGCGATAGTGCTGATAGGCTCTAGCATCGGCTCCCTGATGCAGATAAGCCCGAGCTAAGTTATAGCGAACCGCTTGCCATTGGGGACGCAGCTGTAGGGCCGCCTCATAATAGCGGGCCGCCTGAGGATAGTCCTGTTTGTGATCATAGAGTTGCCCTAGATAGGCATAGGGTTCTGGCCGGAGGCGATCGCAGTCAATGGCTTTCTGGTAGGCCCGCCTCGCCTCTTCAAACTCCGAGTCGGGCAACGGTGCAGATGGAGACGTTTTACAACAACTCGAAGTCATTGATAGTCAAATCCGGTAACGTTTCCAGGCGAGCAATGGTCACTTCATCCCCAACGGCGTTGGTGGGATTATAGAACAACTGCCCAGTCGATTGTTCATAGATCAGTCTGGCATCACTAGACCCATCAGCGAAGTCCGTCACCACGAAGTCAGACGCGGTTAGGCTGTCACCCAGGGCCGTGTAAACATTGCGATCGAGGGCAATTTTATCTCGGCCAGACATAAAGTCAGTAATCGTGTCATTGCCAATCTGATCGGGCGTAATTTCCATGTTGCCATGACTGCTGAAGAGGAAGGTGTCATTACCAAGCCCCCCAGTCAGGAGGTTGTTACCGCGATCGCCCGAGAGGACATCATTGCCATCACCGCCAATGAGCGTATCATCACCTTGACCGCCATAGAGACTGTTACTGCCCCCGCCGGCCATGAGATAGTCATTCCCGGAATGGCCCGCAAGCATATCATTGCCATCGCCACCAATCAGGGTGTTATTGCCATCGCCACCGAGAAGCATATTGTTACCACCACCGGCAAAGAGATAGTCATCGCCAATATCCCCAGACAGGATATCATCGCCATCGCCGCCGATAAGGGTATCATCACCTCGTCCACCATAGAGGCTATTACTGCCCCCGCCAGCCATGAGGTAATCATTACCCTGATTACCAAACATCAAGTCATTGCCCTCTCCACCAACGACCGTGTTATTCCCATCTCCACCAGTTAAGGTGTTATTACCGCCTCCCGCAAATAGGTAATCATCGCCGAGATCTCCGGACAATAAATCATCCCCATCACCACCAATTACTGTGTCATTTCCTTGTCCACCATACATGGTGTTGTTGCCACTTCCCCCAACGATATAGTCATTTCCTTGACCACCAAAGATTAAGTCATCTCCATCACCACCAACGACCGTATCATCTCCGCTATCACCGGAGAGGACATTGTCGCCACTTCCACCGAGGATATAATCGTTACCTTGACCGCCATAAAGGGTATCATCTCCTGATCCACCCACAACGGTGTCGTTGCCTTGTCCACCAAAGATTAGGTTATTTCCTTCACCACCAACAAGGCTATCATCGCCCCCAAAACCAGCGATGGTATCATCACCAGCACCTCCATAGAGGGTATCTGCCATGCCTGCATCAGCACCGAATGCGGGGTCAGATCCGAGGAGCAGATCATTGTCATCGGTACCATTGAGGAGATTACTTTCATCGGTTTGACCGATGATGTTCAATCCTCCATCTTCATTAGGTTCTGAACTACTTGGAGTTGTCGGATTTTCGATTAGAGACATACTAGGATTTCACTCCGATTATCACACTGGGTTAATAGTTGCCGCCTAATAACATCGAGGAATTTAAAACCTCTATAATAATGGCCATCAAACGGTGACAGTGTAAGACTTCAATTATCTCTTTGATTGAGAAGAACTGAGAATCTTATGGATTATAAGATGACATTTTGGGGATAAAAGTTTCTGGATTGAATCATGAGTATCGATAAAAAATAAGGTGACCTCGGGATAATCGTTAGAAACGGTGGGTTGGCAGTCCGTGTTATGACTTGCGTCAGTAAAGCTTTGGGGCCATCCCTGAGCTTCACTAATAAATTCAGACCATCCGGCCCACTATCCGGATCATGTCTTCTACCTTTCACGAGCATTGGTAAAAATCCGGATTGAGTCCGCTCCATCCGTATATGCAAATAGCACTCCTGATAGAAGACGGATTACGGCTTATGAGCACCTCTCCCGCCCTGCTGGCCCTGACAGCTCTCTTGGTTCCCGAAGCGGATACGGCTGAGTTAGCCTTGATGCCCCCCGATACCATTCCTCCACCAGCGAGCGAGGCTCAACCGGAATTTCAGCCCGAGCTTGAGTCCGATTTGGCGATCGCATCCTCACGGGCGATCGCCCAACCGGAACCCCAAGTCACCCTAGCCCTCGTTTCAGGGACAGGATCTCTCTTTACGCAATATGTTCGCTTCTATCAGGTCTTATTGCTGAGTTTGGCCCTGTCTCCTATGGCCGCTATGACGGTGTTTGCCCTGTTGCATCGGCGGGTGGTTCGCTATCTGACGGATGAAGTGCGTCAGGAACTTGAGAGCTTGGGAGACTTAGAAGCCGACTTAGAATCTCGGACGGAACAAGCCGATCAGCTCCTGGAGGATCTCGAACAACGACTGCGGAAGCAAACCTCTGGCAATAGCGATGAGATTGAAACTCTAAGCCAAACTGTTGAAGTGCAACTGGCAGAAATTCAGGAGATGGATGGGTTTCGGGAACAGAGATGGCAAGAGTTGCAAGCTCTGCTCTGGACAATCTATTGCAATCAGGAGTCAGATCGTCATCAACTGGCTGAGCTTACCCCAGAAACCCTCTTAACTCAGTTGAAGTTGTCTGAGACGAAGGGAGATGACTCAACGGATGATTTCCGGGATGATTCAGAGGCTCTACAACTGCTGGATATCCCTGAAGCTCAGCTTCTCGAAGACTCTAGCCTCGATACAGAGTCTTCAGAGGCTGTCTGTGATCATCTCCAGGAGCCTCAACTCTCACCGGAGGAATCCCATGATGAGTCAGAGGTGGCGGCGGAGGTTGAGTCTAATCTCAATTCTGACTCGCAATCTGCATCGCAATCTCCATTGCAATCTGAACTTGAGTCTGATGAGAATGCCTCCTCGGCTGAGTCTCAGACCCCCCCTCAAGATGTCCAAGAGACGTTAACCTCTCCTCCTGAGACTCGTGAGGGCTGCTTAGCGATCGCCCGAGACTTAGAAAAACAAGGCTGTTGGGTTGAGGCGATCGCCGCCTATGAACGAGCCTTAACCTATCCTCCTTCCGAGACGACTGAAACGACCCCAGTTTCTGAACCCGAGCCAGCCGCCACTTCAGAAACCACCTCAGAACCCACCTCAGAATCCACTCCCCAGACGACCCCAGAGGCTGATTCTCGCCCCGACTCCCTTCGTTTTGAGCAGTTAAAGCAACGGGCCCAAGAAGAGGGCGATCGCCGTCAATGGGCGGCTTGCATTGAAGCTTGTCAACAGGCCCTAGAGCAGCAGAAAGATGCCCATCTCTATAAACTCTTAGGAAATGCCTTCCAAGCCCTTGGCAACCCCGGGGAGGCTCAGGGGAGTTACCGGGAGGCCCTACGACTTGAGCCTAACTTTGCCGAAGTCTATGCCAATCTCGGGAGTCTCTATGCCCAACAACAGGATTGGGCCAAGGCCATTGAATGTTTCCGGCGGGCCCTGCGACTGCAACCACGACTCGCGGCCGCCCATCGTAACTTTGCCAAAGTTTGGGAAAAACTGGGGAATGAACGGGAAGCCTTAAGCTGTTGGCATCAGGCCTTAGATATCGAGCCAAAGTGGGCTGAGGGGAAAGAACACCTAATTCTGGGCAACCGCTGGGTGAAACTCGGTCAGTGGCAGATGGCCGAAAGCTATTATCGTCGGGCGATCGCCCAGGATGCTGATTTACTCGATGCCTGGCATAACCTGGCAGAAGTATTAGCCTATCGCCAACAATGGCAAACCGCTCGCGATACCTACGAGATTATTTTGCAAAAAGACCCCCAGCGGGTGATTTCTCAACTGGGCTATGCTCGTATCCTGGCTAATCTAGAAGCCTGGCCCGAGGCGATCGCCCAATATCATCATCTGGCCGAGGTCGCCCCAGCCCAAGTTTTGGCCCAACATCGCTTTGCCCAACGCCTTAAAGACGCAGGGTTGGTCTCCGAATCCATCAGCGTTTATCGTCGGGCCTTGCAATTTACCCCGGATAACTTTGAACTGCAATTAGGCCTGGCTGAACTCCTCTGTCAATCGGAAGACTGGGAACCTGGCTTGGAGGCGGCCCGGCGGGCAATTACCCTCCATCCCCAAGTTGCCAAAGCCCAATATTATGCTGGACGCTGCCAGGTCGCCCTCGAACAGTGGCAAGCCGCCGTTGAACATCTGCAAGAGGCGGTTCGCTTAGATCCTCAATTTTTCTGGTCTCGCTATTTTTGGGGAAAATCTCTCCTGGCCCTGGAACAGTGGCAAACTGCCGCTGAGGTGTTAGATGCGGCCATGCCCCTTAATCCGAGTTTTCATTGGGGCTATCTGGAACTGGGACAAGCCTGGATGCAATGTCAGGCCTATGATAAAGCTGTCACCGCTTTTCAACGGGTGTATGAGTTGGCCCCCGACACTCCCTGGCTTGCCAAAAAACTGGCCGATGCCTTACGGGGGCGGGTGTTAGCGGATATGGACCAAGCCGTCACCTGGTATCGCCGGGCGATCGCCGAACATCCCCAGGACTTGGATAATTATCACCGAGCCTTAGACCTGAAATCCAACGATATTGATTTATACGTCCAACTGGCCGACGAACTGGCTCATCAGAACCAAGAGAGTGGGGCCATGACCTTCTATCAGATGGCCTTGCAAATCGAGGGCGATCGGCCCGACATTAAACGGAAACTCGAAGACCTACTCAAAAAAAAAATAAAGTAACCCCAACCCCTCCCGCCAAACCGCAAGTTCTGAATCCAGGGGAGGTGACCGGGGAATTGCAACTGGTCACCCCCGATTTTATCTATGGTTGGATTGTCCATACCCAAAACCGAGATCAACCTCTCTGGGTTGACGTTTATATCGGCCCAACCCATCTCGGAACCTATCCCGCCCGAAGCCAGCGGCCAGACATCGCCCGTTATTTCAACAGTCAGGGGTTTCACGGCTTAGAACTGAAAATTCCCCCCTCTATCAATACATCAGAACCCGTTCCCGTTCGCGTGACGCCCCATGGAAGTCAGCAGGATCTCAACGGGTCTCCCATTTGGGTGAAATTAGGCCCTCAAGGACAAAAACAGTCTCTCCCTGCATCAACCAGCCCTCGACTCAACACCCCGCCCCTCTACCCAATTCCCCAATCCCCTCACCGTCAGCCCCGGATTGCCCTAATTATCCTCAATCGCAACGGGGCCAGTCTCTTACAAGACCTATTTTCATCCCTACAAGCCCACAACAGCTATGACAACCTAGCGCTCATCATCGTCGATCATGGCTCAACGGATGAGAGTCTGTTTCTCTGTTATCAGTGGCAAGACCGCTTACCCATCACCCTAATTCCCCGAGGGCAAAACTATAGTTTCTCCGCCTCCAATAATCTCGCCGCAAAACAGACCGACGCTAATTTATTGTTGTTTGTTAACAACGATATTAGTTTTTGTCAAGATATTCTCGGCGATTTAGCGCAGATGATGGAGGATGAAACTGTGGGAGTCGTTGGGTTAAAATTACTCGACCAAGTTGATGATGCTAATTCTCTAACGCCCCCGATTCAACATCTCGGGGTTCAATTTGATTTCTATAATCCCCATACCAGTTTTTCTCCCTTTGAAGTCCGCGATAATCCCGCTTGGACTGACGTCCTAAATCAGCCGTGGCAAGTTCCCGTAGTGACAGGAGCGATGCTACTCTGTCGCCGTCAGGAATTTTTAGACTTGGGAGGCTTTGATGAAACTTATTTTTATGGCTATGAAGATGTTGACCTTTGTTTACGCTATCAACAACAGTTGAACAAAACCGTCATTTGTGCTAATCATCTGACAGCCCAACATCATCGAGGAATTTCTCGATTTGACTCTAAACGTCCTGGCAACTTCCTCGCTAAAATTGGCAACAATCGCCAGCACTTAGAAGCCAAATTTGGCTATTATCTCCGTCGTCGCCATTTGGCAGACTTTTTTAATCAAGGCTCCTATTGGACCGGCCAGCCGCTGCGAATTGGCTTTGCAGTTACTGATGCAAATTTAGGAGCTGCTGCCGGAGATTATTTTACCGCTTTGGAATTGGGGGAACAACTCAGCCAACAGTATGGCTGGGAGGTATTTTATCTCTCTAAAACCCAGGGCGAGTCCTGGTATGACGCTCATCAACTTGATGTCCTGATTGTGATGCGACAGGACTATGATTTGAGGAAGCTAAAAAATGCCAAACCCCGCTTAATTAAAGTGGCGTGGGTTCGCAACTGGTTTGATGCTTGGGCTAAAACTGAATCCATGTCCGACTATGACTGTGTTTGGTCCTCGTCCCAGGCTGGAGTGGATTATCTTCAACATCATCTCAGCAAAACAGTGACACGGCTACCCATTGCCACGAATCCTCAACGTTTTGCAATGGATTTACCCCCTCAGGAGGCGTTCGAGTCCGACTATTGTTTTACGGGCAATTTCTGGACAGTTCCTCGGGAGATTATGACCTGTTTACGGCCTGAGCGTCTTCCCTTTACGTTTGCCCTGTATGGTCATCATTGGCAGGATATCCCGGAGTTTTCGCAGTATTACCGGGGAGCGGTGGAGTATGAGAAACTGCCCATCGTTTATCGCTCGACCAAGATTGTGGTGGATGATGCTAATACGGCAACGAAACAATGGGGATCGGTCAATTCTCGGGTGTTTGATGCTCTCGCGGCTGGTGCATTAGTGGTGACCAATGGCACAGTGGGAAATGAGGAAGTTTTTGGGGGATTATTGCCGACGTTTGACTCGCCAGACTCATTGGAACGGGTCTTACGAAAGTATCTAGAAAATGAGGACTTACGCCAGGAGCGTGTGGCTCAATTACGGCAGCAGGTTTTACAACAGGAAACCTATGGTCAGCGGGCAGAAACGGTATTTTTGGACTTACGGGAGACGATGACCCAACGGTATCGGATTAGTCTTAAGATTGGCGTTCCTAATCAGGATGAATGCCAATCTTGGGGAGATTATCACTTCGCGGAGGGCTTAAAACGAGAGTTTGAGCGGTTAGGTCATTCGGTTCGCATTGATATTTTAAGGGATTGGTATAATCCCCAGAGTTTTGGCGATGATGTGGTGATTGTCTTACAAGGGTTAAGCCACTATCGCCCTCAACCCTATCATCTGAATCTCCTCTGGCTGATTAGTCATCCTGAGACGATGTCTGTAGAGGACTATGAGGGCTATGATCAGGTGTTTGTAGCCTCAAATGTCTATGGGGAACAGATTAAAGACCAGGTTCGAGTTCCGGTTGAGGTGTTATTGCAATGTACTGATGCGTCCCGGTTTTATCCTGACTCCAGTCTCGGGGAGGCGGCCCCGGAGGTGTTGTTTGTGGGCAACTCTCGGCAGGTGTATCGTCCCATTGTCCGGGATGCGATCGCCGCTGGGTTAGATTTGGCCGTTTATGGAAGCCGTTGGGAGTCCTTTTTACCGCCAGGCTATTTACGGGGGACGCATATTGCCAATGACCAATTGCGACAATATTATACGGCAGCGGGAGTGGTCTTAAATGACCATTGGCAAACTATGGCGGAGGCGGGATTTCTCTCGAATCGTTTGTTTGATGCGGCTGCTTGTGGGGCTATGATTATTTCTGATTCTGTGAAGGGACTCGAAGCGGTCTTTGGGGAGGCGATCGCCTGTTATGATGACCCGGCGGGGTTGGGTCCCCTGGTACAAGAGTGTCTACGCCGCCGTGAGAGTAACGCCTCCGAGCGATTACGGTTGGCAGATTGGGTTCGCCAACATCATAGTTTTAGCCAACGGGTTGAGACTCTGTTGAGGGTCATTGATGCGCTCAATGCTGCCAAAATGGGGGGGTATTATGGATCTTGACGACACCCCCATTAACTGTTGAAATCCCCTAACAGCCCCCTGGACAGGGATTAAAACAGCGGATGTTGCCGGGAGACATCTCAGATTCTAAGGATTTCTCCTCTAAGTTCGCCCACCAGACTTCGCGAATCTCAGGATACTCGTCTGAGTCCTCATAGCCACGAGTCTGCACGATCGCCATCATGGGGGGACTCTCCCCATCCAACCGTTCACAGGAGGGAACCCAGGATTCTCCTGCTTGCAAGGGAGGACTCACGGCTTCGGCCGCCAAGATACCAAATACCGCATAAGATCCCCCCGCCGCCATGGGGACATCTTCCAAGTGGTTTTGCAACAGGAGGACTCCTTCAATGCCATCATCCTCACTTTGCACAAACTGCAAGGAATAGCCACAGATATGACCCGTTTCATCCGCCAAACAGCGGCCAAAGGATATCCAATCGGGCATCATTTCCGGTTCTGCTAACTGCCGTTGTCGTTCCGTCCAACCCAGCCACCAATCGAAATAACGCACGATCGCCTCAGCCATAGCCTGACGCGTCTCATCCCCTTGTTCAGCAAATCCGTCTGCTGCACCCTGGAGATTGGCGATCGCCCCCTCCCAGTCTTGAATCTGGGTACGTTGCAGGGCCCGATCCAATAGGGTGTCCGGGTTTGGCACTTGCGATGAACGCTGGGCTAACTCCCCGGAGGACGCCTCAACCTCCCTCTCTACGGGAATCGGGGCACAAGCCACCACCGCTAAACTCACTCCCAACACCAGACTCGTTGCTAAGCCTTGCATACTCACCTCAACTTCCCAAAACCTGGACGAAAGGATTAACTCCAGATAACCTGATGATAGCCCAAAATTTAGCCCATTCACGGAGCTAGACATTGGCATTGAGGACCAGGATTAAAAAGGAAAAAACGGCATAACATCGTCACCTGTCTCATGACAACGCAACGATGTTATATCAGCCTCTCTTGTTGAGACAATCAGAACCTCTCAATCCTTAGTCTTCCTCTGGGGTAATCACCTCAGGTTTGAGATCTCGTTCCATTAATGCCGCTACCGCTTCTTCCGGGGTGATTTGGTTATTGAGTAAGCGATAGACTTGATAGGAAATCGGTACCTCAATCCCCTGTCGCTTGGCCAAATCAATCAGTACGTTGGTAGTATTTACCCCCTCAGCAGTACTCTGGATTTCCTCCAACACTTGTTCTAAGGTTTTATGTTGCGACAAGCCAAACCCCACCCGATAATTACGGCTGAGACTACTGTTACAGGTGGCTAATAAGTCTCCTAAACCGGCTAATCCCCAGAAGGTTTCTGCCTCTGCTCCCATGCTGGTTCCCACCCGCACAATTTCAATCAAGGCTCGCGTCAACAGGGCGGATTTCGCATTAATTCCTAAATCCAAACCATCACAAACCCCAGAGGCGATCGCCATCACATTTTTTAGGGTTCCCCCCAGTTCGGTTCCGATGGGATCGGTGTTGGTATACACTCGGAAAATATCCGAGGAATAGGCTTCTTGAATGGTCTCCGCTGCCTTGATATCCCGACTGGCGGCGATAGTGGCGGCGGGGAGTTCCTTGTCAATCTCCTTGGAGAGATTGGGCCCCGACAGCACCACCACCGGATGATCCGGGAAGGCTTCCTGCCAAATTTGCGACGGGGTGCGGGTTGTGGAGGGTTCTAACCCCTTGGTTGCGGTGACAATGATGGTTTTAGGGGGTAAGCCAATCTTTTGCAGCTTGCTGGCGGTTTCCCCCACCCCTTTCATGGAAATTGCGGATAGGAGAACATCCGCATTGGCGATCGCCGCTTCCAGGCTGACATCACCCCGGCGAGACCAAAATTGCACTTGATTATCGCCATATTCGGCCAGTTTCCCCAATGCCGTTCCCCAAGCACCGGTTCCTAGAATTGTAATCTGTTTTGTCATCGTTGTCTTATAAATCCTTAGTGATTACCATGGGTGGCGTATCGCTTATAGTTTATCTCAAATTGAAGTCTAATTATCCCTGGAACTTCTGAATCCTTCTCAGACCTTACCAATGCTGTTTTTGTGCCAGTAACGCGGTGGCCGCTTCAGCGGTAAGCGGCTTAGAGAAATAATAGCCCTGTCCGTACTCACAGCCTAAGTTCCGCAGTTGTTCTACATGAACTGCTGTTTCTACCCCTTCTGCAATCACTTTCATGTTGAGGCTATGGGCTAAGGTGACAATAGCTTGGACGATTTCTCGCTCATCATTATCTTCATCAATTGGGTCTACAAAGGAGCGATCAATTTTAAGGATATCTACTGGCAATCGGTGTAAGTGGCTCAGCGATGAATATCCTGTGCCAAAATCGTCAATACTAAGTTGAATGTTTCTGTTTTTGAGTTGCTCTAAAATTGATTTGGCAACCTCATAATTGCCAACAATAGTACTTTCCGTAATTTCTAGTTTTAAAAACTCTCCGTCTAACCCTGAATCTTGTAAAATATCATCAATACGATTTAATAAGTCAATTTGTGCAAACTGTTTAACGGAAATATTCACAGAAATCGTTAACTCTTTTGCATGAGGATATTGGCATTGCCAGCGTTTCAAATGACTACAAGATTGGCGTAATACCCATTCTCCAATGGGGACAATTAACCCGGTTTCTTCGGCGGCCGGAATAAACTCTGCTGGAGAGATTTGCCCTCGTTCTGGGTGATGCCAACGCAACAAGGCCTCAAAGCCGACAACTCTCCCCCCTTGTAAATCCACAATTGGCTGGTAATTGAGCTTAAACTCGCCCCGTTCCAAGGCTCGCCGCAGATTCGTTTCGAGTTGCAGAAAATTAACGGCGCGATCGTGCATCCCGGAATCAAACACCCGATAGCGGCCTTTGCCTAAATCCTTAGCACAATACATCGCTGCATCAGCATCTCGCAACAAATGTTCAGGTTGAGTGTATTGAGAGGTTCCTAAAACAATGCCAATGCTGGCACCGATAAAGACTTCATGGCCATCCACATGAAACGGTGCCATCAGTTGTTTTTGGATGGTTTCGGCTGTTTCAATGGCATTGTCGATGCCCTGAATCGGATTAAGCAGAATCGTGAACTCATCTCCCCCAAGACGGAAGAGCGTATCCACAGGACGTAAACAGAGTTCTAAGCGATCAGAAATTAGGCTCAGGAGGCGATCGCCCGTCAAATGCCCCAGAGAGTCGTTGACGACCTTAAAGCGATCGCAGTCAATAAATAATACGGCAAAGCGATAGTCGTCATCTTTACGAGTTTCAGTTAGGGCCGCTTCCAACTTTTCCATCAACAAAACGCGATTGGGCAGGCCCGTCAAGGAATCATGAAGTGCCATGTACATTAACTGTTCCTGCACCCGTTTGCGCTGACTGATTTCCGTTTGCAGTTGGGTGTTCGTCGCCTCTAACTCTGCCGTCCGTTGTCGCACTCGCTCTTCGAGTTTCTCATTCAACTGACGCACCTCCGCCTCCACTAGGGCGCGATCGCCGATCTCTTTCTGTAACCGTTTATTTTGCTCCCGCAGTCGCTGCTGTAAATCCCGAATCATCAATTGATTCTGAACCCGGGCCAAGACTTCCTTAAACTGAAATGGCTTAGAGATATAGTCAGTTCCCCCCACGGTAAAGGCTTTTACCTTATCGAGGGCATCGTCTAACGCACTAATAAAAATAACAGGAATATCACGGGTGTCTTGATCGTCCTTGAGGAAGCGACAGACATCATAGCCATTCATCCCCGGCATCATGATATCCAGCAAGACCAAATCTGGTTTTCCATAACGGGCTCCCTCCAGTCCTGTGGTACCATCAACTGCCACACAGACTTCATACCCCGCACGAGTCAGAATCGTGTTGAGCAATTCAAGATTAGCGGGAGTATCGTCGACAATTAGAATATTGCCTTTCGAGGGACGCTCAGGGCTACTCATTACAAGTTGGGGCAACAATGGGGGTGGGGGGTACGGAACTAGCAGGGTCGATCCAGGGTTGGGATTCCATCTGGGACGATCGCGCTGAACGTCCAATCCCTGTCTAGCACGTTAACCTTCATTTTAGGGAAAATCTAGGGGGTTGAGAATGACCCCGGTCACTCAAGTTGCCGTAAATGCCCGTAGCTATCGACCGGTGTAACGGTGTATTACATCTTACTCATGAGCATCACCCTTTTGGAGATCTGACAGTAGCGACCACTCTTGATTGGCTGAATCGAGATGGACATCGGGGGCAATCACCACCAGATCTCCCCCAGATAGCTTAGCGGCCCGGACAGCAATTTGAGCCGTCTCCAACAGGGAATTTGGTTCTAAATTAGGATTGGGCAGGTCGCTGGCCACCCCGAAACTTACGGTCAGTGAGGTGGGTGTCAATTGGGTTGCAATAAACCGCCGCGCTTGTTGACGCAGGAGTTCGGCGATCGCCCGCCCTTGAGTTGTATCCAAATGGGGCAACAGAACGAGAAATTGATCCCCCTGCCAACGCACCAGACAGGCGCCCCGACGAGTCAGATTATCTCGCCAAGCCTCCGCCAAGGTTTTCAGGGCGCGATCGCCGGTTTCGGGCCCATGACGCTGGCAGTATGTCCTAAAACCATCCACATCCGCCACAATGATCGTCAAAGGCAACCGAGTATTAATCAAGCGTCCCCATTCATAGCGAAGACGACTTTCAAAGCTTAGGGCATCGGGCAACCCCGTGAGGAGATCGCAACTAAAGATCTGCTCCTCTGGGGAATAATCGGGTAACTCCATCAACAACAACAGGTTGGCAATCTTCTCCAACCAGGCCAGTTCCTTCGGCTGCCAATTACGAGCCACCGCCGCCTGATGCAGAACAATCGCCCCCCAAATGCTCCCTTGCTGGTAAATCGGCACCAGAACACAGGCCTTCACCCGCTGTTCCGCCAACACTACCGTATCATCGGCACTTAAATGCACATAATCGAGGTTACACAGGGCTAACACATCTGGGGACGGCTTCGACACCAGCGAGTATAAATCGGGGGCAGCCGCCGGCCGGCGATGATGATGTCCCCCATCTTCAGCAATCGGAATCGTATTGCCATAGGGATCATAACGATAGGCCACCACACTCAACAGGCCCAACTCACGACGAATCCCCACCACCGCTTGCTGAAAGACCACCACCAGAGGCTGTTTCCCTAGAATGGCCCGACTTAGGTTTGTCAGATGTTCTTCCCAATGGAGATGATGATTGAGGCGGTGCAGACTCTGCTGAAGTTCATCGCGATCGCGGCGCAAGCTCACATTTGCCTGTTCCAAGTCACGAATCCGCCGCTGGAGAAAGGCGCGGCGTTCTGCCGTTTCCGGTAAGCTCGACTGACTTCCATAACGAGGGCGACGGGTACTGAGAACCGTCACCTTTTCAATGCCCTGAAACACCGCCCATTGTCGCAGTAAATCAGGAATCTCAGTCCCAGGAACCGGACGGCTAAACAAATAGCCCTGGGCTAAATCACAGTGAATGGATTTGAGAAATTCAGCCTGTTCATTGGTTTCGACTCCTTCAGCCAAAACAATCAGATTCAGACCTTGGCCGAGGGCAACAATGGTTTTGGCGATCGCCGCGTCACTGGAGTCTCGGGTTAAGTCACGGACAAAGGAGCGATCAATTTTGAGGGTATCGAGGGGAAACTGTTTGATAAAACTCAAACAGGAATAGCCCGTCCCGAAATCATCCATAGCAATTTGCACCCCCATCTCCCGCAACCGATGCAGCACTGAAATGCTTAACTCCACATCCTTAACGGCTGTCGTTTCCGTGATTTCGAGTTCCAGATAGCTTGCCTTCATCTGGGTATCTTCGAGAATCTCGACAATTGTCCCCAACAAATTGGGCTGTTGAAACTGACGGGCCGACAGATTGACCGCCATCTTCAAGGGCTTAAATCCCATCTTGACCCAATCGCGATGTTGTTGACAGGCTGTCCGTAGCACCCACTCCCCAATGGCATGAATTGCCCCAGTTTCTTCGGCAATGGGGATAAAGCGATCTGGAGGAACTCGGCCGCGTTCAGGATGCTGCCACCGAATCAAGGCTTCAACGGCAACAATTTTGCCACTGGCTAAATCGATTTGCGGTTGATAGTGCAAACAGAACTCCTGATTGAGAATGGCCTGTTCGAGATCTAATTCCAGGGCCAGGGTGTCCGCCCGACTGTTGAGCATATCAGGGTTGTAGAGGCTGATGCTGTTGCGCCCCTGTTGTTTGGCCCAGTCTAGGGCTGTTTCTGCATATCTCAGTAGACTGCTATTGTCTCGTCCATGTTGCGGGGCCAGGGCCAGTCCTAGGCTGGCACTAATGGAAAACTCTCGTCCTTCACATTCAAAGGGTTGCCGTAGCTCACTAAGGATATTCTCAGCCACTGCCATGACGCCGTGGCGACAGCTTCGGGACCCCAACAAAAAGACTAATTCATCGCCTCCCCAACGGGCCAGACAATCTCCCTCTTGTAAACAGCTTAAAATCCGTCGGGTCATGGTTTTGAGCAGGCGATCGCCCACATGATGGCCAAAGGAATCATTGACGGCCTTAAAGCGGTCAATATCCAAAAAACCCACCGCCATCGACGTTTGATGTTGCCGGGCTTCTACCAAGGCTAAGGATAATTGCTCATCAAAGAGTAAACGGTTGGGCAACTGGGTTAGGGGATCATGGGAGACTTGATAGCGCAACATGGCGCTGACGCGATGTTGGACGACTGCAATATACAGATGGATTCCCAGTTGGTGGGCTAGTTTTCGTTGCCCCGGAGTCCAGGGATGAGTTTGATCGCGATTGGATTCTCGCCAGGCTTCAAACGAGGCCCGAGGTCGCTGCTGTCGCTCATCAGAATTGGTTTTGCCCGCCCACCAGACATCCGTTTTGTAGCCGCGACGGAAGAGAGTTAAATAGCCCACACATTGGCGATGATATTGCAGGGGAATCACCAACAGCGATCGCACTGGAGTGGGGGTTAGAACATTGCAGAGAAACTCCAAGGCCCGATTCTGCATCCAATCCTGCGCATCGAGGCTAATGGGTTCTGGGTGCGGGGAACTATCTAAACTTAAGGGGTTATAGCCAATAAATCCTGCCCGCCATTGGGGATGCTCTTCCAACTGTTCCACGGCCGCCCCATCGCCCACCACCGTTAAATCCACCGCTTCAATCTCGGGTTGGGAGCATAAGTATAAACGCCCCCCACTGGCGTTGAGGGCCGAGACGGCTTCTTTGAGCACCTCCTGTTGAATCGAGAGCCAGGATCGCTCCCCATCTAGGAGTTCCGTAACCCGCTCTAGGGCCTGTTCATGACGTTGGCTTTCCCGCGCTTTCTCTAGAAACCGGGCTTGGGTAATGGCGATGGCAATTTGGTCGATCGCCAATTGCAGGATTTGTTGCTCGTAATCGGAAAAATGACGGGGTTGGCTATGATGAATGCTAACCAGCCCCCAGAGTCCATTCCGCTCAAAAATCGGTAGCGTTAGGGTTGCCTGAACCCCCATCCCCTTGAGATAGGCCACATGGCAATCACTGACGGTTTCCTGATAGGGCGGCAGCTTCGGATCGAGGGGAAACAGAGTCTTACGGGAACGGGTAACATCTGAGATAATACATTGGCGAATCCGGGCAAAGGTTTGACGTGCCGTGGGTGGAATATCCTCAGCCGGAAAGTGTAAGCCGACTAAGGCCGGGAGGCGATCGCTCTGGCGGGCTTCAGCCACGACGACACCACTGCCATCTACCTCAAACTGATAGAGTTTGACACGATCAATTTTCAAAAACTCTTGAATTCCCTCAACACTGCGACTTAGGATTTCTGGCAGTTCTTGGGAGTTGCGAATACTCCAGGCGATTTGATGGAGGATATCTTCGGGATCGGGAACGGTGTTGGGCATGGGGGCTGGGGACGTATCTCGGTCTTGACAAACACGCTAAGGGTCGTTTCATCGAGTCCTAATCTATAGTTTGCCAGATTCACCCAGGGTTAGGCCCTTAAGTCCCGAACCCTTTATATATTGTCATATTTGCCCCTCCAGCGCCGCGTTATCTCCATACTGTTGGGTCAAAGGTCTATTTCTTTAACATGTCCCAACTTTAAAGGAACGGATGCTTCCTGGATTGATATGGAGTTAAGATCCATTCTTTTACCAATCTTTAGGAGCACTGGGAGGCTCCGTCCAATCATCAGCCTGAGAGGATTTTCTCTTGACATTAAATAGCTTAGATCCAAAGAACCCCTTAGGGTCTGAAGGGGGATCAGACTCATCTGAACCGTCTAAAAATTCCGCCTCAATTACCTCATCTGTTTCTGGTTCTACCTCAACAACAGGCACGACCTCTGGGACTTCTGTTACGGTTTCTTCCTCGTTAGGTCTCTGCTCTACCTCCGGCATCTCTTCTTGAATCTCTGAGACCTCAGGCTCCGGAGCTAACTCGAGTTGCTCGGAGTCAGAAGAGTCTGCGATATCAGCCTCGGATTTTTCGGTTAATTCAGATTGACTATAACTATAAGAATACAACGTCCCTTCACGGTAAGCTGAGACAGGTTTTTTTAGCACTTCATAGTTTCCCACCATTGCATCGGCTGCCGTCTCCTCTTCCGGTGACTCTTCCTCCTCTGGCCAATCTTCCTCATCCCAAACCTCCTGGTCAGGTTCAGCAGTCTGCGACCCGGCCAAAGGCTCCTCTGAGACCGAATTAGGCCGTTCACGCCTGCCACCCTCCCGAGAAACTCTAGTCTTTCCCGGCATGTCTTCTAACCCCTCATCGACCCAATTTGGATCAACCACAGTGGTTGAGGTTTCACGAGTTTCACGAGGCTTATTGGGGGTTGGCCGGGGCCCTGAAGTGGCCGGTGTGGGCTGACGTTGTGGGCGATGACGACGTGGCAAGATTACGGCAATTATCCCCGCACTCACGAGTCCGGCAAGAAAGGGAGCTAACAGCCAAACCCCGAGGGGAAGCGACATGGAAACGATGCCCAAAAACGTCACCGACAGAGTAGGAGAGCTATTTTGAACCAAAAATAGCGCCAAAACCCCCAAGATTATTAATCCAGCAATTGGCAGTTTAGACTTTCCCATAGGTTCCTAGATGAACAACGATTATTCCCCTTCTTTCCAACGTCGCAGAGGAACACAATCAATCTCAAAGCAATCGAGGCTGCGAGCTACCACAAAGTCAACCAAATCCTCAATGGTTTGGGGCTGATGATACCAGGCGGGAATGGCAGGAACCACCCGCACTCCAGCTTCAGCTAAAGCGGTCAAGTTCCGCAGATGAATCAAGCTCAAGGGCGTCTCACGGGGGACCACTACCAGTTTACGGCCTTCCTTGATTTGCACGTCAGCGGCCCGCTCAAGTAAATCCGAACTTAGGCCCTGAGCGAGTTTGGCGACTGTACTCATGCTACAAGGAATCACCAGCATCCCCAGGGTGCGAAAGGAGCCACTGGCAATGTTCGCCCCCACATCACTGGCCGGGTGACAACGCAGACACCCCTGCGTCTCTACTCCGGCTTGCTGTCGCCAGAATTGTTCTTGCTGGATGGGATCTGCGGGCATCTTAATCTCGTTCTCCGCCTGCCAAACTCGGTAACTGGCTTTGGAGGCCACCAGTTCGACGGAATAGTTGGCATGGAGGAGATATTTCAGAGTCCGCACGGCATAAATCAGACCGGAGGCTCCGGAAACACCGATAATGAGAGGTCGAGATGAGGTCATGGGGAAGAAAGGCAGTAGGCAGTAGGCAGTAGGGGAAGAGAAGAAGGCAGTAGGCAGTAGGGGGTGGGCGGTGGGCTGGGTGGGGAACCACTTCAGTCACCGAGGACACAGAGGACAGAATAGGGGTGGCTTCCCTCCTACTGCATTCTCCCCCCTGTTCCCTGTTCCCTGTTCCCTTCTCCTCCCTACTGCCTACTGCCTATTTAAAAAAGCTATTCCTCCTCACCGAAGAAGTTATCATCGTCATCATTGGGTGGGGCTTCACTGCCGCCGCCGACGGGGGCTAAATCGATTTGTTGACGGTAGTAGTCCACACTTTTGACCTGGACATCGACGCGATCGCCCAGACGGTATTGTTTGCGATTTTTGCGTCCCACTAGGGTTTGTTGACGGGAGCGGTATTCATACCAGTCATCTTTGAGGGAAGAGACATGCACTAACCCTTCTAGGCGCGGGGGGGCCATGCCGTTTTCTCCGGCTTCGATTTCCACAAAAAAGCCGTAGGACTGTACTCCGGTAATTAAGCCCCGAAAGACCTCTCCTGTGCGCTCCTTCATGGCTCCCGCTTTCTGGAGACCATTTAGGTCATTTTCTGCTTCCAAGGCGAGACGCTCCCGTTCTGTGAGGGGAATCGCTAAACCCGAGAGATGCTCTTCAAGTTCACTTTGAACCCCTGGGGGCAGAACATTCCAGTTAATCTGACCGTGACAGGAGGAGTGATGGAGATTCACCGACTCCTTAGAACGGCTGGTGCGGCGATCGCGGCCCTGGGTAAAGACGGCATGGAGGACTTGCTGAATCACATAGTCCACATAGCGTTGTAGGGGAGCATTCAGGTGCGTATAGCCATCATCGAGGGCTAGGCCGAAGTGAACGCCGGGTTGGTTGCTGTAGTAGTGGGGACGAATCACCGCTTCGAGGAGATAGTTGAGAATTTTCTCATCGTCGGTTCCCGCCACCTGATCGGCGAACTGCTTAAAGTCACTGGGAAAGGCCTGTTCTTCATCTTCGAGCCACAGTTCAAGATCCATGTTGCCCGCCAGTTTGATGGCATCATGGACATCATCAATATCCGGTTGCAGTTGAATACAGTACAGAGCCGGAACTCCCAAAGCTGTGAGGTGATCGGCGATTAACTGATTAGCTGTGACCACAAACTCATAGGTCACGGCGTTAATAATCGGCTGTGTATTAAACACGGGGGCCCCCAGGGGCACTTCATCACCAAAATGGGTGCTGGCCTCGGGGAGATATAAATCAAAAGATCCTCGCAGATAGCGTTGTTCCCGTAATAGCTGACTCACCTGTTGAAATTCTTTGAGGGTTGCCGCTAGGTCTTTTTCGCTTTTGCTTTGGGGTTGGCTGGCATCTTCGCCGAGGAAGGTTTGGGTTTCTTCGTAACTGACGAGGCGATCGAGTAGCAGGATACTCGGTTGGACTTCATACTCCAGGATTTGTCCCGTTTCATCTAGGGTAATCAGCAGGGAGATGGCACAGCGATCGCCCTCTGGGGTAAAGGAAGCCGTCTCGATAATTGCATCGGGAAACAGGGGTAACATCCTCTCCCCTAAATAGACACTGGTTCCCCGTCGCCGGGCTTCTCGTTCCACAGGAGTGTTGAGGGCCACCAGCCGTCCCACATCTGCCACGTGAATCCCCAATTGCCACTGATCTCGGGCAAAGCGAGTGATACTATAAGCCCGTTCAACACAACCGGGACTCAGGGGATCTTCGACAAAGGCTAAGGTTTTGAGATGTCGCAGATCGAGCCGTTGCTTGGCCTCTTTGGCACTAATCTCGGCTGAAACGTCCTTAAGACTCTCCAGAACTTTCGCAGAAAAGCTGCGGGGCAGATCATGTTTACAGCAGACAATATCGATATCGTTGGCCGCTTCGGCATCACTGCCAAGGACTTGTACCACTCGGCCCTGGGGTGGATTATCCCCGAGAGGATAGCGTTGGACTTCTACATGAACCAGATAATCAATGGCATCTTTGAGCCGTTCGTCGGGTTCGAGGTGAATCTCAAAGAGGAGGCGATCGTCGAGGGGAACCGCCCGAAATTCATCATCGACAAGTTTAACGCGAGCTAACACGGAGGGATTGGCCCGTTCGAGAATCAGGCGCACTTCCCCTTCAGGAGAACGGCGACGACTCCCATCTTTAATAACTTTCACTAAGACGCGATCGCCGTTCCAGGCCGTGCTGAGATAAGATTCTCGCACATAAATATCTTCAGCTCCCTCAGCGTCTTGGATAGCAAAACAGAAGCCTTTACTCGAACAGCGTAATTTCGCTTCAACGAGTCCGTCGTCAGCATCCCGGCGGTAACGGCCTCGTTCCTTGACTAAAATCCCTGTTCGTTCCAGAGCCTCTAGGGCAATGAGCAGTTTCCCTAGATTATCATCATCATCACAGGCCAGTTTCTTTTCCAGGACTTTCGGAGCGACCGATTTATCATCGGGGAAGTTGGACAGCAGTGTTGCGATCGAAAAGTTCATGCAGTCGTCAATCCTTAAAAAAATTTTTTAGTCTTAGCAGTGTATTCACAGCCGTTTGCCACAGCCAAAGGGTGAGGTCGATGAAATTACCTTGACATCATCTCGAAAGGGGAGATGCGCCGTGGACATTTGGGCCTAGACAGTCTCGGCTTTGGCTCAGAGGCTCAGTACGGCGGTGTACTCCTATGCAGCGGCCCGCCGAGATTTTCAGTCAGATCTGAGCATAACGGGGCCGCCAACCGCCTGAAGGGGGTGGTCTGGAGGGCCACGTCAAATTTCGCCACATCCAAGCAATTATAGCAGCCAAGTGTTGATCGTTGGCCGTTTACTCTTGGCCATTAACGCTTAAGGGGACTCCTGATTCGGCTGAGAAATCCCCTAGGCTGGAGTCACTTGCTTGGGCCTTGATGTTATTTTGCATGATTTGGGATTATTCCCATGGCAAATCTAAAAGGCGGGCGGGGTTCTCCTGAGTCATGCGTTTGAGATCTTCCTCAGAAATGCCCTGGTTGCGTAATCCCCGGATAAAGGCTGCATAGCCTTCGATAGGATTGGGATCTTGGGGACGGCCGAGATCAGTGCTAAGGATAATCTGCTCACTGCCGATCGCCCGAATCGCCTCGGCCATCTCCTCTAGGGTCACCTTTCGCCAGGCCCGGTGCGCTGGGTCAACCGCCGTCTCTCCCATGAGAGCATTGACGTAGTCTAATTCTAAATAGGCGCCCAAGTCGGCCAGGGTTTGCATTTGAGCCAGACTTAATCCTGGAACCTCGGCCATAGCATGAGTAATCAGGAGTTTGTTGATGCCCAACTCTCGGGCCCGGCGAGCCACCGCCAAGATTTCTGCGGGGGAGACATGGCCCGTCCCTAAGACCAACTGGCGATCGCGCACCGAGTATAAGATTAGTTCTAACTCCCGAGAGAGGCGATCGCCCTGCAACAGAGAAATGCCCCCCTCACCGTTGCCAAATTTTTGTCGGTGATAGGCCGCGTCAAGGGTGGGCAGCCAAACCACCTTACCCCGGCCCCCTGAGATGCGACTCATCACTCGCACCGCTTCCGGGTTAATGCCCCCCACTGCCTCATTGAGAACCACGCCCCCAAACACCTCTAACCGCTGCACCCTCTCTTGAGCCAATTGAGCGCGATCGCCCGTGGGAAGCACATGATTTTTCAACACCACAGCCCGCAATCCTGCCGCCTCAGCCGCCTCAACCAATTGCCTGTCATTCCAAAGCCGGGGAACCACATCCGGGGCCGTATGAACATGAAACTCGATCGCCCCAGACAGCAGGGATTCCTCAGCCGCCATGGCTCCAGCCCCCCATCCTAGGCATAACAGGAGTATCACCAGGGTCAGCCCTAGGGCCTGGCCAATCTTCGTCGCTCTCCAGCGTTGTCTCATCTGGCTTACAGAAACCCTACCGACATTTTCGCCTGGGATAACAGTTCACCATAGAGATCCTCTAAACGACTGATATTTTTATCCAGGGTATAGCGTTCTAACACCCGCTGACGGGCTTTATAGCCTAACAAATTGCCCATTTCTGGATGGTCTTGAAACAGAGGTAACAGAGTTTGCAGCTGACTCATCACTCGTTGGGAATCCAGAACCACGCCGGCCCCATCTTCGAGAACTTCCCCATCGGCTCCCGCATCAGTGGCTAAACAGGCCATCCCACAGGCCATGGCCTCTAACAGGGATAGAGATAATCCTTCGACTAGGGAGGGGAGGATAAACACATCCGCCCCCCGGAGAATTTCGATACGGCGGCTTTCATCGGCCACATAGCCCAGCCAATGGATGTGATGCGCCTCAGAATAACTGCCCCGTAAAGACATCGCCAGGGGGCCATCCCCGACAATCAAGAGCTTGCTATCGGGGCCCATGGATGCCGATTTCCAGGCTTTGAGGAGGGCCTCGACATTTTTTTCCATGGCAATCCGTCCCTGGTAGACAAACAACCGTTCAGCGTGCAGTTGTGACTTTAACGCCGAGGCTCCAGGGGAATATTTCAGGGAATCCACCCCATTGGGAATGACCGCAATCCGCTCGGGGGGGACTCCCAGTTGAGCTAATAACTCCCGTTGAATGTGCGAGAAAACGATGGTGCGATCGTAGTTGGCCAGAAAGGGGGCGTAGAGTTGATACATCAAGTGTTGAGTACTCGATGTTAGATTGCGACGGCGGCGATCGAATGGGGGGTGAAAGGTTGCCACCAGGGGTAAGCCCAACTCTTGGCAAATTTCCGGCAGCACAAAATCCAGAGGGGACAAAGTCAGAGACGCATGAACCAAATCTGGCTTCAGCTCCCGTAAGGCATCCGCGAGGATCTTACTCGATTTCAGCGTGGGAATGGTGTAGAGCGTGGACTTATAGAGGCAGGGAAGTGAGACCTCATGAGCGATCGAGGGGGACTCCAAGCCATCCCACTCCGTATCCGCTACCGATTTTACTGACACTCCTGGCTCCGAGTCGGTAGCATTTTGGCAAAAGTGCAAAAAACTGACCCGGTTGTTTCGGTCCAGTAGCGCGTTCGTAACTTCGCGGCTGTAGGTGACATTGCCACAAAACGGCGATTTTTTTCCAAGCCAAGCGATGTGCATTCAAATCGAAAAGGTGAACGGGATCTCATTACCGCCTCAAGCGATCAACGCTGTCGACTGCTCCCAGAGGACTGGGGCAGATGGGAGCGTACTCACCTAAGAGCTGGTTTCAATCTAACTCAGGGAGAATGATAGCCCTCACTAGCGAGGACTGTTTGATCGACGGGAAGGAGAACTTTTATCGGCAATATACCAGGTTATTAGGCCGCCTAGGGCAACGATGACGCCCAGACTTTGTAAAACTGGGGCTAGGCCAAATTGGGCTTCGGCGATGCTGGCCAGGGCCAGGGGAAGGGTTAGGGCAATGTTCACAGCATTGTTTTGCAGCCCAAAGACTTTACCCCGTTGTTCTTCGGGGGTTTCGGCTTGAATGATGGTTTGCATGGGAATGCCTACCCAGGCGGCTGAAAAGCCCAAGAGGGTGATGATGATTAAACAGGGAATTAGCTGACTGCTGTAGAAACTCAGACCCACCAGACATAGGGCAACCCCAATTGAACCATAGAGGTTGAGACGACGGGGGACAAAGTTGGAGCCGATTTGACCGACAATCGCTGCCCCAATCGCCATGCCCACGCCATTTGCGGCCAGGAGGAAGCCAAATTGTTCGGCCCGCAATTCCGGCATAATTTCGGCGACACGCACGGCGAGAACGGCTAGGGCGGCAAAGGCACAGAAGAGGATAATCAGTTGAATCAGGGCACTGCGAACCCGAGGCCGATCTCGCAGCACCGCTAATCCGGTTTTGAGATCCTCCCAGACTTTGGTTTTGGCCCGTTCTTTGATGTCAATGCGTTCTCGAAGCTGCATCAGCATTAAAAGCAGACCGGAGAGAACATAACTACTGCCAACGACGAGTTCTTCGCTGTAGTTGAGATTGCCCAACAGTTGATTGGCAAAGGCGAGGACCGGTTCCCCGACGGCAAAGCCGATGATGACCGAGGCCATCATGGTGGTGGTGTAGAGGGAGTTGGCTGACAGGAGATGTCGCCGTTGTACGAGCAGGGGAATGGCGGCCTGTTCGGCAGGGGCGAAAAACTGGGTCAGGGTGGACACCAGCAGGGTCACCACTAACAGCATGATGAAGCCGAGGGGGATTCCACCCCAGAGGCTTTGTCCTTCTGAGAGCCAGACTAAAATCGGCAGTATGAGCACGAATAGCCCTCGTAGGACGTTGCTGTTGACCAGTACGTCTTTTTTGTGCCAGCGGTCTACCATGACTCCGGCAATAAAGCCAAACAGAACCGCCGGGATGGTGAAGGCGATGGTGATGGCAGACACCCAGCCGCTGATACTTTGACCTTCGGCTTGGAATTGGTTGGCGACGAGGGCGATCGCCATCACCAGATAGACTTTATCGGCAATCTGCGAGAAGACTTGCCCAGCCCATAGGGTCAGGAAGTTACGATTTTTGAGAACGGGGATAAATCCTCGTTCTGCATCGTTGGGGTGATCGTGGTCAGAGTCAGTCTCTGGGCTGGGTACGGAGTTTGTTTCAGGCAGGGGTGTCATAGGGTTGGCACAACGGATGAACAGATAATAGGGTCGTGAACGGGACTCGACGGGCGCATTACATCGTGCATTACATGAGTTGAGGCTGAGAGGACGCAACGTAACTGTTTATTAAGGTAGCAGAGCGAATTGCACGTCCCAAATGATGTTGGGTATAGTCTCGCAGGATCTGCTCGATCACGATCCAGGCTGCGTCCCAAGCTGTGTCTAGGGAATCTCTGACGGGAGACAGGTGCGGTTGGGACAGTTGTTGTAGTAGGGACAGTTGATGACCGTTTAGATAGCGGTTTGGGGTTGGGGTGAAGGCGGCTTGGTTGGCGACGGCTTCATAATCGGTGTCGTTACTCTGTGCTGATTGGTTCTCGGCTGAGGGCCGTTGTTGGTGTTGGAACTGTTGCAGTTGGGCAAGGGCGACGACTCCCCCGGAACGAATGCTAAAGCCGATGTTGGGGTTGAGTTGGCTGGGATTGGCGATGAGCGGCTGCTGAGATAGGCAGCAGTGATGAACTTGTGGGGCGATGCCGCCAAGGGCTAACAGATGAAAGATACCTTGGCATAAATGGGCTAATACTTCGGCTAGGGGAGCGTTGGTGGGGAGGCGTTCTAGACGCTCGAGATGTTCCGTTAGGAGGTTAAAGAGGTCGTTTTGGGGGGTGTCTTCTAGGGCTTGGTTGAGGGCGATTTCGGCGAGGTACTGGCTGGCGGTGAGGAGGCCGAAGTGACGACTGAGTCCTGGATAGGAGGCGAGGGTTTCGGCGTGATGGATGCGATCGAGGGATTTGCCGGGTTTAATCATTAGGTCGTTGAGGACTAATAATCCGGTTCGTCCGCCAAATTTGGAGTTGGCTTTGCGAGATCCGCTGGCGACGACTCGCAGCAGCCCCCGTTCTGGGGTCAAAATCGTTAGGAGGCGATCGCTTTCCCCCAGGGGCATACTTTTTAGGTTGATTCCGGTGACGCGGTACATGGGGGAGAAGGGAACAGGGAATAGGGAATAGGGAACAGGGTAAAAGAAGGCAGTAGGCAGTAGGCAGTAGGCAGCAGGGGGGAGAAGGCAGTAGGCAGTGGGGGTTAGGTGGGGTCTTCTGGTTCGTCGGTGGGTTGGAGGAGTTGGACGCTGTAGGAGGTTCCGAGACGGGTGGCTCCGGCTTGGATGAGGGCGATCGCGTCGGCGTAGGTGCGGATGCCGGCGGAGGCTTTGATGGCGACTTGACCTTTGGCAATCTCTTTGAGTTGTTTGACATGCTCGAGTTGAACGCCGCCGTTCCAACCGGTGCAGGTTTTGAGAAATTGCACTCCGGCGTCAATGGCAATCTTGCTGACTAATTTTAGCTCCTCATGGGTTAAAAGATTGGTTTCTAAAATGGCTTTGACAGTGACATTGCTTTCTTCGCAAATGCTGGCAAGCTCATCATAGATTAGGTTTGTTTTTTGCTCTTTTGCCCAGCCTAGGTTAATCACAACATCGAGTTCAGATGCACCTTGCTCAACGGCTTCTAAGGCTTCGTGGAGTTTACTTGTTGAGGTGGTGGCTCCGGTGGGAAAGCCGATGACGGTTGAGACTTTGGGAGTCTTGCCCTGGAGACACTCGCGGGCAAGATGGACTCGGCTCGGATAGATGCAGACTGAGGCAAAGCCAAAGCGGTCGGCTTCGGCGCACCATTGCCGGACAAGTTGGTCTCCGGCACAGGGGTTGAGGAGAGAATGGTCGATAAGAGGGGCAATGTCTAGGTCGAGAGTCTCAGTTTTCATGAATATTTTAAATATCGTTTAAATGATATCTTTGAAGTGTTTTTTTATTTTGTGAAATGGATGAATCTCTGGGTTTAGTGATTCATGGTTAGCTGTTTTGATAAAAAATTTTCTTTTGTCAAAATATCAAGTAAGTTAGTATCTCGTTCTAATAAACAGGCATGACCGCTGTGGGGCAACTGGTGAATTTTGGCGTTGGGGAGAATTTGGATGAGATCTTGGGCTTCGCGGAGGGAGGGCAGGAGGTGGTCTAAGGTGCTGGCTAGGATGAGGGTGGGGGGGTGGATGCGGGCCAGTTGTTCGGGGGGAATGCGAAAGTCTCGTAGTAGGCCAATTCGCCAGGTGATGGCTTTGCTGGAGACGTGACGCATGGCATCGAGGAGAGCGAAGCGGTTTTCGGCGGGGATGCGATCGAGGGCGGCGAGGAAGGGCAATAATCCTAGGGCTGAGATGGCGTTGAGGAAGTCGGGCATCCATTGGACGAGATGGGACCCCCAAAGCAGCAACGGACGGCGTTGTAGGGCAGAGGCGGGGTTACTGAGGATGAGGCGATCGCAGCAGTCGGGCTGTTGGCTGGCGAGCATCAGGGCTAAACAGCCGCCAAAGGATTCCCCAAATAGGTACAGGGGGCGACCTTGACGCAGGGGGGCCAGGAGTTCTAGGGTTTCCTGGGCTAGGCTGTGCCAATCCCGTAGGTCATCTGGAGGAAGTTGCAGACAGCGAATGTCAAAATGGGGAGCAAGACTGGGAAGTTGCGATCGCAGTAAATAACCGGAACCATCCATCCCCGGGAGATAGACAAATAGCGGCTGATGGGGTTGAGGTGTGGTGGGGGTCAGAAGGGTGAGTGGGGTCATCAGCGGGTCGATTGCAGTAAGTCTAGGATTTCATCATGACAGCTTTGGGTGACCCGTTTGACAGTGGCTTTCCCCTGGCCGCCTTGATAGGCGTCGCGATCGCCCTGACGAATCCAGTAGGGATGACCCACGGACACCGCTAGACGTTTATAAACCACCATGGGATGCCAGCCGGGTTGGTCGAAAAGAGGTTCGCTGGGGTCAAACATCCGCAACAGGCGGATGGGAATCGGTTGATACATCTGTTCTTCGAGGGCCACGATCGCCATCGGTAGAATCGCCACATCCTGGCGTGGATGACGACTGGCAAACTGTAAGGCCAGGTGCGCGAAGCCCCGATGAAACTCTCCGAGCGATCGGGCCTCAGTCTGGGTGACCATCGGTTGGGTTCCTTCTGGAAACACCCCAACAGGCTGCCCCTGGGCCAACAAAGCCCCCCCCTGGCGTAGAAAACTTTTCTGGCGATGTCTCGCATCTTCTAGGGGAAACGCCCCCATCCCCGTGACGAGATCTCGCAGCAGAGGAACTTGCCCCATATAGTGATGACAAGCAAAGCAAATGGGACGATTGAGGGCCGCCATCAATAGGGGAGCATCTAAAATACTGCGATGATTACTGGCAATAACTAGAGAGCCTGATTCAGGAATTCGGTTCTCATGATAGAGAAAAAATTTAGTGCCGAGGCTCCCCAATACACCACGGGACAGTTGTAAAGCGTTTTCTACGGGCATAGTGTGGCAGACGGTTGAGGGAGAAAGGGGACAATCATCGAGATCGGATTCTGCCTCGATGGCAACTGAGGCTCAAGCCTGGGGATGACAAGCCTGTAACTCCAGCTTAACGAAAATATATGATTCAGTATCAGCGGTTGGGGAATGTCAGCCGTAAGGCTCGACTTTGGCACGGAACCAACAGTATATGATAAATATACTGTCCTGGAGCTTTCGGCGGAATCCCGTTTTATGAGTCCTAATCCAATTCAACATCAGACCTTCGCGTTAACGACCCCCCTGTATTACGTCAACGCTCTCCCCCATATTGGCAGTGCCTATACAACGGTGGCCGCCGATGTGGTAGCCCGGTTTCAGCGACTTCTGGGACATTCTGTCTCATTTGTCACGGGAACCGACGAACATGGACAGAAAATTCAACGCACGGCCCAAGAGAAGGAACGGGACCCGCAAGCTTACTGTGATGAGGTAGTAGCCTGCTTTGAAGACCTCTGGCAAAAGCTCAATATCCAGTATGACAGTTTTAGCCGCACCACCGCCTCTCGCCATGAGGCGATCGTGCGGGAGTTTTTCCAACGGGTTTGGGACAATGGCGATATCTATTTAGGCCAGCAAAAAGGTTGGTATTGTGTCGCCTGTGAGGAGTTTAAGGATGAAGGGGAACTACTAGAGGATCATTACTGCCCCCTACACCCCAATCGTCAGGTGGAATGGCGGGATGAGGAAAATTACTTTTTTCGCCTCTCGAAGTATCAACCGGCCTTAGAAGACCTCTATGAGACTCAACCCGACTTCATTCAACCGACGATGCGCCGTAATGAGGTGCTGAGCTTTGTACAGGGTGGATTACAGGACTTCTCTATCTCACGCGTCAACATGGACTGGGGCTTTCCGGTTCCCGAGAACCCAGATCATACCCTTTATGTCTGGTTTGATGCTCTTTTGGGATATATCACGGGGCTTTTGCAGCCAGAGGATGAGCCAACTCTAGAGCGTGTCTTAGAACGGGGCTATCCCTTCCAACTGCACCTGATTGGTAAGGATATCTTGCGCTTCCATGCAGTGTACTGGCCCGCAATGTTGCTATCGGCGGGGATGCCGTTACCTGAACGGGTGTTTGGTCATGGCTTCCTCACCAAGGATGGTCATAAAATCAGTAAAACCTTAGGGAATACAGTAGACCCAGTGGATCTCGTAGAACGCTTTGGTTCCGATGCCTTTCGTTATTATTTTATGAAGGAAATCGAGTTTGGCCGAGATGGTGATTACAATGAGACTCGTTTTATCAATACCGTCAATGCTGACCTCGCCAATGACTTGGGGAATCTTCTTAATCGAACTCTGGGAATGGCCCGCAAATACTGTAGCGGCACTGTTCCCGATCTCGATGTTGCTGGGATCTCTCAGGAGAACCCGCTCAAGGCCTTGGGAGACTCCTTAACGCCACGGGTGCGCTCAGCTTATGAGAGTCTGGCCTTCCATCGGGCCTGTGAGGCTAGTTTGAGTTTGGTGCGTGCGGGCAACAAATATATTGATGATCGCGCTCCCTGGTCACTCTATAAACAGGGGGAACAAGCGGCTGTTGAGGAGGTTCTCTATAGTGTATTGGAGTCGGTGCGTCTGGTGGCCTATTTATTATCCCCGGTGGTTCCTCACCTGAGTACTGCCATTTATGGGCAACTGGGCTATAGCACCGATTTTGACCGGCTTGAGTCGGTTCGAGAAACGGCGACCTTTGAGGCTCATGGGGCTTGGGGCGTTCTCCCTCCTGGGCAATCCTTGAATAAACCTGAGCCTGTTTTTCGGCGTATTGAGGTTCCGAGTGCGTAATCTCAATTGCTGTAGATTCGTGAGGGGTTGCGATCGCCTCTGTTTTTGAAGGTCTTCTAAGATCCGAGACAGATGGTTAATCGAACCCTTTGTCTTTTTTTTCAAGAACCAGAAATTATAATGGGAATACAGCCTCATCGTCATCACAGACGAGATCTGGGGCATTTCATTTAAATTCTCTGATAGATAACAACCCTGAGGATAACAAGCCATGTTAAACGATTTCGAGCATGACTCGATATTTACACCGGAACAGGTGCTAGAGAACCGAGGTCGCGTGGCGATTTTTATTGATGGTTCTAACCTGTTCTATGCTGCCATGCAATTGGGCATGGAGATTGACTACACGAAGCTGCTGTGCCGCTTGACGGCGGGTTCACGGCTGTTACGCTCCTTTTTCTATACGGGGGTCGATCGCACCAATGAGAAGCAACAGGGCTTTTTGCTCTGGATGCGTCGCAATGGCTATCGCGTTATTGCCAAGGATTTGGTGCAGCTTCCCGATGGCTCTAAAAAGGCTAACTTGGATGTGGAAATTGCGGTGGACATGATGGCCTTGGTGGGAGCCTATGATACGGCGATTCTCGTCAGTGGCGATGGGGATCTCGCCTATGCGGTGGATGCGGTGAGCTATCGCGGCGTCCGAGTTGAGGTGGTTAGTTTGCGCTCGATGACCAGTGATAGTCTCATCAATGTGGCAGATCGGTATATTGATTTGGAGAATATCAAGGAGGAAATTCAAAAAAACCCTAGGCATCATCCCTACACCTATCGTCCTCTCTCCGGTGTAGGGGGTGCTCCCGTGATTGAGGATAAACCCAGTAAATAATGGCTCATTTCATCACGATTTTATGACCTCTGTCTTTTTCGGGTCTCATTGGACGCGGGGGGGGGGCGATCTCGTCCTCTAGGACTAGCACTGGTATTGATGGTCTTCATCAGTGCTTGTACCCCGAGGACGGAATCCCCTGATCCTGCTGAGTCGATTCCGTCACAACAAGTTGATCCCAGTCTAACCTTCGAGAATGTTGAGTTAGAACAGGTGGGGGGAGATGGCAATGTTCTTTGGGTCGTCAAAGCGGAACGGGTGACCTACAGCAGCGATCGCCAAGTGGCTCAATTGGAAAATGTCTCGGGTCAACTCTATCGAGAGGGAGAGCCAATTTATCAGGTGGAGGGCCGTTCAGGCACTCTCGAACAGGAGGCGCAGACGATTTTCCTTGAGGATGAGGTGGTGGTGATTGATCTGCGAGATCAGGTGGTGGTGCGTGGCGATCGCCTAGACTGGCAACCTCAGGGCGATCGCCTGGAGATTCACGATAATGTCACCGCCACCCATGAGACGGCCCATCTACAAGCTCAACAGATGGTCTTTCTCATTGACGTACAGCATCTTCAGGCGATCGGGGATGTGATTGCTAACATTGATGAACCTTCGTTACAGATGATGACGGAGGAATTGCTCTGGCAAATTCCTGAGGAACTGGTTCTCAGTGAGGTTACGGTTCAAGTGGCCCGTTATGAATGGATCGATGCTCCCCCTGAGGCGATCGCCCCCACCTCTGAGGCGGACGATGATGAGGACGAGGACATCCCTCCCCCAGAACCTCGGGATTTGCAGGCGGTAACGGTCACCGATCGCGCGGCGGCGGAGAGTATCGAAGTGAACCTACAGACGCAAGTGGCGCGTCTACAAGACAATGCGCGTTTAGCTCTTCTGAATCCAGCGGTGGATGTGGCTAGCCATCGCCTGGACTGGGATTTAGGGGAGCAACTGCTGACCTCGGATGTGCCGTTACGGGTTACCCATCGTGAGAAAGAGGTCATCTTAAGTGGAAACCGAGGCTGGATGAGCTTACCAGATGAGATCTTCTATCTCCAAGATGGGGTTGAGGTCTTGGGCCAGGAAAATCAAGCGCAGTTAACCGCGAATGAACTGACCTGGTTTATTCCCTCTGAAACCTTTGAGGCTCAGGGAAATGTGGCCTATCGTCAGGTCAATCCGTCCCTACAACTGACGGGCCCGCGAGCCAATGGCAAGTTAGAGGAGCAAACCTTTGTGGTCACGGGTGGGGAGGTGGTGACGGAGGTGCTGGTAAATTCTCGGCCGTGAGTCGTGAACCCTTAACTTCATCATCACCGCCGCTACGTTTTGCTATAGCAATCGAAGATTGCCTGATTGACACTTAGCAAGGATACTCTGAGTTGGAAGAGAATCTCCTACCTCGGGCGACCACAAGGGTCACTGGTGTCAAGTTAAGGGGTGAGACCAGACCTGACGGGAGATAGCATCTTTCTTTCGTTGGCGCTTACGCCTAGCTTTAACCAGTCCGAAGGACTGGGCATATTGAACCAGAAAAGGAATGAGTTCATCATCCTCAACACGGCCCTGTTCCCGGGCGCGACTGAAAAAGTAAAGACTGCGGAAAACCATTTCCTGAGAAATGCGGTCAATGGGTTCATGTAAAGCCTCAGAGACCTGGGAACAGACGTCGGTAAGCACCGCATAGAAAATCCAGGTGGCATAAATCTGGATTTCAATGCCATTGGAGCCACCGACCCAGAGGTAAGCCAAACCTAACAAGCGTTTGGTCACGAGAAAGGCCTCCTCAATGCGCCAGCGTTGGCGATAAAGCTCGCTAACGTAGCGGGCGGACAAGACCTCGGGGTCAGTGACATTGGTCAAATAGCGGTAGATGGTTCCCTCCCAAGAGACGGACACCAGACGCACGGGATGGTGACAAGGATTAGAGCGGTATTGCCCTAAATCTATCAGTTCGTCACGAACGTAACGGTTTTGACCGAGTACCTTGAGATTCTTGTAAGCGGTTTTCTCCCGCAAGCGAGTCACAAAGAACTTGCCCGAATCGCTAAAGGCATCAAACCAAGGAAACTTAAAGAATCCCAGGTCAAACACCATTAAACCGCCCTTTGGCAGACGTTCGAGCAATGAGTCAGTCCAAAGCTTATCATTGGATTGGGCTTCAGGACTGTACCAGGCCGCCTGGGGGCGATGGTTGAAGGCATCGACCATCATCATCATCTTGCCGGCCAAGGGGGAGGTGGCTTTTTTGCCGCGATGACGATGCAGTTTCTTTTTTAAGGCTTCGAGGGTTGACCCGTCAGCTAGCCAAATGGCTGGGAACTTAGACCGCACCGGTCTCCAGAATGGCGAGACTTCCCCGGGCGCTGAGGATTGGTTCAAGCGCTCAATGACCTGCTCGAGCAAACTGGCAAACAGATGGGCCGGCAGGCTTTGTAATCTTTGGGATAGAGCCTGTTTACTGATGCGTTGAGCTTTCACCCAAAACAGTCCCTCCTGTTCTAGGGTTCGCAGCACTTCACTTAGCCCTGTCATTTGCCGGTAAACTAGGCTCAGGACAATCGCTGTCATCACCGGCAGGGTTAGAGTTCGCTCTCGTAACCGTCGTCCTTTGTTGCTTACGCTTTTGAGGGAGGCAAACGTTCCCGGACTTAACATCTCGAACAAGCGCTGCTCAATCGTCCGATTCACTGGTCCGGGCACTGAGCGATGTCGTCTGAAGTCCGGGTTTCCCGGTTTGTGATAGGTCTTCTTAGGCATCTTTTGTCCTGGCTAGCTAGTCCTTAGCCTATAAGCATTTTTCCCTTGGTCTCGGGTTGTTTACACTTTCTTGACTTTTCCACGATTTCCTTAACTTGACACCAGTGCCACAAGGGTACGCCCCTACGTCTTTCCCCTCCTGGGAGGGGCAGGGGTGGGTTCTCCCCTCCTGGGAGGGGCAGGGGTGGGTTATGCCTCTTGCCTCTTGCCTTCTTATCCCCTGTTTTTTGTCCTATTCAGACCAATTTTTGCTATACAATCCTCCTCCAGCGGTTGCCGATTCTGTTGGGGCGATCGCCCAGTTGCTCTAACAGGGTCTCAGGGGGAGGATTTGGTTAACATGGACAGAGGACAAACACCGGAATGGTCACATGATGCTGCGACGGATCTCAATTTTGCTTGTGCTATTGCCCCTTGTCGCTTGCAACCCGGCTGAGGTTAATGAGGATTTGGCGGATGCAGATGCTTTGGAGAATGACGCCCCGGAAACACCACTAGCGGATTTGGAGGAGGGAGAGGCTCTAGTATCTATCGGCTTAATGTTCGCCGATGATGAGTTTGGGGCAACGTCGGATTGGGAGGCGGCTCTCTATACGGGGGCGGAGTCTGGGGAGGAGACGGATGGACGTTTCACGGACTGGAAATCCCCGGATGAGGATGGCCTGTTAAATTTCCGGCTTCCTGAGGAAGTGCGGGAGGACGACACGGCCCCCTTTGATGAGGAGGGGGAAACCTATGTCCGCTTTCGCGCTCTGGATGATACCTATCCTTCGTTTGATTTTGTGAGTGAGCCTTTTACCTTGACGGAAGGGAGCCACCAGGTTGATGTGGCGATTAATTCTCTGGTGATTAGTACTGGCTCGGATTGGCTCGGAACTCCCTCAGAAGACTGATAGAGGGGGTTATTTGGGACTAGGAGCATAGCGAACGGGGATGGCGATCGCCTGTTGCAGATGTTCGGCGACGTCTTGGAGGACTTCTCGGGAGACGGATTTGAGCTGACGCACGGCATAGGGGCGATCGCCCTGACTGTGGTTCCCCCGGCCGTCGAGTTGATGTCCGACGGGTTTGGGACGAGTGGGGGTGTTGAGTTGGATTTCGTGGGGATGCAGTTGGGCAATCAACTCCTGATAGGCCTGTTGCTCGTCTGCCTTCCAAGGACTCAGGAGCATGGTCTGAATATCGACGATTCCGGGATAGTCACGGCGGAAACGTTGTAAACCTTCTAGGATGGCCTCCCAGGAGACTCCTTCCACGGGGCGATTGATGCGACGCAAGAGATCCGGGTTGGGAGCATCGAGTTTGAGGGAGACGCGATCGGCTTGGTTGAGAGCTGCCCGAACCTCGGGCTGGTTGAGGAGGGTGGCGTTGCTCAGGACTAAAACCGGTTTCTGGGTTAGGGCTTTGACGGCGGCGATCGCCTCCCCTAAATTCTCGGCCAGGGTCGGTTCGCCACTGCCACTAAAGGTCACGATGTCAACGGGCCAGGGGGAATAGGCGTTTAAGGCTTCTATGAGATCAGCGGTGGGGACGAAAATCTGTCGCTGTTGGGTTTTACGCTCGATTTCTCCGAGTTGGCAGTAGGCGCAGTCGAAACTACAGGTTGACACTTCGCCGATGAGGTCAATCCCGAGGGAGGTTCCATAACGCCAGGAGGTAACGGGGCCGTAGATGGGGCTGAACATGGGGAGGAGGTGAACCACGTAGGGGCAATCCCTTGTGGTTGCCCGAGGACACAGAGGAGGAAGAGGAGGTTAGCACTTTTGGGGCAGGAGACATCAACTCCAAAAAAATGCGCAGCCTAGATGTTTGGCTCCGCGCCGCCCGCACTGGAGCGGCGGAGCCTAGTCTATCTAAGCTCATCGTTTTAAGATTGAACTTAAACATCTGACTCAATTAACTTAATTGTATTCCCTAATCAGGGAAGCTGTCAAGTCATTTTGGGTCTAATTTTGTAAAGAAGTACAACGGTTTTTGGGGTCAGCGGAGACGGGAGGAGCGGACTAAGAGTAGTATCCCGGCTGTAATAGCAATTAGGGTAGGGAGCCAGCCGGCAAACCAGGGGGGGACAAGGCGACTTAAGCCCAAGGCATCTCCGATAGACATTAATAGGTAATAGCCAAAGATGACAAGAACACTAATGCCAAAGCCTCGGGAGGCGCTGGTGCGTTGGGGGGTTGTGCCGAGAGCGGAGCCGACGAGGGCAAAAGCAATACAGGCAAAGGGAATCGCGAAGCGCTGTTGAATGCGAATCTGTAGGCGACGGACTTGATCCTCCCGTCCACTTTGTTTGAGAATCTCCAAACGAGCTATGGCTTGGGCGAGGTTCATTTGGGGATAATCTCGGTCTTGAGCTAAGTCTAAGGGGGCGCGAGGTAAGGGATAGCGATGTTGGTCAAATTTGGCGATGTTCACATAGGAGCCGTCGGGGGCGATCGCATAGCTTTTAACGCCGAAGAAATCCCAGACATTGCTGGTGGGGTTCCAGGTAGCAGATTCAGCAAAAATAAGGCGATCTAATGTCGGTTCAGAGCGATCAAGGACAATCACTCCATACATCCGTTCTTCTTCCCGATTAAAGGTTTCGGCATAGAACAGACGCACGAGAGTATCCTCGCGAACCTCCTCCCCTCGTTGTAAACGACCAATTTCGGGGTAGAGAGTATTGCGCTGAAAGAGAATCGCATCCTGAGAGCGCACGGCCCGGTTAAAAAGCTGTTCAGCCTGGTAAAGACTCTCGGGGACTACTACTTGGTCAAAGGTGAACGTGAGCAGGGTAATCAGGAGTCCAAAAATCAGCGCGGGGCGCACGATTCGGGTTAAGCTGACCCCACAACTGCGTAGGGCCACCAGTTCACTATCGCTAGAGAGTCGGGAATAGGCAATTAGAGTCCCCAGGAGCATGGCCATGGGGAACGACAGAGAGATGTAGTAGGGCAGTTGCAGCAGGAATACCTGCAAGGCAATCTCAAAGGAGATGTTGGCGTTGGTCATTTGCCGCACCAACTCAAACACAATCCCCACCGCGATACCAATGGACGAAAACGCCCCAACCCCAAACAAAAAGGGTGGAAGCGTCTCGCCAATGATGTAGCGGTCCATAATCGAGAGTCCGGGAATCAAATTCCCAGGACGGAAGGGTAAAGACTTCATCGGGACAATTGGGTCTGCATGGTGGCGGGGTCAGGCCAGTTGGAACCTCTGACCCAAGCGAGGGAAGGAGACGGCTAAGTCGCTAGTTCAGTAGGTCTTCCTCATGCTCAGGACGAGATGTAATCGAACCCAAGCGGCCGAGGGGCCAAAAGCGAGCGACGGCTCGTCCAACCACTAAGTCTCGGGGGACAAAGCCCCAATAATGGCTGTCGTAGCTGTTATTGCGGTTATCACCGAGGACGAAGAAATGGTCTTCGGGGACGTAGACGGGCCCGTACACGTAATCTGGGGGCGCGTAGAGGTAATTTTCGATCAGTGGTGCATCGTTGACCCAGACGACTTGGTCTCGAACCTCGACTTTGTCTCCGGGTAGCCCAATCACCCGTTTAATGAAGGCATCTTTAAATTTTTCTTGTAGGTGTTCTGTGGGGTTAAAGACGATGATATCGCCGCGTGTAATGTCGCGAAAGTGGTGGCTAACTTTATCGATGATGAGGCGATCGTTGATATCAAGGGTGGGCTGCATGGAACCGGAGGGGATATAACGAGCTTCGGCAACAAAGGTACGAATCCCCAACGCGAGGACGGCACTGATGCCAAAGGTTTTTAGGGCTTCAACCCAAGGGTTTTCTCCATGACGATTTGAGGGCATAGTATTTCGTGAGGCAGAGAGTGTGGAACCAAAGACTCCCGGTATACATTGCTTAAGACGATACTAGACGGGAGTCCATCCTCCAGTATAGTCTGGGTTAGAGTTGTCCTGTCGTCTCTTAGTTCCATGTCACAAACTGTCCCCCTGCTAATTCGTAATGCTCAAGTTTTGATGTCGGACGATCGCCTGATGCCGGCCGATGTCTGGATTGAGGAGGGACGTATTGGGGCGGTGGAGGCGAATTTTAGCCCTCCTGAGGTGGATTATCGTGAGATTGATGCTCAGGGCTTAACCCTGTTACCGGGGGTGATTGATCCCCAGGTGCATTTCCGGGAACCGGGTTTGGAATATAAAGAAGACTTATTTACTGCCAGTTGTGCCTGTGCCAGAGGGGGGGTGACTTCCTATCTGGAGATGCCCAACACCAAACCCCTGACGACGACTCAGGCGGCGTTAGATCAGAAGTTGGCCCTGGCGGCGGGGAAATCCTTGGTCAATTATGGTTTCTTTATTGGGGCGACGGAGGAAAATCTGCCGGATTTACGGGAGGCTAACCCCACCTGCGGCATCAAGATTTTTATGGGATCGATGAAGGGCCCACTGTTGGTGGATGATGAGGCGGCGTTGGATGCGATTTTCCGGGAGGGCGATCGCCTGATTGCGGTTCACGCTGAGGATCGCACCCGCATTGAACAGCGGCGACAACAGTTTGCGGGGATCACTGATCCCGCTATCCATTCGCAAATTCAGGATAATGAGGCGGCACTCATTGCCACGAAACGGGCCCTGCGGTTCTCGAAAACCTATCGCCGCCGCTTACATATTTTGCATATGTCCACTGGGGAGGAAGCGGAGTTACTCCGTCAGGAGAAACCGGACTGGGTGACGGCAGAGGTGACCCCGCAGCATTTGTTGCTCAACACCAGTGCCTATGCTGAGATTGGCTCGAAGGCCCAGATGAATCCGCCCCTGAAGTCGGCGCGGGACAATGAGATCCTGTGGCAGGCGTTGCATGATGGCGTTATTGATTTTATTGCGACCGACCATGCTCCCCATACCCTAGAGGAGAAGGCGCGAACCTATCCCGATACTCCCTCAGGGATGCCGGGGGTGGAGACGTCGTTACCTCTGATGTTGACTCAGGCGATGGCGGGCCGCTGCACGGTGGCTCAGGTGGCCCGTTGGATGTCGACGAATCCTGCCAAGGGCTATGGGATTGCCAATAAGGGACAGATTGCCCCGGGCTATGATGCTGATTTAGTGCTGGTGGATTTGCAGACCTATCTCACGGTGGAGGCGAAGGATTTGGCGACTAAGTGCGGCTGGAGTCCCTTTGAGGGCTGGTCGTTGACGGGCTTTCCCCGTTTTACGATTGTTGGGGGGCAAGTGGTGCTCGATAATGGGGAACTGAAGACCTCGATTCGTGGCCAGGCTCTGAGTTTTCATTAAGTTTTATGTGCATCGCCTGGCTTTTGCAATAAAAGTTCAGACTTATTTACAATAAGCGATCGGTTCTTTACTATAGCTTTAAGAAAAAAGGCTCATTTTGTGCTAACAAAAAAACCCCCCTTGGGGCTAATCCTCGGTGTTTCTACCTAAAAATCTGGAGTTTTTCCAGATTCGAGACAGTTTCATCAACAGAGATGGAAAACAGCTCCCTTGGTCGGAATTTTGCTAGGGATCTCGGTGGCAATTGGGCATATAAACTTTTATAACTGTCTTGACAATCTCTTTACAGATAGGGCGGGGATCAGGGTGAGCAATTGCTGACAGGGCTTGATATACTGAAAACAGTAGAGCAAGCCAGCCATCAAGCAAACCCATCCTAATTAAGACTTGGGTCAAGTTGACTTGATTTTTTTGATGAAAACTCTGAAAAACATATAAAAAGACGCTGGTTCTTGAATGTAGAAACCAGAAAATGGACTGTTTAGGGTATGACAGCAACGGTGGTACAACACAGCACAGCGATTCGCTTAATCCAGCAACTCGCCATCCAAAATCAAGACCAGCTGACTGGGCAACTAGATATCAGTGCGCCTAGTGGTGAACGGTGGAGCTTATATTTTTGCGTGGGTCGTTTGATTTGGGCGACCAACCACTCTCACCCCGTTCGTTCCCTACGGCGACAATTGAATGCCTATTGTCCGACGTTCAACTTCGAGAGCCTGGCCGTTCGCGAATCCGATCGATTTGTCTGTTGGAATTATCAGGTGGTTTGGGTTTTACTTAAGCGCAATGTCTTAGATAAGGATACGGCGATCGCCATTATTGAACAAACCATCACCGATGTCCTGTTTGATCTATTTCAGCAAGAACGTCGCGAACCCCTCCAGTTTGAGACCGTCCACCATGAAGCCCTTAGCATTTTACGGATGCAAATTGTGGCGGTCAACCTCAAACAGGCGGTCAAGCGGGCGAAGCTGGCCTTTGATGAGTGGAGGGGGGCTGGTTTCGCCCAGGTCTCTCCCAATCTCATCCCCGTCATTCGTAATCTGGAGGGCTTACAAGAAAATGTCCCGGCTAAGGCGTTTGAGCAGTTACGCAAGAAAGTCAATGGCCAGCGCACTTTACGGGAGTTATCGGTTCTAACCAAGATTGACATCACCCGGCTGACCAAATCGTTGGCGCCCTATATTCGCAAACGCTGGATTGATTTAGTCCCGGGTTCAGAGATTCCTAAGCCGGGATTGGAACCGCCCCAGACTCCGCGAGGGGCGAGACCTGACCCTGCACACAAGCGGCTGATTGCTTGTGTGGATGATAGTCCGCAGTTATGCGAGCAACTCGGCAAGATTATTAAGTCGGCGGGCTATGAGTTCATCAGCATCACTGATTCGGTGCAAGCCTTGCCGATTTTGCTAGAAAAACGGCCCCAATTGATTTTCCTCGAACAGCATCACTGATTCGGTGCAAGCCTTGCCGATTTTGCTAGAAAAACGGCCCCAATTGATTTTCCTCGACTTGGTGATGCCCGTGGCCAATGGCTATGAGGTCTGTACGCAACTGCGGCGGATGTCTCAGTTTGCCGAGATTGGTGATGCCCGTGGCCAATGGCTATGAGGTCTGTACGCAACTGCGGCGGATGTCTCAGTTTGCCGAGACTCCCATCATTATTCTCACCGGCAATGATGGCGTGGTCGATCGCGTGCGAGCCAAAATGGTCAAAGCTTCGGATTTTTTGGGGAAACCCATTGATGCGGAGAAACTGCTGAGTACGGTGCATAAGTTTTTAAACGTCCAGGTTTCCTGACTTAGTCACCGTTTGAGTTCACCCGGTGCCCTAATGGAGGGGGCTGGTTTGGGTGGGTAGAGTCGTTTTTTGCTACGGTAGGACATGGATTGAGTGGTTATTTTAGGCGATCGCGCCGACCGACCAACTCACATTTGATTTTAATCGTTGACAAACCCCGAGTCTTAGGAGTCAGAAACAGATTTCATGAGCAACACGATTCTCGTCGTCGAAGATGGCATGACAGATCGCGAAACCATTAATCGCTATCTTAAACAAGATGGCTCAGTGGTGATCAACGCCGAAAATGGTGAAGAAGCCCTGAGTAAAGTGGGACAACGCCGTCCAGATTTAATTGTTCTGGATGTAATTCTCCCCGGACAGAGCGGCTTTGAACTGTGTCGTGAGTTTAAGACCAATCCTGATACCAAAGGAATCCCCATCATTATTTGTTCGAGCAAAGATACAGATGTGGATAAAACCTGGGGCAATATGCTGGGGGCGGATGCCTATCTCACGAAACCTCTGGATGAAGATCTCCTCCTGAAAACCGTTCGTAAATTGATTGGCTGACCCCGATGATAGTCCGGATTATCCCCCCTCTTCGGAGGGGGACTGGCTCATCAGCCTCTAAGATGAAGCCCCTCTGCACCTAAGCTTGTTCCTCGTTCGTGTCTTATCCTGTGGACTCATCCTTGAACTATCCCAATCTGTCCTTAAATGTAGATGCTGCCGCTGCTGTTGAAGGGGGGAACTCCCAAACGGGCAAATTTTTGCAGTTCTACATCGGAGAGCGAGATTTTGCCCTGATTCCCGTGGAAACAGTGGCGGAAATTGCGACGGTGCGTCTGTCGGAAGTGTTGCCGGTCCCAGAAATGCGATCGTGCATTCTAGGGGTTTACAATTGGCGTGGTGAGATGCTGTGGGTGGTTGATTTCGGTGAACTCCTCGGCTATCCCCCTCTGTATGGCCTGCGTAGTAGCAGTTCTCGGAGTGGGAGCGATATTCTCACCAGCGGGGCGATCGCCCAAACGGTGGCGATTGTTGTGGAATGGAACGAACAGGTCATTGGCTTTATGGTTCCCCAGGTTTTAGACTTAGCTGTATATAACCTTGCCCATCTGCAAGCCGCCGACGTTCAACTTTTTCCTCCCGCGATTGTTCCCTATTTGCAGGGGTATTTTATTGATGAACGGGGAGAACTGGCGATTGTTATCGACATTGCCGAAGTCTTCCGGTTGCTGCAACATCCGACAACTCCGTCTCCTTATTCTTAGGGGAAAGAAGGCAGTAGGCAGTAGGCAGCAGGCAGTAAGCAAAAGGGGAACTTTCCCCTCCTAGGAGGGATTAGGGGTGGGTTATGCCGTTGAACTGTCCTCTTTCCTCCTCGTCCCCCTTGTCGCAGGCCACTTGCTATCCCCTCAGCGGGAGGGGCTAGGGTAGGTTATGCCCCTACTGCCTTCTCCCCCCTGCTGCCTGCTGCCTACTGCCTACTACCTTCTGCCCTTGTTCTCTTCGGTCTTAAGCTATGTCTCCTCGCGAATCCACCTCCCCAGCCACAACCAACCTCTCGGCCCCCATTGCTAAAAGCTTAGAAGAACAACTCAAAGCGATTCGTCAGCAGGCGGCTAAGATTACCCAACCCCTCCAACAGGCCAACAGCTTAGAGGCGGCCTGTCGGGATGTGGTGGTACAACTTCAGCAGGTGTTTGAGTGCGATCGCGCCCTCATTTACCGCCTGTGCGATCGCAGTATTGATGCCTTTATTGACCAATTCCAAAATCCCATGTCTGGATTGGCCTTCAATGGGGGGGGAAATGGCGTCAATCGTCCTGGTTTAAATAGCGCAATTGAATCTGGACTGCCTCTAACAAATGCCAATGGTGCGAATTTAACGGGGACTGTGGTTGCCGAAGCCGTCGGACGAGGTTGGACACCATCTTTGGGCGATCGCCTCCACATTGCCGCCTTTGGTTTTGAAACCCTAGACGACTATCAAAACCTGGGGTTTATCTCCATCGCCGACCAATCTCGCACCAACCTTACCCCACACCAGCAGCAAATCCTCGATCGCTATCAAGTCCAAGCGGCCCTAACCATTCCCCTCAAACTGGGTCAAAAACTTTGGGGGGTTTTGTCTGTGCAGCATTGTCGTAACCCCTATTCCTGGTCAGAACGAGAAATCGCCATTTTGCGACAAGTGGCCGCCGAATTAATTAGTTTCCAGCAAAGTCTCAATGGTCATGGGACTTCCATGCTAGACCCCAACCCCCAGCAAGTTGAGGATGTCCTCGAACGGTTGCGCAACTCCTTTGACCGAGTTCAAGACCGCGATCGCAGCGTAGCACGGGTGATTGAGCGGATTCGTCAATCCCTGAATATCGATATTATCTTCCGCACCACCACAAAGGAAGTCCGGTTACTGCTGAAATGCGATCGCGTGGCCGTCTATCAATTTAACCCCGACTTTAGCGGTCAGTTTGTGGCTGAGTCCGTCACCTCCGGCTGGGTGAAACTCGTTGGCGAGGAGGTCGAACGGGTTTGGAAAGATACCTACCTCGAAGAAAACCAAGGGGGACGCTACGCCAACCATGAAACCTACGCCGTCAGTGATATCTATACCATCGGTCATGACCCCTGTCACGTCGAACTCCTCGAACAGTTCGAGGCCCGGGCCTATACCCTAGTTCCCATTTTCCAAGGAGAACATCTCTGGGGGATTCTCGCCGCCTATCAAAACGACGGTCCCCGGGAATGGCAAAATAGCGAAGTGGATTTGCTGCAACGGATTGCCGACCAATTGGGGGTGGCCCTGCAACAAGCCGAAACCGTGACCCAACTGCGTCGTCAGTCCGATCGCATTCGCCAAGCCGCCGAGCGCGATCGCACCGTAGCCCAAGTCATCGACCGCATCCGTCAATCCCTCGATATCAACAGTATCTTCAACGTCACCACCAAAGAAGTACGACTGTTGCTGCAATGCGATCGCATCGCCGTCTATCAATTCAACCCCGACTTTAGCGGTCAGTTTGTGGCCGAGTCCGTCACTCCCGGCTGGGGGAAACTCGTCGGCCCTGAAGTCGAACGAGTCTGGAAAGACACCTACCTCGAAGAAAACCAGGGAGGACGTTACGCCTACCGGGAAACCTACGCCGTCACCGATATCTACGAAGCCGGCCATGACCCCTGTCACGTCGAACTCCTCGAACAGTTCGAGGCCCGGGCCTATACCCTGGTTCCTATTTTCCAAGGGGAAACCCTCTGGGGCATTCTCGCCGCCTATCAAAACGACGGCCCTCGGGAATGGCAAGAGGACGAAGTGCAACTGCTTGTACGCATCGCCGACCAATTAGGGGTCGCCCTGCAACAAGCCGAAACCGTCCAGGAACTGCGCCGCCAGTCCGAACGAATTGCCCGCACCGCCGAACGGGAACGCGCCGTCGCTCAGGTCATCGAACGGATTCGGGAATCTCTGAACTTAGACACCATCTTCGACACCACCACCACCGAAGTCCGACGACTCCTCAAAACTGATCGCGTCTGTGTCTATCAATTCGCCGAAGACTGGAGTGGGTCCTTTATTGCCGAGTCCGTCGGGGCGACCTGGGCCCCCCTGGTGCAGCGACAACAACAAATTCCCGCTCTACGGGACAATGTCAGCCAATGCGACAACATGACAAGCCTGATTGAGCGGCAACAGTCCGGCCAACTTGCCCCCCAAGCCAGCGGCCCCGCCAGTCGGGATACCTATCTGCAAGAGACGGAAGGGGGACGCTTCCAGACTGAACAAGCCTTCTCCGTTGAAGATATCTATCAAGCGGGCTTTAGCACCTGTTATCTCGAAGTCCTCGAACAATATCAATGTCGCGCCTATGCCATTGTTCCCATCTTCAAGGGTCCTCAACTCTGGGGACTCCTGGCCGCCTATCAGAACAACGGGCCACGGGACTGGGAAAACGAGGAAGTCACCCTACTGCGGCAAATCGGAACCCAACTGGGAGTCGCCATTCAGCAGAGTGAATACCTGCAACAACTGCAAGAGCAGTCCCTGCAACTCGAAGCTGCTGCCCAACGGGATAAGGCCGCCAAAGAACAACTGCAAAAACGGGCTCTGGAACTGCTGATGGCCGTCCGCCCAGCCCTGGACGGGGATTTAACAGTGCGGATTCCCGTGACAGAAGATGAAATGGGAACCCTGGCCGACTCCTTCAACAACACCCTGCAAAGCCTGCGTAAAATCGTCATGCAGGTGCAAACCGCCGCCGGACAGGTGGTGCAAAGCTCCCAAAGTAGTGACGCGTCTCTGATGGAATTGTCAGACCAAGCGCAAAAGCAATTCGAGGAAATTAGCAAAACCCTCGATCGCATTCAGGATGTGGTGGGCTTCACCCAAACCACTGCCAACAACGCCCAACAGGTGGAAGTGGCGCTACAGGGGGCCAACCGTACCCTAGAAGCTGGGGATGATGCCATGAACCGTACCGTGGAGGGGATTGCCGACATTCGCCAAACCGTGGCCGCCGCCGCCAAAGGGATTGCCCGCCTTACCCAGTCCTCGCAAAACATCGCTAAGGTGGTGAACCTGATTAACAACTTCGCCACTCAGACCAACTTATTGGCGTTGAATGCGGCCATTGAAGCCACCCGAGCCGGGGAATATGGGCGCGGCTTTGCGGTGGTTGCCGATGAGGTGCGCTCCCTGGCTCGTCAGTCAGCGGATGCGACCACCGAAATTGAAAATCTGGTCCAGGAAATTCAGGCAGAAACGAAGGATGTGACCCTGGCGATGGAAATGGCCTCGGAACAGGTGACGAAGGGGACAAATCTGGTGGGCGAAACCCGGCAAACTCTCAATGAGATTGTGACGGCGACGGCCCAAATCGGGGAACTGGTGCAGGGAATTACCCATGCGACGCAGGTACAAACGGAACAAGCTCAATCGGTGACAGAGATGATGCGCTCAATTGCAGAAATTGCCAACCAAACCTCGGAAAACTCCATCGCGATTTCCTCGCGCTTTAAGGATGCTCTGACCACAGCTCAGGAGTTACAATCAAGTGCGGGACAATTTAAGGTGAGTTAGGAAAGAGGCAATAGGCAGCAGGCAGCAGGCAGCAGGTAACAGGCAACAGGCAACAGGCAATAGGGGTAAGTTCCTCGATAAGCTAGAACTCATCCCTGTTGCAGGGGCAATAACGATTAACACTAATTTTCATTTATGAACAGCCGTCGTGATCAAGGATATGTCTATTTCCTGAGTGAAGCCCCGGAGTTGCTGCAAGCCGTGGAAGATGGTCTGCTGAAACTTCATGAGGGAAATCGGATTCAGAATGTCCATGGCATGATGCGGGCAACTCATACCTTAAAGGGGGCGGCGGCGAATGTGGGCCTGGAGGGGTTAAAATCCATTTCTCACTCGATGGAGGATGCCTTTAAGGCTCTTTATAATGAAGAGATTCCTATTGATAATGAGTTGGAAGGTCTCTTGTTTGAGGGCTATGAATGTCTGCGAAATGCGTTGACAGCAGAGATGAATCAAACCCCTATCGATGAGGAGGTTTTGTTAAATCGAGCGGCAGATGTGTTAGCCCGCTTGCGGGATAAGTTGGGGGATGATTTTGGGCAAAAAGAGTATATTCCTACGTCATCTGAGTTGGGATTTGATATTGCTAAATCTATTTTTGAGTTAGGGGTTCAACAGCGTTTAGATGAGCTTAAACGCCAAGTTGAACAGGGAGATATTCAAGCCATTGAAGACAGTTTAAGGTCGGGAGCTGAGGTTTTTGTTGGCTTGGGGGAATCCTTAAATTTGCCCGGTTGGAGTCAAATTGCTGAGACGGTTTTGCAAGCCTTAGGCCGGAGTCCGAAACAGATTCAGACCATTGGCGAGTTGGCCTTAGCCGATTATCAACAGGGACAACGGCAGGTATTGGGGGGCGATCGCGATTCGGGGGGGTCACCATCGGCCGGATTGCTGGCCCTGGCCCAGGGAACGGTTCCCGAGGCGAAGGTGGCGCGGGGGGTGGTTCCTAGTTCCCCTGGGCCGTTGGACTCGTTGACCACGGAGGAGGTTCGCCAGGACGAGACGGCGTTGGATGTGGAACTGGGGCAGTTTCGGGAGTTCTTGGGGGACAAACGCTATGGAAAACCGGTGTCCTCTGGGGTGGCTGAGTTTTTCGAGGAGGCGATTCGCACTGTGGCGGCTTGGTTTGCCCAGGAGGAGGAGATTCCCCTGGCGAACTTTTGTTTTGAGTTAATGGTTCCCAAGTTGCCCCGTAAGAAGGCGAATCATAAAAAAACCGTGGTTAAAACCGCCTCGGGGATTAAAAAATGGGTTGAGGCCTTTTTAACCTCGATTGAGCAACCTAAGGATAGTGCCAGTTTCAAGCTTTATCGCCATTGGACAATGCTCTCGATGGTGGTGATGTTGGCGAAGTTTCAATATGCCAGTGATACCCAGCAGCCGAAAACCTATGAAGACGTGATGTTAGTCGAAGCCCTACGCCGTCTCAATCGGGCCGTGGGCGATCGCTATCAGGAATTACCTCCCGTCTCGAAACAGGAGAAAAACTGGCTTCAACACCCCGCCGTTGAGCAGTTGCGGAGGGCCGCCCTAGAACAGGAGTCGGAGGAGGATGAGGATCTCCTAGAAGGGGTTTGGGGAGATTTAGACGATGCCCCAGCGGCCATGAGCGATGACCTAATCTCACAAGGGGATGAATCGACCCTAGAGGCGGTGGTTGAGTCCAACATCCCAGAACCGGAGATAGGGGCAGAGACTGGGGCAAAGACTGGGGCAGAGATAGCAGAGGGAAAGTCCCAAACCGACCCCCCCCAGGAGACGTCAGAAGCCCCGTTGACCACTCCAGCCTCTGAATCAACGGCCTCTGATGTGGTTGAAGATCCCGTTCAGGAGGGAGAATTTTTTGATGAGACTCCCTCCGCATCCAAGGCAAAGACCCAAGGCACGTCCCGAACGGCTGCGGGAGAGGGAACAACGCGGCAGTTGGTGAGTGTGGACATCAAGGGACTCGAACGCCTCAATCACCGTTTGGGGGAGTTACTGGTCGATCGCAACCGTCAGGCCCTCGAAGAAGAAGCCCTACAACAGTCGGCAGTACGACTGCGATCGCAAATCCATCAACACCGAGATACTATTAGTCAACTTTTGGACTGGTCAGAACGAACTCTCATGGTGAGCGGGGATGCGGCCCGGGTCATGGGACAAGATCCCTTCTCTGGCAATCCTCTCAGCACCCCAATTGCCGGGGATGGCTTTAACTTCGATAGTATTGCCGATTTGCATCTACTCCTGAAAACCGCCTTCGGTCAAGTCTCGGGACTCGAACAGAACACCGAGGACATTTATGGTCGCAGTCGGGAACTGGCCCAGTTAATGGAAAAACAACAACAACTGCTTTCTGTGATGCAAGATGATTTAGTCGATGTTCGCATGTTGCCCTTTGGGGAAGTGTTACAGCGGTTCCCGTTGATGTTGCAGCAACTGTCTCGCATTCAGGGCAAACCGGTGACCCTGGAGATGGATGGCCAGGATCTTCTGATTGAACAGAGTATTGCTCAAAAACTCTATGAACCTCTGCTACATTTAGTTCGCAATGCCTTCGACCATGGGATTGAGTCCTCGGACGACCGTCTCGCGGCAGGGAAACCGGAGGTGGGGACTATCTCCATTCGTGCCTACAATCAAGGGGTTCAGACCACGATTGAGGTGCGGGATGACGGACGGGGATTGAACTTAGAGGGGATTCGTCGCAAAGCCGTAGAGGGGAAATTTCTCTCGGAGGAGGAGGCCCGACAGATCATTTCCACGAACCATCTCGATGTGTTGTTTGAACCAGGGTTCTCCACGGCGGGCCAGGTGAATGAGATTTCCGGGCGGGGTGTGGGCCTCGATGTGGTGCGATCGCAACTCCAGACCCTCAAAGGCCGAATTGCGGTGGAGTCTCAGCCGGGTCAGGGAACGGTCTTTATTTTGCAAATTCCCCTTTCGATTACCATCGCCAAGGTGTTGGTGGTTCAGGCGGGAGGGTCGGCCTATGGTCTCTTATTGGACTCCATCGATAAGATTGTCATGCCGCCACCGGGCCATCTCAAGCATTTCGAAAATCATCGTGTCTTGCAACTCGACACCGAAGACGACAACCGGACGATGGTATCGGTGCGTCAGTTAGCCGATTTGTTGCATTATCAATCGTCCCTAGTTGAGGAGAAACAAGAACCCACCACCAACAAACTCTCGATTTCCCGAGATTTAAGTGCGCCGATTCTCTTGCTGCGTCAGGCTAGCCGGCTGATGGGGTTAGAAGTCGATCGCATCATCGGGGAACAGGAGTTAGTGATTCGTCCTCTGGGGCAGGCGATCGCCCCGCCGCCCTATGTTTATGGTTGTAGTATCCTCAGTGATAGTCGTCTGGCGTTGGTAATCGATGGGGGGGAAATCTTCCAAAGCCAAACGGGGCCAACTCTGCCGCAAACCAGCGTATCTCACCCTCAGTTTAGCCGCAGTTCCCAGGGGCGATCGGCCGTTGCCCTGGGTCCCTCAGACAATCCCTCCTCGTCGGCCAGCCTGGATGATAGAGTGTCACCCCTGTCCCTGTCTCCTGCGGTTACCGACTCTCGGAGTCAGTCCATCGTTTTGTTAGTGATTGATGACTCTATCAACCTCCGCCACACCCTTACTGCCACCTTACGGGATGCCGGCTATGAGGTCGTCCAGGCCCGAGACGGTCAGGAAGCCATTTCTCAACTTCAAGAGCATCCCGAGATTGCCCTAGCCCTCTGTGATATTGAAATGCCTCACATGAATGGCTTTGAGTTCCTCACCTACTGTCGTCAGGGGGGTCCCTTAGCCCAACTCCCCATTGTCATGCTGACCTCCCACAGCAGCCAAAAATACCGCCAAATTGCCAAAGAACTCGGCTGTACTGGCTATCTAACGAAACCTCTCTCGCAACCGGAGTTGTTGTCCATATTGGAGGAGTTGTTGGGGGAAGAGGGGAGAGGGCAATAGGCAAGAGGCAAGAGGAGAAACACTTCAGTCACAGAGGACACCGAGGAAGAAGAGGGACCCCTGTTCCCTGTTCCGGTGTTCCCTGTTCCGGTGTTCCCTTCTTCTCCACTTTTGCCTTTTGCCTTTTGCCTTTTGCCTTTTGCCTTTTGCCTTTTGCCTTCCCGCCTCACAGAGTCAGCAGTTGGCGAACCGCGTTAATCATCTCATCCGGGTGGAAGGGTTTGGCGATATAGGCATCCGCCCCGACCTTCATGCCCCAGTAGCGATCAAACTCCTCCCCTTTGCAGGAACACATGATGACTGGAATATCCTTCGTACGGGGATGTGCCTTCATCTTGCGGCAGACGTCATACCCGTTGGGATTGGGCATCACAATATCCAATACCACCAAATCGGGGGTATTGGCCTTGAGATACTTTAGGGCCTCCACGCCACTCCGCGCTGGTACTACCTGCATTCCCTGGTTTCGTAACAGGTTAGCAATCATCTCCCGTTGGGAGGTACTGTCCTCAACGACTAAAATCGTACTCATGGCTTGTTTCTATAGCAGTGGCAGCCCAACGCGGTGCAAACGCAGTTCAATCGTGGCAATACATCACCATCTTAAGACACTGTCTGCATCATCGTCTCTGGAAATTAGATTTTCTTGGGCAAATCGGGCCAATGGTCTGTCCCCCGAGATTAGAAATCAAAATAGATATAGGGCAGACTGTCTTCCGGGGCAAAGAGAAGCACAGCATACCAACAGATGGGAACCAGGGCAATTTTTACATGCCAGTTGAGTTGCACCTTGAGGGTATGACAGAAAAAATGGGCCAGGAACATGGCGGCGAAAATCCCCAGAAAGGCGATGGCCAACTGTTCCGGCATCCAACCGACGGTTTCTAGATAAACTAAATCCAAGAATTGGGCATCGCGAGACTGGCCCCAGAGATGGCGCACCACCCAACCGGACACCTGCAAATCGGGGAGACGGAAGAAAATCCAGGAGAAAAAGACCATTCCCTGGGTGAGTAGCCAGGCCAACATCACCCCAGGGAAACTACGCCACAACGCGGCTAACCCCTGCCAACGTTGGGAGAGGACATCATTGAGACGATGGATAACTAACCCCGCGCCGTGAATTGCCCCCCAAACCAGGAATCCTGCTGGGTTCATCCCTGCGGTTGCACTGCCATGCCACAGGCCCGCAAGCAGCATCACGATCATTAAGTTAATGCAGGTTCTTAGCAAGCCGCGACGAGACCCCCCTAGGGGGAAATAGAGGTAATTGCGCAGCCAACTGCCTAAGGTAATATGCCAGCGTCGCCAAAAGTCAGCGATGCTGGTAGAGATATAGGGGAAATTAAAGTTTTCCGGTAAGGTCCACCCCAATAACAGGGCACTCCCCCGAGCCATATCGACATAACCACTGAAATCGAGATACAGTTGTAAGCCATAGCCAATCACCGCTAACTGTAAATCGATGCTTCCGGCCCGTTGGGTGTTTTCAAAACAAAGATTGACAAAAATCGCCAAGTTATCGGCGAGTAATCCCTTTTTAATGGCACCACTGGCAATGAGCCATAAGCCATCGGTGACTTGCTCAATTTTCAGGGGATGTTGCAGTTGCCACTGTTCAAACCACTGATGAAAGCGGGTGATTGGGCCCGAGATGAGTTTGGGAAAATAGAATTTATAGGCAGAAAATTCAAAGAAGTTGTGACTGGGGGGCGCCCCTCGGAAGACGTCAATGAGGTAAGCGATACATTCAAAGCCAAAAAAACTAATGCCCAGGGGCATGACAAAATAAGGGTCTAGCCAAGGGGCTAGAACTGGGGACTCTTGTCCTAGGGTGGGGAATAAAAAGGGGGCATATTTAAACCCCACTAAAATCAGGACATTTAGGGCAATTCCGGCGGTGAGGAGCCAGCGTCGCCGCTGTTGCCAACGGAGTTCGAGTTGGCGCCAGGCTTCATTACTTAAGGTTTTGGTTTGGTCTGTGGGCTGAGTGGGGGTGGTTTCTGAGAGGGGTTTTCCTAGGGCAAAGGTTCCCCAAGCCATGAGGAGAAGAAAGGGCAGGGATTGCAGTTGAATGGAGCCATAAAAAATGACGCTTGCGGTGAGGATGAGTCCGAGGCGAAAGCGTCGATTAGGGATTCCCCAGTACAGAATGACGGTACTGAGGAGGAATAAACCATAGAGAATTGAGACGAATGTCATAGAAATGGGGGGATTGTCTTGCTGCTAGAATATCAATCAAGCCTCATTTGTTACGCTGTATTGGGATGAGTTGGTTATTAGATGAAGTTAAGAAATGTTCGGACTAACGAGGACGGACAAAAAGCTGTGTGAAGTAGTATTCTCCTTCAGCATTAACGGCAATTCCCATGCCACTGATTTCATAGTTCCCGCTCATATTTTGTTCATGGCCGGGACTTTCGATCCAGCCTTCAACGGCTTTCTCAACGGGGTCAGAATAGCCAAAGTTATAGGCGACATTTTCGGCGACTTGGCGATAGGGTATCACGTCTCCAATGGCTGCATAGCGGTCTTCGACTCCGTCATGACTGAAGGGAACCTCGCCCGAGGCCATCTTCTGGGAGTGATAGCGGGCGATCGCACTGATGCGTTCATCGAGTTCGAGGGGGGATAATCCCTGACCCTGGCGATAGGCATTGACTTGGTCATGGGCCGCTACCTCCAGGGCCCGAAGGTCTTCCTCAGGGGTCGCTGTCAGAACCTGACCCCCTTGGGAGAGTTCGCCAATGGAGGTTTCCATTAGATGACATCCCCCCGTTAGAGATGCCGTCAGCAGCAGTATCAATCCCAATACACCCGTTCTCATAGCTCACCTAGCCAAACAACAAACAAACTCTTAGAAACGGAAGGTGGTGCGAATTGTGCCCACCACTAACGCTGGATTATCGGCATTATGTTCGGGATTGGTGACCACAAACACGCCTGGGGTAATGGAAATGCGATCGCTCACCCGTAACCGATAAAATAACTCAAAATGTAAGGAGGTATCCTCATCCTCACCAAACGGTAGCCCCGTCCCACTCACGACTCGCAAGGGCTGACCCACCAATAATGCCAACAAATCCCCCTGTCGCTCAAACGGTTCAGAATAGCTTAAACCAAATAGGTAACTCGTCGTCGTTGCCGAGCGATCGGAGTTGAGGGCATTGCTAAACAGCCAGGTTCCCCAAGTTGAAAAGGTCACCCGCTCCGCCAGCCGCCATTGTAACGTAGCATTGACCCCTTGAATGCGAGCCGGTTCGTTGATAAATGAGTTGGTGTCTGCCAAAAAACTACCGGTAAAGGTATCTAAACGACCATTCCCGGCATAGGCGTTGATATAGGAAATCCCGGTTAGGACTGTTGGGGCCGGCTTTAAGAACAGTTGTACCCCGAAGGCGGAGTGGTCACTATTAAACAGTCCCCGGCCCTCTTCAGGACGATTGGCGTTGCGAACTCCATAGGCTGCCTGAAGTCGGACATTATCACTGACCAACCAATCGAAGCCGCCGCCAGCGTCGAGGCGACCGAGTTTAAAGGCGGGACTGGCTTCGGCAAAGCGAGAAATGGCCCCTCGTCCGGCATCAAAATAGGGGGAGTTGGCGGTGAGAACACTGCTGAGACTAAAGCCGACGGGCCGGGCCGTGACGACAAAGCGATCGCTCAGGGCGAAGCGATATTCCAAACGGCTAAGTTGAACCCGATTATTGGTGTTTCCCTGGAAGGACAATAAGGCCATATCCGTATTGAACCCCGAGGGACTGGCAAAGCCACGATTAGCGAAATTCGAGGCCTGAAACTCAAAGCGTAGGCGATCGCGCCCGGTAAACGAGGAGACAAAGCCCAACCGAGTTAAATGGGTCAAAACCGGATTTGTGGCTCCGTCCTGGCCTGTTTGGCCGCCAAATCCGGCGGAAAGGGAGAAAATGGACTCGCCCCCCATAACTAGGGTAGGGGAAAACTCCTGAGCCTCTAAATCAGCCACGCGAGTAGTCAGGGTCTCAACTCGCCCTGAAACAGTGCTTAATTCGGCCGCGAAATCCGTTTGTAGCCGTTCTAAGACCCCTAACTCTTCCTGAGATAAGTCCAAGGGCCGCGCCTGCTGGGTCAACTGATCCAAACAGCGATTTAACGCCGCCGCAAATTCATACCGTGTCAGCGATCGCCCCCCCTCAAACCGCCCTCCCGGTAGGCCCGTCACACAGCCATACCGCTCAATCAATGATTGCAACGCCTGATAGGCCCAGTCCGTCGGTTCTACATCCGAGAGTTCAGAGACCGAGGTGATCGACTTGAGAGGAAACGAGGTGTCGATCTCTTTGCCCTGTGCGGGGGAAACCCCGTGACAGACCATCAGACTTAATCCAATTGAGGTAAGCCAGGGGCCCCCTTGCCCCCAGACATCCATCAGCAAACGTTGCATAAGCCTGAGTTCTCCACACACCAACAGGTTAACGATATTGTTTCCTTAGAGCCTATCCTACCGCCTACCTCAAAACCCATCACAGGGGTCCCCGAGCAGCATACTGTCGCAGCCTCCTGAGGGGCCATCTCGCAGTAACGACTCTAAATTAGTAAAGTCAGCATAAATATCGTTAATCGTATCAGCGGCTTCTAAGTTCTCCAGACCTCGGGCAATGACATCAGGGTCAACGGGGGGCCGAGCAAAGCTTAGGGAAATGCCTTTACGCTCTAACTGCTCTACAAAATCGAAACTACGCAAGCCACAACTATTTTGACGACTTAATTCTGGCTCAATGCAAAAGTGGGAACCATTGGCAGTGCCTTGGCCGTGAATGCCCACTAAGGTTCCCTGACCATCAAACACCGGCCCGCCACTCATACCCACTTGAGTGTCATGGGTATAGAGGAGACTATAGCCGCCATTTTCGACGGGGGGATGGATGGCGGTCAGTTCACCGCTTAGGGTCTGGCGGGTCCGTCGAGCTTCTTGAGGACCGGGATCGGGCCAACCGGAAACATAGAGGCGATCGCCGGGACTCAAGTTTTCCCCATGACCCATCACTGCCAAAGGATAGTCGCGATCGCTCTCGAAGCGAATCATGGCAAAATCATAGCCTTCAATGGACTCCCCATACTCTCCGACTTCCTCGCCGAAGTAGAGAATACTATCTTGCTGTCGAACATGATCAACCCGATGGACTCTGCCATCACTGGTTCGGATACCATATTCAACCCCCTGAGTCCGCACCACATGTAATGCCGTCAACACATAATACGAGTTACCCTCCCGAGCCACGAGGACTCCAGACCCGGGCCGCCACTCCTCCCGCGCCTCCACATCCCCTTGTTGTAGACCCTCACCAATGACTACCGTTGTCATTGAGGCAACAGCATCAATTTCCTCTTCCGTCAGGGCTTGGGCTGCTGTCAGGGGGAGGGATAGGGCGATCGCCATTAGCGTGGCCAGGGGGCGGGTAAATCTCTGTGTCATAACGAGCAGGCAACCGTGCGAACAAAAACATCACGTCTGAACAGCCAGACGTTCGCGAAGGGGCGATCGCCGGTTAATCCGGCGTTCTAACGTTCAAATAGGCTATCGACGAGTTGTTCTAAGTTAACGTAAGGTCTGCCCCCAGATTCTTGGATCGAGGTTCCGGTTCTACGGGCCCGCAAACTATCCATGACCTGATCGGGAGTTTGTTGACTGCTGAGGGTAAAGAGGACGTTATCAGGATTACAGCCCAAACGGGTGCTTTCAACGGCACAAACCACCCACTGCCGATTCACTCGTCCCGCCGTCAGATGGAGTCCTTCGAGACTATTACCATTGTCTTCTAACAGCGTGTTTAATCGTGATGTTACATCCTGACAGCGACGGGCTGGAGGATAACCGGCGCGAGTGAAGGCATCACTTGTCCAAACAATCATTGGGTCAGAATCCTGTCCGCCCCGAGAGAGCGCCACGGTAAAATTAACGCCATCAGTATTGCGGCATTGAAACGAGTCAATTGAAGAGTCGGCCCGGGCAGCACTAGGGGCTAGAAAGGGGAGCTGGACAGCGGCCAAAGCCGCGATCGTCCATTTCATAAGTGGTTTCATCAGATGTATCCTTGACCTCCTGGGATTGAATCACATCTATTGTGACGTGGCGGTTCCCCAAAAAGCTCCCCAATTTAGGAATTTTCACGGAATTGTTATAGGGGAGGAAGGCAGTAGGGGCAAGAAAGGCAGGAGGCAGTAGGGGCCAAGAAAGGCAGTAGGGAGGTTCTTCCCTATTGCCTATTGCCTATTGCCTATTGCCTATTGCCTATTGCCTATTGCCTATTACCTATTGCCTCCTTTCCCCAACCCCTGATAACCCTCTCCAGAATCATAGAGATGACACTGTTCAGTAATCTCCTGCATCAGAGCGACCGAGAAGGTTCGTTCAACGGTGTACTGGCCCCATTCCCGCTGAATCACCTCATACGCCGATCGCAACGACCGAGAAGGTTCGTTCAACGGTGTACTGGCCCCATTCCCGCTGAATCACCTCATACGCCGATCGCAAATTATACCAGGGAATTGCGGTAGACAGGTGATGGGGGACATGAACGTTGATGTCATGACAGAGGAACTCAATTATACCAGGGAATTGCGGTAGACAGGTGATGGGGGACATGAACGTTGATGTCATGACAGAGGAACTCCACCCAGCGGGGATAGGTACAGTGAACCGTTCCACAAAGTTGAGCCGTCGCTTCATGCCAGGTTTCCGCTGGCTGGAAATGGATCTGAGGAATCGTGTGATGGACAATCGTAAACGTACTCATCCAGAAGTGATAGACCATCCAGGGCATCAGCCAGAACTTCACCAGTCCCCACCAACCTGTGGTCATAGTCAATAGCGTTAAGCCTAAACCGCCCACTAGGATGACAAATAGGGCTGAGAATCGCACTTGGCGTCGTTCTTGTCCAGAAAAGTCGGTCCAGTTGAAATGTTCTTTGAGCCAATGGCCAATGGAACCGAGCCACCAAAAGCGCCCCCGAATGCGGGCATAAAGCCAGCGAATGATCCCCGGTAGAGCCTGATAGGTTTCAACGGTGAGGGGGTCCCAGGCGTTGTCAACCCCAAGCTTGTTGGTATGTTTATGGTGATGATTATGTTGAATCCGCCAGCCATGGAAGGGATACAGCAGGGGCAAAAACATCAGATGGCCCAGGCTATTGTTGACCCATTTACGCTGGGCGAACGAGCGATGTCCACAATCATGGCCGAGCACAAACCAGCCGGTTAACACGGTTCCCTGAAATACCCATAACAAGGGCAACAGATATATGGGAGCCACCGCAATTCCTAGATAGCCTACAGCTGCTAGAGTGAGATCGAGGGCTACGGTTGTCCAGGCCCGATAGCGATTTTTGAGAAATACGGATTTCGGTAATGTGTTGAGAATGTCCCTGATACGAAGATCGGCATCCAGTGAAGGGGAGTTTGATACCGAGGTTTGGCTCAACGATGCTGTCATAAAACGTTCTCTGCTGACGACTACACTAGAGCCTGAGATTTGTCAATATTTTTGTGTCAAGAGCTTCTGGGAATGGCATAGCTATCCGTGATGACCTGGCCCGGAAAATTTGAGACAAAAAAAAGCGATCGCATCCCAAGTCGGCCAGTTCCCAGGAGGGACAGCCACGCCGCAGGAGATGCGCTCTCAGCTAGCGTTATAAAACTTCACCTTTTATACCATAGTTCTCACATTAGTTCTCATATTTTTTCGCGATTTTTCAGCACAATGGGGGCGATCGCACTCAAAAAAGAGGCGATCGCCCCCACCATGGCCAAGCTTCCTAGAGAACCACCAAATCGGGATAATGGCTCAGCAAGTCATCCGCCGTCAGGGAATCAGTTTGAGATTGAGGCGTCCAGAGCAACTCAAACACCAACAGAGCATTTGTGGGAACCGCCGCCAATTTTTGCAGAACCCCTTGTAACTCATCTGCGGCTGAGATGGTCTCAAATAGGGGTTGGTTCCCCTGGGTTGCCACGAGGAAGGTGACTACAATATATTCTCCAGGATCTAACTCCTCATCCTGCGAGAGCGATCGCTGTCGAATCCGTCCCCCCACGTTGGATAAGGTTTCCTCACTAAACTTACTGCGTTCCTGAATCGAGAACTGATCAAACGCTTTCTCCGCCTCCTCTGAATTGGGATAGACCTGCGATTCCCCTTGAACATGAGTCCAATAATCAGGATGAGATAACAGAGACAACGAACATTCCTGGAGAAACTCTTTTAATCCCTCCGGAGAACCGAGATCCGCCTCTAAACTCAACTCCGTCAACTGAGCCTGGAGTTCATGAGCCTGAGCTAGTAACCCTACCTGGAGTCTCGTCACCGTCAACTGATCCGAGGAATTTCCCCCACCTGAGCGACGGCCGAGGAACCACCACATGAGAATCCCCGCCCCCAGTAACAGAAGCAAAAAGAGCCAGATACGCCCCGAACCATCATTCTGACGTCGCTGAGACCCTGTCTGGGCTTGTTGCGCCGTTTGGTCCTCCGCCTGCACCCCAGAGCCACTCACTGGCTGTTCACCCTGAACCGTGGGATTTACCGGAGCCGAACGGCCCCCACCTCCCGAGGGAATCGGGACAAAAAAGAAGGAGCGAGAGCGTTCCACCCGCGGCTGAGAGGCTCCTGAGGGCGACCCCGCTCGGGGGGTACTGCGTTCAGGAACCGGAGCCGGAGCGGGTGTGTTTCTGGGGCGACTATCAGGGGTGGGAGCCGGAGCAGGTGTGTTAAAGGAGCCTCCGCGAGTCCGTCCCCCCGTTGCGCCTCCTCCGGGAACGGGGGTGGGGGCAGGGGCGGGAGTACTGCGAGGTGTCGTGCGGGACGGGGTTTGGGGCGTGGTTTGTGAAGGAGTTCGTGAGGGAGTTCGTGAGGGAGTTCGTGAAGGAGTTCGCCCTCCAGTGGAGCCACCAGACCCCCGAGAACGGCTCGGAGAGGTGCGACTTGGGCGACTAAAAGACCCCCCCCGACTGCGTCCTCCACCACCTCGCCGTTGCGCTTGCGCCATCTCCAGCCCCCATTCGAGCTGAAAATTGACGGCAGAGTTTCTAATACTGACGCTGTTGACTGAGAGGATGGCCAACAAACTGGCTAGAATTAGGGATAGCTTTTTCATGGTTTTCTGAGGGGAAGAACAGTCAGGGGCAACAGAGGAAGGAGAACCAGGTGGGAGTATGACCCCCCCCTAACTCCTGAGAGGGGATGGTAAGTGGTGCGCCCGAGAACCCAAAATCGTGGTTGGTTGGAGCAACCAAGGCTGCTGTGGCAACTTAGGCGCTACGATTGATCATTCCCCTTCCCCTCCAGGTTAGCATTGCTGCCCAAACGCTTCCCCAAGGGCGTCAGCGCCGGCCAAACCCCCCACCGCCAGGGGTTTCAATCACAAAGACATCCCCCACTCCCATCTCGACAGTAGCGGTTCCGTCCAGGGCGATTTGTTCTCCATCATGACGTTGAACCCAATTGCGCCCCACTTGGCCATCCTCGCCTCCCGCTAAACCCGCTGGGGGGACAACCCGGTGACTTGAGAGAATCGAGGCGGTCATGGGTTCCAAGAAGCGCAGCCGACGAATGACTCCATTGCCGCCGTTAAACTGCCCTTGGCCGCCACTTCCTTGGCGAATGGCAAATGACTCCAAAAGGATGGGAAAGCGCCATTCTAGAACCTCTGGGTCGGTCATACGTGAATTGGTCATGTGGGTATGCACCGCATCCGTTCCGGCAAATCCAGGACCGGCCCCCGAGCCGCCACAAATGGTTTCGTAATATTGATAGGTGGCGTTGCCAAAGGTGAGGTTATTCATGGTTCCTTGGGAGCCAGCTAACACGCCTAGGGCCCCGTAGAGTGCATCAGTAATGCCCTGGGAGGTTTCCACATTGCCGGCCACCACTGCTGCCGGATAGCGAGGATTGAGAAAACAACCCTCGGGAATGCGAATCTCTATGGGTTTGAGACAACCAGCATTGAGGGGAATATCATCGTCGACAAGGGTGCGGAAGACATAGAGAACGGCCGCCTTACAGACTGCTGCCGGAGCGTTGAAGTTATTGGGCAGTTGGGCGGAGGTGCCGCTGAAGTCAATGGTGGCACTGCGTTCTGTGGGGTTGATGCGAATGCGGACTTGGATCTGTTCGCCGCTATCGAGGGGATAGGTAAACTCACCATCTTTGAGGACGGAGATGGCCCGACGGACGGACTCCTCAGCATTGTCTTGAACGTGCTGCATATAGGACCGGACGGTGTTTAAGCCATAGTGAGCGGTCATCTTCAGCAGTTCATCGACTCCTTTCTGATTGGCGGCAATTTGGGCCTGCAAGTCGGCGATGTTTTGGTCGATGTTGCGGGCAGGATGGAGGCCCGATCGCAGGAGCGATCGCAGGGCCTGCTCTTGGAACTCCCCTTGTTTGACCAGTGGCACGTTATCCAGCAAAATCCCCTCATCGTCAACATGACAGCTATTGGGAGGCATGGAACCGGGGGTAATACCACCAATATCGGCATGATGGCCCCGAGAGGCAACATAGAATAGGGGAGTTCCGTCAGACCCTGATTCGGGAAAGACGGGGGTAATAACGGTAATATCGGGCAGGTGAGTGCCGCCGTTATAGGGATTATTTAGGACATAGACATCTCCGGGTTCGAGGGAGAGGTTGGGTTTTTCGATCAGGGCCCGGACACTTTCACTCATGGAGCCGAGATGGACAGGGATATGGGGCGCATTGGCCACCAATTGCCCGGCTTCATCAAAAATGGCACAGGAGAAGTCGAGCCGTTCTTTGATGTTGACGGAGGTGCTGGTGTTTTGTAGGGTGACTCCCATCTGTTCGGCGATCGCCCGAAAGAGGTTATTAAAAATCTCCAACAGCACCGGATCGGGGCGTTCTCCTAGGGTAGCGGACTGCCTCTCCCGTGCGGTGAGTTCTGCCTCGACATCGGGCCAGGATTGACGTTGCCGCAAAATGAGGTGATTCTGTTCGGTTAAGGTGGCTTCCCAACCGGGTTCTAAGATATTGGTTCCGGTGGACTCGATAATCATGGCGGGGCTTTGGATCACATCGCCGGGTTGTAGATCTCCTCGCTCATAGACCGGGGTTTCTCGCCAGTCCCCTTTTAAGTAGGTGGAGACTCGGGCCACCGGTTCCGGGGGAGTGTCTGAGTGACGGCTGACTCGGGGTTCTTGGGGGCCATCGCCAATAAACACCGCTTCTAGGGAAATCGTCGCCACGACCAAGGTCTTGTTATCCATCATGAAGCCATAGCGTTGACGATGGAGGTTTTCAAAGGCCACTCGCATGGAGGGAATGTCTGCAAAATCCACAATCAGGGTAGAATCAGTCCCCTCATATTTCAGATGGACTTTGCGTAACAGTTCTGGGGGGCGATTCGACTCAGAAGAGGCCTCACCCAGGCCGTTAGGGGAGACATGACACTCTAACTCCTGAAACTCACAGAGGAGTTGTTGATAGTTCCCAGGCGTTAGGGGAAGTTCGAGGGATTGTTCCTGTAACTGCCGTTGATCGGCTAACCCCATCCCATAGGCTGAGAGAACCCCGGCGTAGGGATGTAAGAAGATTTCTGAAATTCCCAACGCCTCGGCAATCAGACAGGCGTGTTGTCCTCCCGCGCCGCCAAAACAGCAGAGGGTATAGTTGGAAACGTCATAGCCCCGTTGTAGGGAGATTTTCTTGATGGCATTGGCCATAATCTCCACGGCAATGGCGAGAAAGCCTGAGGCCACTGCTTCTGGGCTGCGTTCGTCCCCCGTTTGCTGGTGAATCTCCTGGGCTAAGTCCTGAAACTGCTGCCGAACCCGCTCCTCGTCTAGGGGTAGATTCCCGTCTGGGCCAAATACCGCTGGGAAGAATTGCGGTTGCAGTTTGCCTAAGATGACATTACAGTCGGTGACGGTGAGGGGGCCGCCTCGTCGGTAGGCGGCGGGGCCGGGATTGGCGCCGGCGGAGTCTGGCCCCACCCGATAGCGTGAGCCATCGAAATGGAGGATACTGCCCCCGCCAGCGGCGACGGTATGCACAGCCATCATGGGGGTTCGCAGTCGCACTCCTGCGACTTCCGTTTCAAACTCCCGTTCATATTCCACAACTTCCTCAGGTTCGCCGGCATAATGGGCCACATCGGTGGAGGTTCCCCCCATATCGAAGGTGACGATGTTAAAGAATCCGGCGCGACGACTGGTTTGTACGGCTCCGACGATGCCGCCAGCGGGACCGGAGAGGATGCTGTCTTTGCCCTGAAATTGGCTGGCGGCGGTGAGTCCCCCATTGGACTGCATAAACTGTAGGCGGGGGTCGGTTTCTGAGGCAAAGAGGCGACGACTGACTTGTTCGACGTAGCGACGTAGAATCGGGGAGAGATAGGCATCGACGACGGTGGTATCGCCGCGACTGACGAGTTTAATTAGGGGGCTGACTTGGTGGGAACGGCTGATTTGTGTGAAGCCAATCTCTTGTGCGATCGCCGCGATTTGGTCTTCATGATCCGGGTAGCGGTAGCCGTGCATGAGGGCGATCGCACAACTGCGAATCCCGGCATCATGGGCTGCTTGTAGTTGGGGAATTAGGGCCTCACGGTTGAGGGGAGTCAGACAGGTTCCATCGGCTTGATAGCGTTCTTCGGCTTCTAGGATGCGATGGTACAGCAGGCTCGGTAAACAAATCTGACGGGCAAAAATATCGGGGCGATTTTGGTAGCCAATCCGCAGGGCATCCCGGAATCCTTGTGTTACAACTAGAACCGTGCGATCGCCCTTGCGTTCTAACAAGGCATTGGTGGCCACGGTGGTTCCCATACGCACCTCGCCAATCTTAGGATCGGGAATCGGTTCTCCCCCGGTTAATCCCAAGAGGTCGCGAATCCCCTGCACTGCGGCATCCTGATAGCGTTCTGGGTTTTCTGAGAGCAGTTTGTGGGTCACCATCGTTCCCTCAGGACGTTGAGCGACAATATCCGTAAAGGTACCCCCGCGATCGATCCAGAATTTCCAACGGGTTGACTGGGCCATGATGGACTCCTATAAATTTAAACAGCAGACACTTGAAAATAGACGACTGATAACAGAAACATCCTTAATCAAATAAAGAAAATTTAGAGAAAATATGTACTCTTCTAAATGACTAATGTTTTGTGAAAAAGAACTCAGGGGACTCATGATAAAGAGACATTCTGGGTACGTTAACGCCCTCAACTGTGATCCAAATCAATCATTTGAGGCGATAAATCATTCAGAATTGTAGGGATAGAGATAGGGGGCAAGATCGAGATTGAGGCAAGGTGTGTCGGTTCGTTTCCCCAGTTTTTCGTTATTCTTTTGGATGCTTCTATTTAACAATCATGAATTTTCTACGTATTCTTTTTTTAGCATTAATATTAGGGTTAGTGGGGCAGGCCTCTTCCAGGGTTTTGGCTGTGACCTTTGTCCCTCCCAATCAGGAGGCCCCCCAGCAGACCCGAGGGGGAGCCTCCCGAGGGGGGGTGACCTTTGTCCCCCCAAACGATGATCCACCGGTCAATACCAGTGGCGCTGGCTCTCGGGACACTCACTCGCGTCTGACGGCCTTACTGCCAGGCGATCGCTATGGTCAGACAACCCGCCCTCATCCCAGTTTCCTCGTGTATGTGCCGACGACATCAGCTCGTCTGGCCTTTTTTAGTGTTCTCAGCGAGACCGGCCAACATCATTATCAGGGCTATCTCCCCATTTCTGAGATGGGCGTTGTACAGGTGCAGCTTCCTAAGGAGGCTCCAGAACTCGAAGAGGGGAAAACCTACCAATGGCATTTTGCCCTCGTTACGGAAGAGCGCCTACGTCCTGACAGTCCGCGAGTCTCGGGCTGGGTGACGCGGGTGGCCCCCCATTCAGACATTCAAGAGGTGACAGACCAAAGTAAAGGACGGCGATCGCTGTCCTTGGCCAGTGCTTATGGTCGTCATGGAATTTGGTACGATGCCTTGAGTACCTTGGCGGACTTACGACAGGAGCGTCCCGCCGTGACAGAGATTCGTCAATCATGGGATTCCCTCCTCGACCAAGTAGGCTTAGCCGCGATCGCCAACCAACCTGTTTTTGATCTTTCAGACTCACGAGTCCCATGATGGGTGTTTCCCGTTGGCTTAAACGCTTTCAGCGAGAAGTAATTGTGGCTGTCGTTAGTGGGGCCGTTGGCCTTGCTTCCGCCTGGGGTGCGCTAGAACTGTTGGAATGGGTCGCGATGGATACCCTCTTCATTTTGCGTCCCTCGGAACTGTCTGACGGACGCATTCTGCTGGTCACCGTTGAAGAAACGGATATTCGTGCTTTAGGGGGCTGGCCCCTGTCCGATGCCATCTTAGCTGACGTTCTGGAGACCTTGGCCGCTGAATCTCCCCGTGTGATTGGCTTAGATCTCTATCGGGATCTGCCCCAAAACCCCGGTCATGATCGCTTAGAGGCCTTAATGAGGGAGTTACCAAACCTCATCGGCGTGGAAAAGGGGTTGGGAGGTGGACGGGTGGCCCCACCCCCGAGTCTGGCCGAGCGCGATCGCGTGGCCTTAGCCGATGTCCCCCAGGACCGAGATGGGACCATTCGCCGCATGATTGTGTCGGCGCCTGTGGATGAGGAGATTAAACTAGGATTTGCCACCCAGGTGAGTCTGTTCTACCTAGAACAACTGGGGATTATCTTAGAGTCGACCAATCCACAACAGCATCACTATCAACTGGGACGGGCCCAATTTTTCCCCTTAACCGGTGTGGAAGGGGGCTATTCCGCTCGGGATCTCGGCGGCTATCAAGTTTTTCTCAACTATCGTCACCCTGTCCATGAGTTTGATCAGGTTTCCGTCTCGGAGCTGTTGGAGGGAGGTGTGGCCCCGGAGTTGATTCGCGATCGCGCCGTCCTCATTGGCTCGAACGCCGAGAGTATTAACGATTTCTTTCAGACTCCCTATAGTCAAGCCCTATATCAGTCCCGCCTCGATTCCCCGGTTACCTCGAATAGTCCAATTCCCAACTATCAGATGAGTGGGGTGGAAATTCATGCCCATGGGGTCAGTCAAATTCTCAGTAGTGCCTTGGAGGGTCGGCCTCTGATTCGCTTTTGGCATCAGACGGGTGAATGGGTTTGGATTCTCGTTTGGACGATGGCGGGAACCTATGGAACCTGGATGGGACTGGTTCGACAGCCCTTTAAGGAGCGGTCTGCCTGGCTGTATCCCGTGATGTTGATGATCTCGGGGTCTCTGGCTTTGGGGGCGATCGCCTATATTAGTCTGCTCGGGGGTTGGCTCATTCCCACCGTCTCGCCCCTCGTTGCCCTCGTCTTGAGTACGGCCCTGAGCAGTAATGCCTATCAGCAACAGCAACTGCGACGCTTCACCCAACGACTCCAGGAATATTCCACCGATTTAGAAGAGCAAGTCCGCCAGCGAACCCAGGAACTCGAAACCGCTCGACAAGCCGCCGACTCCGCTAATCTGGCGAAAAGTGAGTTTCTGGCCAACATGAGTCATGAGTTGCGCACCCCTCTCAACGGGATTCTTGGCTATGCTCAAATCCTGCAACAGGCCAAGGATCTCAACAGTCACCGTCGAGGGGTTGGGGTAATTTATCAATGTGGAACCTACCTGCTTGAACTTATCAATGATATTCTTGACCTCTCTAAGATAGAAGCCCGTAAACTCGAACTTAACCCGAAACCGATTCCTCTAAAACCCTTTCTTATGCAAGCGGCACAAATGTTTAAGCCTGCTGCTGAAAAAAAGGGAATTGCTTTTTATTCTGACCTTGACCCCCAACTTCCTAAACTGGTAATCGCCGATGACAAGCGATTGCGACAAATCCTCGTAAACTTAATGAGTAATGCCGTTAAGTTTACAGAAAAAGGCTCGGTCAGTCTTCAAGTTCAAGTCCTTGACAGCCCCAATCCAGACTCTGATGTAACACCTAATGTTCGCCTAAAATTTTCTGTTACTGATACAGGGATTGGTATGACAGCAGAAGATTTGAAAACCGTATTGTTGCCATTTGAGCAAGTCAAAGAAGCCCAAAAACTCGCAGAAGGGACTGGGTTAGGCTTAGCTATTTGTTGCCAACTGATTCGTTTGATGGGGTCAAGGCTCAACGTCGAGAGTCAACCTGGACAAGGGAGTTGTTTTCAGTTTGAATTGACCTTACCCACCTTAGATGCTGCTAGTACCCCAATTCTCTCTCGGGACTATTCCAAAATCACAGCCGTCTCAGGGGTTGCCCCTTGTTTACTGCTCGTCGATCCCTCCGCCGATAGCCGTAGCATCCTGGCGGCCCTGTTGACTCCCCTAGGCTTCACAATCCTAGAGGCGGCGACGGCCCAGGAGATTGTTGAGCACCTGCAACGGGCGAATTTGGACTTTGGCTGCGCTCAGCCCAGGGGTGAGGGTGGCCAAGCTACCCCCGATGCGATTATCCTGGAACTGGAGTTAGGGGACTCGGATGGTGTCGCCGTCATTGAGTCTCTACGGGAGCCTCAACTGGACTGTCAACTGCCGATTATTGCCGTGTCTAGTCATGTGTTTAGTGATGCTCGGCAACGCAGCTTAGATGCAGGAGCAACTGCATTTCTGACTAAACCATTCCATCGTAATGATGTCTTACTGGTTTTAGAGCGTCATCTCCAATTACGCTGGGTCTTGCAAGAGGAAGCGGACCCCCACTCATCGGATCAGGTGCAACAGGTTGAGGAGACCTGTCCCCCGGATCTCATTCCAGAGTCTATATTAGAAGAACTCTTGCACTTAGCTCGCAAAGGAAATTTGAAAGATTTGAAACGCCGCGCCGAGGAACTGCAAAACGAACAGCCCCATCTAAGTCCCTTTGCGGATCATCTGAAGCATTTGGCCAGTCAGTATCAGGAACGGGCCTTATGTGAGTTTTTAATTGACTACCAAGCGCAACAATAAATGGCACGAAAACGGGTGTGGCGAGTTGTCATATTGACAATGCTGCTAATGCTGGGGTTTTGGACGACCACAAGGGTGCAGCCTCAGGAAATTCCAGGTTTCTTACAAGCTGATAGGAGTATCCCTCGTCTGGGCTTGCCGATTAACCGGCCGTCCTGGGAGTTGGGGGATACCCTTGATCCGACCCTCTCGTTGATGCCGGCCTGTGCGGCGGATGAGGGGAATCATTTAGTTCTCTCGGGCCGGGGTGGGGTTCCGTCTGATCCGAGGCATCTGTTGCGGGGCAGGGCTTCGGCTGTGCTCAGCCCGAGTGTTCTCTGGCTAGATGAGTTTCCTGAGGAGTTGGGGCAAGACGTGCCAGGGGAGACGCTGGCTGAGTTGCGAGATCTCAATCGTCGGGGTCAGGAGTTGGTACAACGGGGTCAGTCTTTGGCGGCGTTGGAGGTTTGGCAAGAGGCGGAACAGGCCTATGAGCAGGCGGGGATAGAAATGGGGCGTTGGGCCAGCCGCCTCAATCAAATTGAGCAATTGGGGGCATTGGGACGCTATCCTCTGGCTCTCAACGGGTTAATTTCAATTCTGCCTGAGTTGGAGGCCTTATCTCCCTCTCCCTTAACGGTTCAGGCTTATGGGATGTTGGGGGAACTGTTGCAAATTATGGCGGAACCGGAGCAGTCCCGGGCGATGTTGGAGGAGGGACTAAGGTTAGCTGAGGAGTTGGGGGACTCGCGGCTGGTGGCTCAGCTTCAGTTTGGTTTGGCTAATGGTTACAGCCATCAACAGCAGTTCTCGGAGGCAATTCGGGTCTATGAGAAGGTGATTGAGCTGTCCGCTTCTGATGAGTCTTTGGAGTCTTTGGCGTTGCAGGCTCGTTTGAATCGGCTGCGGATTTTGCTGTTACGGAAGGAGTTGACGGCGGCTGAGGCGGCGTTGGGGGAGATTGAGGCGGATTTGCGATCGCGCCCCCCGTCTCGTCTGACGAGTTATGGCCGTATTAATTTGAGTGAGAGTCTGTTGCAATGGGATGCGATCGCCCATCAGGAGTTAGCGGCTCAACAGTTAAGCCAAGCGGCGGCGGAGGCCGAGAGTTTAGGGGATTTGCGGGCGGAGTCTTATGCTCTGGGTCGTTTGGGACAATTGTATGAGACGGAGCAGCAGTGGCCGCTGGCATTACAGAAGACGCAACGGGCCCTGAGTTTGGCTCAAAGTCTGGATGGACGGGATTTAACGGTGTTGTGGCAATGGCAACTGGCCCGGATTCTGGCAGCTCAGGGGGAGCGATCGCAGGCAATTGAACTCTACCGAGATACCGTGGAGGTGTTAAGTCAGTTGCGTTTGGATTTATTGGGGTTAGATCCTGAGCTTCAGTTTCCCTATCGTCAGCAGATTGAACCGGTGTATCACGGGTTGGTGCAGCTATTACTCCAGTCAGCGGAGGAGGTGGAGCCAGCTCAGAAACAGGCCTATTTGCGAGAGGCTCAAAGCACTCTGATTTCTCTGCGGCTGTCGGAGTTAGATAATTTTTTCCGTGAAACTTGTCTAGCGGCCGAGGCGATTGATTTAGAGGCGTTGGATGAGTCAGCGGCGGTTTTTTATACGGCGATCTTAGGCGATCGCCTGGCGGTGATTCTCTCGATCGCAGGGGAGTTACCCATTGTCTATGAAACCCAGCAACCTCGCTCTCAATTAGAGGAGAGTTTAGAGTTGATGTTGCAGTCGATCAATCCGGCGGTGGCGCAGGAGGACCGCTTAGAGCGATCGGCCGAGGTTTATGATTGGCTGATTCGGCCCGTTCAGGGGCTGTTAAAGGAGCATGACATCGAAACCCTGGTGTTTGTCCCCGATGGGAGTTTGCGCAATATTCCCCTGGGGGCGTTGTACGATCGCACCTCGGGGGAGTATTTGATTGAGCAATATGCGATCGCCCTCACCCAGAGTCTTCAGCTTCTGGAAACGGGGTCTTTGGCCCAGGGAGAGTTTAAGGCGCTTCTGGGGGGACTGAGCGAGGCCCATCAAGGATTCACCGCTATTCCCGCTGTGGAGTCAGAAGTGCGTCATATTGCTGAGTTGATTCCGGGAACTCAATCTCTGCTCAATGAAGACTTTACCCGGGAGGCTCTGGTGGCTCAGAGTCGTAATACGGACTTTAATGTGATTCATTTGGCGACCCATGGCCAGTTCAGTTCGCGGGCTGATGATACGTTTCTGTTGACGTGGAACGGACGAATTAACGTGAAAGACTTGGATTTGGTGTTGCGAGCGCCCACTCGTCTCAATCCTATTGATTTACTGGTTTTAAGTGCTTGTCAAACGGCGACGGGAGATGATCGCGCGACTCTAGGAATTGCGGGGTTTGCGCTGCGGTCTGGGGCCCGGAGTACCTTGGCCACGTTATGGTCGGTGCAAGATGACCCCACAGCGGAGTTAATGGTTCACTTTTATGAGGACCTTTGGCGCAATGAGGGTCGGAAGAAAGCGGAGAGTCTGCGTCAAGCTCAGTTAGCGTTGTTACGCTCTGAGGATTATCATCATCCGGCGTATTGGTCGCCTTTTGTGTTGGTGGGGAATTGGCAATAGGGAAGAAGGGAATAGGGAATAGGGAATAGGGAACAGGGAACAGGGAACAGGGAACAGGGAATAGGGAACAGTAGGCAGTAGGCAGTAGGCAGTAGGGGAAGATAGGCAATAGGCAAGAGCATAACCCACCCCATCCCCTCCCAGGAGGGGATGGCAAGAGGTTTTGTTTTTTATTCCCAATCTTTCAGTTTTGATGAATAGTCATTTAAGGCGGTTTTGATTTGAGGCTTTTTAGACTCGAAAATAGCACCTGACACAATTAAAATTACGCCAAACCCTAAGCCGAGAATCCATTTAGATAACGTGTATAGGGTTCCGAGAATGATGAATTGTTCTAAAACATTGACAACAAAAATAGCTGTGCCGATGAATAAAAATGCCCGAATTTTTAAGCTTAAACCTGCCAATATCAGCAAGAGGCTGATGCCGCCAATGATTGACCAATGACTGGGAAAATAGGTAACGGCAAAAAATAGGGCCAGAGTTCCGAGCCGTAGCTGATGGCGGAGATTTCGTTCCTTGCCATCTTGGAAAAAGGGGTCAACGCGGGTGACATAGAGAATCGAGAGGGTGAGGGGGGCCAACCGGAGGATGGGAGCGTTAATCTCAAAGGCGTCGAGGCCCTGACTGGCGAGGCCGCAGAGGGCAGCTAGACCGAGATAATGCCAACGAACCTGTCGCTCCCATTGTCCTAATAGTCCGTAAAACAGGGCGATCGCCAACAGACTTAGAGGATGCACCTCGTTAACCGTCAAGACCCCCACAATCACCGGCAGAACTCGGGCCACTTGCTGCCAAGGCTGTGGATGCCAGCCCCAGGCGGGCCAGGGAGCCTGACGCATTCCTAGGGCCAAGAGGACGGCGATCGCCCCAAACCAGGGCAGAATCAATGTCTGTTTCCCGGCAATGGCAATGCCAATGGTTAGCACAGCATAGCCTTGAGCCACTCCGAGATAGAGCCAGGTGCGGGTTTCGCGGGAAGGGTCTGGGGAACGACTTTGCAAGAGGGCATAGGTGGTGAGGAGTCCCCCCGTAACCAGGGCCAGGAGAGGCTGGCTGATGGGTGCTGTGGCCGCAAACCCCAGAACCAGAGTTCCCACACCCCAGTGACCATGGGCGATTTGTGTTACCCGTTGCTGCGGAACCTGTAAATACTGTGCCAGTTGAGGGCGGAAGCCTCGATAGAGGGTCATGAAGGCCGCCATGAGCAGGGCCAGGGCAACGCCGCGATCGCCCCAGCCAACCTCAGTGAGTTGGTTCAAGAGCAGTTCACTGGTGGATAGGGACAGTCCCAGAAGGCCCAGATAGAGAAAGCTTCGACCCCAGCCGCTAAGTTGGCGGCCAACGGTGATGAGAATTAGGGACATTCCAACACTGATAAATCCTGTCCAGGGGTGAATCAGGCTGGCCCGTAGGATTAAGGCGATGATGCCATAGGCCATGGGCAGGGTATGCAGGGGAGAGAGACGATTCGTGGGACTCTGTTGCCGCTGCCAGACTTGGCCCAGGCCCTGAACCACCAGTCCTAAGCCGATGTTGACGAGGGCAAGAATCGAGAGGGAATAGGTAAACAGAAATACAGCTTCTACGGCGATGAGTTCAACGGCCCAGCCAATCCCATAGAGTCCCCGATTGTTGAGAGCGCGACCCTGATGAACCACAATCGCGGCAATCAGTACCCCCAAACCCGCCGTCGTAACCCAGGATGAGGGTAAAAAGGGGTTGTCATAGGCAAGCACGGAACGCACACTAAACAGGGTTATGACAATCAGCCAAGTTCCCCAACCCCAGACGTGACAGCCCCGGAGATAGAGCCGAGAGAGTTCCCCACCTCGCCGTTGTCCCCAGCGTTGGAGACCCCAGAGGCTTAGGGGAAACAGGGCAAAGATGGACAGCCAATTTTGCCCCCACAGAGTAAGAACTTCTGAGAGGGTGCCCAAGACGAGCAGAACCCCAAAGCCAACGGCGATTAATCCAGCCCAGGGATTTTTGAGACTGCGGACAGTCACTAATAGAACCAATGAGCCTAGACTCAAACTGATTAATAGGGCTGGGACGGGGTTGAATCTCAGAGGACTAATAATGTTGATGGGGAGGGGTTGTAGGGCGATCGCCCCAACAATCGCCAACCAGCCGGCTTGAGTGCGATATCTACTCGCGCCATAGTGAGAGGCCAGGGCAAGGCCGCCGGGCATCAACCACCACCACCAGCCGACGTGACTCCAGGGTTCGATGTCTGGAGTTTCCCAAACCAGTAGCAGATAACTCCAGGCCCCGAGGCCACAGGTCAAGTGCCAGGCACTGGTTTGCCAGCGGCCAGACTGTTGCAAGTTCGCCCAGAGTCCTTCGAGGAGGGCGACGGCCAGGAGAATTAGTCCCCATTGCTGCTCGGAAAGGGGGCCGTCGAGTTGCCATTCCAGGATGGAGACCAACCCCCCTAAAACCAGGAGTTGTGCCAGAGTTGCCAGGAGGGAGGATTGACTATAGCGGCGTTGACTGGTGAGGGCCAACAGGCCTCCAAGGGGAATCCAAATCACCCAGACATTGGCAAATACCTCGCCCCCCATCACCGCTAGGGCCAGGCCGAAGAGGAAAATTCCTGCGTCTCCTTGTCGGGAGAGCATCTGCCGTGACTCTTGGCGATTAAGCCATTCAGTCAGTCCCAGAAGTCCGAGGAGATAGGGGAGTGACAACAGGGCGATGACTGTGGCCTGTGACTGGATATCAAGGCTCTCTTGAATGGTATTCCAAAGATTGCTGCGTAGGGATTGGGGTAACAGGTACCACGCTATGGCGTAACCCTGTAAACCGACTAGGGCCGTTAGGGCTAAGTCCCGTGGTTTGCCGAATCGTTGCAGTCGTTGTCCGAGTCGATGTAGGGCTAGGCCGGTAATGACTAGGACGGGCCAAGCTAGGTTACTGAGGGACAGACCCCAGGCTAAGAGGAAGAGAACGGCCCCGAGGCGGGAACGCCGGGGGTGTTGGGGGTCTGCCAATTGCCAAGCTAGGATAGCCCAGGCGGCGCTAAAACTCGATAGGAGGGGCGAGTCCGCCAGGATTGCCCGGCCCGAGAAGCTGGCTAATCCATAGCCGACAATCCCAAGTTGGGTTAACCCTCGCCGTTGTCGGCTGGTTATGACTCCCCCGAGGGTGGCGAGATAGAGTCCCAGTTGAGACAGTCGGGGGAGCGTATAAAAGGGCCAGTGGGAGAGACTAAACAGGAGTAGGAGAGCGGTTTGCTGACGGGTTAGGTCTGACTGTCGCCAAAGCCAGAGGCCTAGGGAGATGGAGCCTAGGGCGATCGCAATCCATCCCAGGGGGGAACTCCACAGGCCAAATTCATCCATGGCCCAAAAGTTGAGGGGAATTAAGCCATAGACGATGGTTTGGAGGGTTTGGGCGGTTAGGGCCAGGGTCTGGCGACGGTGCAGCCAACCACTGGTGATGGCAAATCCGAGGGTATAGAGCCAGAGAATGCCATATTGTCCGGCGGGGGGGACTCGTCCCCATTGACTGGCGGCGAGAACGGCTGATGAGACGAGGACGACAAAGACCCCTAACCAGAGTAGCCAGCGGACACTGAGTTCGTCTTTCAGGGATTGGGCGATGGAGCGTTGACGGGGTGGGGGGTCAGGGGTGGCGGGTGAGGCGGCTACTGGGGGACGGTAGGGGACTGTTCTTGTGGCAGGTGACTCGGGTTCCCAGGCGGGCAGGGGACAGGTCAATCCCTGATGACATAAGCGTTTGACTTGGTCATCGTCGAGTAGGTCGAGTTGCAGCCAATGGTCGAGTCCATCGAGACAGTGGGGATGGTTGGGGTTGAGGGGGACGAGAAGCGGGGGACGGTTCTGCATGAAGGCGAAGGATGGGGGATGTTCCAAGCTACTCTCTGGGGTTTGTCCCTGTCGAGGTGGGTTCGGACAGTTCCCCAGTCGGGCCGCCTCAGTTTGGCTTTAGGAGTCGGTCTTTAGATTTTTATGTTGCGGGCAAGTAAAAAAACAGGCATTTCTTTGATGACTAATGAAGCCTAAAACAACAGAATCTGTAGGATGTCAAGATGACTACTTTGTATCAATTTTGATGTTAGATATCAAGGATTACAAACTATTATTAAAGTTACCTTTTATTTGAGTTATGTACAAAATACATACCTTCAGATATCAAGGTTATGGGTAAAATTCATGGAGTATCAAATCCCTGATTGTAGGAACAAACGGCTGTTTTTAGTAAAAAACTTATTTTTTTGTTTGTTGTTAACAACGATTGACATGGTGCGGATTTTGGGTTACAATTTTATATTATAAAGATACCAAATAATAAGCAAACCACAAAATGACAATTCCTGATTTTCAAGCTGTCATGCTTCCACTCTTGAAGTTTGCAGGAGATCAAAAACCGCATTCAACTCAGGAAGCGATAGATTTTTTAGCCAACCACTTTGATCTCAGCTATCAGGAGCGAAACCAGCTATTACCTAGTGGTAAGCAAGCTATTTTTGATAATCGATTTGGCTGGGCTAAGACATATCTCAAAAAAGCTGGATTACTTGAATACCCTAAGCGATCGCAATTGCAAATTACAGCTAGAGGCAAGGAAGTTTTAAATAGCAATATCACCCAGATTGATTCTGCATTCTTAGAGCAATATTCTTGTTTTAGGGAGTTTAAATATAAAACACCCAAGGCAATATCGTCATCGTCCAATAAGCCTAAATTGGATATTGAAGTTGTAAATCAAACGCCAGAAGAGTTGCTGGATTATGCTTATCAAGAAATACGTCTTAATTTAGCCAAAGAAATATTGGAAAAGGTAAAATCTTGCTCACCTATTTTTTTTGAAAGGCTTGTTGTTGAACTGCTGGTTAAAATGGGATATGGTGGTTCAATTCGAGAAGCTGGACAGGCAATTGGTAAAACCAATGATGAAGGAATTGATGGCATAATCAAAGAAGATAGACTTGGTTTAGATGCAATTTACATCCAAGCAAAACGCTGGACTGACACGGTCGGGAGACCTGAAATTCAAAAATTTGTAGGAGCTTTGGCAGGTCAAGGTGCGAAGAAGGGTATCTTTATTACAACTTCTAGGTTTTCCGAGCAAGCAAAGTCTTACTCTCCTAAAAGTGATATTAAAGTTGTTTTAGTGGATGGAGAAGAGTTAGCAGAATATATGATTGATTTTGACTTGGGTGTTTCTTCTATATCTGAATATAAAACAAAGAAAATTGACATGGATTACTTTGAATCTAATTAATTTAAATATATTACAATCAATTATCCAAAAAAGTTGGCACATTTGATCTTGATTTTACTGACAGCTTGACAAATAAAGTTAAAAGTAGTATTCTGATAAATGTTGTCCAACGACCATGTATGTATTAGATAAAAATGAAGCGACTCAAAGATAAAAACAATGAAATTAAAGTCGTGCTTGCCCGGACAGATTCCAAATACCTAGAAGATGTACGCAAGCTCGCTGATGCCAATATAAAAACCTTGAGTTTTCAACCTTATTCTTTCTTTAAAAAGTATGCTCGGGATCCTGGTATTCTAGTCGCAACTGTAGGTAAAAAATTTTGTGGTTATCTGATTTGGAGTATCAACTCTAAAAAGTCTCATGCACGAGTTTGGCAGCTTTGTATTGCTCCAGAGTATAGAGGAAACGGTATAGCTCGAGCTTTGAACTCAGAAATGATTGACAGGACTAAAGACAAAGTTAGATCGGTTTATTTAGAGTGTAAAGCAAACTATGGCATTGATAATATGTGGCGTAAGCTAGGGTACGTACCAATTCATGAAAAAGACGCAAAAACTCCTGGAGATGTTTTAAAACGTTGGTCTATTCGTTACAATAGTATACCATCTATTTTTGATCCAGATATTTTCATGAAAGATTATAAAACAAAATCTGCAATTGATGCAGCGACTTTATACCAACTAAATCAAGAGAGAAAGATTAGACAAGCAGAGTCTTTGTCAATAGACTGGATCCGCTATAACTTAGGAGTTTGTGTGACTGATGAAATTTTTAACGAAATTGATAAGAACTATGAAGGTAATGACAGACAAATCCTAAGGGGTATAGTTGGGGATAATTTCGCAAACCCAGAATGTGATTTACAGAACTTCAATAAAACCTTGAAGAAATTGCAAGAGTTTTTAACAATATCTAATCTAGATTTAGATGATGTTTGTATAAGACACATAGCAAGATGTGCCGCCACTGATATTCCTTATTTTATAACATCTCAAGACAAACTAATTTCTCTTCAAGACGAGTTTTATATAAATTTTGGTGTTCGATTGGTTTCACTTCAAGACATGATAAATTTACAGGAAGAAACAACGAATCAACTAAACTATCAGCCGTACCGATTAACAAATTCTAGTATTAAAAGAGGTGACCTAAGTTCTTGGGATTTAAATCAATTAGTTACCAGCGGGCAAAAAATATCGTCACCCCAAAATAAAAACAATCTTTTAATGGAGTTGCGTTCGTATGTAAAAAACAAAGATACCTTCAAATCTATTGTTTTATCAATAGATGATCTACCCAGTATTTTGGTTGTGTATGACTTGTCAAAACTAGATGATAAAATTATTGAAATTCCAATATTTAGGATTTTGAAAGATGTAAGAATTTCTGATACCCTTGCAAATTACATAATTCATGAAATTCTTAAAGAAACAATAGATAATAATTCTGATTTTTTAATTGTAACAGATGAAAATCTAGAAAAATCCGAAGAGAAAATCTTGAGGAATCAGTATTTTATCAAGAAAAATACTTTTTCTCAATGGATAAAGTGTTGTCGTCGAGGAGTTTTTAGTTCTCAAAATATTATTGATTTTTTGAGTAATTTCTCTAAAGTAGAAGAATATCATGAAGTTAGTGGAATGATAACATCAACTTTGAAGTCCGAGGATAATTTGATAGATTCAATACCAACAATAGATATCGAGCGTTTGTTATGGCCTCTTAAAATCGAAAACTCTACGATAGATAATTTTATTGTTCCTATTAAACCAGAAGCAGCCAAGGAACTGTTTGATGACAGATTGGCGCAAGAAAATTTATTTGGTGTGAATAAGTCCAGTTTGTTTTTTAGTCTAGAATCAGTTTACTATCGAACTCCTTATGCAAATGGCGGATTAACTCGGTCTCCCTCACGAATACTATGGTACGTGAGTCAGTCAAAAGATGGAGGCTATTCAAACTTAAGTTCGATTAGAGCCTGTTCTCAAGTTGACGATGTGATCGTAGATGAACCTGAACATCTTCATAAAAAATTTCAGCATTTAGGGTTTTATAATTTACCTCAAATTAAAAAATGTGCCAGCCCAAAAGGGAAAGTAATGGCTATTAAATTTAGTCATACTGAGTTATTTGATACAACTGTTCCTCTAAAACTTGTCAAGAAATATCTTAATAGTAAGACACCTATACAAGCTCCAATAAAAATATCCAATGATAAATTTATACGGCTTTATCGTTTAGGTTTTCAATCATGAAAATGCAAATAACCATGCAAAACAAAACTCAAACTAGAGTCTTACTAATCTCAATCAAACCTTGCTATATTGAAAAAATTTTAGACGGGAATAAAACTATAGAGCTTAGGAAAACAAAGCCCAAGTTAAAACCTAATGATTTTATATTGGTTTATGCTTCTTCACCTAAACAGTCTATTGTTGGATGGTTAAAAGTTAATAATATAATTTATGACACTCCCCGAAAGCTGTGGGGTCAAGTTAAAAAACAGGCAGGAGTTACAAAAAAAGAGTTTGACTCATACTATAAAAACTCAAAATTAGCTGTTGCCATCTGTTTTGATCTAAAATATACGACTGACTTATCTTTAAATACTGTTCGTCAAACATGGGAAAATTTTAATCCACCTCAAAGTTTTCACTATCTCAAGTCAGAAGAAGTTTGTCTTGCTGAAAGCATTACAGGTTACTCTGTTTTTGAAAAAACAGAAAATTTATCTCCAGAGTGTGAATAAAGTGAGTCTCCTAAATTCGGGATATAAGAATCTATATAGCGTTTCTAATATCTATGAGTTACAGCCCAAGTGATATAGGACTTTTGAGGATTACGATCATACCTCACTAGACCAGGAAACCTTGTAGCATAACAATTAAGTCAATTCAACCCACCCCAGAACTCATCGCCTTTTGCTAAAAACTGATCGGGGTAATCGCCGCAACCTTCCTCACCGACGACCCCCTAGAAGCGCCGTTAAAAGGTTTTCCCCCCAATCAACCGAATCTGATATCAGCCATTGAAACCTGGCTAGGGGAGATTTGAGGTCTGTCATTTTTAGGTTAAAATATCGATAAGTTTAGAGATAAAAAGAGGAAATCATGGAAATTGCTACTCAACTCACTGACGAACAAGCTCATAAACTAGCTTTTATCCAACAAAAAACTCAACAAAATCCAGATGAAATTTTAGGGGCTGCCCTTGACTATTATTATCAACAGCTCTTGACCACGTCTACTAACCATCTGGAAAATTTCAGTAAGATTGGCTTTGTTGGCTGTGTGGATGCCGAACCTGACCTAGCTGAAAACTGCGAATCAATATTAATGCAGGAAATTGGTGCTGAATGATTATTGTTGATACCGGCTTTTGGGTTGCCTTAGCCAATAAAAATGATAACTACCATGAAGCGGCTAAACAAACATTTAGTCAATATAACGAACCTCTGATTACGACATGGTGCGTCGTCACCGAAACTTGCTACTTTCTACAAGCTCGTCGGGGAGTTCAAGCTTCGATTACGTTTATCAATGCCATGTCTCAGGGATTATTTCAAGTTTTTGAAATTAAGCCTGACCATATCGCCAGACTCAAAGATTTGATGACTAAATATCGTGATGTTCCGATGGATTTAGCAGACGCATCTCTCGTTTTGTTAGCAGAAGAGTACAAAACTGGACGAATTTTATCATTGGATATTAAAGATTTTAGTATTTATCAGTGGAATAACAAAAACTATTTTGAGAATCTTTTCAGGTCTTAATAGCAAAGCGCGGCCACTGACAATACATTGTTTATTAAACATCCCGATATTACCTAACGTCCATGACTATTCTTCAATCAGTCCCTTCAATTCATCAAGCAGGTCAGAGAACTTAAGCTTTCCTTGTCTTTCTTCCTGCTGGGCTACTTGGAAATTCTTATAAATATTGTCACGAGATTCTTCACGAAGATATTGCTGTAACAACATTGAAATTTCTTGTTTTTCATCGATAGAAAGACCTTTTATTGCTTCAACTACATCATTAAATCTCATCATTGACTAAGCCTCACGGTACTGACTTACTTTGAATGATATTCTATTTTGCCATAAACCAACCGACACCCCAGCCTTCCTCACGGACGAACCCCTAGAATTGCCTCAACGCCGACATCCTCGCCAACGAAACCCGCGAACGGGAAATCGCCCTCACCCTGGCTCGAACTGATTTGGGACATCACTTGTCCCGACGAAGACCCCGCAGAACTGCGATCGCCACCTCAAAACCCTCAAACGCGCCCCACCTCCTCCCCCACCGTGCCATTCTCTTCGGTAGCGAATTTCCACCCCGACCCAACCCACCCCAGAAGCGTTCGCGAAGCGTCTCCGCAGGAGAATCGCCTTTTGCCAAAAACTGACCGGGGTAATTGCCGTTGCATTTCTCACCGAGGAACCCCTAGAAGCGCCGTTAAAAGGCTTTCCCCCCAATCAACCGAATCTGTTATCAGCCATTGAAACCTGGTTAGGGGAGATTTAAGCAGCCACCAAGAAACCCGGTTTCTGACCCTTGGCGGCAAAATTAGCTAAAATGTCAACAACCCCTAGCCCCTGACTAAACAATGACTCAAACTCTTGATGTCACTGGACTCACCCCAGAACAAATCGAGCAAATTCAGAAGATGATAGAAACCTTTAACACTATTAATCAACAGCAGAAACAAGGCGATCGCCCACTAATAACTGACTCCACCAGCCCCCTCACCCACGCTCAAAAAATAGTCAAAAAATATGCGAAAAATCGGAACCTAACAGAGGAACTGATTCAAGAACGCCGTCACGAGTCTATCCATGAGTAATGTCATCATGGATGCCTCTGCCATATTAGCATTTCTCAATCAAGAAAGCGGGAGTGAACAAATAACAGACTTGATTGAAAATGCAACGATTAGCACCATTAATTTATCGGAAGTTATTGCTAGATTGGCAGAAATTGGCATCTCAGAAACCGAGATTTTGCAAATTTTGTCCGACTTGAACTTAAAAATTGTTCCCTTTGATGAACCGCAAGCTCAAATTGCGGGTATGCTACGACCCATGACTAAACCTCTAGGCTTATCCCTTGGCGATCGCACTTGTTTAGCACTGGGTCTTGTTCTCAATCAACCCGTGATCACCGCAGACCGCCAAGGGAGTCAGTTAAATCTTAACCTCGAAATTCGAGTGATTCGGTAAAAAGGTTTTCCCCCCAATCAACCTCATCTGATATCCGCCATTGAAACCGGGTTAGAGGAGGTTTGAGGATTCAAGAAACCCGGTTTCTGACCCTTAGCGCCAAAATTGGCTAAAATGTCAACAACCCCTAGCCCCCAACTCAAAAATGACTCAAACTATTGACATCACCGGACTCACCCCAAAACAAATCGAGCAAATTTATCTAATGATAGAAACCTTTAAAACGATTAATCAACAGCAGAACCCATCAGCCCCAGAAAATCTCTCAGAATCAGACCTAAATTCCTTATTTTTTGAGAGCGAAATCCTCCAACCCTTTAATCGAACAATGCTTTATGGTAACAGAAGCTAAACGAATTTATCTGGATACGAACGTCCTCGCTTATGTTGCTAATACCAAAGCTCCTCAACATCAAGCCGCTTTAGAACTATTTAGACCGACTGAACGGGAGATTTTGTGTGTCTCATCGCAGGTTTTAGCGGAATTTTACTCCTATATTACTAATCCGGCTATTTTAGCCAGCCCTTTACAGCCAACGGAAGCAATTATCCGCATTAACCGAATTTGTCAGATGCCCCATATCTGCTTACTGTCAACTCCGGTAGATCTGTTTGAACGTTGGAGCGATTTATTGTCAGAAAGACCTGTAACCAATGGAGGTGTTTTTGATTTACTGCACATTGGAATTATGTTAGCCCATGATGTTACCAGCATCTACACGTTTAACATCAAAGACTTTTCTTGGTGTTCTCAAATTGAGCCGATCGCTCCCAGGGTAAACGCATCAAAAATGGTATAAATTGTACTTAACAAAAAGGGGAGAGCTAGGGATGCGCCCAAAAGGCGGACTAGCATGGGTTTCGTTGTTAACCCACTTACGCTAACTTGAGGACAATGGCACAAATCTCATCCTGTACACCCATGTCTGACTCCTTTTCTGTCTCCTCATCGCTTCAGGCTCATTTTGGTGACCTTGATGATCCCAGAGTAGAGGGCCGCTGTGCTCATCAACTCTTTGATATCGTGGTTATTGCCCTGTTGGCCGTCCTGTCGGGTGCCGAAGGCTGGGATGCGATCGAGACTTATGGCAAAGCCAAACAAACTTGGTTAGCTACGTTCCTCTCGTTGCCCAATGGTATCCCCCCCCATGATACCTTCAGGCGGGTTTTGTCTCGACTTGACCCGAGCCAACTTGAAGCTCGCTTTCAGGATTGGATTGGCAGTCTGCTCGAAACCCTCGACGCTACCGTAGTAGCCATTGATGGCAAAACCCTACGAGGCTCCTATGACCGAGAGCATCACCTCAAAGCCTTACAACTCGTCAGTGCTTGGTCTACTGAACACCGATTGGTTTTAGGTCAAACCCCTGTGGATTCAAAATCCAATGAGATTACAGCTATTCCTGTGCTCCTCGAACAACTCGACTTAGCCGGCGCGATTGTCACTATTGATGCCATGGGGACTCAAAAGGCAATTGCTCAACAGATTCACGAGGCCAAGGCTGATTATATTTTGGCTCTCAAAGGGAATCAGGGCAGTCTACATGCTACAGCTCGGGCTTACTTTGAGGAGTTTGAGCAACAAGGGGGTCAAGATGCGTTACCCGTTGACCACTGCCGATGCGTTTACCCTGCGATCGCTCCGAGTCACCTTTAATCAAACCACCCCAGAACTCATCAGCTTCTGTGAAACACTCACCGGGGTCATCGCCATCGCCGTCCTCACCGACGACCCCCTAGACGCGCCGTTCAAAGGCTTTCCCCCCAATCAACCGAATCTGATATCCGCCATTGAAACCTGGTTAACAGAACTTTAAACAGCCAAAACCGCTAAGATATCAACAAGCCCTAGCCCAATTGCCCAAAGATGGAACCAAGTGTTAAATTCATTGTTTCTACACCCCTAGGGTTTACAGTCCGCATTACCGAAAACTACTGGCAAACATTGCTGATCAAACATCCCGATATTACCCATTATGAAACTAAAATTCAGCAAACCCTGAATCAACCCGATGCCATTCACCAAAGTCAGCGCGATATTAACGTTTTGGTATTTTATCGCACCATCAAAGCACAAAGATGGCTAGTTGCTGTTGCTCGGCGTTTAAATGGCGAGGGTTACTTGATTACCGCTTACCAAACTGATGCAATAAAAAACAGAGCGAAATTATGGCCCAAACAAAAGTATTTTACGAACCAGAAACCGAACTTTTAACCATTTTTTGGCAATCTCCCTGCCCCAATCAAATTGCGACCGAACTTGAGAACGATATTATCTTGTTTAAAGATGGAGATACCCATGAACCCATTGGCATCGAAGTCTTGTCCTATCATCCCGGGGATGATCGCATCAGTGGCATCTCCCTAGAACTCGGTCAACAAAATCTTGTTAACACCTGAAAAAAATCAACTATGGCGATCGCTGGGCAATTTAGCAATTTTACATTAACATTAATTTAGGAGTTCATAATGGATGAAATCGTCAGAAAACTAGCGGGTGTCGGCTTACCAGCAGTCATTCTCCTAATTACCATGGCAACAACAGGGTTGACTGGAGCCGCCGCGATAACGGCTGCCTTGGCGATGTTAGGACCAGGTGGGATGATTGGCGGAATTGTCTTTTTGGGAATTATTGGACTGGCATCGGACGCATTAGCTAAATATGGTTTAGAGTCGATGTTGGTTGAGATTTATAAGACACGCCAGCAAAATGGGGAATCGAGATCCAATCTCTGCAACGAAATTGCTTGGTTGCCCATTTCAGATGAGCTAAAGTTGGTTTTAAAGGATAAAATCGCTCGTGATTCTGGGTGAGATGGGGTGGCGATCGCCTTTCAAAAAAACTGTCACGGGTTGGGTCTCAACTTATTTTTGTGAGAAAGTCAAGTTAGACAAATGCTTATCTAACATCGAATTGAAGCTGTGAGACGACGAGAAAAATGAAGAGTATAAAGTGCATTTTACGTTGCTGGTGCAGGAGCGCCCCGCAACATCCCTTCCGTACTCAAGTCTTCATCAATGTCTTCCCAATGTAAGCCATATCCACCGCCGCAAATTTCCCAAGCCTCTTGCTGTTCTGGCGTTGCATGGTATAACCTCGGATACCAAACTAAAGAAACTGAAATCGCACGGCCGTCCATCAAAAAGACCGTTATTGAATCTTCATCAAATGAGACATCTTTCACGCGCTCGTCAACGTTAACTACTGGAGTCGTCATGCCAAGTCTCCCATGAAATTTCTGGGTTATCTAGCCCCTTTTCTGACTCACTAAGCAGGTTGAAATGTAAGTTTAACTGGAGGTAATGGCTTCCCTTCCAAACGACTCGACTCAACCAGCAGTTTCAACACGTCCTGAGCATTTTTAAAGGCGCCTCCATAGCTATCACCATGAGTGACAGGCTGCATGACATCTTCAAGATCAGGTAAGAAGACAACGAAGCAGTCGTCGAGTTTTGACCATTGAATTACAATCGTGTATCTCATAAAATTATTCTTATTTTTGGTTTTTCCTTAATAGTTTTAAGGCTTCAAACACTTGTTTCTCTTGATGACGCTTGGCATCTTTTCCATCATTCCCAGAAATAATTAGAATCACAGATAAACCAGGATGCTTCCATTTAGTATTTAGTATGGCTTCCTTTTGCAGAAACCTTGACAAAACCTGCTTTAGCCAGTGACTTTTTCAAGTCTCGAATCTTCTGGGGCATTCTTTGATATAGTTTACGGGCATATAGCTGGGCTGTTTAAACAGTTATGACCTACGCCACCATTCTAACAACCCGAGGGGGTGAGAAACCGAGTGTCTTCAAGACACCCGGTTTCTAGGAGTCGCCCCGGGGTGACTTACTTCGCCCCAGCCGGCATTCCTAAGATATCCTCAATCTTCGGCATATCCTCGATGGGAATCACGCGCCCCTCATCCTCAAAGCCAACCAGTTCATTGAAGTTGAGATAGCGGTACAACTCACCCGCAAACGGGTCGATTTTGTCCTTCATAATCTCCAGATATTCCTCCTTCGTGGGAATGCGGCCGAGTAGCGCACAAACCGCCGCTAACTCCGCCGAACCCAGATAGACTCGCGCCCCTTTACCCATACGGTTGTTGAAATTACGAGTCGAGGTGGAGAAGACCGTGGCCTCATCCTCGACTCGGGCCTGGTTGCCCATACAGAGAGAACATCCCGGCATCTCCGTGCGCGCACCCGCCGCCGCAAAGACACCATAGACCCCTTCCTCGCGTAATTGCTTCTCATCCATGCGCGTGGGAGGACAAATCCAGAGTCGGACTTTCACCGGGCCAGCCCCTTCTAACACCTTCGCCGCTGCCCGGTAATGGCCAATGTTGGTCATACAAGAGCCGATGAAGACCTCATCAATTTTGTCATTGCTACATTCAGACATCAACTTGACATTGTCCGGGTCATTGGGCGCGGCGACAATGGGTTCGGTAATCTCGCTGAGGTTCACCTCTAGGGTGTCCGCATACTCGGCATCTTCATCCGCCGACATTAACTCAGGATTAGCTAACCACCCCTCCATCTTGGCCGCACGACGCATCAGAGTGCGCGCATCCTGATAGCCGCGAGCCACCATGTTTTTCAACAGCACCACGTTTGATCGCAGATACTCGGAAATGGTCTCAGTCCCTAACTTAATGGTGCAACCCGAACAAGACCGCTCCGCCGTTGCATCGGTCAACTCAAAGGCTTGCTCGACTTTCAAATCAGGCAATCCTTCCATTTCCATAATCCGCCCGGCGAAGAGGTTTTTCTTGTTCTCTTTACCGACGGTGAGTTTGCCCTCTTGAATGGCAACCCAGGGAATGGCGTTGACCACATCCCGAAGGGTGACACCGGGCTGTAACTCCCCAGTGAAGCGCACTAACACGGATTCTGGCATATCCAAGGGCATCACCCCCAGGGCAGCGGCGAAGGCCACTAAGCCAGACCCGGCGGGGAAGGAAATCCCCAAGGGAAAACGGGTGTGGGAGTCGCCGCCGGTGCCGACGGTGTCGGGAAGTAGCATCCGGTTGAGCCAGGAATGGATGATGCCATCGCCTGGACGGAGGGAGACGCCGCCCCGGGTGGAGAAGAAGTCAGGCAGGTCCCGGTGGGTGTTGATGTCCACCGGCTTGGGATAGGCGGCGGTGTGGCAGAAGGTTTGTAGGGTGAGGTCGGCAGAGAAGCCGAGACAGGCGAGTTCCTTGAGTTCGTCCCGCGTCATGGGGCCGGTGGTGTCTTGGGAGCCAACGGTGGTCATGACTGGTTCGCAGGAGGTTCCGGGACGCACGCCGGGGAGTCCACAGGCTTGTCCCACCATTTTTTGGGCCAGGGTGAAGCCTTTATCGCTGACTTCGGGGATTTCAGGACGGGAAAACAGGTCGGTGATGTCGAGGCCCAAGGCTTCGCGGGTTTTGTCGGTGAGACTGCGACCAATTAGGAGGGGAATTCGTCCGCCAGCCCGCACTTCGTCCAGGATGGTGTTCGGTTTGACGGTGAAGGTGGTTAGGAGTTCGCCATTTTTGGTGATTTCTCCTTTGTAGGGATGGATGGTGATGATGTCTCCGGTTTCCATTTGGGTGACGTCGCACTCGATGGGGAAGCCACCGGAGTCTTCGGCGGTGTTGAAGAAAATCGGGGCGATACTGCCACCGAGGATGAAGCCGCCGGAACGTTTGTTGGGGACATGGGGGATGTCATGACCGATATGCCATAACAGGGAGTTGATGGCGGATTTACGGGAGGAACCGGTTCCGACGACATCGCCAACGTAAGCCACGGGATGGCCGTTTTCTTTGAGTTTGGCGATGGTTTCAATCCCCTCGGGCATTAGGGACTCCAGCATGGAAAGGGCGTGGAGGGGAATGTCGGGGCGGGTGGTGGCGTGGGGTGCGGGGGAGAGGTCGTCGGTATTGGTTTCGCCGGGAACTTTGAAGACGGTGACGGTGATGGCTTCGGGGACTTTGGGTTTGTCGAGGAACCAGGCACCATTAGACCACGCGTCGACGACTTGTTTGGCGTAGGGGTTAACGTCCGAGAGGGCGAGAACGTCGTTGAAGGCGTCGAACACTAGCAGGGTGGTACTGAGAGCCGTTGCTGCGGCGGCAGCTAGGTTGCTGTCGCGGGATTTGAGTAGTTCGACGAGGGATTGGACGTTGTAGCCGCCCACCATGGTTCCGAGCAGGGAGATGGCGCCCTGGTGGGAGATGAGGGGACAGTCGATTTCTCCTTTGGCGATGGCGGTGAGGAATCCGGCTTTGACGTAGGCGGCTTCGTCAACACCGGGGGGAATGCGATCGCGCAGCAACAGCATCAGGAACCCTTCTTCGCCCTCGGGAGGATTTTTCAGGAGTTCACAGAGTTCTGAGGTTTGTTCGGCGGTTAGGGGAAGGGGGGGAATGCCCAGGGCTTCCCGTTCGGCGGCGTGTTGGCGATATGCGTCTAGCATTGGATTCGGTTCTCCTTGCACTTCAAACGACAATACCCCTTGGCTGCGGTTGTAGCGGTCAAGTTTGGGTAATGATTCTTAAAATCCTACGGTGAGTGGGGGGATGACCGCTAGGGTTTTGAGGGATTCTGTTTTTAAGGTAACGAATTTTATCCGGTTTGGGATGGGCCCCATGTGGCGATGTCTTGACTTTGTGGAGCCTGCCCCTCGGAAATTACGGAGTCCCTGAGTCGGCAAATTTCAGGGAAAATCAGCGTTTTCCAGCTTCTAGGGTCATTTTTTGGCTTGGACTCGTCTTGACGAACTTAAATCACTGTGTAGAATCGTGGTAATTCTATCCGTAGAAATCATGACTCAGTATATTGTCGTTAAAGGAACTTCGGGCATTGGAAATCGGGTTTTTGCGGTTGCAACGGGAATTTTGTATGCTCAGTTAAGTGGGCGACAGTTGGTGGTGGATTGGCGAGATGGGAGTTATTCAAATACGGGGACTAATTTGTTTCTCCGCTATTTTGATTGTCCAATAGCGGAATCAGTTGAGGTTTTGCCAGAGACAGATTCAATCTATCCGGCTATTTGGAAAAATCAACTTCATCGCTCTATGGGATCGTTGCGAGATGAGTTAGGATTAACGGGATATTCGGATATGTCGTTTGATGTCTCTCAACTTGATTCTCAGGAAGATATTTTGGTGTTATCGGCTTACACTCATAAGATAAATTTGATGCGTCCTTTGTTGGCCCAGGAAACGAGTAGGTTGGCCACTATGACGATTCGGGAGATATTAAAATCTATCTTGAAAGACAATTTATTTGTAAAAGAAGATATTAAGTCACAGGTGGATGAGTTCAAGAGGGAAAACTTTGAAAATTATATGGTCGGGGTTCATATTCGCTATTCAGACATGAAGGTTCCGTTGACTGAGATTGAATTTGCAGTGCGCTCAATCACTCGGTTAACTCGCTTTCAGCATGGTAATTTTAAGATTTTCTTGGCAACGGACTCTCAGGAGGTTTTACATTCATTTAAGGATAAGTTTCCCAATGTAATTTCAACGGATAAGTGGTTCTCACAGTCAGGAAAACGATTACATCAAAATCCTGAAGAATGTCAGAACTTAGTGCAAAATGGAATTGAGGCTCTTGTGGATTTATATTTACTGGCTGCTTGTGATAACCTCATTTTTGCGTCCCGCTCATCTTTTGGTTTTTTGTCAAGTCTCCTTATGACGCAGCCCAATGCACGTTATTATGACATTGATGAGGAGCACTCGCTAGTGAGGCGTATTAAACATAAGTTGATTAATACAGCCAAAAATCTTAACATTAACCCTTAAATTCAATTTATGACAGGGTGGGCAATGCAACAATTCTCATGTTTTTGGCTGGAGTAGAAATAGGTCGAAACAGTTATTGGGTAACTTTGATGTTATGGGCGATCGCCACGGAGTTCATGAGGAATTTCGCTAGTGAATACAGACCCATCAAAACCACAAAGCTAACGCCAATAATGAGCCAATCATAAGGATTGGTAAAATAGGTTAGCAATTGGCGAATTACCAATCTAGGATGGGTAAATAAATCCCAACTGTTAAAGCGTTCAAATCGTCCTAAACAAATGCCGATCGCACTCAGAATATGAATTGTCCATTCGGTGGGCACAATCCAACGAGGTAATTTCTGAACTTTTAAATAACTCGATAGATTAACTAACGAGACTGTGTAGGCGGCAAATCCTAAACTTAAAACAACGATATACAGAGGAATCGCAAATAGAGTTAACACCCAAATGGAGCGAGTTTGTCGGATATCTTCAATCAAATGAATAATATCGGTGAGTAAATAGGGGGCGTTGGGGAGAAAGAGGATGAAAACAATACCGCCAAACCACCATAACGTTGAACGCGATCGCCCCGGAAAACACAACGCATCCATCCCCGCAATTCCTGAAACTAGCAAAACCGCAAATAGGAGATAGAGAATTGAACCCTGTCGCAGCAATGCCAGACTGATTGAGGCGATGGAGGAGAACGAGAAAATCCCCAACATTCCTGTCAAAAACCCGGTTCCCCAACGCAAGGTAGAGGAAGCAGTGGGATTGAATAGATAGAAACTCAGCAGCAGCGGAATCAAGGCTAAAAAGAGATTCCATTGCATCCAGGCTGAATTGCGATCGAGGATTTGGAGAATATCGTGATACATCCGTTGGTTAACCTCGGTAATGGCGACAATAGAAGACGTTTACTTTAGGCTAACCCATAATTTATAACAAAATATGAAGAGGATGTGTCAATCCCTTGACAGTCTACGCGTTTGTTGAGGCGATCGCCCTGACTGATGACAAAACTATCCGGTTTTCAAGTTGCAAGACTGAACGAAGATATAGAGTTTATGTATTTATACGTGATGTATCGGCGACTAATTCAGATTCTCTCCGGCTTGGGGTTAGTGAGTTGTACCTGGATGTCTGGGGCGATCGCCCATCCAGCCCTTTACATTGATTCCGACACGCCTCCCTTAAGACAGCGTGAACTCCGTGATGGAAATATCCGGGTTTCCGTTCGCTATGAGGGACATCCTGAACGAAATAATCTTGGCCATGATGGCAACCTTCATTATACCATTTTGTATCAAGATTGGCTAGGTTCGTTTCGTGTGAATGATGAAATTCTAGCCGTGAATTTGGGTCATGTTAGCCTCCAAGATATCAACAATAATGGCACGCCAGAAGTTATCGTATCTGGATTTAGTGGCGGCGCTCATTGTTGTACAACCCATAATGTTTATAGCTGGAATGGTAATGATTTTGATAAAATATCTATCGGTCGGGAACAATTAGGAGGCGGAACATTTAAAGATATTAATGGAGATGGCAAACTCGAATATCTAACATTGGCTCAACCCTTTTTCTATGCCTTTAGTTCCTTTGCTGGTTCCGTTCCTCCCTCTCGCATCCTAAGTTTCCAAGATGGAGAATTTCACGATGTTAGCCGAGAACATCCTGAACAATTACGCTCTGTAGCTTGGCAGATGTATCTGGCACTCCAAGAACGCAACCATGAAGTGAACGGAATTTTAGCCGGTTACGTTGCCCAAAAAGCCCTTTTAGGAGAGTTTGAAGAAGGGTGGGAATTTATGTTGGCCCATTATGACCCCGATGATGACTCAGGAATCGGGGGATATAATATCTATAATGAGGAGCGAGAGATGGTTGGAAAACATCCCGACTTCCCAACGGCGTTACAGGCCTTTTTGCTCGACTGGGGCTATATTGAGGAGTCGGATTTACCTGGTGGTTGTGGCAGGAACTAACCCACCACAACAAACCCGAAATTTAAGTCATTCGGTTTCAGGCAATCACGCCGCTTCTAAGCTGCGTTTATAAGCCTCATCCAAAACTTCGCAGAGGGTGGGGTGAGTATGCACATTAAAGGCTAACTCACGCACCGATTGGCGATTGGCGATCGCATTGGCGGCCTCCTGAATCAAATCCGCCGCGTGAATGCCAATAATATGAACTCCCAACAATTCCCCCGTATCCTTACGGTAGATAATCTTGGCAATACCGTCGGTTTCTGCTTCAGCTAAGGCCTTAGAATTGGCCTTGAAATAGGTTCGCGCCGTTGCCACCTCAAAGCCTTCCGACTCTCCTAACTCCTTGGCTTGGGGTTCCGTTAAGCCCACAAAACTGATTTCGGGATGGGTAAAGGCTGCCGCTGGGATGCTGCGATAGTCAATCTGGCGATCGCGCCCTTGAATCGTCTCAACCACGGCAACCCCTTGAGCCGAGGCGGCATGGGCTAACATCATCTTACCCGTGGCATCGCCAATGGCCCAGAGATGCGGCACCGCTTCCCCATTAGCGGTAACTTGTAGAGAATCATTAACCGGAATAAAGCCTCGGCGATCGGTTTCCACTCCCACCGCTTCTAAATTCAGCTTATCCGTGACAGGAATTCGCCCCGTGGCTACCAAACAGGCGTCGACTTCCAAGACTTCGACGACTTCCTTAGATTTCGCATCCGTCAACTCAATCGTCACCGGGGTTCCTGGGGTGATTTTCGTGGCGAAGACACCGGCGTAGGTTTCCACATCTCGGGCATCCAACAATACCCGTTTGGCGATTTTGGCAATATCGGGATCGAAGGTGGGCATGAGTTTGTCGAGGGCTTCCACCATGGTAATCTCTGAACCCAGGGCGGAATAGACATCGGCGAACTCTAACCCGATGTAGCCACTGCCGATAATCGTAATCCAGGGGGGAACTGTCTCTAGTTTCAGGGCATCATCACTGGTAAAGACGGTTTTACCATCAATCTCAATGCCGGGGGGAACAAAGGGAACGGAACCAGGGGCGAGAATGATATTCTCAGCACTGTAGGTTTTTTCCCCGTCGGCAGTTTCCACAGTGACTTTTTGTGAGGCGGCAACTTTACCCCAGCCTTGGATGATATCCACTCCGAGGCGTTTGAGGCTGTTCGTCATGTTGTCGCGAATGGTGTTTACCAGGTTATCGGCGTGATCGGCGATTCCCTGGCGATCATATTGAACTTCCCCCACGTGAACTCCCATCGATCGCAGGTGTTGGGTTTGACGGAGTTCCCGCACCCGCCCGGAGGCGGCGAGGAGGGCTTTGGAGGGAATGCAGCCGCGATTGATGCAGGTTCCGCCCATTTCAGCGGCTTCGATAATGGCGGTGTTTAGCCCCTGGGCGACGGCGTGGAGGGCTGCACCATGGCCCCCGACACCGGCACCGATAATAATGAGATCGTAATCAAACCCTTGACTCATAAGTAGTTTCTCTGTGCGTTTAGCCTTCCTATTTTCAACTGTACGGGGGCGATCGGACAACTCTTTGCTGGAGGGGCGGGGGTTGGGAGGGGGGAAAAAAGTTTGTTAGGATCGGCGAGATATGCCGCGATCGCCCGGTTTATTGCTTAGATTGGGTAGCCTAATCTCGTTTGGGTAACGCCGAAATAGCGTTTGCCCCCTTGCTTCTTTCTCGACTTATGGAACATAACACTCCCGATCGCCCGGATGCTGAACCGACATTCCAAGAAACCCTGGAACGGTTGCGTAAAGCGATGAACAGCCATCCCCCAGACTCTGAGACATCCAAGGCGAAACCCGTTGAACCCCCCAGTGATATGCCGACGGATTTAGCGATCTGGGAAGATGCGATCGCCGATATTGAACAATTCCTAGAATCGAAAAACCCCAATTCCCCAGATTCCGATTAGTCGGGCCTTGATGTCGCAGCCTGTCGTTGTCGTCTGACTTCAAAGGCCAACAGGGCGGCGGCGATCGCCACATTGAGGGATTCGGCGTTGGGGCTGATGGGGATGGTAACCTGCACATCGGCAATGTCGAGGAGTTGAGGCGATAATCCCGCCCCTTCATTTCCCAGAAGAATTAACGAGGGCTGTTTCCAGTTCACATCCCAATAGGTGAGGGGGCTATCTAAACAGGTGGCGACAATTTGCACCCCCTGTTGCTGATAGTCTTGTACCGTTGCGAGGAGGTTCTCACAGGGAAGCATCGGCATTTGAAACCAGGTTCCCGCCGAAGCCCGTAAGACTTTGGGGGAGGTGCGATCGACGCTATCTTGGCTTAACCACAATCCATCGATTTCAGCGGCGACAGCGGTACGGATGAGGGTTCCCAAATTTCCCGGATCTTGCAGACGTTCCAGGGCAAATCCCACTCCCGAGGGCAATAGATTGGGAGGCGAGGGGGCTGTTTGGGGGGCAGTGGCGATAACGCCATCGGGGTTGACGGTGGTGGCTAGGGCATTTAAGACATCCTCGCTGACAAGTTCGATGCGTTGGGCCTGGAGTTGCCTGAGAAGTTGGGGATGGCGATCGCCCCAGGCAGGAGTATGACAGAGAACATCGAGGGAATGGTGATGGCGGCTGGCTTCTTCGATGAGGTGGGTTCCTTCGAGGAGGAACTGTTGCTGGAGGCGACGCTGTTTGGTTTGTTGGAGTTTGCGCAGTTGTTTGATGAGGGGATTTTGGAGGCTCGTGAGCATAACGGTGGTAAGGGACAATGCTATGGTTCCATCATCCCTCTTGCTGCCAACATTGTTTCAACCAATCTTTGAGTAATTCTGGAGGGCTACTGTACTGCCGAGTAACGCTCCAAATTTGCAATAACTCTAAGGGAGTTGTCACCGTTACATCCAGAGGACGATAGGGACTGCATTGACAGCTAATCCCTAAATCCTTTAAGCGGTGGTAAATACACCACCGGCTGCATCCGTGAATTTTGAGCTGTGATGGGGAGAGGGACATCAGCTAATGATAGTTAATCTCAATAAATTGTTCCGATTATAAGCGCATCTCTCTCAGGAGGGCAATCGGCTCATCACTTCTTTACATTTTGTAATATTAGCGGGCGATCGCACCCATTAAGCTGCCTCAACTCCTAAATCCGCAGGTTGGTCACCTGTGTTGACGATTAAACACTATATATCTTTAGTTACGCATGACTATTTTTAAAACAAATTCTGGTAACTAGCTAACCTTGAAAACCCTTACTATTTCGAGGTTTTTAGCTGACTTGATAACTATTCTCAATAGCATCGAGAATAGTTTTTTTTTAATAGCTTTTCAAAAAAAAATAGCCTTGAAAATAAAAAATTACTGTGTTCTAATCAAGGTGATGGCAAAAATGTCATTGATACCTGACAAGCGAATCTAAAATCATTCAGGAGAACACCAATGGCTACAGCAACCCCTGTACAAGCATTTGAGCAGGTTGCCGACAACCCCGTTTTACTCCCAAAAACGACGACGGAACCCCTGTGCGAAGGTTTGAATACCCTTCTCGCCACATTCCAAGCGCTGTATTTGCAATATCAAAAACATCACTTTGTCGTTGAAGGAGCCGAATTTTATCAACTCCATGAGTTTTTTCAGGAGTGCTATGATGAAGTTTCCGGTCATGTTCATGATTTAGGAGAACGCCTTAACGGATTGGGGGGCGTTCCGGCGGCCAGTTTCACAAAATTGGCTGAACTTTGTGCCTTTGAACCCGAGGAAGATGGCGTGTTTTCGGCTCGCCAAATGCTCGAAGCGGACTTAACCGCCGAACAGGCGGCTATTTCTCTGCTACGCTCCCAAGCCGCTCAATGTGAGAGTTTGGGCGATCGCGCCAGCCGTTATCTCTACGAGGAAATGCTCCTGAAAACCGAGGAACGGGCCTATCACATTGCCCACTTCCTCGCTCCCGATAGCCTCAAAGCCTAATTTGAGTGAGCCGACTTAGACTGGGCGTCAAACAGGCTTGGATTAACCCCTCGGTTCCATTGGCGAGGAGGATGGGAATGCCAAATTCTCGTTCTAAGTCTTCGACGGTAACATCGTCAAGGAACCGGGTTTCCCCATGTTTGAGCATCACGGTGGGTAAAATAATCCCATTACCGAGATGATGTCGCCGGTTGTGTAAGCCTCGCTTGACATCAGAACCAGTGAGAACCCCAGTCACACTAATCTCTTGCCCCCAAAACTCGCTATTGAGGCTTACCATCTCCACCGTTAGCCCCTCGACGGCGTTAAGTTGGTGTAGAATCTCCCCGAAGGCAGTTCTGACGGCATTCCCGACTACCCAGGTGAGGTGACGGGGTGACTCAATCTTAGAGGGAAGCCGTTGCTGGGCAATGTCCCGAAATTCATCGAGGAAGAGACGAATCGAACCGACACCATTATCAATTTGGGGATAGCCTTCGTAGTCAACTCGTTCCGGCATTTCCTGGCCCGCGAGGAGAAACCACTCGTCGGCTAACCAGGCAAAGGTTGAACCCAATTGTTCTCGGAATTGGGGTTGTAGGGCCTGAACCTTTTGGATGACGGTTTGGGCGGTTTCTGCGGAGACGGGGATGAGTTCATCTTCGGGAGGGCGAAAGCGGGTTAAGCCAACAGGAACGACGGCGACGGAAGCCACGGCGGGAATATCATCGTCATCGAGGTTTTTGCCGAATTGAGCTAAGTCTTGTAGGGTTCGTTCGAGGTGAATGCCGTCGTTAATCCCGGGGCAAACCACAACTTGGGCATGAATTTGTAAACGCCGCTCTTGGAACCATTGTAACTGCTCTAGGATTTGTCCGGCGCGGGGGTTTTTCAGCAGGCGCGATCGCACCTCGGATTCGGTGGCGTGAACGGATACATATAACGGAGAGAGTCGCAGTTGTTCGATGCGTTCCCATTCGGCGGGGGGGAGGTTCGTCAGGGTGAGATAGGAACCATAGAGAAAGCTGAGGCGATAATCGTCGTCTTTGAGATAGAGAGTATCCCGCATCCCCGGCGGTTTTTGGTCAATAAAGCAAAAGGGGCAACGATTATTACATTGAATGAGATTGTCGAATAAGGCAGACGAAAACTCTAAGCCTAAATCGGCATCGTAGTCTTTCTCGATTTCTACGTCATGGAGTTCGTCGTCGCTGTCGAGAACTTTCAGGGTGAGAATTTCGTCAGCACAAAGAAATTGATAGTCGATTAAGTCTCGCGGTGAGATATCGTTGATGGATACCAGGCGATCGCCCGCTTGAAAGCCAATCTCCTCAGCAATGGAACCCGGCAGAACCCTGGTGACGAGGGCAGGTTGAATGGTTGAACGACTCATAACAGCAAGTATAGGGAGTTATTGATGGGGAGTTATGAATAGAGGAAGCTTCTAAAACAGGAATAACCCAGATTTCGTAGCGAAACTGGGCAATTCCCTATTATCATGTCAGCCTATTATAGGAAGAGTGGCCAACGATATTGAACGGATATGAGGGCAGATGGGCAATCTGCTACCGCCTATTCTAGCGATAAAAGAATCCCCAAGGCAAGGGGTTTGATAAAAATTTTCAAGAGCAATCTCTTGCCTTCTTCCCCCCTACTGCCTACTGCCTTCTTCCCCCCTCTTCCCTCTTCCCTTCTTCTATGCCCCTAACCCCCGAACAACACCAAGCCGTCTACGCCAAAGGAAGTGTCGCCATCACCGCCGGGGCAGGAACCGGCAAAACCTATATGTTGGCCCAACGGTATCTGCATCATCTGCGAGACGATGGCTACTCCCCCCTCGAAGTCGTCGCCGTCACCTTCACCGAGAAAGCCGCCCTGGAACTGCGATCGCGGATTCGGGAGATGATTGCCCAAGAGATGCCCGATAACCTCGAACTCCTCGCAGAACTCGAAGCCGCCCCCATCTGTACCTTCCACAGTCTCGCCGCCCAAATTTGCCGCGATCGCGCCCTCGATTTAGGCATTCCCCCAGATTTCCGAGTCTTGGATGCCATTGAGAGTCAACTTTGGTTTGACGAAGCCAGTCTCAAGATTCTCAATCGCCTCCCGGAACATCTTTATGAACAGGTTCCCTATCATCTGCTTGAGGCCATTCTGCCTCAACTCCTCGACGATCCCCTCTCCGTGCAAGCCGCCTTTGAGTCGTCTCCCGATTCCTGGCCCTCCCTGGCCCAACAGCTTCAAGATGAGATCTTTGACGAGATTCTCAACCATCCCCTGATTCAAGAGAGTTTAGAGATTCTGCCTCGCTATAGCGGCAGTGGCAAAGATACCCTGGAACCCGCTCGGCAACAGGTCTATACCGCCCTCTGTCGGCTCCAGGGAGGGGAGCGATCGCCTGAACTGCTCAAAATTCTCATTGAGCGCAATTTCAGCCGTGAACGGGGCAGTAAGAAGAACTGGAAGGCGGGAGGATTAGAGGTGATTCGCCAACAGTTGAAAGACTTGCGAGATTTAGCCAAAACCTATGAAGCGGAACTCCAGGTATTGCACCTGGGGGAGTTGGATGAGGATTTAGCGAAATTATTACCGTCTCTCCAGGAGGCTTTTAATTGGATTTACCGAGAATTACAAACCCGCAAATGTCGCGATCGCGTGTTGTGTTTTGCCGATTTAGAAATCTATGCCTTAGAAGCCCTGCAAGATGAGCGGATTCGTTGTGAGTATGGCGATCGCTTCCAAGCCATCCTCGTCGATGAATTTCAAGACACCAACCCCACCCAGGGGAAGTTTCTCAAGGCGTTAACGCAACAGGCGACGCTCACCGTCGTTGGCGATGAGAAACAATCTATTTATAGCTTTCGCCGGGCTGATATCCAAGTCTTTCAGCAAATGCGGCAACGGATTCAACAAGAGGGAGGAGAGGAAGTTGCCCTAAGTCTGTGTTTCCGCACCCATCCTCGGCTGATTGAACAGATTAATACCCTGTTCCGCCCCCTGCTGAAGCACTTACATCAATCCCTGCGATCGTCTCGTGACGAGATCCCCGATGCTGAACCGGATGTGCAGGTGTTTTGTCTCCCGGAAGCCCCAACCTGGCCCAAGGCCCAGAAACGGGCGGCGGAAGCCTATCGCATGGCGGAGTTCGTGCAACAGTGGCTGGAGACGGGGGAGGTAGCTGCCGGGGAGATTGCCATTTTAGCCCGTACCAATGCCCCCTTGGGAGTCTATGCGGAGGCCTTGGAAGCCCGAGGAATCCCCATTGCTTTGGCGGGAGGGGGTTCGTTGTTGGAGACGCGGGAAGCCAAGGATGGTATGGCGTTGCTGGAGTGTGTTTGTCATCCTGAAGATGATCGGGCGTTAGTGGCGGTGTTGCGAAGTCCCTTTTTTGCCTTGAGCGATCGCGCCCTCTTGTTAATTAAACAACAAACCGATGGCAATCCTTCCTTAACCTGGTGGCAACGGTTGCAACGGGTGGATTGGACCTCTCTTGACTGTGAGGCTGAAGAACTTCCCCCTATTTCGCCGCTGACGGTGTTGGAGGCGTTACGGAAGTTCGCCCAGGAGGAGTCTCCGGCGAGAGTCTTGCAGGAGGGCGATCGCTTGACGGGCTATACAGCGGTGTTAGCCAATCTCCCGAGTTGTCGCCGTCGTCTAGCGGATTGGCGGGGATTTCGGGAGTTTGTGAGGGATATTGAGGGGGGCGATCGCAGTCTGTATAGTGTCGTGCGTCGCCTACAACGATTACGGGCCATGGATGCCGCCATTCCTCGGCTTCCCCTCGATGCCAGTAATGCAGTGTCCTTAATGACCATTCATGGGTCGAAAGGATTAGAATGGAAACGGGTAATTTTAGGGGATTTGTCCGTGAAATCCTCTGCCCGCAGCGACTCCGTTTTATTCGATCCAGAGATTGGGCTGGCGGTGAAGTTTAGTGATGACTTTGAACGAGAGGGAAAGCCATTTCTCTATGTTTATTTACAGCGACTTCAGCGACAACTCGAAGACCAAGAATCCCTACGCTTATTATATGTCGCCTTGACGCGATCGCGGGACAAACTCATCCTAACCGCCTGCGAACCCAAGGGGGGTTTTTTAGAGCAATTACAGCCCGGATTCGACGCCGCCGCCATTCCCCTAGGAACCTGGGAACTGCCCCCAGACGAGGAACTCAGCTTCAGCGCCGCCCCACCTCCCGAACCGTCGCCCTTGGGAGAACTGTTACTCAGGGATTAACCGTTGTCATCCGGGAGTTTTTGCACCACATCCCGAGGCAACTCAGTCAAGTTAACAACCTGTTCTACCGTCATTCCTTGCCGGAGAAGATTGATAGCCACTTGTTGTTTACCTTCCAGGATTCCCCGTTGTTCACCAATTAGCTCTCCTTCTTGGAGAATTTCTTGATAGATGACTGACTCTCTCATGACATCTCTCCTAATAATTTGACGAATCACATCTTCACCCAGGACTAACCCAGCCAAAACTCCCGTGGCTGCTGCCAGGTTGCTGCGAGTCCGCCTGTCTTCTATTTTATCCAGTATGCTCGGCAACTTGGGTCAGAACTTGGGGGCGGAAGGGGCTATGGTATGCGGATTCCCTATTAAATAAAGCTCACCCTTAAACAAACAAAACCCCCTCTCGGGTGAGAGGAGGTCTTGTCGATTATCCTAAGCGTCGGAGTTCAGATTAACCGAACTTACCAGCCGTCGAGGCAATCAGGAAGGCAGCGTAGGTGAAGATATACCCCACAGTAAAGTGAGCTAGACCCACAACCCGAGCCTGAACGATGGAGAGTGCAACGGGCTTGTCTTTCCAACGAACCAGGTTCGCTAGAGGAGTGCGCTCGTGTGCCCAAACCAAGGTTTCGATGAGTTCTTGCCAGTAACCCCGCCAAGAGATGAGGAACATGAAGCCTGTAGCCCAAACAAGGTGACCGAACAGGAACATCCAAGCCCAAACCGAGAGGTTATTGACACCGAAGGGATTGTAGCCGTTGATTAACTGGGAAGAGTTCAACCACAGGTAATCGCGGAACCAACCCATCAGATAGGTGGACGACTCGTTAAACTGGGCAACGTTACCTTGCCAAACGGTGAGGTGTTTCCAGTGCCAGTAGAAGGTCAACCAACCTAAGGTGTTCAGCATCCAGAACATGGCGAGATAGAAGGCATCCCAAGCAGAGATGTCGCACGTACCGCCACGACCAGGACCATCACAAGGGAAGCTGTAACCGAAGTCTTTTTTGTCCGGCATCAGCTTGGAACCACGGGCATCCAACGCACCTTTGACGAGAATCAAGGTGGTGGTATGCAGACCGAGGGCGATCGCATGGTGGACTAAGAAGTCACCAGGACCAATGGTCAGGAACAGGGAGTTGGAACCACTGTTGATGGCATCCAACCAACCGGGGAGCCACACGTTGGCATGGTTGGGCCAAGCGGTGGTGGCAATGCTGTCGGGGTTCGATAGAAGAACGTCAAAGCCGTAGAGGGCTTTACCTGATGCTGCCTGAATCCATTGGGCGAAGACTGGCTCAATCAGGATTTGTTTTTCGGGGGTTCCGAAAGCAACGACGACGTCGTTGTGAACATACAGTCCTAAGGTATGGAAGCCGAGGAACAGAGACACCCAGCTCAGGTGAGAAATGAGAGCCTCTTTATGATCCAGCATCCGAGCCAGAACATTGTTTTTGTTCGTTTCGGGATCATAGTCACGGACAAAGAAGATTGCGCCGTGAGCAAATGCCCCAACCATCAGGAATCCAGCAATGTACTGGTGATGGGTGTACAACGCTGCCATGGTGGTGTAGTCCTTAGCCATGAAGGCGTAGGGAGGCAGGGCGTACATGTGCTGCGCGACCAGGGAGGTAATCACACCTAGGGAGGCGAGAGCCAGACCCAGTTGGAAGTGCAGCGAGTTGTTGATGGTGTCGTAAAGACCTTTGTGGCCTTCACCCAACATTCCGCCGAAAGGAGTGCCTTTGGGGGGATTGTGAGCGCCGAGGATCTCTTTAATGCTGTGACCGATACCAAAGTTGGTGCGGTACATGTGACCTGCGACGATGAACAGGACGGCGATCGCCAGATGGTGATGCGCCATATCCGTCAGCCACAGGGACTCGGTTTGCGGGTGGAAGCCACCCAAGAACGTCAAGATAGCGGTTCCTGCACCTTCAGACGTGCCAAAGACATGGCTAGCGGTGTCAGGACTTTGAGCATACACGCCCCAGTTACCGGTGAAGAAGGGCTTCAGTCCGGCAGGGTGCGGCATGGTGCTGAGGAAGTTATCCCAGCCCACATGCTGACCACGAGACTCGGGGATGGCGACATGCACCAGGTGACCCGTCCAAGCCAGTGAGCTAACTCCGAACAGACCCGCGAGGTGGTGGTTCAGGCGAGACTCAGCATTTTTAAACCAAGAGAGGCTCGGACGATATTTCGGTTGCAGGTGAAGCCAACCAGCGAACAGCATCACGGCTGCCAAGAGCATCAGGAAGATGGACCCTTGATAGAGGTCAGCATTGGTTCGCATCCCGATGGTGTACCACCAGTGGTACACGCCGGAGTACGCGATGTTTACCGGGTTAGAGGCCCCGGCTTGGGTGAAGGCATCAACAGCGCCTTGACCGAATTGAGGATCCCAAATCGCGTGAGCGATGGGACGGATGTTGAGGGGATCTTTGATCCACTGCTCGAAGTTGCCTTGCCAAGCGACATGGAAGAGGTTGCCTGAGGTCCACAGAAAGATAATGGCGAGGTGTCCGAAGTGGGACGCGAAAATCTTTTGGTAAAGATTCTCTTCCGTCATACCATCATGGCTTTCGAAATCGTGCGACGTAGCAATCCCGTACCAGATCCGCCGTGTGGTTGGATCCTGGGCCAAGTCTTGGCTAAATTTTGGGAATTTCGTTGCCATAAGTCCTACAAGGAGATGCGTGCGAGTATCATCCTACTGAAATGATCCGTGCCAGGAAGAATGCCCAAGTTGTGGCAATCCCACCTAACAGATAGTGGGCGACACCAACGGCCCGACCTTGAATGATGCTCAGGGCGCGGGGTTGAATCGCGGGAGCGACTTTGAGCTTGTTATGAGCCCAAACAATCGACTCAATTAGCTCTTGCCAGTAGCCACGTCCACTAAAGAGGAACATGAGGCTGAATGCCCAAACGAAGTGAGCACCGAGGAACAGCAGTCCATAGGCGGACAGGGCTGAACCGTAGGAACCGATTACCTGAGAGGCTTGCGCCCACAGGAAGTCGCGCAACCATCCATTAATGGTAATGGCGCTTTGGGCAAAGTTGCCATAGGTGATGTGGGACACCGAACCGTCTGCACCAACTGTTCCCCAAACATCGGATTGCATCTTCCAACTGAAGTGGAAAATCACGATGGAGAGGCTGTTGTACATCCAGAACAGACCCAAGAACACATGGTCCCAACCAGAGACTTGGCAAGTACCGCCACGTCCCGGACCGTCACAAGCAAAGCGGAAGCCTAGCTCGGCTTTGTCAGGAATCAAGCGAGAGCTACGAGCAAACAGAACACCTTTGAGCAGAATCAGCACCGTCACGTGGATGGTGAAGGCGTGAATGTGGTGAACCATGAAGTCAGCTGTACCCAATTGAATGGGCATCATGGCGACTTTTCCACCGACAGCGACGACATCGCCGCCAAAGGCAGGACTAACACTCGCTAAGGCATTGGGGGCAGTGTTGCCCGGTGCCAAGGTATGTAGGTGTTGAACCCATTGGGCAAAGATCGGCTGAAGCTGGATCCCCGTGTCGGAGAACATATCTTGAGGACGACCAAAGGCACGCATGGTGTCGTTGTGGACGTAAAGCCCAAAGCTATGGAAGCCTAAGAAGATACAAACCCAGTTCAGGTGGGAGATGATTGCATCTCGGTGGCGGATGACCCGATCGAGCAGGTTATCCACGTTTTTGGCAGGGTCATAGTCACGAACCATGAAGATGGCTGCGTGAGCACCTGCACCGACAATTAGGAAGCCGCCAATCCACATATGGTGGGTAAACAGCGACAGTTGAGTCGGGTAATCCGTTGCAATGTACGGATAGGGAGGCATGGAGTACATGTGGTGAGCCACAATGATACTCAGGGAACCCATCATGGCGAGGTTAATCGCAAGCTGGGCATGCCAGGAGGTGGTCAGGATCTCGTAGAGTCCTTTGTGACCTTCTCCGGTAAAGGGTCCTTTATGGGCTTCCAGGATTTCCTTCATGCTGTGACCGATACCCCAGTTGGTCCGGTACATGTGACCCGCGATGATAAACAGGACGGCGATCGCCAAGTGATGGTGAGCCGTATCGCTGAGCCAGAGACCACCGGTTTGGGGGTTCAAGCCACCTTTGAAGGTTAGGAAGTCTGCATATTCACCCCAGTTCAAGGTAAAGAATGGGGTTAAACCTTTGGCAAAACTGGGATACAGTTCCGCCATTTTGCTTGTATCAAGGATAAACTCGTGCGGCAGGGGAATATCCTGCGGTGCAACACCAGCATCCAGAAGTTTATTAATGGGAAGCGAAACGTGGATTTGGTGACCGGCCCAACCTAAGGAGCCAAGTCCGAGTAAACCAGCCAAGTGGTGGTTCATCATCGATTCCACGTTTTGGAACCATTCCAGTTTCGGTGCACTGACGTGGTAATGGAACCAACCGGCGAACAGCATCAAAGCTGCCATTACTAGACCACCAATGGCGGTGCAGTACAGTTGGAACTCATTGGTAATGCCGCTAGCACGCCAAAGTTGGAATAATCCGGATGTAATTTGAATCCCGTGGAAGCCACCACCAACGTCGGCGTTGAGGATGTCTTGACCCACAATGGACCAAACTACTTGAGCACTTGGCTTGATCCCAGTGGGATCGCTTAACCAAGCTTCATAATTGGAGAAACGTGCGCCGTGGAAGTAGGCACCGCTTAACCAGATAAAAATGACTGCCAGTTGACCGAAGTGGGCGCTAAAAATTTTGCGCGATACTTCTTCTAAGTCGTTGGTTTGACTGTCAAAATCATGAGCGTCTGCATGGAGGTTCCAAATCCAAGTGGTGGTTTTTGGACCTCGTGCCAAAGTGCGATCGAAGTGACCAGGTTTGCCCCACTTCTCAAAAGAAGTCGGAACCGGATTTTTGTCGACCTCGACTTTGACTTTTGCATCCCGCTCTTGGGGACTAATCGTCATCGAGTCTCTCCTCTCTCTAGACCATTGACATACTCACCAGCCTAAAGGCGTGGGGATGTTCTAGACCTCGCGGTTCTAGATTCCTGGTTCGGCTTCCCAACTCCTGAATGTTAGTTTCCCAACATCATTCGCAATGGGTGCCTGCCCAGGCATTTCTCTCAAAAGTGTAACGCACAATGCGTTTTATTTGAGATGAGTTCCCGGATGCCCTCCGGTACGACGTGAAAAGCATTCTACCACAGATGATTCTGTCTAGAATGTCTCCCTAAAGTGGGGAGGCTTTTAGACTCGTTTTTCTGAGTAACGTCTGACCACAAAATGCCCAACTCAACTCCCGCAGTCTTGGATGTGATAACTTGGGACTCGAAAATCCCATATTACGTTTTTTATCTTTTATGTCGCTTGCAGTCAGCTTCATATTAGGGAAGTTGATTTTTTGTTGACCCCAAACCTAGTGGCTCAGGAGCCAGACCGAACATTCTGCGGCTGTTACCGAGAATCTATGTTTGTGATTATAGGTCTTCTTTCAGAATAATTCAAACGATTTCTTCGCTTTTTTTGTTAGGTGCGCTAGTAAAAATTGCCCGTCAAGTCAAGCAACGTAACATTAAGTTTACAAAAATTAAATTCTTTTAATATAATCAACGAAAACCGAGGAGATGCTGATCTATATATATTACAGGGTTTATGAAACAACATCTTAGCGCATGGAGAGGCTCATCTCAAGCCCGGTCCCATCAGCTCAAATCTCCCTGTGGTCCCGAGGGAGTTTGAACCTTAGGAACTGACGCAGTTTGGGCATTTTCCGCTATAGTGACTGGCAAGTCCGGTAATCTGTAATTGGACGTTGTTATTTTGAGGGAGTGTTTCCGGCGTGCTGAATCGAGACGATCGCCCATCACTGTGGAAAAAGTGGCTGTCCCTACCGTTGGCCCTACTACTGGTCTGGGGACTCTGGGGCTGTAGCCAACCCGACTTAACGATTGAGTCAGGAACCCGGGCCAAGCGAACCGCTGAGGCGATCGCCCCCCCCATGGAACTAACCGAAGTCTCCCCCCCCGAGGCGATCGCCCAGCTCAAAGTCGCCCTCGATCGCTACCGTCCCCAAGTCAAGATTCGCCAACCCCGCCCCGATGCTATCCTCCGCAACAGCAGCGTTAAGGTTGAACTGAAGGTTCAAGACCTGCCCATCTTCCAAAACCCAACCCTGGGACTCGGCCCCTACATCCAATTAATAGTCGACGATCGCCCCCTCGACCCCATCTACAAGCTCGAAGACCCCATCACCCTAGAGGGACTCGATGCCGGAACCCATACCCTGCGGGCCTTTGCCGTGCGTCCCTGGCATGAAAGCTTCAAAAATGAAGGGGCCTACGCGCAAACCACCTTCCACCTCTACACCAAAACCGGCAACCATCAACCCGACCCTGAGCGTCCCCTCCTCACCTATCATCATCCCCGAGGGACCTATGGGGCCGAACCGATCCTACTAGATTTTTACCTCACGAATGCCCCCCTGCATCTCGTCGCCCAAGAATTTGAGGATGATGAAATTCCCGATTGGCGAGTCCGGGCCACCGTCAACGGCTATAGCTTCATCAGCGATCGCTGGCAACCCTTCTACCTCAAAGGCTTCCAACCCGGAACCAACTGGGTCAAGCTAGAATTTATAGATGCAACCGGCGAACCCCTGCAAAACACCTTTAACACCACCGCCGAACTCATTACCTATGACCCCAGTCTGAATGATTCGCTCTCTCAACTGATCCAAGGTCAACTCAGTTCCAAAGAAGCGGAAAGTCTGATTGACCCCAACCTTGTCTTAGAACCCGAACCTGAGCCGGAACCTGAGCCAGAACCTGAGCCGGAACCTGAGCCAGAACCCGAACCAGCGGCAGTTGAACCGGAGATTGAACCGGAACCCGTCCTAACCCCCGAAGACACCCTGCCAGAAATTGTCGAACCCGAAGCAGCACCCGAGCCGATTATCCCAGAGATGTCCAAGGAGGAAGCACCTCCAGAAGCGGACATCTCAGAACCTGAAGTCCCAGAACCGGAACCCCCAACCCTTAACGAGGGCGATCGCGACTCCAACTCAGTCTCAACGACCCCAGAATCTCCAGCAGTCCCAACTGAACCGCCAACCGGTCTTAGTGAAGCGGAGCCTGGCCGCTAAACTCGCTTCGACAGCCTTGACTCTCATGGCTGTGGTGCATCTCCTGGCAGCTCCGGGCCTTGCCCATCCCCAACCGGCCCGTGACCCCCTCAACCTAGACCATCTCGATCGCCCTCCCGAGCGATTTGAAGAACCCATCATTCGTCCCGAGACGGTCTCCCAAGAAGGTCTAACGGAACCCAGTTTGTGGTGGGCGGCCCAGCAATTTGGCGGGTCTCTGCTCAACACTTGGCTGGCCTATCCCGAACAGCAACGAATCGACCTGGTGATTAACCCACAATTTTGGACTCCCCTGGATTACCTAGAACGCTATCAATTTGTGCATCAAATGGGTCTAGTGGCCCGCTCCCATGGCTACAACCTGCGCGTCTTCAATCGTCAACAACCAGAGCGACTGCTGGCCGCCTATACCTGTGATTTTCAGCAGTCCCCGCTTCGCTGTCGGCTGGACGTCGAACGAGGCGGCCCCTCAGGCTTACGTCGTCTGATTCCCTAGCCCCCCTCTCGTGAGTTATATCTATTGATTATGGTTAAAGTTCTGCATCTATCTGATATCCACCTCGGGAGTGGCTTCTCTCACGGCAAACTTGACCCCGACACGGGACTCAATACCCGTTTTCTGGACTTTATTGGCACCCTTAGACGTTGTATCGATCGCGCCCTAGAAGACTCCGTCGACCTGGTTCTCTTTGGCGGGGATGCCTTTCCCGACGCCACTCCCCCGCCCTATATTGCCGAAGCCTTCGCCCTGGAGTTTCACCGCCTGGCCCAAGCCAATATCCCCACCGTACTGCTAGTCGGAAATCACGATCGCTACTCCCTCGCCGATGGAAGTGCCAGTCTAGGAATTTACCGAACCCTGGCCGTTCCTAACTTCATTGTCGGCGATCGCCTAGATCTCCATTCCATCCCCACTCGCAACGGAACCATACAAGTCATCACCTTACCCTGGCTCACCAGTTCCACCCTCTTAACCCGTCCTGAAAGTCAAGGCCTCTCCATCGCCCAAATCAATGAACTGCTGGCGGAACGCCTACGGATTGCCCTAGAAGGAGAAATTCGCAAACGCGATCGCACCTGTCCCACAATTCTCCTGGGTCATCTGATGAGCGATAAAGCCAAATTTGGGGCAGAACGACTCTTAGCGGTGAGTAAAGGCTTCACCATTCCCCTCTCCCTGCTGGTGCGTGAAGAATTTGACTATGTGGCCCTAGGCCATGTCCACAAACACCAAAATCTTAACCCCAGTAATGATCCCCCCGTGGTCTATCCCGGCAGCATTGAGCGGGTTGACTTTAGTGAGGAGAAAGAGGACAAAGGCTATGTTCTGGCGGAGGTGGAGGTGGGAACCTGTCGCTGGGAATTTTGTCCGCTCCCCGTTCGCCCGTTCCTGACCATCTCTGTTGATGTTTCTGAGGCGGATGACCCCCAAGCCATGCTGCTAACGACTCTCCAGAAAAAAGACCTGTGCGATCGCGTGGTCCGCTTACGCTATAAACTGCGAGCCGACCAACTCGATCGTATCAATACCTCAGAACTTCGCAAAGCCCTAAAACCCGCCCACAGTGCCACAATTCAACCAGAGTTAATCAGCCAACTCAGTCGGCCCCGCATTCCCTCCCTCAGTGGACGGGCCATTGACCCCCTCGATGCCCTCCATGCCTATTTAGACAACCGCGAAGACCTCCGAGATATCCGTGAGGATCTCGTTAAAGCCGCTGAACACCTCTTACATGAGGATGAGTTACCCTTATTTCGCGAGAGTTAATCACGGGGGACGTAGCTTAGAATCTGGCTAACCACAGCCTCCACCGTGAGATCATCGGTTTGGATTTCGATCGCATCCTCGGCTTTTTGCAGGGGAGAGATGGCCCGAGTGCTGTCTTGTTGGTCTCGCTGGGCAATTTCGGCTTCCAATTGGGAGAGGTTCACCTCATAACCCTGTTTTTCCAGGTCTACCTGGCGTCGTCGGGCCCGTTCTTGCACAGAAGCGGTGAGAAAAATCTTGACATCAGCATCCGGGAACACCTGAGTTCCCATATCTCGCCCTTCGGCCACTAAGCCGCCAGCGGCCCCATACTCCTGTTGTTGTCGCACCAAAAATTCACGAACGGCGGGGAAGGCTGCCACCGTAGAGACTTGGGCAGTCACCTCGGGACTGCGAATGGCTTGGGTCACCTCATGCTGATTCACCCAGACGCGACATTGGGGACTGTCTCCCTGGGGTTCTAGGCGAATCTCGCAGTTTTTCAGGGCTTGGGCGATATGGGCTTCATCGTTGACAGAGATACCACATTCGAGGACATACCAGGTTACAGCCCGGTACATGGCCCCGGTATCGAGATAGAGTAGGCCGAGTTTGTCGGCGACCTGTCGGGTGACGGTGGACTTTCCAGCCCCCGCTGGGCCATCGATGGCAACAATGGGCTGACGAATCGTTAACAACATAGTATCAATGAGGCGAGTGGAACCGAGGTGGGCGGCGATCGCCAGTCGTCCTTGATCCTTAATGGTGGTTAGGAGGGCTAAAGACTGGGGATCGACTAATTCTACATACTCGGGCTGCACTTGGGGAACCTGGGCCAGTTCTGCTTGCACGATCGCCAATAGGGCCTTGGCATCTCGTTCCCCCCGCTGGAATTGCGATCGCGCGGCCGCCAATCCTCGATACAGGACGCTGGCTTGCTCTCGTTGGCGATCGCTCAGATACTGGTTTCGAGAACTGTAGGCCAGTCCAGACTCCTCCCGCACTAACGCACAGGGGATAATCTCGACAGGAAAATTTAGGTCGGCGACAAGACGGCGGATAATCAGCAGTTGCTGGGCATCTTTCTCGCCGAAATAGGCCCGATGGGGTTGGATGAGATTAAAAAGCTTGGTGACGATGGTGGCCACCCCCTGAAAATGTCCGGGACGCGATCGCCCACAGAGGACGGAGGTGAGGTCAGGGGGGGGACAAACTTGGGTGAGAACTGAGGATGAGTCTTGAGATGAGATCCCCAAGTCCTCGGCTTGGGGACAGAAAACGGCATCCACTCCCGCCGCTCGACAATGCTCTAAATCGGCATCGAGGGTTTTGGGATAGCGAGCGAGGTCTTCGTTGGGCCCGAATTGTAGGGGGTTGAGGAAAATACTGACAATAAGCTGATCATTGTGCGATCGCCCTTGCCGAATCAGGCTTAAATGCCCTGCATGAAGGTTGCCCATCGTCGGGATCAAGCCTAGGGTCTCGGTTGAGGAGACACCTTGTCGGTAATCTCGTAATTCGGCAATGGTTGTCAGTTGTTTCATGACCCCTTCGGATGTAACAGTAATCGCTTGCTAGGAGCCGGATCAGCCCCGTCAGATGCACCTATGCAAACGATCCACTGTCAATGATTCAGGCCCAACTGTCAAGGGTTAGTCCGCGAGAACTTCCACCACTACAGGAGCGGTTCCGCTGTTAATCATTCCCAGCTCGCGAGCTGCACCGGCGGACAGGTCGATAATGCGGTTCCCCACGTAGGGGCCACGATCGTTAATCCGCACCACCAGGGAGCGACCATTATTGAGGTTGGTGACCCGTACATGGGTTCCAAAGGGAAGTTCTAAGTGAGCGGCGGTGATGTCTTGACTGTTGAAAATCTCACCGTTAGCGGTTTGATTTCCTTCAAACCCGGGTCCGTACCAGGAGGCTATCCCCTGTTCTTCGTAGAGCACCGCTTCTGATTTGGGGGCCGGATCAGGTTTGTTGGTGGTTCCAGTGTCACGGTAGGCCTGATGGGTTGCCGAAGCAAATGTTCCCAAAACTTCAGGTTGCGGGGGAGCTAGGGCATCTAGTACACTAGAGTTATCTAGAATCTGACTCGGAGCTGATGATAGGTCTTCAGCTCCTAAGTTAGCATTCTCGACTTGTCCCCGATTCGCAACATACCTCTCCTCAGCCGTTGGAGAGAGCGTCACGGTCTCAGCGGCTTCGTCAGTCCCTTGCACAAGCTCCGAAACAGTGGCTTGCGTGACTCGGGAAAGGTGGCGTGCTGCGCTGCCTTCGCTGGCATTGGCAAGGTTAGCTGAGCTGCTAACTCCGGCAATTGCTAGGGCGACCGTGAAACGTCTCCAAAGTTGATAACTCATAAATAAGGGCTTCTCCTGAGTGAGTACAACACACGCAGTGGTGTGTTTGGGAGTACGAGGTCAGTGTGATCGCCTCTCTCTAATGGAGTCTGCCTAACTCCAAGGAGGCTGGCTGGTGTCGAGTGGCAAATTTTGCTCCCTCGACCACTAACTCATACTCATTTCGTGTTTATGTTGTAGGTGGAACTGCAACAGAATAACACGAAGATTTTGAATCGGGGATCAGTGACCCCTCGAAAAACGGTGTAACTTTACCAAAACTTTACAATCCGTTTTTCGGGGCTTTTCTGCTGCAATCTTTTCCCTGTAAGAGGTCTAGCGTTTTTCATAGCTCCACAAATCTTTACATAAAAAACACATAAAAAGTGGATAAAGTGTGGTAAGGGAGCAAGGCGGGTTTCCAGAAATGGGCAAGCTTAGGCTAAAATGCAGCTTGCAGTTGCGGTCTTGCGATCGCAGCCCCCTATCACCTCATTAGACAAATCTGCCTCATGGACTATCGGGACGCTGGAGTCAATATCGAAGCCGGTCGCGCCTTCGTCAACCGTATCGAATCCCTCGTAAAAGACACCTATCGTCCTGGGGTTCTGGGAGGCCTGGGAGGGTTTGGAGGCTATTTTGAGATTCCCCAGGGCTATCAGCAGCCGGTTTTAGTATCAGGAACCGACGGAGTGGGAACTAAACTCAAACTGGCCCAACATCTCAACCGCCACGACACGGTGGGAATTGACCTGGTGGCCATGTGTGCCAATGATGTCCTCACCAGTGGGGCCGAACCGCTGTATTTCCTCGATTACCTAGCCACCGGAAAACTCGACAGCGAACAGTTAGCCCAAGTCGTGAGTGGGATTGCGATCGGCTGTCGGGACGCCGGATGTGCCCTATTGGGGGGAGAAACCGCCGAAATGCCAGGATTTTACCCCGATGGGGAATATGACATGGCCGGATTTTGCGTGGGAATTGTCGAAAAACAGCAACTCCTGGATAGATCTCAGGTGAACATTGGCGATGTGGCGATCGCCCTTCCCAGTTCCGGGGTTCACAGCAACGGCTATAGTCTGGTGCGGAAAATCATCGCGGATGGGGGCTATTCCTGGAGTGATTGTCCCCCGGTATTTCAGGGACAATCGTTGGGAGAGGTGTTTCTAACGCCGACCCAACTCTATATCCAGCCCATCTTAGAACTGCGTCGTCAGGGGATTGAGATTCACGGGATGGCCCATATTACCGGCGGCGGACTTCCAGAAAACCTGCCCCGTTGTCTGGGAGAAAAACAGTCTGTCCGCATTGACGAGGCAAGCTGGGAGATTCCCGCTATCTTCCAATGGCTGGCGGAAGCAGGGACTGTTTCGTCTGAGGCCATGTTCGACACCTTTAATATGGGGGTGGGATTTGTGGTGATTGTTGCCCCTAGGGATGTGGAGGCGACTCTGGCAAGTTTGGAAACTCAACAGCAAGCGGCCTGGGTTCTGGGTGAGGTGGTTGATGACTAACGTCCCTAAACGGGGCGGCAAAAGAGACGGCGATAGACGGGTTCTCCTTTGTTGTGGGTAGCAATTTCTCGTTCTGTGGGGACGGGGAGGGGGTTTTCCGGTAGCCAGTCGTCCGTGGTGGCGGTGAAGGCGGGATGTTCCCAGACGCGATCGCACATCTCGCTGGCCACCTCTTCCACATCGGATTGCAGGAAAATCTCGCCATCGGGGGCCAGGAAACGGGCTAAATCTTCTACTAATTTCGGTTGAACCACGCGACGCTTATGGTGGCGTTTTTTGAACCAGGGGTCTGGGAATTGGATTGAGATGCGTTTGAGGCATCCCTCGGGGAGGGATTCGAGTAAGGCCTCACTCATGACATTGATATTGCAATATAGATAGTGAAGATTGGTCAGATTATCGCGATCGCGCCATTGGTTGGCTTCATCCACCAGGGACTGACGAATCTCCAACCCGAGGAAATTCCAATCGGGCTGTTGTGGGGCCAGTTCATAGAGAAAGCGGCCTCGCGCACAGCCAATATCTAAATGGAGTGGCTGCTGGGGGTTGTCGTAGATTGTAGTCCAGTCCGGGAGGGAAACCGGCTGCTGGTACTTACGACTTAGGGGGTTAACATGTTGGCGAACTCGAACTGGAGACAAGACAAACACCTCCTCAAAACGACCTCATTATCCTATGACGGTTGGGGAACTGGGGGCAGTCCCCGTTAAAAAGTGCTGATCCTACTTACAATGCAGCGAGACTCCTAGAGTCTGTGAACCCAAGACGTTCTGGTTAAAGTACGATGGCACTCGTTGACATTCAACTCGGTTCTGATTTTAACTTTGGTATTGCCCAGGAGGGGGATGCGGTCGTTGATTTTAATACCCTTCCCCTCGAACAACGGCAACTGTTTGCTTCCTCGCCGGGGATTGATGCGATCGCCATGCGAGGGGGCAATGATTTAGCCATCAATGATAATGTAGGTCGCATTTTCTTTGGTAATGCGGGCAACGATACCCTAATTGGCGGGGCCGGGAATGACACTCTGGCAGGAGGACGAGATAACGATGTTCTCATCGGCAACCAGGGTAATAATCTCCTGTTTGGCAATTTAGGGGACGATACGATTTCCGCTGGGATTGGCAATGATACGATTTTTGGCGGTCAAGGGAATGATGTGTTATTTGGCAATGCTGGGGATGATGTTCTCAGTGGCGATTTAGGGAATGACACCCTAAATGGAGTTAGTGGCCGCAATACCTTGATTGGTGGCGGTGGGGATAATGTTCTCAACGGCGGCGATGGCGATGATTGGCTGATTGGGGGACCGGGGGCCAATGATATGCGGGGAAATGGGGGACGCAACACCTTTGTCTTCCGCAGTCGCGATTTGACGGGGGATTTGTTGAGCAGTGATGTGGTGATTGATTTTGACCCCTGGGGCGATCGCATTATTGTCGATAGCTTTAATATCGTTCTGGATGATGGGATTGATTTATCGAATCTGTTGAGTTTTGATGGGGCCAATCGACCGGATCAAGTTGATACCATTGTCCGTGTTGGTGAACAAGGCCCGATTTTAGGGGTCGTCATCGATATTACGGCCCGAGAACTGCAACAACGGATTCAGAATGTCTCACCCGGTTCGTTGGATATTTTGTTTTAGGGGGAGTTCTAACCGTTACCCTGCCAAATGTCTTCAATGGCCCCGGCTACCGCTTCCGCTTCTTGGACATCCTCCAATAAGACGGTGACATGACCTAATTTGCGTCCAGGACGGGATTGGGTTTTGCCATACCAATAGACATGGGCCTTGGGGAACTCACAGAGGCGATCGCGTTTCTCGTGATAGTCCGATTCCGCCGTCTCAAACCCCAACAAATTTATCATCACCGCCGCAGGAGAGGTCATGGCCGTCGAACCGAGGGGTAAATCACACACCGCCCGCAAAATTTGGGCAAATTGAGAGGTTTCACAGGCATCGAGGGAAAAATGTCCTGAATTATGGGTTCGGGGGGCAATTTCATTGACTAAAACTTGCCCATCTGGAGTTAAGAAGAGTTCTATTCCAAACAACCCAACCACATCAAGATTTGTCAGGAGCGATCGCGCGATCGCCTGACAATCTTTTGCCACCTCTTCCGACACCACCGCCGGGGCAATCACTCGCCGACAGACTTGGTTCTCTTGTTGGGTTTCCACAATGGGATAAATCGCCATCTCTCCCTGACCATTGCGAGCAGCAATGACCGCTAACTCTCGCTCAAAGGGGATAAAATCCTCAATCAAAACCGATGGATATCCCCAACGCTGCCAGGTTTCCTCAAATGCCTGTTTATCCCGTAGAATCACGGTTCCTTGACCGTCATAGCCATGTCTTCGAGCTTTCATGACGCAAGGAAAGGTGATGTTTACAGAAGATTCATCCCCTTTTTTTAAATTAAAAAAATGAGGAACTGGCAATCCCAAATCGCGCATATAACAGCGTTGTTCATACTTGTCTAACAGTGGTTTTAAAGCAGACAATCGAGGACGAAATAAGCTCTGAGAGTTGTTTATTTTTTCCAACTCTTCTAAGTCAACAAACTCATTTTCAAACGTAATGACATCACAGTGTTGAGCTAACGTTTGGGTTGCCGCCACATCAGCCACCTTAGCCAACACCACCTCATCGGCAAGTCCCACCGCTGGGTCATCAGAACTTGGGGTTTGAATCAGCGTTTTAAGATGCAAGCGAGCAATCACTCGCCGACAGACTTGGTTCTCTTGTTGGGTTTCCACAATGGGATAAATCGCCATCTCTCCCTGACCATTGCGAGCAGCAATGACCGCTAACTCTCGCTCAAAGGGGATAAAATCCTCAATCAAAACCGATGGATATCCCCAACGCTGCCAGGTTTCCTCAAATGCCTGTTTATCCCGTAGAATCACGGTTCCTTGACCGTCATAGCCATGTCTTCGAGCTTTCATGACGCAAGGAAAGGTGATGTTTACAGAAGATTCATCCCCTTTTTTTAAATTAAAAAAATGAGGAACTGGCAATCCCAAATCGCGCATATAACAGCGTTGTTCATACTTGTCTAACAGTGGTTTTAAAGCAGACAATCGAGGACGAAATAAGCTCTGAGAGTTGTTTATTTTTTCCAACTCTTCTAAGTCAACAAACTCATTTTCAAACGTAATGACATCACAGTGTTGAGCTAACGTTTGGGTTGCCGCCACATCAGCCACCTTAGCCAACACCAAACGTAATGACATCACAGTGTTGAGCTAACGTTTGGGTTGCCGCCACATCAGCCACCTTAGCCAACACCAACTCATCGGCAAGTCCCACCGCTGGGTCATCAGAACTTGGGGTTTGAATCAGCGTTTTAAGATGCAAGCGACTCATCGGCAAGTCCCACCGCTGGGTCATCAGAACTTGGGGTTTGAATCAGCGTTTTAAGATGCAAGCGTTTAGCTTCCTGGGCCATCATCCAGGCTAACTGTCCCCCGCCAATAATTCCCACTGTTTGTTTATCGTTACCCATGATTTTATCAATAATAAAGACTTACATCACCCGCTTAGGAAGAGGGCGACCATAAAGGTACGCCCCTACGTCTTATTTTCCCCTTCTGGGAGGGGCAGGGGTGGGTTATACCTTTTGCCCCTTGCCTTCTTTTTATTTTCCCCTCCTGGGAGGGGCAGGGGTGGGTTATGGCCTCTGTGACTGAAGTGGTTCTCCCTCTTACCGACAATACAACGAATCCCGAGTAGCCACCCCAGTTGTTGGATTCACGCCCTCGGCCAGTTCACAGAGTTTATTCACCTGGGCCCCATCGAGAATCGCATCACTGAAATCCGCCCCAGCAATCTGCACCTCCTCAAACTTGGACCGCAGAAAAATCACATCGGTTAACACTGCATCCCGTAAATCAACCGTCTTAAACGTCACCTGATCCAGCATCGAATTACTCAAATCCGCTCCTCGGAAACTGACATCCGTCATCCAGGAAACGCTAAACGTGGTTCCCCGTAAATCCGCATCGCTGAAATCCACCGATCGCAACGTACAACCGGCAAACTCCGCCCTAGCCAGTGTTTGCCCCGAGAAATCCTCATTGACGAGAGTTGCCTCACTATAGGAGAGTTCTGGGTTATAGAGAACCGCTTGAGCGAGGGGATGTCCCAAGCCGAGATTGAGGGAAAGTAGCAGAGCCAAACCAATGTGGGCGATCGCCATCAACATAGCAGCAGAGATATCCAGAGATCACTCTTTACTCTAAGCCACTGCCCTACCCTTGCCAACTCCCTCCTCTACTCTCCCCGCGTTACCCAGAAATTTATAGATACAATGGGGGTGCAATTAAACACTGTTATAAGGAAAGGAAGAAAAAATGCCACAATTTATCGTGACCTGGTTGATGACGGCACTCGCTCTCGTTATCACCGCCTATCTCGTCCCTGGAATCGAGCTAGATAGTATTAACGCTGCCCTCATTGCAGCGATTATTCTTGGATTAGTCAACGCCGTAGTGCGTCCCCTGTTGGTTCTCCTCACCTTGCCCATTACCATCCTCACCCTAGGACTGTTCTTGCTGGTGATCAATGCCATTAGCATTCTGATCGTCGCTAACCTCACCAGTGGTTTCGCCGTCAATGGGCTATTTTGGGCCATCGTTGGGTCTGTAGTTCTCTCCTTTGTTTCGAGTATCTTAGATAGTTTAATTGGAAAGAAACCCAACGCTACCTAAGTGTCCTGTCTCATGAATGACCCTAACGACCGTTCTCTCAACGGGATTGATCGGCAACTGATTCAATTGCTCAGCCAGCGGATTCAGCGGTTATCTCAGCCAACATCTGATCGATCGCCATCCTCAGCTAGCATACAGGCGGAACTCCAGAAAGCTGGGGTTCCGCCTTTTGTCTGGAATAGCCTCGTCACCAGTTGTACGGCGGCCCTGGCCACATCTGCCCTCAGACTCCCCGAAGAACCTCAGCAACGAATTACTCTAGTGGGTGGCCGGGGGATGATGGCCCAGTTTTTCCGCCAGCGGTTCCTCGCGGCGGGCCATGAGGTGCGTCTGTTGGGCCGACAGGATTGGCATCAGGCCCCAGACCTATTGAAAGACATTGACTTAGCCCTGGTTTGTGTCCCCATTGACCGAACCTTAGAGATTATTCGCCAAACGGCGGCCTATCTGCCACCTACTGCCACGTTAGCGGATATTACGAGCATTAAGGGCCCCATGTTGGAGACCATGTTAGCGGCTCATTCCGGCCCCGTCGTGGGATTACATCCCATGTTTGGCCCTGGGGTGGAGTCGTTTTTGTCTCAGAAAGTGGTAATTTGTCCAGGCCGCGATCGCCCCGCTTGGCAATGGCTTGTGGATCTCATGGCCCGAGATGGCGGGGACTTAGTCGAATCTCCCCCCGATGAACATGATCAGATGATGGTGACAGTTCAGGCGATTCGTCACTTCGCCACGTTTGGACTGGGGGTGTTTTTAGCTCAAGATGGTATTGAAGTTGGCCGCAGTCTAGAGCTATCCAGTCCCATTTATCGCCTGGGCATTGATATGGTGAGTCGTCTGTTTGGACAGGATGCCGAACTCTATGCCGATATTATGCTGGCCAATGCTGACCGTCGTGAGGCGATCGCCCGTTTAGCCCAAACCTTCCAGGCCCTGGCTGAACAGGTGCAAGCCAAAGACCGTCAGGGACTGATTGCCGCCATGAACGCCGCCAGTGAGACCTTTGGCAGTGAAACGGAACGGGCGGTTCGGGAGAGCGATCGCCTCATTGAAGCCATGAGTATCCTCCTCGCCGCTGACCGAGTTGTGGACTCCCCCTCTAGCATCACCCCTCCCCCTGATATGAAATGATGAAACAGGCAAGCAATCAGATTGACCTGGCAGCAATTTTATGGATATCACCTGGCAAACGGCAAAAACCTACGAGGATATTCTCTACCACAAAACCGATGGGATTGCCAAAATCACCATCAACCGCCCCCACAAACGCAACGCCTTTCGCCCGCAAACCGTTGTTGAACTCTATGATGCGTTCTCGGATGCTCGGGAAGATACCCGCATTGGGGTTGTGTTGCTCACGGGAGCGGGCCCCCACAGTGATGGCAAGTATGCGTTTTGTTCCGGTGGCGATCAGACAGTACGAGGGAAGGCCGGTTATATGGATGAGGCTGGGGTTCCTCGCCTCAATGTCTTGGATTTACAGCGGCTGATTCGCTCAATGCCCAAAGTCGTGATTGCTTTGGTGGCCGGCTATGCTATTGGCGGCGGTCATGTTCTCCATGTGGTCTGTGACCTCACCATTGCGGCGGATAATGCTATTTTTGGGCAGACGGGGCCAAAAGTGGGAAGTTTTGATGGCGGTTTTGGAGCGAGCTATTTATCGCGAAGTGTGGGCCAGAAAAAAGCTCGCGAAATTTGGTTCCTCTGTCGCCAATACGATGCACAACAGGCCCTAGAGATGGGATTAGTGAATACAGTGGTTCCTGTGGCGGAGTTGGAAGCTGAGGGGATTCGTTGGGCCGAGGAAATCCTGCAAAAAAGCCCGATTGCCATTCGTTGCCTTAAAGCAGCGTTTAATGCCGATTGTGATGGACAGGCTGGCCTACAAGAACTCGCTGGCAACGCCACCCTCTTGTATTACATGACCGAAGAAGGGGTTGAGGGGAAACAAGCCTTTTTAGAGAAACGGGACCCTGATTTCCGACAGTATCCTTGGCTCCCTTAGACGGCCGCCAAGTTGATTTTGTAAAACACTATACATGAGGCTCGCCCCACCTCCCTTAGGTGGGGTCTTTCTTAGGGATTCGGGGAGGGAATTCAGTGCGGAAACTCACCTAACGAACCCCTGAGACTCGGACGGTTTCCGTGAGTCTAGGCTTGAATCGTGATGGGTGTGTAATTGGAGCGGACGCGTACATCAAAAAAGCTCAACTCGTTAAACAGCAACGCGTTCAGCTTGAGTGGGCACAGGTTGATTTTGTAAATTCCGATGTGAAACTGGCTCGCGGCTGTCGAGAGAAATGAGTTTTTCTAAATGTTCCCAAGATGGGGCAAAGGGCGGGAAGGCTAAGGAACACGACTTCCAACTGCCACAAACCGGTGCACCAAGTTGCTGACATTGTCCACCTCGACGACCTTCAGGGGTATAGTATCGGCAAGAGCGGCAGGTTGAAACGGAGCAGGTATTGATATTCATTGAATCGAATTTAAAATGAACGTTTTTATTTATCTTCTTTAATTCTACAATCTCTCCTTTTTTTAGATCCCAAAGAAAATATAAAAGTTAGCGTTCAGGGCTATTTGTGTAAACTAATGGTAAAGTTTGTAAAGAAAAATAACATCGCGGTTGTAGTCATGACTACAGACTCCTGAACCCCCTACGACTTAGCGGGGATCGATTGGAGAACTATTGTGAAATGGTCAAAAACTAAACGCGATCACCTATTTAGTTCAAAAGAAGATACGGCACAAACAGCACAAACTGACCAGCGCTCTAGTTCACCAATGGGGGTGGGACAATGGCAAACTGGACAGATGGGTGACCCGTGAGTGCGGGCGGAAAGTTTTTGTAACAAAGCTTCAAATGCCAGTTGGGGGCTAAGAGATGGGGGAGCGGTTTCTCTTCCGGGAGAGGGTTCGGCCGAGTCGTTCCAGACACTGGGATGGTCTGAGAGTTGGTACTCAGGGTTAGCGTCAGGCGTTTGAGCCTCTTGATGCCATCGCCGGGGCGAGAGTCGGATGTCTTTTAAAGGTTCCTCTAACTGGGAATTGAGCCGTTTTAGGAGTTGGCGTCTCTGAAAGGTTAGATGCTGGGCCCAAACCGCATTGGCCGTGGCGACCTGTAGAATGCTTTGAGAGAGACGAGTAGGACGACTGAAGCGAGCCGCTTTTTGTCCAACGACATCTGGCCAGAGGGCCAGCAGTTGCTCTAACTGTTCCTGTTCCGGGGCGACAACTGGACGGGAGGCCGAGCGTAAAATCTGATGAAGGGATTCAAAACTCATGATTGATAGGTGGCGCTAGCTCTGAGTTGTCTGATGGATTCAGGTCCATTATGAGCATGGAGGGTCAATGGATACCCCGATCATCGGCAGGGTCGGGGGGCTAGTTCTAAATTGGCTAATGCTAATTAACATGTCGTTAACGCAACTCCCCACTCCGAGAATGACCTACCTTTGTGAAGGTTGTGTGAAAGCGTGATACAACTTGGGGGACGGTGGCCCAGCGGAATAAACAGACTCAAACTCATGAGGTCTAAACTTGCCCCCCATTCCGAGTCAAGTCGAGTTAATCTTGTAACAGCCCCTATGGGGTTTCCATCTTGTGAACTGGCAACTTGAGTTAAGTGTCTTCCACTACACCCTCCCCTACACGAACTACTTCCCCGCTTCATCCCTCGTTACAAGTCGCGTTGGCGAGTTTGGATGTTCCTCTGGATGCTGAACTAGATCGGTATCGACAGCATCGCAAGCGGATGAGTCCCCCTCCCCCTCCCCCTCCATCGCGGCCGGTCGTGGTTGAGGGACGGCTTGAGTCTCCTGAGACGGCCTCGGAGGAGACCTCTCCCTGGGATGTGTCTCCTGACTTGGCTTCCGATGGAGATGCGAGCGGGGTTCAGTTACCCTCTGAGTCCTCAGCGGCACTAGCGTCTGAAGCGGCTGGAGACCCCTCTGAGTCTGCTGTGGCACCTGAGACGTATTTGGAGTCAGCGCAGCGGTTACGTCAGGGATCTGAGGTCTCTGGAGGGTCTGAGTCTGGCTTGAGTCCTGGTGTTAATGGTCTGACGGTGGAGTCGTCTGAGTCCTCTGATTCCCCAGATGGAGGGGAACGTCGATTTACGGCCCTAGGGGTTGGGTCAGTGTTGCTGTTTCTGGCGGCGACGGCCACATTAGGTTATGTCTTGGTCAATCCTGAGAGTTTGTCGCAGTTGGGATTGGAACGATTCTTTGCTGGGGAAACGGCGACAGAGGGAGATGGAGAGGACGCAACGACGTCATCTGATACGGGGTCTCGTCCAACCCGCTTACCGACATCTCCTGATTTGGCTGCTGAGGAGTTTATTCAGTTGGATTTGAGTACCCTCAGTCGCTTAGATCCTGAGACGCGATCGCCCCTGGTGACGCCACCTCCCACCCCTGAAGACCCCAGTCCAGCGGCGGCTACGGCCCCGACTCCTTCGGAGCCAACGGACGCGGCTGAAAATACCCTCGACAATATCTCAGCTCTACTAACGCCCGAAGCGAGCGACGAGTCTCAACCGACAGCTCCGGACTCCCCGACGGAAACCCCTGAGGCCTCTCAACAGCCAGCTACAGAGGAATCGTCAGGCCCACCCCCGACGATTGATCGGGATGCTAATTATGGGGGCTTTATCTTTGTAGTTGTGGACTATAACAATCAGGTATCAACCTTAAATCGGGTGCGTGAGCAGGTTCCTGATGCCTATTTACGGGAGTTTCCGGATGGGGTGAAGGTACAGGTGGGGGCCTTTGATGATACCCCCAGTGCTGAGAGTCTGGTAAACCGTCTGCAAGAGGATGGGATATCAGCCCGGGTTTACCAAGCCCGCTAGGATTCGATTGGGGGTAGGATGGGAGGGAGTAGATAGACCTGATTGTCGTCACGCCCCCAACTCCCCAATCTGAGCCGCGGCTCGCTACACTTGAACTAGAAGCCCGTTTTCTACTTGTTAACCAACTGTCAGAAGGAATAAAGACGTTATGGGATTATTCGATCGCATCAGCCGCGTCGTTCGCGCCAATGTCAATGACATGGTCAGCAAGGCTGAAGATCCAGAAAAGATTTTAGAACAGGCGATTATTGATATGCAGGAAGACTTGGTGCAGTTGCGCCAAGCTGTTGCTAAATCCATCGCCCAACAAAAGCGAACTCAACAACAATACAACCAAGCCCAGACGAATGCCAATCAATGGCAGAGTCGCGCTCAGTTGGCTCTGCAAAAGGGGGATGAAAACCTGGCCCGGGAAGCTTTGCAACGTAAGAAGTCTCACGCAGAAACAGCGGCGACGCTTAAGGCTCAGTATGATGGGCAGTCGGGGCAGGTTGATACTCTCAAACGCAGCTTGATGCAGCTAGAGAGCAAGATTTCTGAGGCCAAAACCAAGAAAAATATGCTCAAGGCCCGGATGCAGTCGGCCAAGGCTCAGGAGCAGTTGCAAAATAGCCTCGGTTCCCTCAATAGTAGTGGGGCCATGGGGGCGTTTGAACGGATGGAAGAGAAAGTCTTGGAGGCTGAGGCTACATCTCAGGCTTCGGAAGAGCTGCTTGGTGCTGATTTGGAAAGTCAATTCGCTCAACTCGAATCGGGGAGTGATGTGGATGATGAGTTAGCGGCGATGAAGGCTCAGCTTTCGGGTGGCTCAAAACCGGCTGGGGCCCTTCCGGAAGGACAAGCTCCCGCTGCGGATGCGGAAGTTGATGATGAGTTGGAGAAACTTCGGGCTGAACTGGATAATCTCTAGGGACAGGTTCGGGGTTCTTTTCCATGGTGGCGATCGCTCGATTCAGGATTGGGCGATCGCTGTTTCACTCGATTCAGGATTGGGCGATCGCTGTTTCAATTGCGACTCATCTCGTTTTAAACTGGATAACGGGGATTTTGTTCAGTCCTGTTTCCCCTCAGGGATGTTAACGACAAAACCATGAGTGAACCGGTTACGATTAATGACTCTCAGTTCCAAGCGGACGTATTGGAGGCAAACCAACCCGTCTTAGCTTATTTTTGGGCCTCTTGGTGTGGCCCCTGTCGCTTGGTTTCCCCTTCCATTGATTGGGCGGCTGGGGAATATGGCGATCGCCTCAAGATTGTTAAGTTAGAGGTGGATACGAATCCGGAGTCGGTGAAACATTGCAAGGTTGAAGGAGTGCCTGCGTTACGCTTCTATCGCCAGGGCGAGATGCTTAAGGCCAAGGAAGGGGCGATTACGCGATCGCAACTTCAAGAGTTGTTAGACTCTCTGTTAGGGGCTTAACGGCTTCGTCGGCGCTCTCTGTCTCGTTCACGCTTTTTTTATGCTTCACTTCGCCCAACGCCTCACCTCGCTCCGTTCTAATGTTTTTGCAGATATGGATCGGGCCAAGGCGGCGGCCCGCCAGGCAGGACAAGAGATTATTGATTTATCCCTCGGTTCGTCGGATTTGCCGACGGCCGATTTTATTTTGCACGAGATTGAGCGATCGCTCTGGGATAGCCAAACCCATCAATATCTCCTCTTCCATGGAACCCGGGCCTTTCGGGAGGCGGCGGCAGCTTGGTATCAGCGGCGGTATCAGATTGAGGTTAACCCGGAAACGGAGGTGTTACCTCTGGTGGGTTCTCAGGAGGGAACGGCTCATTTACCTCTGGCTTTGTTGAATCCTGGTGATTATGCGCTCCTGCTCGATCCCGGCTATCCGTCTCATTATGGTGGAGTGGCCTTAGCCGGGGGGCAGATTCATCGGTTACCTTTGCGAGCAGAACGGGAGTTTTTGCCGGATTTTAGTGAGATTCCTCCTCAGGTATGCGATCGCGCCCGCATGATGGTGTTGAGTTATCCCCACAATCCCACCACGGCGACGGCTTCTATTACATTTTTTGAAGAAGCCTTGACATTTTGCGACAAGTACAACGTGGCTCTGGTTCATGATTTCCCCTATGGGGATTTAGTGTTCGACGGTCATCGTCCTCCCTCGATTCTCCAGGCTGATGTTGAGAAACGCCGTAGCATTGAGTTTTTCACCCTGTCGAAGTCCTACAATATGGGGGGATTCCGGGTGGGGTATGCCATTGGTAACCCGGAGTTGATTTTGGCGTTGCGCCAGGTGAAGGCGGCGGTAGACTTTAACCAGTATCAAGGGATTTTCAATGGGGCGATCGCCGCTCTAAACAGTGACTTGAAGGCAGTTCAAGCTACGGTTGATTGCTTCCGGGAGCGTCGCGATGCTTTCCTCGATGCCATGCAGGACATTGGCTGGGCCATTCCCATCCCCCAGGCGACGATGTATGTCTGGGCCCAACTCCCTGAACCTTGGCGTGGGGACTCCATTGGCTTTTGTGAGGCCCTAGTGCAAGAGACGGGGGTGGCCGTATCTCCTGGGATTGGCTTTGGAGAGAGTGGCGAGGGCTATGTTCGCTTTGCCCTGGTGCGATCGCCCCAAGTCCTCACTACCGCCGTCCAACGAATTTCTGTATTTTTACGGAAGTCATTGGCAACCTCGTGAGCTGGACTTTCCCTAACCCGGCGATGCAATAGAAGATTAAGGATATTAACGTTTATTTCTGCGCATTAATACTTAAGATTTAGCCGCTTCTTTCTATTAAATTAAATATCATGCGTGTTTTCATATAAAAAACCTGAATCCAAGATGTCATGAGGCTTTGACGGCCGCTTTTAACTTCGCAAAAACTTTATAAAAATCGGGAAAAACTCAACACTAACTTTACCTACGGCTAGCAATAGCCTCCTAGAATAAGGGTAGGTTGAAACTAAGCGGTTAGACAGTCGTTCCCGGGCATGAGTGACATTCATCACTTCCCACCCGGCTTTTCAGAGCAATAGGAACGGACTCTGTCGGCATCTACCCGATATACAAGCAATTCTACTCTGAACTTACTTAAAGGACGTTACACTCATGTCTGGATTACTTCAAAAGACCCTAATCGGCAGTTCCGTCATCGGAATGGGCGTGTTTGCCGCCGTTCCTGGCTTAGCCTTTAGCCTGACAAATCCAACTCTCAACGACCAACCCTATCTTCTCTACGAACAGGTTGGCAGTTCTACCGTTTTAAATAACAACGCGGATTTAGCCACTCTGCTGCAAGGGGACATCAACAATCCTGGTGGTCATGTTGAGCTATCGGGCATCCTCGGCAGTCCCGACTCCGCCGACATGAAGAATGCCACCACTCTATCTGGCTTCTTGAATGGTGAAAAAATCCAAGTCAGCAGCCTCACCCATGAGGACTGGTTGAATCCCTATGGTGGCTACAATAGCTTTGCCGAAAAATGGTTTTATGAAGCGTGGCATACCCAAGAGACGGGTTTACAAGCTTGGATCAGTAAGGAGTTTGGGGTAAACAACTACTTCTTCGCTTCCAATATTTTTGTGGGCATCGGAGGCTATGCACGCTTTAGTGACCCTAACGTCAACTATGTGAATATGGCCAATGATGGCACGATCTCCATTGGTTTGGCTGGACACCTTAAACACTACACTGGTCTGAACTTGAGTGAAGTCGTCCGAGTCGATTACGCTGGAGAGACGCACTACCTCTATCAAATGGGGTCTGCACTGGCATCGGGTTTGGTCAACGATAAAGGGGAAGGTGCTGATGGTCGGTCTCACACCGGTTTGTACAACCTGACGCTTCCTGGCAACCCTCCTGTTACCGATATTCCTGAACCCTCGACGATGTTAGGACTGTTGGGCGTTGCTGGACTGGGTTTGATGAAACGTCGCCAGTCTTAGGTTTCTGTCCGCTGCGACTGTGCAACCGTCAACCTAACTGATACAGTTCCAGACTTTGGGGAGTCCTCATTAGAAGGCTCCCTTTTTTTTGCTTGGGGGAACTGCGATAGAATGGAGTGAGTTTTTTTGTTGCGAGCGATCGCCCTATGGCTCAACGGGTCCCAGATTGGCAAGAGGTAACGGGGAGTTCGGTACTCATTCCCGGTCGTCCGAAGGGAATCATTCACTTTCTCGGTGGGGCGTTTGTCGCCACAGCCCCGAAATACACCTATCGTTTCTTGTTGGAGTATTTAGCAAGTCAGGGCTATCTGGTCATTGCCACACCCTTGATTAATACTCTCAATCACAAGGAAATGGCTCAGGAGTCCCTGAATCGTTTTGAACAGACTTGCGATCGCCTCTACGCCACGGGCCAACTTCGTCAACGCGGCTTGTCTGTTTATGGGGTCGGCCATAGTCTCGGCTGTAAGCTCCATTTGCTCATTAGTAGTCTGTTTAGTGTCAAACGGGCCGGCAATGTGTTTATGGCCTATAACAACTATCCGGCACGGCGATCGATTCCCTTTGTTGATCAGCTTTCCGTGCTGACAGATGTGGAATTTACCCCATCTCCTGAACAAACTGAAGAGTTAATTGCCAGTCACTATGGAGTCCGCCGTAATCTTCTGATTAAGTTCCAAGATGACACCATTGATCAAACCCTGATGCTGCGTCCAGTGTTGGAGAGGATGTTTCCGGATTGGGTCAGCTTTCGAGTTCTGAGGGGGACTCATCTGACTCCCATTGCTCAAGACATCCCCTGGGAAGTGGGACAGTCTTTCTCCCCCCTTGATGCGATGGCTCAATGGGTCAAACAAGGATTCTACCGCGATTTGAATGGGCTGACGCGGGAAGTGGGGTTTTGGCTCGATCCGACGACGGTACGATGAGGGGAAGGCAATAGGCAGTAGGCAGAACCCACCCCGCCTTCTTGGCACCCCTCCCAGGAGGGGAAGGACGGTTGCCCTAGGCTCTACTTTGAGTGCTTATTTTTGATTAGTGTACGACAATCAAAAATAAAATTGCGCTGCTTAGATGTTTGGCTTTGCGCGGCCCGCACCGGAGCCGCGAAGCCCTGCCAACCTTAAACAAAAAATTGGTGCGCTTTGATTTAAGGGGGTGAAGCTTTATTTATAATTTTACTATAGCAAAACGAATTGCGAATGTCAAGGGCAAACGGCCCAAAAAAAGCGCCTTCCGAAGAAGACGCTTTTGGGAAATAGTAAACATAGGTTCAGGCAAGACACCCTCGCTGTGAGGATAAGGCAGGGTCTCCCTATCTCCCCTCCTGGGAGGGGTAGGGGTGGGTTCTGCCTATTGCCTTAATTAACCCAGAGCTTCGGCACCGCCGACCACTTCAAGAATCTCTTGAGTAATCGCTGCCTGACGTGCCTTGTTGTAGGAGCGAGTCAACTCAGAGATGAGATCATTGGCGTTGTCGCTGGCGTTGTTCATCGCCGTCATCCGCGCGGCCAATTCACTGGCGGCAGATTCTTGCAGGGCCCGGAGAATCTGGTTGGTGATATACAGTGGGAGTAAGGCATCGAGAATTTGCACCGGATCTTGCTCGAAGATCATATCTCGGGGCAGTTCCGCCGCCGTCATTGGGGCAGGTTCCCGCTGCACTTCAAAACTGCCACCGCGACTGGTGAGGCGGAAGATTTCGTCATCCTGGGCCGCTAAGCCTTGAGGATCGAGGGGGAGCAGAGTTTGCACCACCGGCTTAGAACTGACGAGGGAGACAAATTTGGTATAGACTAACTCCACCCGTTGCACATTATCCGAAAGATAGAGAGCGCGGGTTTCGTCGTTAATTTGTCCGGCTTCGTCGGCAGTGGGGATTTGAGCCAGGTTAGCGAAGGTCGCCGTAATGGGGGTATCGCGACGCTTAAAGTATTGAATGGCTTTGCGGCCAATGAGGATGAAGGTGACATTTTTGCCTTCAGCCTTTAGTTCAGCGGCGCGGGCCTCGGCACGACGAATAATGTTGGCATTGTAGCCACCACAGAGACCGCGATCGCCGGATACCACCACCAGGGCCACGGACTCCACCTCTTGCTGTTGCAACAGAGGTAACTCCACGTCTTCAAATTGCAGACGGTTTTGTAGGCCAAATAACACTTGCGCCAAAGCATCGGCAAAGGGACGAGTCGCCAGGACTTGTTCCTGAGCGCGACGCACCCGTGCCGCTGCCACCAGACGCATGGCCTCGGTAATTTTTCGCGTATTTTTAACAGATTTAATGCGATCGCGAATCGCCTTTAGATTAGCCATAGGGGAAACGGTTGAACAATAGTGGCAATAGAGCGATTGAGGGCAAGGGATGGCAGGCCATCCGTCACCCTCAATTAACGTTCGCGATTACGCAGACACCAAGAACGTCTGTTTGTATTCTGCGATCGCCTCTTTGAGGAGGTTTTCCGAGTCGGCTTCCAATTTCTTGCTTGAGCGAATCAACTCACCAAACTTCGGCTTGCTGCTGCGCAGATATTCCCGCAGGCCCTTCGTAAACTGGGTCACTTTCTCCACAGGAATCTCATCGAGGAGACCATTAACACCAGCGTAAACAATTGCCACCTGTTCTTCGAGGGGCAGCGGAGAACTTTGAGGCTGTTTGAGCAACTGACGCAGGCGCTTACCCCGTTCGAGTTGATTACGGGTTGCGGCATCCAAGTCAGACGCAAACTGGGAGAACGCCTCAAGTTCATCGAACTGAGCCAATTCCAGTTTCATCTTCCCAGCCACCTTCTTAATGGCCTTGGTTTGCGCCGCTGAACCCACCCGGGAGACGGAAATACCGGGGTTCACTGCCGGACGTTGACCGGAGTTAAACAGGTCAGAGGAGAGGAAGATTTGTCCGTCGGTAATGGAGATGACGTTGGTGGGAATGTAGGCCGAGACGTCACCGGCTTGGGTTTCAATAATCGGCAATGCCGTCATGCTACCGCCACCGAGTTCATCACTGAGTTTGGCAGCCCGTTCCAACAGACGAGAGTGGAGATAGAATACATCTCCAGGATAGGCTTCACGACCGGGGGGACGACGCAGCAACAGAGACATTTGACGGTACGCCTGAGCCTGTTTAGACAAGTCATCATAGATGACCAGGGTGGCTTTCCCGTTGTACATGAAGTATTCCGCCATACTGGCACCGGTGTAGGGTGCTAAGTATTGCAGAGTTGCGGGGTCAGAGGCGTTGGCGGCGACAACGATGGTGTAATCCATGGCGCCGTTTTCTTCAAGCACACCGATAACCTGAGCCACGGTGGATGCTTTTTGACCCACGGCGACATAGACGCAAACCACGTCTTCACTTTTCTGGTTCAGGATGGTGTCGATGGCGATCGCCGTTTTCCCGGTTTGACGGTCTCCAATGATCAACTCCCGTTGACCACGGCCCACGGGAATCATGGCGTCGATGGAGGTAATTCCGGTTTGCAGGGGTTCACAAACGGATTTCCGTTCAATAATCCCAGGAGCACCGGATTCAATCAGGCGAGTTTCGCTGGTGTTGATGTCGCCTTTGCCGTCAATGGGACGACCCAAGGCATCCACCACCCGACCGATCATCGCGTCACCCACGGGAACCTGGGCGATTTTACCGGTGGATTTAACTGAAGAGCCTTCTTGGATGTCACGACCTTCACCCATCAACACGGCCCCGACGTTATCTTCTTCGAGGTTGAGGGCGATGCCGATGGTTCCATCTTCAAATTCGAGGAGTTCCCCAGCCATAGCTTGTTCTAAGCCATAGACCCGGGCAATTCCGTCGCCAACTTGAAGTACGGTTCCTACATTGGAGACTTTGACATCCTGGTCATAGTCTTCAATCTGCTTCTGAATGATGCTGCTAATTTCGTCTGGTCTGATAGCTACCATAATCTTGTCTCGCTGTTGAACGCTTCTTGGATAAAACTGTGATCACGAACGTCTAGACGCTCTCGCGGCCCATGGTGGCTGCGTTAACTAAGGCTCAGAGCTAGCCGACGCAGTTGGCCCCGTAAACTCAGGTCAAGCACTTTAGAGCCAACGCGGATAATCACGCCACCCAGCAGAGTCGGATCGACTTCAATCTGTAACTCCACATCACTGGCGTTGGTGAACACTTTGACGCGATCACGGACTTGCTCCCGTTGCCCATCGCTGAGTTCGACGGCTGAGGTGACTTCAGCCAGAGCAATATTTTTCAGTTCCCGCAACAAGACTTGATACTGAGCACAAATCTCTTGTAAGAAAAGAATGCGACCGCGATCGACGAGCAGGCGCAAAAAACGGAACATGTAGTCGTGCACCTGACCCTCAAACAGTTGCGCTAAGACGGCTTTTTTCGTCGCCGGCTTGATGATGGGGTTGGTGATAAATTGCCGTAGCTCCTCTGAACTTTTGAGAGTATCGAGGATTTGAGCCGTGTCCTCGCCGATGACATCGACTAGGTCATGTTCGGTGGCGATCGCCATCAAGGCTTTCGCATAAGGCTCAACAATTTCGGCCGTTGCCATTTGTCCTGTCATCGTTGACCTCCAATTAGGCTAATGCTGCGATCAATAATTTTTTGTTGATCCTCAGAGTCGAGGCGATCGCGCAGGTAGTTCTGAGCCTCTTCAACAGCCAGACTCACGGCCCGTTGCCGAAGCTGAGCCATGGCGCGGCTTTCATCTGATTGAAGCTCCTGAGCAGAGGAGGTTTTCAATCGTTCGATTTCAGCGCGAGTCTCATCCATAATCTGAGCCTTCACAGCTTCAGCTCGCTCTTGAGCATCTGATAGAATGCGCTTAGCTTGAGCCTGAGCCTGCTCAAGGTCAGCATTGGCCGTCTTGAGGTCAGCTTGCGCCTTGCTGGCTTTCTGCTCAGCGTCTCGAATTTCCGTTTCAATGGTGCTGCGGCGTTCGCTCAGGATTTTTCCTAAGAAGCCCCGACCGAAGTAGTACAGTACACCAATGACAATGATGAGGTTAATTAGGTTGCTGCCGAATAGGTCTAGGTTAAACGCAAAACCTCCTTCGGCCTCAGCCAGCCACACAAAAGTCTCCATGATTCTTAAACCCTAATCGTTTAAATGTTACGTCGCTGGTTTGTCGTCGGGGGTGAAGCACGACTAAACCTCTAAACTGAGACAGGGACTGATGACGACAGCCTCTGACTCCTGCTCGCTCGCTAACGTTTGACGAGTTCAGAACCGAGGATCTTTTCGAGAATTTGCCGACTGAGGGCATCAACTTGCCGGTCAATCTGAGCAAAAGCAGCCTGTTTTTGCTGTTCAATCTCAGCCGCCGCTTGTTCCCGTTCCTCATTCGCTTGACGCTGTGCTTCAGCAATTTGAGCATCTGCTGCTTTATCAGCGTCTTCCCGAGCTGCATTAATAATGTCTTGCGCTTTTCTCCGACTTGAGGCGAGTTCTTGCTCGTACTTCGCTCTCTTGTCTTGAGCTTCCTTCAGACGAGCTTGTGCGCTCTGAGTCTTGTCACGGATGTAACCATCTCGGTCTTCGAGGGACTTTGTCAACGGCTTATAGAAAACCGCGTTGAGAATCCCGACCAAAACCATGAACTGAACGGCCATCAGAGGCAAAGTTGCGTCGAATGCAAACAACCCGCCCTCTTGAGTGGCCTCAGTTGCCAGTACGATTGTCCAATGCATAATCTAGGTTTGTCCTTACCCTCCTTATATTGAGTAGGGGTTCAGAGCCATTATCCCTTGAACGAAATATCCAGTGAATGGGTTCTGAACCCCCTATCGTCAGAAATACTGATTAAGAGAAGGGGTTAGCAAACAGCAGCACCAGAGCAACCACCAAACCATAAATCGTTAGTGCTTCCATGAATGCCAAGCTCAGCAGCAAGGTTCCGCGAATTTTTCCTTCTGCTTCGGGTTGACGAGCAATCCCTTCGAGAGCTTGTCCAGCCGCATTACCTTGACCGATTCCCGGTCCGATTGCAGCGAGGCCCACTGCGAGAGCAGCAGCGATAACAGAGGCAGCAGCCGTTAAAGAATCCATTGTTTACTCCTTATTTCAGTCTAAGTTGAACGTTAAACGACAAAAAAATGCCGATTGTATGATCGAGATTGTGTGGTCAAGTTCGAGGCTGAGCTTATAACCCATCGGGCAAAACTCAGTCATCGACGTGGGGACTTAAGCAGACCGGTCAAACCCCACTGGGAACCGGGCGACTAATCATGGTCGCCGTGTCCCTCAATTGCTTCGCCAATATAGGCAGCCGCAAGAGTGGCGAAAATCAACGCCTGAATCGCACTGGTAAACAAGCCCAGCACCATCACGGGTAACGGAACGAACAGTGGCACCAGCAGAACCAAAACCGCTACCACTAACTCGTCCGCTAAGATGTTACCAAAGAGACGGAAACTCAGGGAGAGGGGTTTGGTAAAATCTTCCAGAATGTTGATCGGAAGCAGAACCGGCGTTGGCTCAATATAGCGAGCAAAGTAACCTAGCCCGCGCTTGCTGATTCCCGCGTAGAAGTACGCTAGGGAGGTTAGCAATGCCAATGCCACCGTCGTGTTGATATCGTTGGTGGGGGCGGCCAGTTCACTCGCTGGCAGCTCAATGAGCTTCCAAGGAACAAGTGCCCCAGACCAGTTTGACACGAAAATGAATAAAAATAACGTCCCCACGAAAGGAACCCAGGGGCGATACTCTTTTTCCCCGATCTGGGCTTTAGCCAGATCCCGAATGAACTCCAGGGCGTACTCCATGAAATTCTGAAGTCCGCTGGGAACTCGCTGTAAGTTACGAGTTGCTAAAATCGAAACGATCGCCAACAGGGCGATCACGAACCAAGAGGTCAGAAAAACTTGTCCGTGAAGTTTAAGGCTACCGACTTCCCAGTACCAATGTTGACCGACCTCCAAGTTAGCCAAATGGAAAGTATTAACGGTATGTAGCACGTCGAGCATGTTATCTCATCGATTGACAGGTTGCCTGGAAGAGTTTAAGTCCGGCGCGAATGTCGTCAACAGGACATGGACGAGAATCGCTACTTTGTACGTCATAAACCCAAAGAAGGTGGGGAGAATCTGGAGCTGCTGAACTTGGGTGGCGACCACCATTAGCCCGATAAACAGTGCCATTCGTCCGTTCCCCAACCGAACCTTCGTCCGACCGAGACGTTCGACATCCCTCGCCATCATTCTTAAGTACACTGTGCCCACTAGGGCCCCAATCGAATAATTTAAGGCCACATCACGGGAGGACAGATACCAGAGTGAGGCGAAGACCGCTCCGGAAATCAGCAATGTTGCCATGTACAGTTGTTTCCGAAGTTGGGAATACTCCTCATCTGAGGATCGGCTCTCACCGGAGACCGCAACGGTTTCCGATGGGGTTGGGGACGCAGAGACTTGGACCGGCTGGGACGAGACAGGGGACGTTTGACCGCCGAACTCGTCATCAGACCGACGAAAGCGAGGACGTGTCGTCAACGGCGTGAGGTTATCGTCGAAACGTGGGTGCATAGTGCAAACACCTACATTGATGTCACGCAGGACCGACCGGCACAATTACCGCCGCCCCAATGTGCCTCAAAGAAATTTGAGTGAATCGTTAGGGGAAGGTAACTGACCATCTCGGGCTGACGAGAAGGAGTGTCTGGACTAATCCAAACCAGAAGAGATCATATCACGGTGCGGTACGCCAACTGCCCGAGAACTTTCCCGTTTGAGGAATCGATCTGAGGTTTTGGTGTGAGATTGGTGTCAGAGGGGTTAGCTTTCGGGGGTGGGGGTCAGTAGCAACAGTTGTTGCTTGAGGAGCGATCGCACTCCGGCTAGGTCAAACCCGAGGCGATCGCAGAGGTCACCGACGCAAGTTTCCCCAGATTCACAGGCTTGCAGGAAGGCAAACTCAGCTTCTGAGAGGGTGACAATCTGATAGTCGTAGTTAAATAGGGATTGACTGGGCCAGCCTTGCAAACAGGGGTGAATCTCGGGAATCGCCTGGCGCAAGATGTCATCCTGTTGCCAGTGCGATCGCTCCAGAGGCGGACGCGAGAGGAAAAACTCATAGTGGGTTAATTCCGGGTCCAGGAGTTCCACCAGGCGATAATAGTCCCGTTCGGGCAACTGCTGCGATCGCGCCATCAACTCAGCATTAGACCCAATCAAACGGTCAATCTGCCAATAACTGGGATTCGAGAAGCCAACAAAAGACAGTCCCGAAGCATCAATCAACTCAAACAGAGTTTCAATGTTGTAATCGACCTCCTGGGGATGCAGATACATATCCGCGAAGTTAGCATCGCGATGATTTTCCAGGGACCAACGGCGTTTATCTTCAACCACTAAACGATTGCTGTCTGGGAGCGCCTGAAACAGTTGGCGGCCCAGGCGCACCCCTTCTTTAAAGTTGTGGCGATCGCCCCCCTGCAACAGGGCCAACGCCTGCTGGGCCAAATAAATCTCCCGCCGTCCCAACTCCGCATAGACAAACACGTGCATTAAGCCTCCCGGTTTCAGGCGACTGGCCAAGGCCTGAATCCCGGCGATGGGGTCTGGGAGGTGATGCAGAACCCCAACACAGTTAATGTAATCAAAGGTGGTTTCGAGCTGATCCCCCTCATAGATGCTCAGGTTTTGTAGCCTAACCCGCTCCGCTCCCGAGCGCCGACAGCGTTCCCGGGCCACCGCAATGGCTTCATCACTTAAATCAATCCCTGTGACCTGGGCCTGGGGATTGAGGTGAACCAGATATTCCGTCCCCACTCCCGTTCCACAGCCCGCATCAAGAATTTGGACATCATCCCGTTGGGGCTTGCGTCCCGTGCAGAAGTTATAGGCCGCCTGCCAATGCCAGCGCCAGTTATAGCCGGGAGGGGGTTCATCCAGCAACGGTTCCGGAGGAAAGGGATACGTATTGTAAAGTTGGCGCACTGCCGCGCTAATCTGAGACCGGTCTGTCATATGTCAATTTTAAAAACTGCTGAATCAGCCCACTCAAGCGGTAGGATCGGGGATCAGGAGGGCGAGGGGCGATCGCTCAAACGTTACAAAACTTTGCGTTTTCTCATACAGAGACCCGCGATCCTTTATCATGTCGCGGTAATTAGAATATTGACCGCCCGAGTTCGCAACCTGATTTTGACATACTTCTTAACAGTGCGAGCTTAATAAAACTAGAGTGTTTGAAGCCGGATAACAATACTAGGATAAGAAGAAGCCTTTGCCTCTCCCCTGTCCCTCCCCGGTATCCTGTCGTTCTTGTAAATATAACTCATGAGTGTAACAGCAAGCGGTGGCACCACCTTAGTGCGCCAGCAAATCTTCAAAACGGTTCCCGTCTCAACGATCTCGCAAGCCGAACAGCAGGATCGTTACCTGGGACGGAATGAACTGGGTGAATTGGACACCTTCTTTAAATCCGGAACCAAGCGCGTTGAGATTGCCCAAATTCTCACCGCCAAGTCAGATTTAATCGTCTCCCGAGCCGCCAACCGGATCTTCACCGGCGGCTCTCCCATGTCCTTCTTAGAAAAGCCAGAGCCAGTCATGGCCATGGCTGGAGCGGCCTCAGAAACCCTAGAGACCGTTAGCTACATCGAAGAAGAAGGCAGTGTCTTTGACGGCATCAAAAACCTCTTCTTCACCCCCAGCGCCGGGGCGGCCCCTGCCGGGTTCCGGGCCATCAACGTAGCCCGCTACGGTCCAGCCAACATGACCAAATCCCTCAGGGATTTAAGCTGGTTCCTGCGCTACGTCACCTACGCCCTCGTCGCCGGAGATCCCAACATCATCTCCGTCAACGTGCGAGGACTGCGAGAAATCATCGAGAACGTCTGTTCGTCTGCCGCCACCATTGTGGCCATCCAGGAAATGCGGGCGGCCTCGGTCAACTACTTCAAACAAGACCGGGAAGCGGCTGACTTAGTGCAACAGTACTTTGACGTGCTGTTGAGTGAATTTGAAGCCCCCACTCCCTCCGAGAAAGTCCGTAAAGGGCAATCTTCTGATCAACAGGGCTTAAAACTGCCCCAAATCTACGCCAATGGCGCGGAACCTCGCTCCAAATTCGCCATGAAGCCGGGGTTATCCTTCAGCGAAAAAGATGCCATTATCAAAGCCGCCTACCGGCAAATCTTCGAGCGGGATATTACCCGAGCCTATAGCCAGGGAATTTCCTACTTAGAGTCCCAGGTGAAGAACGGCGAAATCTCCATGAAGGAGTTTGTGCGTCGTCTGTGCAAAACCCCCCTCTATCGGCAACAATTCTTCCAACCCTTCATCAACAGCCGGGCCTTGGAACTTGCCTTCCGCCACATTCTCGGTCGCGCTCCCTCCTCCCGTGAAGAAGTCCAGAAATACTTCTCCATCATGTCCGAAGGAGGTCAAGGGGCGCTCATTGATGCCCTGGTGGATTCTCAGGAGTATTCCGATTACTTCGGCGAGGAGACCGTTCCCTATCTGCGGGGTCTCGGCCAAGAAGCCCAAGAATGCCGTAACTGGGGCGCTCAGTTTGACCTGTTTAGCTACAGCGCGCCCTTCCGCAAAGTTCCTCAATTTATCACCCTCTACGCCGACTATGTGCGGCCTCTACCCGATCGCCATCCCTATGGTGTCGGCAACGATCCCCTGGAAATCCAATTCGGGGCAATTTTCCCGAAAGAAACCCGCAGTCCCAAAAATGCACCGGCGCCCTTTGGTAAAGATACCCGCCGCATCCTGATTCGTCGCGGTCCTGGTATTGAGAACCAACTGAGCAATCCCGGCGCACGAGGGATCAACCCCGGTTCCTTGGGACCCAAAGTCTTTAAGATGTCTCCGGTTCCCAGCTTCACTGTCGCTCGCGGAAGTAGTGTTCAGTACAACGAAAGCTCCGCCCAAGCGGTCATTGGGGCGGCATACCGTCAAGTGTTTGGACGGGACTTGTACGATGGACAGCGGTTGAAAGTCTCGGAAATTCGCCTCGAAAACGGGGACATCACCATGCGTGAGTTCATCCGTGACCTCGCGAAATCGGAAATCTTCCGCAAGATGTATTGGACTTCCCTCTACGTCTGTAAAGCCGTTGAGTTCATCCACCGTCGTCTCTTGGGTCGTCCCACCTACGGTCGTCCGGAGATGAACCGCTACTTTGATATCTGCGCCAAACAAGGCTTCTATGCCCTGGTGGACGCGATCATGGATAGCCCCGAATATGCCGAATCCTTCGGAGAAGACACCGTTCCTTACGAACGCTACGTCACTCCCGCCGGACAAGCCCAACGCTCTCTGCGGGCCGGTAGCATTGGCGATACAGGAATGTTGGTCAAACCCGAACCCGAAGCGCCGCGCTTCGTGCAGTTGGGAACCCCCAGCGATGCCGGAATGCGCACCCATCCCGATGTTAACTTCCGGATTCAGCAGGGTGTCAGCCAACAGCGGGAACAAACCAAGCAGTTCAAACTCACCAGCACTCTCGACAAGGCTCAAGTGCAAACGGTGATTCGGGCCACCTATCGGCAAATCTTCGAGCGCGACATCGAACCCTATGTCACCAAGCGTGAGTTCACTGCTCTCGAAAGCAAGTTGAGCAATGGCGAAATTACCCTCAAAGAGTTCATCGAGGCAATTGGTTGTTCAGAACTCTATATTCGCGAGTTCTACACCCCCTATCCCAACACCAAGGTGATCGAGTTAGGAACCAAGCACTTCCTCGGTCGTGCGCCTCGGGATCAGGCTGAAATCCGCAAGTATAACCAAATCCTCGCCTCTGAGGGAATTCGCGGCTTTGTCAGCACCATGGTGAACTGTCCTGAGTACATCGAGGCCTTTGGTGAAGATATTGTCCCCTATCGTCGCTTCCCGACCTTACCGGCGGCAAACTTCCCCAATACGGAACGTCTCTATGAGCAGCTGACGAAACAAAATGATGATGTGGTGGTTCCGAGCTTTGTGCCTTCGGTTCCCTATGGCATCAATTCCTAAGGATGGCGACGTGGGAGTTGTGATATAACCAAAACGCAGCTCCCTGCCGTTGTCATGGGGGTTCATCTACAATCTGGTCTAGTTAGGCTCTAATTGGACTCTAATTAGACGAAAAAAAGATGGGGAGTCAACCCCCCATCTTTTTTGGTGCCCGGCGACTCAGATTAGTTGTCCAGATTGAGGGAGTCTACCTCATCTGTGGAGATGGACTCCTGTTGACGGATGAGTTCGAGTTGGCGGCGACGAAAGGCATCCGCTGCATTGTCTAGGCGTCCTTCTTGTCCCGAGCGGAATTGTTCTAGAGTGCGACCGCCGCCGAAGTTACTGCGGTGGATAATGTCAAACATATCCAGGCCGCCTTCCCCTTGCATGGGGTTGCGATCGCCCGTGTTGGGACTATCCCGAAAGGGATTATTTGAGGGAATATCGAGACGGTTGGAGTTTTGGGCTTGGGCGGTGGAGGCGAAGACTAGCCCACTGCACAAGGCTAACAGTGACAGGGAACTGGTGATGGCAAAGCGTAAGGGATTCATAACGCGATTCTCCTAAAACTAGGTTGGGGTGAGTGAGATGGCGTCGAGGCTTAGGCAAAGCGACGACGGAGTAGGGGTTGAATCAGAGCTAAAGCTGCCATGGCGAAGACAACCAACACCAGGAGAGCCGCCCCAAAGGTAATATCAGCAAAGGGGGCTTCCATCACCACGCTGCTTAGGCTCCAACTGTCATGGAGATAGAGATAGCGAATTGGCTCAATGGCGTAACTGAGAGGGTTGAGACTGGCGACTATTTGGAGCCAGCCCGGCATGAAGGACAGAGGTGCTAGGGCCGTACTGGCAAACAGTAGTGGTAGATTAGTGACGAAAATGGCGGCAATCAGTTCCACATGGCCGGGGAGAGCAAAGGCTAAGCCGAGACTTAAGCCGGTAACGCCGAGGATGAGGAAAAAGAGAAATAGGGCGATCGCTCCCAAGCCCGCCAATCCCGGAAGTCCTGCCCCCATAACGGTTCCGGCGGCCATAATCACAGCGGTTTGCAGGAAGCTGAGGCTGACAATATAGATGGTTGAGGCCAGAACAATGGAGAAGCGACTAGAGAGGGGGGCCACTAGGAGACGATTGAGGAAACCAAACTCGCGATCGAACATAATCGGCAAGCCGGCGTTGAGTGCCCCAGCGAAGGCGGTAAAGACAATTACCCCAGCCCCGAGGAACTGGAGATAGTTTTGGCTTTCGGCAAATAAGCCAGCGGGAGCATTTTGGAACAAAGCCCCAAAGAGAATCAACCACATCAGGGGTTGAATAATCCCCGCCACCAGGGTGCTGGGCCGGCGTTGCAGTTGAATAAATAGACGCCGGGTGAGGGCTAAGGTTTCTTGGATAAAGTCGCTCAAAGCATTGTCAGCGACAGCTTGCGCGGCCAACTCAGCCTTGGGCGTGGGCGTGTTGATGGTGGTACTCATAGGAACTTAGGAAAATTGAGAATTGCGATAACGAGCATCCTCGATTGTCTCTATTGTGCCATTGTCTTTGAGGGAACCGAGCAAACGATGAGCTAGAGGGTTGATTCGGCGGGTCGGTGACAATGAGGTGAGGGGCGATCGCCGCAGTATACAATCAGCTATAGCCGGCTATCAATCCCAAGAAAAATCATCTTGCCATTCAGACAACTGACCCTCGATTTGCCCAATTCCAATCGTTTCAGTCCCCAGGTGGAGGAGGCGATTGAGCAGTTAGCCTCCAATCCAGAAGCAGATGCACGGGGGGCAATCTTCACTCGCCAGGAGGTGGTGGAGTTCATCTTGGATCTGGTCAGCTACACCGAAGATAAGCCCCTGCACAAGATGCGGCTGTTAGAACCCTCGTTTGGTCGTGGTGATTTTCTGCTGGCGATTATCAAACGGTTATTGAACGCCTGGCGGACTTTCAAACCCAACGGGGTTGCCTTAGATGACCTTAGTCAGGCTATTAGGGCCGTTGAACTACACCATACTTCTTTTAAACACACTGCTGCGGCAGCGATCACCCTTCTCAAGTCGGAAGGAATTGACTCGAAAACGGCAACCACTTTAGCAAACGGCTGGCTCTCCCAGGGGGATTTCTTACTAGCTCCCCTTGATGGAGAATTTGAGATTGCGGTTGGCAATCCACCCTATATCCGTCCTGAGCTAATTCCTGCCCCCCTGTTGGCCGCATATCGCAGCCGCTACCCCACGATGTATGACCGGGCCGATATTTATATTCCCTTCATCGAGCGGATGCTATCTGTGTTGTCGAATACGGGACATCTGGGAGTGATTTGTTCGGATCGTTGGATGAAGAATCGCTATGGTGGCCCCTTACGGTGTCTCATTGCAGAACAGTTCCACCTGAAGATTTATGTGGATATGGTGGATACTCCGGCATTTTACTCTCAAGTTATGGCGTATCCTGCCATCACCGTCATCACTCGGGACGTGCCAGGCGCAACTCGGTTGGCTCATCGTCCCAAGATTGACGCGGCGACATTGACTCAGTTGGCGGGCGTACTCCGCACACCGGTTTTACCCAAAGGGTCTACGATGGTGCGAGAACTAGCTAGGGTGACCGATGGTGCCCAGCCATGGTTACTGGAGTCATCAGAACAGGTGGCACTCATCCGGCGTTTGGAGCAATGCTTTCCTGTCCTGGAAGCGGTTGGATGTAAGGTGGGAATTGGTGTGGCGACGGGTGCAGATCAGGCATTTATCGGGGACTTCGAGGCCCTGGATGTAGAAGGCGATCGCAAGTTGCCCTTAGTGACCACAAAAGATATTAGCTCGGGGGAGGTCCAATGGCGAGGACAAGGGGTGATTAATCCGTTTGCTGAGTCAGGTGGATTGGTTGATTTAGACGACTATCCCCGGTTGAGACGTTACCTTGAAGCTCGTCGGGGGGCGATCGCAAAACGACACTGTGCGCGGAAAACTCCTAGCCAGTGGTATCGAACGATTGATCGCATTACTCCCAGCTTAGCCGCCAAGCCAAAGCTCTTAATTCCCGATATCAAGGGAGAGGCTCATGTTGTTTTTGAAGAAGGAAAGCTTTATCCACATCATAATCTCTACTATGTCACCTCTGAAGACTGGGATTTACGGGCATTGCAGGCTGTTCTACTTTCAGCAGTAAGTCGTCTTTTCGTAGAAATCTATTCAACGAAAATGCGGGGGGGATTCCTACGCTTCCAAGCCCAATACTTGCGTCGGATTCGCGTTCCTAACTGGGCTGATGTGCCTGAGCCGCTACGCCAAGAGTTGGCTGATGCGGCTTTAAGGCGAGATGTACTAGCCTGCAATGAAGCTGTGTTCAGACTCTATAATCTCAGTCCCGAAGAACGACTTGCCCTGAGAGGGAATACATAATGGCTCTTGATTTAGTCAATTACGAAGACAAGGCCCACGAGGCGGTGAAGGCATTTTGGGGGAACCGGGAAGCCGCCAGACAGAGACAGATTGCCTTGGGTAAGGCAGATCAAGGCGAACGCGCTGGTGTCACGGCTGGCAAGAACCTAGACGGTTTTTTGGGGTTGATGATGGATATTGTTAACGCCAATGGCCTTACTGATGCCAATATCCATCAAAATAGAGCCATGCTGACCTTGCCGGGATATTTTCGTCCAACTAAGTTGTGGGATCTCCTAGTCATCCATAAGACTGAGCTGATTGCGGCTATAGAGCTAAAAAGCCAAGTCGGGCCGTCGTTTGGCAATAATTTCAACAATCGAACTGAGGAAGCGATTGGAACAGCACAGGATTTGTGGACGGCTTATCGTGAAGGAGCATTTGGCAAGCAGCCTCGTCCTTTTGTGGGATGGCTTATGATCGTCGAAGATGCCCCAGAATCCCGAAAAGCTGTGTCAGGTTCATCGCCACACTTTGCTGTCTTTCCAGAATTTGAGAGAGCCTCGTACCTCCAGCGATATGACCTCCTCTGTCAGCGACTTGTGCAAGAACAGTTATACACAGCGGCAACTGTTCTTGCTACAAAACGGGGTGCTATAGATTCTGGGAAGTTTTCGCAACTATCGTCTATGACTAGCCTAAAGTCATTTGTCAGTACCTTTGCCGGTCATATCGCGGCAGCCGCTGCCCGCCTTGAATGATGACCTACCTGTTATTCAACGATACTCTTGCCGTTGAATATCCTGTAAGCGTGCTTCTGAACGTAAAAAGCGATCCATCTGGGCCTCGAAGAAGTCGCGATTTTTCTGCAAATGCTCAGGATTGGGGTCATCGAGGGGATGACAGGTAGCTTGCCGTAACGCCTGAATCACCGCCGAAGTGACGTTATACATAGAACGTTGGAAGGTAATGCCCAACTGAATGAGTTGGTCATCGTCTCCCCGACAATGTTGACGATAATACTCCCGTAAATAGTCCGGCAGAAAATGGGACATATCCTGCATTAATAATGTCGGAGGAATTCCGGCACTGCCAACGGGGAAAACATCGGCGTAGAGAATGCCATAGTGAAAGTCTTTTTGTTCCTTGGGAACTTGATTAGCTTGGGCATTATAGGATTTAGTCCCTCGGAAGGGAGCGGTGCGATAAAAAATGGCTTCTACATAGGGTAAAGCGGCTTCATAGAGCCAAGTAAAGCCTTGGGATTTGGGGATGATTTCGTAGCATTCTCCCCGAATATAAACGTGATGATAAATGGGGCGACTAGCCACAGCAAAAATGCCATTGACTAGAAACTCCATAGCTTCGGGAACGGTGGTCATTTTCCCTTCATCATAGAGGTCTGACATTTCTAGAAAAACCGGGGCCATCACTTCCCAGAAAAGTCCTAGGTTGGCATAGTAGGAGAGTTGCCTCACCTGTTCTAAAAACATCGCTGGGAAAAGTTTGTAGAGTCCCAGCATCAGGGGATTGCCTTTGAAATAGGCGCGGATGGCGCGATCGCAGTTGGCGATATACTCGTCGCTTTCGAGGTACTCGTTAAAGCCACCTCCCATCCCTTGATGCCAGAGCATGGCTTGCATACAGGCTTCTGCGAACTCCATGTTAATGCGATCGTGCCAAAGGTGATGGAACAACTTTGGCATGTTGCGAGTTTCGCCCTGTTGGAGAAATTCCAGGAGTTCAGGATGGGCCTCTCCTCCCCCACGCCAGACTCGTAATTCGGATTGGTCGCCAGCATAGCTATTTTGACGCTCTAAATAGGATTTAGGGAGAAAATATTTGAAGGCGGGGATGGGATTGAGAAAGACTTGTTCGGCAATATAAAGTAAGTTTCGCCAGTAGAAGTCCATGGGAACGGCATAGGCTTTATAAATGCCGATGATTTGCATCAAGTTTTCTGGGGTATCTGGAAGCATTGAACCGCCAGCTTCCAAACGGTGGATAATCTCCGCATAGGGATGCTGAGAGGGAGGAAGGGCGTTTTGGCTGGGTTTCGTGGTGGTTTGGGTCATGGGGAAAGAAGGGAACAGGGAACAGAAATAAGGTAGGGGCAAACCCTTGTAGTTGCCCTCTTCTTCAGGCTTAGGGTTGGGGTTGTTGGGCGATGAGTTCTGGGGTTGGGGGGAGGGTGGAGGCGATCGCCGTGGCGGTAGGTTGCATCCAACGAATGAGGGTGTTGGGTTGTAGGCCGAAGTAGAAGATGGTGGCCGTTAGGATGAGGGCGGGGACTCGTTCTCCCCAGGTGAGGCGATCGTAATAAGCCAGGTTATTATCCAGTTTGCCGAAACAGGTGCGGTTGAGCAAAATCACAAAATAGACGGCGGTTAGCCCGGAGGACAGGATGCAAATCAGGGTGGGAATGGGAAAAATGGGAAAACTGCCCTGGAAGACGATAAACTCGGCGGCAAAGCCCACTAAACCGGGGATTCCGGCACTGGCCATCCCGGCGGTAATGAGTAAGCCACTGACGAGGGGCAAGCCACGAATGGGGTTCATTAGACCATTGAGGCGGGACAGTTCTCGGGTTCCGACTTTGGTCTCGACAATAGCCACGAATGGGGTTCATTAGACCATTGAGGCGGGACAGTTCTCGGGTTCCGACTTTGGTCTCGACAATCCCGACGAGGTTGAAGAGGAGAGCGAGGATTAAGCCATGGGCCACCATTTGAGCCACGGCCCCTAAAATAACCGACGAGGTTGAAGAGGAGAGCGAGGATTAAGCCATGGGCCACCATTTGAGCCACGGCCCCTAAAATACTCAGTTCGGTTCCAGCGGCGGCGGCCACGAGGATATAGCCCATATGGCCAATGGAACTGTAGGCCACCATGCGTTTAATATCCTGCTGGGCGATCGCACTCAAGGAACCATACATCACACTAATAGCACCAATGATGGCTAATCCTGGGGCGACGAGAGACCAGGTTTGGGGAAACATCTGTAAGCCGAAGCGGATTAAGCCATAGGTTCCGAGTTTGGCCAGAATCCCACCGAGGAGAATGGCGATGGGGGGAGAGGCTTCAACGTAAGCGTCGGGAGACCAGGTATGTAGGGGAACGAGGGGGATTTTAATGCCTAATCCCACTAACAAGAGGCTGAGGATAATCAGTTGCGCTCGTTGGGAGAGGTTTTGACTGGCGAGGCTATCGTAGTCGAAGTTGAGGCTGCCACTGAGGAACACCACCCCTAAGAAAGCGGCTAGGATTAGGATTCCCGAGAGGGCGGTATAGAGGAGAAACTTCATCCCGGCGTACCCCCGTTTTTCGCCCCCCCAAATGGCAATGAGTAGGTAAATGGGAATTAATTCTAATTCAAAGAAGAGGACGAACAGGAGTAGATTTTGGGCCAGGAAGGCCCCGGCGACTCCGGCGTTCACTAGGAGAATCAGGGCGTAGTAGAGTTGGGAACGCAGGATGTTAGCGGGGCTACTATAGACCACAATCCCGGTCAGAAAGGCGTTGAGAGCCAATAGGGGGGTGGAGAGGCCATCGGTTCCCAGGCTATAACTTAAGCCAATGGCATCGGCCCAGGGGAGATATTCGGAAAATTGCAGACCGCTGTTGCTGAGGTCGAATTGGCTGATGAGCCAGATAGTCCAGAGAAAGGCAATGCCTGTGGTGGTTAGGGCGAGGGTGCGGGCGGTGTTTCCCGATTTGACGAAGCTAATGAGTAGGGCCCCGATGAGGGGAATAAGGATGAGGGCAGTTAGCATGGTTTAGGGAATAGGGAACAGGGAACAGGGATAACCCACCCCTAGCCCCTCCCAGGAGGGGAAGGGAATAGGGAGGCCTCGGCTTGGTTAGAGGTTGGAGAAATGGGGCAGGGTGGTTAGGAGGATGAAGATGGCGACGCTGAGGATGATGGAGAAGGCGTAGAACTGCGATCGCCCGCTGGTGTTGTATTTGAGACTTTCACCGCCGAAAACTGTGGCAAAACCGACAAAGTTCACCGCCCCGTCGACGATGTAGCGGTCTAACCAATAGACGGCTTTGGAGATGCGATCGACGGCAAAAATGATGGTTCCCTTGTAGAGTTGGGGAGTATAAAAATCATAGGCAAAGAAATCCTGAACCGCTTTGGAACTGAGTTTGACGGGTTTTTCCCAGTTGGGATTGAGATATACCAATGACCCAAAACCAATTCCCGCTAGACTCGACCAAGTGAGCAATAGGGCCAGGGAACGATTCACCATTGCCCAATCTGGGAGTAAGTCCCATTGCGCCAAGAGTAGGGGGATATGTAGGGTGACACCGGCTAGGACGGTCATAGGGAGAACCAGTAACCATAAGCCTTCTGAGGAACGACGGGTAAAGTCTGTCACCTCTCCGGCAAACATCCGGCCGAAGACGCGGGTGACGCTAGAGGCGACGATGGCGTTGACGGCTAAGACGACGGCAAATAGTCCGGGGCGGGTCTCCCAAAGGGCATCGGCAATCTGGACTAAGGACCAAAAGCCACCAAAGGGGGGTAAGGCGACGAGGGAGAGTCCGCCGACGATGAGGCAGAGTCCGGAAATGGGACGACGAGACCATAAACCTCCGTATTGGGTCAGGTCTTGGGTGATGTTATTGAGAACGATGCCCCCAGTACTCATAATCAGTAGGGACATGGCCAGGGCGTAGGTTAGGAGTAAAACGAGGGCGGCTTGGGTGGCCCCAATGCCGACGGCGATGAAGACAATGCCCAGATAGGCACTGGTGAGATAGGACAAGACTCGTTTGACGTCGATTTGGGCCACGGAAATGAGACTGGTTCCAACGGCGGTGGCGGCCCCGATAGCGAAGACGACACTGGAGCCGAAGGGGGAAAGGGCGATAATGGGTTGGACTTTAATCAGAACCCAGGCCCCAGTGGAGACAACGAGGGTGTTGCGGAGAATCGTCGCGGGATAGGGCCCTTCCATGGCTTCATCCAGCCAGAGGTGTAGGGGAAATTGGGCACATTTGGCGATGGGCCCGGCGATGAGGGTTAGGGCCAGGAGTGTGGCCACGGTGGGGTCGAGGTCGGCAGTTTCGGCCCAAATGGCGAGTTCACTGAAGTTCCAGGTTCCTGAGAGGGGGAGGAGGGCAACGACTCCCATCAGCAGGATTAGGTCTCCTACCCGTTTGGTGAGGAAGGCATCTCGAGCCCCGGTAACAACGAGAGATTGGTTGTACCAAATGCCGACGATGAGATAGGTGCCTAGGGTGAGAATTTCTAGGATGACGTAGCTGAAGAAGAGGGAGTTACAAAGCACCAGGAGGCACATCCCGGCTTCAAACAGTCCCATGAGGGAATATACTCTCGCCCAGCCCCAATCCATTTCTAGGTAGGCGATCGCATAGACTTGGGCTAGGAAGTTCAAACCGGTGATGAGAACGCAAGCCCCTAGGGCCAGGGTAGAAACTTCTAAATCGAGGTTAATGATTAAGCCTGGGGCATTCAGCCACTCGAAGGAGAGGGCATAGGGGGGCTGATTCCAGGTGTCACTCAGGGCAATTAGACTATGTAAAAACGCCATGAAGGTCATCAGGGCGTTGATATATCCGGCAGGACGCGGTCCCGTGCGACGAATGAATCCGGGTGACCAGGGGAGGGCAAGTCCCGCGCCGATTAGGGCGTAGCAGGGAATGAGCCAGATGGTCTGGCTGAGAAAATCAAGCATAGGAACGTGACCTCAAGGTTTGGGGCTAGGAATCCCACCACTCGGGGGGGTAAAGGGATGAAATTTTAGGAAAATTTAATAGTCTCATCATAGACAATGTTCAATGCTTTGTCTATTTCGATAGACATAAACACATCATATTTTTGATAAATAAAACTTATACCCAAATAAGAGCTAGACCCCTGGAATGAGGATTGAGAAGGCTGCTAAAATCCTTATGATAGGGGGTTTTTGGCAAATCAAGGGAGGATTGCGATGCTCAGACCGCCGCATTTGCCCAGTAAATCTCCGCTTAACTTCATAAGTAATTATTATAATTAACCCACAACGGGTTAACACTTCTGCGTAACCCTTGACGTTCAGGTTGAAACATGACGGTAACCCGACCGCTTCCCCTCCTAGACAGTCGAGATCGCCTCGAACAGCGTCTTAACGAGATTCCCCCAGAACCGGGAGTCTATTTAATGCGAGATGAGGGCGATCGCATCCTTTATATTGGCAAATCCAAAACCCTCCGCAGTCGAGTTCGCTCCTACTTTCGCGAGTCTCAACCCCTGAGTGATCGCATCGCCCTCATGGTGCACCAAGTCTGTGACATCGAGTTTATCGTCACCGACAGCGAGGCGGAAGCCCTAGCCCTCGAAGCCAACCTCATCAAACAACATCAACCCCAATTCAACGTCCTCCTCAAAGACGATAAAAAATATCCCTATCTCTGTATCACCTGGTCCGAAGACTATCCCCGTATCTTCATCACCCGCAAACGACGCATCGCCCACCCCAAAGACCGCTACTACGGTCCCTACGTCGATACTCGCCAGCTTCGCAGTACCCTAAACCTCGTCAAACGTATCTTTCCCCTCCGTCAACGCCCTAAACCCCTGTTCAAAGACCGTCCCTGCCTCAACTACGACATTGGCCGTTGTCCCGGAGTCTGCCAAGAACTGATTTCCCCCGAGGCCTATCATCAAACCGTCGAGAAAGTAGCCATGGTCTTCCAAGGACGTATCGGCGAACTCGAAAGCATCCTCAACCAGCAGATGCAAGCCGCCGCCGCGCAACTCGACTTTGAGAAAGCCGCCCAACTACGCGATCGCCTCCAGGGACTCCAATCCCTCGGCGTTGACCAAAAAGTTGCCCTTCCCGACGATCGCATTTCCCGAGATGCGATCGCCCTAAGCCTCGGAGAACGCCACGCCTGCATTCAACTGTTCCAAATCCGGGCCGGAAAACTCATCGGCCGCCTGGGCTTCATCGCCAACGCCGACGATCCTGGTTCCATCCTGCAACGAGTTCTCGAAGACCATTACCGCCGCCTTGACCCCGTCGAAATCCCGAGTACCATTCTCCTACAACATCCCCTCCCCGAAGCCGAATTTCTAGAAACCTGGCTCAGCCAAACCCGAGGCCGTAACGTCAGCCTAGAAGTTCCCCAACGGCAACAGAAAGCCGAACTCATTGCCATGGTCGAACGCAACGCCGGGTATGAACTGGCCCGACTCGAACGGGGCGATCGCCGCAACCAAGAGGCCCTAAAAGACCTAGCCCAAATTCTCGGACGCACCACCCCACCCCGTCGCCTCGAATGTTACGACATCTCCCATAGCCAAGGGTCCAACGCCGTCGCCTCCCGAGTGGTCTTTCTCGATGGCCATCCCGCCAAACAAGAGTACCGCCATTACAAAATCCGTAACCCCGAGATTACCAGTGGCCATTCCGACGACTTCGCCAGTTTAGCCGAAGTCTTGCAGCGGCGCTTCCGTGACTACGAATCCCCTCAAACCCTGATCGAGTCCCCCAATTATCCTGATTTGGTGGTGATTGACGGAGGAAAAGGTCAACTCTCCGCCGTCATGAGAATCCTAGACGAGATGGGACTCGATGGGGTTCTCTCCGTCGTCAGTTTAGCCAAACAACGGGAAGAGATTTTCACCCCAGGGGTCTCCCACCCTTTAGACACCCATCCCGAACAACCCGGTGTGCAACTTTTGCGGCGATTACGAGATGAGTCTCACCGCTTTGCCATTAGCTTCCATCGTCAGCAGCGAAGCAAACGGATGCGGCGATCGCGTCTTGATGAGATTCCCGGTTTAGGGTTTCAGCGTCAGCAGCAATTACTGGCCCATTTTCATTCCCTCGATTATGTGATGCAGGCTTCCCCGGAACAGTTAGCGGAGGTTCCGGGGATTGGTAAACGATTGGCGGCAGAGATTTACGGATATTTTCGGGGAGGAGAGGGTTAGTAGACGTTTATAATTTCGGGGATGCCTGATGTAAGAAGACTCCCAATGCTCCCAAGTACCCTCTGGATTCTCCTAATGGGCTTCTTCGGCGGACAACTGGCCCGTCGTCTTGGTGCCCCTCCCCTCCTGGGAATGATCCTAATTGGCATCCTCACCGGCCCACAAATCGGCAACGTCATCAGTGCCGAGGTTCTCGACGCCGCCGACGGACTCCGGACTATGGCCGTCACCATCATCCTCATGAAAGCCGGCCTCGGACTCGATCGCGAAAAGTTAAAGCGTCAAGGGTCCGTCGCCCTGCGGCTTGGAGTGCTTCCCGCCCTTTGTGAAACTCTCGTCGTTGGGGCTGTCGCCCTGTTTCTATTTGATTTTGATGTCCCCACAGCCCTCCTCCTCGGCTGTATTCTGGCCGCTGAATCCCCAGCGGTGATTGTTCCGGGAATGTTGCGCCTGAAAAGCCTCGGCTGGGGAGTCGATAAAGGTATTACCGATGCTATTCTCACCGGCAGCGCCCTCTCGGATGTCTTGTTACTCCTTCTATTTAGCCTCCTACTGGGCTTTCTCTCCCAAGAGGGGGGAGGTTTAAACTTGGGAGATATCACGATCTCACCCCTGCAACTGTTGCCCCTGGAAATTTTCCTGAGAATTGGACTGGGCTTAGGGGTGGGCTATCTCGCTGCCCGGTTATTGGTGTCATTATCAGTCAAACAAAATTGGACTCAAAAATCGGTTCAGGACGTACTGATTGGGGCAGGACTGGCGCTCTTCTTAACGATTTTTGACCAGGTACTTCCCATCTATTCCGGGTATCTGGCTGTGATGTCCCTGGGCTTTTTTCTGGTGCAGTTCGATGCTCCGCTCGGGCGACGGCTGCGGGGAGGCTTTGATGCCCTATGGACAGTAGCGGAAATTTTTCTGTTTGTGCTGCTTGGGGCAACGTTACAACTGGAGGTTCTTGGGGATGTGTTGCTGCCAGGATTGGCCCTGCTGGCGTTGGGGTTACTGGTGGGGCGATCGCTCGGTTGGTATCTCTCGACGTTAGGGAGTGATTGGACTTGGAAGGAACGGGTGTTTCTACTGCCGGGAAATATGGCCAAAGCCACGGTTCAAGCGGCAGTCGGGGCAATTCCTTTGGCTCAAGGACTAGCGGGAGGGGAGGAAATTCTGGCGTTGGCGGTGTTGTCGATTTTGGTGACGGCTCCCCTGGGGGCTTGGAGTACCCAACAATTTGCGCCCCTATTATTGGAGAAGGGGGTTATCGATCCGACTCAGGTGGGGGCCGTGGGACAGTTACGTTTTTTGGCGGCGGTGGATACTTTCCCCATGGCGGAACGAGTCTTGACGAAAGCGGCAGATTTAGCCCGTCGGAGTGATGGGGAGGTGCTGATTCTTCATGTGAGCGATCGCCCGGATGAGGAGGAGTTAACCCATCTCCGCGAGGTGATTCAGCGTCGCCTGCTCGATATTCGCCATGAGGTCTGCATTTGTCCGGGAGTGGTTCCGGAAACCATTGTGGAAATGGCGCGATCGCAGGCGGTGTCTGATATCATCATTGGCCAACCTCGACATCGCCCTTGGGATAATCTCCTCAACGACTCTATTAGTCAGACGGTCTTAGAAACCAGTCCGATTCCTGTGATTTTGGTGAAGCCGGAGGAGGTAACGGGTTCAGAAACGGGTTGATGTCCTATCATCGAAGTGAACCCCCCTTATCATCACAAGCGTATGACTGCCAGCACTCGTGAGATTGAAAAGCTTGCGGCGGAGATTGCCGATAAAATCTATCTGGATATTGCCAAATGGCATCTCTATCTCGGAGATGCCCGTTTACATGTTCCCTTAGCGGAACGGTTTTATCCCCTGTTGGAAGAGGATCGCCTCACGGAAGCCGCCCTAGAATCGGTGTTACAAGAGATATCGGTTCCCATTGGCGGTGGACGGCGAGAGGTGCCTTTGCAGGATTTACTCCCTCGGTCCGGGCAACAGGATTTAATGGAGTTGTTAGAAGCCTATCAGCAGGAGAATCTCTGAATGGCTAGGATTGAGGTTAAGACCATTTTTAAGCATCCCGTCAAGGGATTCACTCCGCAACCGTGCGATCGCGTGGCGTTGCAAGAGGATTTTGGCATGGTGGGCGATCGCGCGTTTGCCTTTATGTTCACGGATACGGGCAACCCGGAACCTCAAACCCCCTGGCTTCCCAAGCAGTATCTCGCGGTTCAAAATGACTGGCCTGACTTAGCCAAATTACGCTGTGACTATGACGAACAGCGACAAGAACTAGAACTGTGTCTCAATGAAACTCTCACGGTTGTGGCGTCGGTAGCTACAGCCGAGGGACGCGATCGCCTCAGCCAATTTATTAGTGATTACTTACATACATTAACCCCAAGTCCTGCCGCGCGACATCCCCAAAACACTGCCGTGCGTCTGATTGGCACAGCTACCGGAGAAACCCGCTATCAAGACCGAGATCAAGGGCAAATTTCCCTCGTCTCCCAGGCAACCTTAGATGATATCGCGGCGAAAACTGGACAACCCCAACTCGATCCTCGGCGGTTTCGTCCCAACTTCGTTATTGATGGCCTTCCCCCCTGGGGTGAGTTTGACTGGGTGGGTCAACAATTAGATCTCGGAAACGCTACGATCCAAGTAACCGCCCCCATCGGACGTTGTCTGAATATCAACGTCAATCCTGATAACGGCGATTGCGATCTACCCCTGCTTTCCCAACTCCCGGCCCATTTCGGCCATGCTCAAACCGGGGTCATTGCAACCATCGTTCATGGGGGAACCGTTCAACGGGGGGACGCGCTCAAGTCCTAGAACAATAATGGAGACTCAACAAGATACTAGCGGAGGCTCTACACAGGCAGCAAAATCCGGCTAGTCGAAACAGGGAGCCAACTAGCCGAACCTGGCCATAATTCCAAGGGTCTGAGAACCCGGACCCGTAGCTAATTTGACATCGATTGAATGATGTAATCAAAGTAGGGCGCCGCTTCTTCGGCATCTTCGTTACTCAGCAGAGCAATCGAGGCTTCCTTGAGACAAACCATGGCTTCGACCATACCAGGCATCGGCACGCCGAGGGCATTGTACATTTCCCGTGCGCCAATAATGCCAATGGTTTCGATGGGTTCTTTGCTCCCAGATAGCACCCCATAGGTCACGAGGCGCAGATACCAGCCATAGTCACGGATACATTGACTGCGTTCGCGCTGTCCGAAGGCATTCCCGCCCGGTGCGATGAAGTCAGGACGGCGTTTCCACAGTTCCTGAGAGGCTTTATCAACGATTTTCTTCTCATTTTCGGCCAGGGTTTCGACGATGCGAAGCCGCTGCGCGCCGGTTTGGAAGAAGTCTTGGATTCCTCGGAGTTCGCCACTGCTGGGATAGCGTAACTCGTCATCGGACTTTAGAATGACTTGACTAACAACACTCATGATTTTATTGAAATCGTTGGATACTATAGTGAACTGGCTCTGAATGAGAGTCAGCATAAGACTCACTTATTATATCGAACGGCGGTTCACCGCAAAGTCACCCCCCTGGAATTTCCCCCATCCCCTTTTTTTTAACCATGCAACAAGGACAAGTTGTCGAAGTCGAGATTACGGATCTAGCCGATGGTGGCGATGGTGTTGGCAAATGTGGCGATCGCGTCGTGTTTGTCCCCGATACAGCCATTGGCGATCGCGCTCAGGTGCGTCTGGTTCAGGTCAAACGTAAGTACGCCCGGGGCAAACTCCAGGACTTAAAGCATGAGTCCCCCAGTCGCCAGCGTCCTCCTTGCATTGTCGCCGACAAATGCGGTGGCTGTCAGTGGCAACATATTGAGCATCCGGCCCAGTTAGCGGCTAAACAGAATCAGGTGATCCAGGCCCTGGTGCGAATCGGCCGTTTAGACCATCCCCCAGTGCAACCGGTGCAAACCACCGGGGAGAGTCTCGGCTATCGCAACAAGGCCACCTATCCGCTGCAAGTTGCCCCCAGTGGGGAGATTCGGGCGGGATATTACCAGAAAGGGTCTCATAAACTGGTCAATCTCAATCAATGTCCGGTTCAAGATGAGCGTCTCAATCCCTTTCTGGCGCAAATCAAACGGGATATCGCGGCCCAAGGTTGGACGATTTATAACGAACAGCAGCATCAGGGGGAACTTCGTCACCTTGGCGTTCGGGTGGGTCGGCAGACGGGTCAAGTTTTGTTAACCTTAGTGGCCAAGACTGGGAAATTGCCCGAACTTGAGGTTCAAGCACACCGCTGGTTAAGCAGCTTTGATAATTTAGTTGGGGTTTGTCTGAACCTCAATGGCGATCGCACCAACGCCATTTTCGGCAAATCCACCCGAACCTTAGCCGGTCAATCGTTTCTCCAAGAAGAATTTGCCGGGTTACAATTTCGCTTGCGATCGGATACCTTCTTTCAGGTGAATACGGAAGCCGCTGAGTTGATTTGGCAGGCGATCGCCCGGGAATTGAACCTACAGGGCCATGAGACCATCTTAGATACCTACTGTGGAATTGGCACCTTTTCCCTACCCCTGGCCCAACAGGCCAAGGAGGTTTGGGGAATTGAAGTCCACCCCGGTTCCGTGGCCCAAGCCCAGGAAAATGCCCAACTCAATCAGATTGAGAATGTGGAGTTTTATACCGGGGATGTGGCCGAACTTTTGGCACAAGACTCACCGCTATGGCAAGCCCATCCTCAAGAAAAACCTGATATCGTAGTGGTTGATCCGCCCCGTCAAGGCTGTCAGCCCCCCGTGTTAGAGGCATTGATTGACCTCGGCTGCGATCGCCTCGTCTACATCAGTTGTAAACCCAGTACCTTGGCCCGAGATCTCAAGCAGCTTTGTGCCAGTGGCTATGAGCTAAAGCAGGTTCAACCCGTGGATTTATTCCCCCAAACCGCTCATATTGAAGCCGTTGCCTTTCTGACTCGCAATAACCGAACCTCCCAGCCCTAGGGCTATATGAGACAATTAAGGCGTACCCCAACCCATCGCCCCAAGACCCATCCATGAACCCTGTTTTCAAAAACATCGCCACCTGGTACCGTGCTATATTACGCAACCCCAAATATCGGGGCTGGGTGATTCTATTTCAAAAACATCGCCACCTGGTACCGTGCTATATTACGCAACCCCAAATATCGGGGCTGGGTGATTCTGGGAACCCTCCTTTATCTCATCAGTCCCTTGGATATCTCCCCCGATGTCCTGCCGATTTTGGGACAAGTCAGGAACCCTCCTTTATCTCATCAGTCCCTTGGATATCTCCCCCGATGTCCTGCCGATTTTGGGACAAGTCGACGATGTCGCAATTCTGTTCTTACTGATGTCAGAACTGTGGCAGATGGTTCGAGAGGGATTGGCCCCCTCCGAGGAAATAGCCAGCGATGTTAACTCAACGGTCAATGCTCCAAACGATGAGGACACGGTGGATGTCGAGGCCGTCTCAGTCGATTAAATTCCGTCCTGAATGGTCGCCAACGCCTCCTTTAATGCTCAAATCTTTGTCAAGACGCGATCGCTCGCGTCTTTATCTTTGGCCTAGATCAGCTAATGTCTTATGAAATTCTCTGAACTTGTCGCACAGTTGGCTGAGGCCGGGGTGGTTGGCAGCTTTAGTGTTGATGCTAACCTCGATATCACCCAGGTAGCTGCCATTGAGGAGGCGACAACTGGCTCTATCTCCTTTATTGAAGGGGATGGTTACGCCAATCACTTACAAACCACCCAAGCCAGCGCCGTCATCCTACCCGAGGATGAGTTGTTACAACAGCAAGCTCAAGAACGAGGTATCGCCTGGATTAGTACAGCCTCCCCCAAAGCCCTCTTTGCCGATACCATTTGCCTGTTTTACCAACCCTACCGCCCTGAACCTGGAATTCATCGGACCGCGATTATTCATGAATCCGCAACATTAGGCGCCAACGTCTCGGTTGGGGCCCATGTGGTGATTGATGCCAATGTGACGGTGGGAGACGAGGTTTGTATCGGTGCCAACGTGGTGGTGTATCCCGGAGTTGTCATCGGCGATCGCTGCTATCTCCATGCCAACTGCACCATCCATGAACGGACTCAAATTGGTGTCGATTGTAGGATACAAAGTGGTGTAGTTTTGGGCGCGGAAGGCTTTGGCTTTGTTCCGAGTGCCCATGGACTAAAACGGATGGAACAATCCGGCTGCGTCATTATTGAAGCGGGAGTCGAAATTGGCTGTAACTCCACCGTTGATCGTCCCGCTGTGGGAGAAACCCGGATTGGGGCAAATACTAAAATTGATAACTTAGTCCAAATTGGCCATGGCTGTCGTATTGGTAAAAACTGCGCCATTTGTGCCCAAGTGGGATTAGCGGGAGGCGTTACCCTTGGGGATGGAGTCACCCTAGCGGGGCAAGTTGGCGTGGCTAACCGGGCTAAAATCGGTGCGGGTGCGACTGCCTCGGCCAAAACGGGCATTCATCGCGACGTGAAAGCTGGCGCCCTCGTCTCAGGATTTCCAGCCATTGATAATGCTCTATGGCGACGTAGTGCCGCCTTATACAAACGCCTACCGGAACTTTATCAAAGCCTGCGGCAAATTCAACAGCGTCTTAACCAGGATTCCTAGATAACTTTGATTAATTGCCAGAGCGCCGGGGGGAGCCTGGCATTTTTCGCGCAATCCCTTTATCTTCAGAGGGCACGATGACGATCCTTGGACAGACCGATACCCCCTCGATCATGGCAGACGCTCCCTCAACTGCCCCTCAATTGTCCGACTTTGATAACCCATTTCAGGGGGATGATCGTACAAATTGTGAAAATTAAGGCTATATTTTTATGGAACCAGCAAATTCGCGGTAACTTTTGATTTAATATAACTAGAGTCTAAATGGAGAATTGCCCAGACAATGACTGAAGCACTTTCGGAAAAACCCACGCCGCTGACTGGAAAGGCGTTACTTACAAAAGTCAAAGAACTGTCTCACTTACCTCGGCGAGAAACCGCCAAGCGTTGTGGCTACTACAACATCACTAAGAATCAGCAAACCCGTGTAAATCTGACGGATTTCTATGATGCGGTGTTGGCAGCCAAAGGGATTCCCCTCGATCCCGACGGCGCAAAGGATGGACGCGGTCGCGAACCGACTTACAAAGTGAGCGTTCACAAGAATGGACAGATCGTCATCGGTTCGACCTATACCAATGCCATGGGGTTAAAACCCGGCGACGAGTTTGAAATTAAGTTGGGTTACAAACACATTCACTTAATTCAGATGGATCGCGCTGACGGCGACGAAAATGGTGCTGGTGGCGACGACGAGTAAGCTCGTCATGGGGAAGAGCGGGGATGTTCAGGATCGAGGGTTGATATAATTCAAGTCTATCTGCGATCGCTTGACTTCCCCCCCAACCCTTCCCTGTTTTGGGGGAGATGCGATCGCAACAGGGATTCAGATGTCTCAGTTTTTGAGAGTCCTAGAGGCTGGAGTTGGAGCCTTTTGCCGTCAATTTTCTCCCCAAAGAGAGTTAGGGGTCGAGATCTCACCTGTGCTAAAGATTGGCTTATTTTTTATCGTCTGGTTAGGAATCTGGTTACCCATCCTGATTCCCCTAGCCTGGCGCTGGAGGTGGTATCCGTCTCGTCCCCTGACTCCTTCACGAAAACTCGCCCTAGTGGGTAGTCTTTACCTCCTGTTTCCCCTGGCTTTGTGGGGACTGCGACGGGTGGCCGGAGTTAATTTTTTCTATTATGGCCCCCGGTTCCCAGCTGCTGATTTCCCGATGCTCAGTCTAGGGGTCGCAATCGGGATTTTTAGCGTTACGATTTTGATGGCCGTGCAGAAAATGGCGGGTTGGATTTCCTGGAACTTAACCTGGACGGCTCAGGATAGAGTCCGGCAATTCCTATTGGCCCTGTTGTTGGGGATTTGGATTGGTGGAACTGAAGAATTTATCTTTCGAGGACTGGTGCAACAGGAACTGCAACAGCAAGGGTCTGTTTGGTTCGCCGCGACGATCACCAGTGGAATTTTTGCACTACTCCATTTAATTTGGCAACCGCGTCAAACCTTACCACAACTGCCTGGACTTTGGCTGATGGGTATGGTGCTGACCCTGGCTTGTGTCGTCACTCAGGGAGAGTTGAGTTTAGCATGGGGGTTACATGGCGGCTGGGTCTGCGCCATGATTTGGATCGATAGCTCTCAAGCGAGTCAGCCGACTGGAGTGGTTCCCCCCTGGGTGACGGGGTTGGGGGAACATCCTCTCGCCGGAATCCTAGGAATCGTCCTCTTGGCGGCAACGGGAGCCGTCTTGTGGTTCTCGAACGTTCCAGTTTTGAGACTTACCGGTTGAGTTTGAGGGGGGTGACGGGAACCTCGTCCCAGGATTTTACTGTTCGTAGTTGAGCCGTCCAGCCCTGAGATGTCTGAAATTCATCAAGATCGTTGGTGAACGATTCATGACAAGCTCGTGCTTGGCTTTCGTCCTCGCTGGCGATGCAGGCTTGGACGATACCACTGGGATCGATTTGTTCGCAAACCCAAATAGTCATGTTGTTGTTTTCCCTTGTCTGTGCTGAATGTATTGTTGGAACTGTTCCCTATTGTAGGGAGAGTTGGCCAGTCAAACCGAGTCATGGGATCGGCTTAGGAGGTTTCTTTGCAATTTGAACGCCTATTTACCAGCATCGAAGACTTAGTCATGTGCCATTCCCCAAGTGGGATGGAAACGGAGATTAACCAACATCTCCAGGAGCGATTTCGAGACTTGGGGGTGGAGTATTATGGCGATCGCGCCGATAACCTGATTGCCAAGATTCCAGGGGAACAGGAGGAGGGGGCGATCGCCATTACGGCCCACAAAGACGAAATCGGGGCTATTGTCAAAGGAATTGATAGCGAGGGACGAGTCTCAATTCGTAAATTGGGAGGCTCCTTTCCCTGGGTGTATGGCGAAGGGGTCGTGGATTTACTCGGAGATCACGCCACCTGTTCCGGGATTCTCAGTTTTGGCTCCCGTCACGTTTCCCATGAATCCCCGCAAAAGCTCTTACAAGAAAGCCGACCCCTAGAATGGCAACAAGCCTGGATCGAAACGAAACGCACCCCTGAAGACCTCAACGCCCTGGGGATTCGCCCAGGAACGCGGGTGGTGGTGGGCAAACACCGCAAACGCCCCTTTCGCTTAGATAACTACATCGCCAGCTACACCCTCGACAACAAGGCCTCCCTGGCCATTCTCCTGGCCCTAGCCGCCCGCTTGCAACGCCCAGCGGTTACCGTCTATCTCGTGGCCTCAGCCAAGGAAGAAGTCGGGGCCCTGGGGGCCTTGTATTTCAGCAATCACCAGGTATTAGATGCCCTAATTGCCCTAGAAATTTGTCCCCTGGCCCCGGAATATCCCATTACCGATGGTGAGGCTCCCGTCCTCTTGTCCCAGGATGGCTATGGCATTTACGACGAGGGCTTAACCCAACAGTTGAAGCAGGCGGCTGAGTCGCGACAGATTCCCATCCAACAGGCGGTGATTAGTGGTTTTGGCAGTGATGCCTCCATTGCCATGAAACTCGGTCATGTGGCCCGGGGGGCTTGCCTGGGCTTTCCCACCCAGAACACCCATGGTTATGAGATCGCTCATTTGGGGGCGATCGCCCATTGTGTGGAGATTTTAGCCGCCTATTGTGAGCAACGCCAAAATTTTCAGCCTTAGGGGTTGACAGTCCTGGGAATCTTCGCTACATTGAATAACGCCTAAGCGGTTAGAAGCCGCCGACAGCCTAACGAATACGCCCCCATCGTCTAGAGGCCTAGGACACCTCCCTTTCACGGAGGCGACGGGGATTCGAATAAACGAATACGCCCCCATCGTCTAGAGGCCTAGGACACCTCCCTTTCACGGAGGCGACGGGGATTCGAATTCCCCTGGGGGTATTCATCGTCTAGAGGCCTAGGACACCTCCCTTTCACGGAGGCGACGGGGATTCGAATTCCCCTGGGGGTATTCAAGCCTTAAAAGCCGAGACCAAGTTAGAGAGTTATCTAGCTTGGTCTCGGCTTTTGTTTGTCGAGATCCTCATCTGGCATCCCCACCCCCCGACTCAGGTTAAGGTGTAGACATTTGATCGCTGATCGTTACGGATTATCAAATGTACCCGAGTGAGGCCACCATGCTGAAACGCCACTTCAGAACCCTCAACAGATTTGTTCCCCAAGGATGGCGTTCTATCGGTGTGGTGATGCTCCTCGCCACCGCCTTATATCTGTTTCGCCTCGACGCGAGAGGATTATGGATTGATGAGTTTCTGAGTATCCGCGACGCTCAAGATGTCAGCTTTAACCGAGGTCGGCTTTTATATTACGTTCTCCTCGAAATTTGGATGACCGTTGGGCAAAGTGACGTTTGGTTACGAAGCTTAGCAGTTCTCTTTGCCCTCTGCGCTGTCGCGCTGACGTATCAACTCGGTCGTTCCCTCTTTACAAAGCGGGTTGGACTCATCGCTGCTCTGATGTTAGCCCTATCTCCCCTCTTTATTAACCATGCCCAGGAAGTCCGCTACTACACTATGAGTGTCAGTCTAGGGATTGCTGGAAGCTTAGCACTGGCGAAGTCTCTCAATGCTCCCAACCGCCCTATCAATTATGTGTTATGGGTGATATTTAGAGTTTTAGCCGTTTTGACCACCCCTCTAAATGCCGCCCTCTTAGTCTCCGACGGAATCATCATTCTAGTCAAATATTATCGACACCCTCGACGACTCGTTCACTTTGCGATCGCAGGGTTAATCCTCAGTATCATGACCCTACCTGTCGCCCTCTCAGTGCTAGATTCAGCGGGTGCTCATCGCTTAGACTTACCCGTCCCCGGACTCAATAACCTAGTGCGAGAACTCAGGATATTAACAGCATTTTCCTATCCACCGCCGCCCCCCTATTTGACTCGACTGGGTCATGTATATATCCTCACAAGTTTGCTTGTGCTGGGGGTGGTAATCCTCCGAAAACGGCAGTCGAAAACGTTCCAATGGCTCGTTGCTTGGACGGTGATTCCAGTTGGGATGATTTTCATTTTTTCCCATCTGATCTTCTCAATTTGGAATACTCGTTATGTCATGCTGGTCTTGCCCTATCTTCTGATTATGATGGCGGTGGGATTCCTAGAAATTCGGTCTCGCTGGCATCGTCTAGCCTGGGCAATACTTCTGATATATGCCATCACTGTAGGTAGTGGTTTGGGGGTCTATTACACCCGTTCAAGTCGCTACATGGGAGCCTCAGACCATTACCGAGCAACGGTCGAGATTCTGAACCAAAATAACCGGCCAGATGATGTCATTGTCTGGGCAATTATGCACAACACACCCATCCCAATTCAGCATTACTATGAAGGAACGGCCCCCGTTACCTTGAGACGACGAATCCAAATTCCCAGTGATAACAGCACAGTTGGACGCGAAAATATTGAAGCCTGGTTATCAGGCTTGCCCTCTTTCTCATCCCGTTTATGGCTCGTTTATGGTCCAAGAGTTGTTCACGACGATGAATTATTCTACGACGTCTTAACGGAAGAGTTTATGATTGAAGCACATTACACCGTCGAGGACTTTAACATTTTTCTGCTCACCTCCACAGAGCCGAGAACTTAGCCCTAATTGAGGGAGCTTTTGGTAAGGGGAACGCTCCCCCAGCAAGACTCTATCAGAGAGTCATAGGGTCTCAAGACCCCATGCCCCCGGTATCCTTAGGACACCTCAGCTCCAGACTTTGCCGTCTCAGGGAGCGTCAACCAAGATGATAAATCTCGTTGCAATAGCTCTTGCAGTTCTAAAATGTCCTCTCGATAGATATCTCTGAGCAACCGTCGTTCCTCGGCAGACAAGGGTAGCGCACTTTTATCCTTGTAATTGAGGGAAAGGAGATAGCGGCGAATCCCCTGGCGAGTTTTCTCCGGGAACACCAGCCGTAATACCGAGCCAGCCAAACTTCTTAGGGGATTACGAGTTTGCAGCACCCGATGAACCGTTTTATTTTGGGGGACTGCTGCTTTCTGAGCGCGAAACGATGTATCGGGAACAAACTGATCATCTACACCAATAAAGTTATAAATCCCTTGCATCATCGCCACTGGGTCTTGCACCAAATCATCATAAAGACAGACCTTAAGATTGTCTGCACCAAACTTTTCCATAAAGGCTTTGAGAGACTCGCAATAAAACCCCTTGCGAATTTGGAATGACTTGATGGGACGTTGACTAGCTTGCTCTCTTAGGGGGGGACAGTTTCCGCCATCAATGGCATCTCGGATGTGCATTAAGTAGTCCGAATGGGCGCGCTCAATAGGATTGCGGAGAATCACCACCAACTTAGCCTGTGGAACTAGGTTGTAGATGACGGGAATGGAGGTTTCATGGTGGAATAAGTAATTCGGGGAGGCTTCCCCGATCGCCACCTTATCCTGGACGTTCTCAAAGAGCGCCAAATACTTTTCGAGACTATCAATCTTTCTCGGTTTTTTCGAGACTACCCCGCTCCAGTCTCGCTCTAGGAAATTCGTTTCCTTGACTGGACTCATATAGACCTGGGGGTGCTGGGACAAGTACCGGTAAATTGAGGTTGTCCCAGCCTTTTGCACCCCAATCACGAGAAAGTTGGGAAGATGTTTTGTGTCCATGGATGATAGCAACGATACTGTACATCCAGAGTAGCAGGTTCACCGTAGACGTCGAGAGGAGCAAAATCGGCGGTAACTCCCCCAGGGATGACTCCTGAGAACTCCTGCACCAATGCCCTCGGTTAGCCAACCTTAGCCAAGCCATCCCGATTCCAGGGTGAATCGCCCTCAAACTGCCTCCATTGAGGAGAACTTGAGCAGTGGCAACCGGCTCAAATTGGCCGGCTTAAAGATTTTAAGCTTGTCCTATGGATCATTATTAGGTAAATTTGCTAGTCTAGCTTAAATACGTTTGGGAACGGTAAGTAACAGTGGATATTGAAATTGGACGGGGAAAAAACGCTCGTCGCGCCTACGGAATTGACGAAATCGCCCTAGTGCCGGGAAACCGCACCCTCGATCCGATCCTTGCCGATACGAGTTGGGAAATCGGCGGAATCAAACGGGACATTCCTATCATTGCCAGTGCCATGGACGGCGTGGTGGATGTACAGATGGCGGTTAAACTGTCTCAACTGGGTGCGTTGGGTGTCCTCAACCTTGAGGGCATTCAGACTCGTTATGACGATCCGAACCCGATTCTCGATCGCATTGCCTCCGTTGATAAAACTGAGTTCGTGCCCCTCATGCAAGAACTCTACAGTCAGCCAATTCGTGATGAGCTGATTGTCAAACGGATTCAGGAAATCAAACAGCAGGGTGGCATTGCCGCAGTCAGCGTTACCCCAGCCGGAGCCGTCAAGTTTCGCGCTGCAATTGCCGAAGCACAAGCGGACTTAGTGTTTGTCCAAGCAACAGTAGTCTCGACGGCTCATCTGTCTCCTGACACCGTTACGCCCTTGGATTTAGCCGAGTTCTGCCAACAAATGCCCATGCCGGTGGTTTTGGGGAACTGCGTCACCTATGAGGTGGCTCTTAACCTCATGAAAACCGGAGCCGCAGCGGTGCTCGTGGGAATTGGTCCTGGAGCGGCTTGTACCTCTCGGGGAGTGTTGGGGGTTGGAGTCCCTCAAGCGACGGCAGTGGCTGACTGTGCCGCAGCTCGGGATGATTTCTTTAAAGAAACCGGCAAATACGTCGCGGTTATTGCCGATGGCGGTCTCGTGACCGGTGGTGATATTTGTAAATGTATTGCCTGCGGTGCCGATGGTGTCATGATTGGCTCACCTATTGCCCGGGCCAAAGAAGCTCCAGGACGGGGGTTTCACTGGGGCATGGCCACACCGAGTCCCGTATTACCTCGGGGAACCCGCATTAATGTGGGCAGCACCGGTACCTTAGAACAAATTTTACGTGGCCCGGCACAACTCGATGACGGAACCCATAACTTCCTCGGTGCATTGCAAACCAGTATGGGCACTCTCGGGGCGAAAAACCTTCGGGAAATGCAACAGGTGGAAATTGCCATTGCTCCTTCGTTATTAACTGAAGGAAAGGTGTATCAAAAAGCGCAGCAGTTGGGAATGGGTAAGTAATTTCCCGGAGTCAGTGGCGATCGCCTCCAGGCCGATGAAAAAACTGTCCTCACATAAAGTTAGATTTCTAGGAGACAGGTTTGCCATTTATCTCTTAGAATGGAATGAGCGGAGACACATGTTTCCGTTCACTCCTCACACCACACTCCGCCCGAACAGATTGTTCGGGTGGTTTCTTATTTGGGGGCCCGACGCCGCAAGAGTCTAGTTTCCTCGACCTTGTACCCATCATCAGGCTCGACAACCCCTGTGGTAAAATCTAGGGGGAAGCGTAGTCTATGGTGATCACTCGCTAACTCCCGTCCCAGGGGAGTGTTGCGCTCAACATTGCACACAAGATTAGATAAGGACTTTTGAAGTATGTCAGCAACCGCCGAGGTTTCAGACGCCAGCTTTAAAAACGACGTTTTAGAAAGCGAACTGCCTGTTCTGGTTGACTTTTGGGCCCCTTGGTGTGGACCCTGTCGGATGGTCGGCCCCGTGGTCGAAGAGATCGCCCAACAGTATGAGGGTAAGGTGAAAGTCGTCAAACTGAACACCGATGACAATCCCGAAGTAGCCAGCAAATACGGGATTCGCAGTATCCCCACGCTGATGATTTTCAAAGATGGACAGCGCGTAGATATGGTCGTCGGCGCCGTCCCCAAAACCACATTGGCGAACACTCTCGAAAAGTATCTCTAGGGTGTTGGGAGCGATCGCTCCTTATCCCCTCCGGTCAGAGACGTATGGCCTTACCCCAGGTGCTGGGCAGACTCAACGGAGTTTCCCAGCACTTGTTTAATGGAAAAATCTGTAAAATAAGATACTGCGCTTCGATTCATGTAAGTCTATGTCATCTCCTCAACAGATCCCTGGACAAGGCCCTGATCCAACCCCGGAACCATGTTTCGAGTTTCTCTCCCAGGAAATTTCTCATTTAGTTGAGGAACTGCCCAGTCACGAGCATTGGAAGTGGATTTCCCGCTCGCTCTCAACGCTCGTCAACCTGGCTAAATACGACACCGATCGCCTCGACTGGAAGATTGTCAGCCATTCCCTCAAAGATATGGAACGGGGCTTAGAAGTCTTCAGTCCCTATCGTCATGTGCGTAAGATTGCCATCTTCGGCTCGGCCCGAACCGCCAGCGATCGCCCAGAATATCACCTGGCCCGAGAGTTTGCCCGCCGTTTAGCCGAGTACGGCTTTATGGTCATTACCGGGGCCGGCGGTGGCATTATGGCGGCAGGGAATGAGGGAGCAGGAACGGAGAACTCCTTTGGCTTAAACATCCAACTTCCCTTTGAGCAAACCTCCAACCCCTATATCCAAGACGATCCCAAGCTAGTTGACTTTAAATACTTCTTTACCCGCAAACTCTTTTTCCTCAGAGAAAGCGATGCCATCGCCCTCTTCCCCGGCGGCTTTGGAACCATGGACGAAGCCTTTGAGACGATCACCCTCATGCAAACCGGGAAATATGGTCCCGCGCCCCTGGTTCTCATCGATCGCCCCGGCGGGGACTATTGGTATGGTTGGCAAAACTATCTCAAAACCTGCTTACTGGAGAACGGAACCATCAGCGAAGAAGATTTAAGTCTGTACAGTATCACCGACAATGTCGAGACGGCCTGTCAGATGATACGAGATTTTTATCGAACCTACCATTCCAGCCGCTATGTGGGCGATCGCCTAATCATCCGTCTCAAGTCTCCCCTATCGGACGAAGCCCTGCAATGTCTCAATGACGATTATCAGGATATCCTGACCCGAGGCAAGATTGAGCGGACGGCTCCCTTACCCGAAGAACTACGGCAGGAGGGGCACATCCTACCTCGTCTGGCTCTGTACTTCAACCAAAAGAACTTCGGCCGCCTCTATCAGATGATTCGCTTCCTCAATAGTTTGGATCAGCAAACAGAGGAACGGGAGCATCCTGAGAGTAAATAGGGGAACAGGGAACAGGGAACAGGCAATAGGCAATAGAAAAACCGCCTTCTTCCCCTACTGCCTATTGCCTGCTGCCTACTGCCTATTGCCTTTCTTCCCCTACCCCTCAAAAATCCCAGTCAATCGCTCCCGCTCCAACCCTTGGCCAATAAAGACTAAGCGAGTTTGGCGGGATTCGTCAGGCTTCCAGGGGCGATCGAAAAAGGACTCGAACCGTTGTCCGACTCCTTGTAACACCATCCGCATCGGCTTATTGGCTACATTCACAAAGCCTTTAATGCGGTAAATCTCCTCCCGTTCCACCAAATTCTGAAGTCGCTGGATGAGCGTCTTGGGGTTCAGGGGCTGATCAAAGGTCAGACAAATCGAGTTAATCTCATCATCATGATCATGGTCATGCTCCCCATCATGATGACTGGGGCGATTCTCTAAATCCTCTTCGACAGAGGCATTAAAGCCCAACAAGACACTTGACTCAATCTCCCCTTGATGACAGGGAACTAACTTCACCCCTGGGCGAACCTGAGACTCTAGCCAGGTTCGGATCTGATAATAGCGATCATCTGCCACGCGATCGCACTTCGTCAGCAATACCATATCCGCACAATTGAGTTGATCCTCAAACAACTCCTCAAGCGGCGTCTCATGTTCCAAACTGTCATCCGCTTGCCGTTGCGCCTCCAACGCGGGTAAATCGCTCACCAGACGATCCTCGGCGATGGCTTCACAATCGACCACCGTTACCACCCCATCGACGGTGGCCCCAGTGCGAATTTCTTGCCAACGGAAGGCTTGAACCAGAGGTTTCGGTAGGGCCAGTCCCGAGGTTTCAATGACGATATTATCAAGGCGATCGCGACGTAACAGGAGTTCCTGCATCGTCGGTAAAAATTCTTCCTGAACCGTACAACAGAGACAGCCGTTGGCTAACTCTAAAATATTGGAGCCGCTATCCTCGTCCTCATCACAAACCTGACAAGAGCGTAACAGGTCTCCATCGATGCCCACCTCGCCAAACTCATTGACCAAAACGGCAATGCGGCGGCCCTGGTTATGTTGCAAGAGATGACGAATTAGGGTTGTTTTTCCGGCCCCCAAAAATCCAGTAATGACGGTGACGGGTAGTTTCGCTGGCATAAAATTTTAGTGAGTCGCTGTTGTTAGATGGGCATGAGTTCACTATAGCGGCTTTGGGGTCAGCGGCTCAAACCTTGACGCTCAGGGAGATTTGTTAGAATTGGGTTGAGGAACAACCCCCTAAACCCATGACCTATGCCACTGATTTACCCAACCCCCCCCCGACGCCCTCCTCCACTTCCAACGTTTGGAGCCGTCGTCTATTTCGGACATCCCTTGCCATAGCGGCAGCTCTTGTCGGCTGGACTCCCCTAAATTTCGGGCCAATGACTCCCCCCTCATCGGAGGCGATCGCCGCCCCTATCGATGCTGTAGAGGGGCCGCCGCGAGTAGCGCAATGGATTGATAATGAAATCTATGCCCTGCGTCAGTCCCAACGACGCTGGATCGAGATTAACCTCACAGACCAACGGCTCATCGCCTGGGAAGGTGATCATCCGGTCTATGCCGTCTTTGTCTCGACGGGAACCTATGCCACGCCAACCCCAACTGGCGTTTATGAGATTTATGTGAAATATCCAGAAGCTCCCATGAGTGGGCCCGGGTATCACATTCCCGATGTCCCCTATGTGATGTACTACGACGGCAACTACGGCATTCATGGAGCCTATTGGCATAACAACTTCGGCACTCCCATGAGTCGTGGCTGTACCAATGTCGCCTTAGATCATGCCGCCTGGCTCTATTCCTGGGCCTCCGTTGGCACACCTGTAGTCGTTCGTCGTTAACGTAATAAGGCTTCTAACTGCTGTTCTTCCCAGAGAGATTGATATAATCCCGGCTGTTGGATCAACTCACTGTGGGTTCCCAATTGGGAGACGCGGCCGTGATCGAGGACTAAAATGCGATCGGCTTTGGCGGCGGCGGAGAGTTGGTGGGAAATAAACAAGACCGTTTTGCGCGCAGCTCCCCTGGATAACTCCTGTAAAATCTGGCTGGCGGTTTGGTTGTCCACACTGGAGAGAGCATCGTCGAGGATTAACACCGGTGCATCCATCAGAAGAGCGCGAGCCAAGGCCGTGCGTTGTCGCTGTCCCCCCGAGAGGGTGATGCCCCGTTCGCCAACGACGGTGTCATATTGTTTGGGGAAGTTGAGAATTTCTGGGTGAATCTGGGCTAACTTGGCCGCGTGTTCCACCTCGATTTGGTCGGCCTGGGGTTTGCCGTAGCGGATATTGTTGCGGATATTGGAACTAAAGAGAAAACTGTCTTGGGGGACATAGGCGATCGCCCCTCGCAAATCCTCTAAGCGCAGCTGCGTGACGTCATAGCCATCGAGAAACAACTGTCCCGGCTCAATCTCCAAAATTCGGGGAATGGCGTTGGCTAGGGTGGATTTGCCAGAGCCAATGGACCCGACTACGGCAATGGTTTCTCCCGGTTCAATGTTGAAGCAAATCTGATCTAAGGCCGGGGTTTTATCGCCGGGATAGACATAGTGGAGATTACGAGCTTCGAGTCGTCCCAGGACTTCTTGAGGGGAAAGGGTAATCGCCCCAGTCTCATCCTGAATCACCGACTGGCTTGTAAAAATGGCTTCGATGCGATCGATGCTCACCTCACCCCGTTGGTACACCGTTAAGGTAAAGCCCAACAAGGCCGTAGGGAACACCAAACGCTCCACATAGAGAATCATGGCCACGAAATCCCCGACGGCGATCGCCCCATCGGCAATCTCTCGGGCCCCAAAGCCCAACAGAATCAACAAACTGGCCCCCGCTAACCCCTGCAACAACGGAAATAGGGTGGTGCGAGTGCGGGCCAGGGCCAGATTACTCTCAAATAGTTTTTCATTGCGATGGGCAAAGGCCCGCCGTTCGTTGTCCTCCTGGCCATAAATCTTCACCAGGGAAATGCCACTCATATCCTCCTGAATCAGCTCACTCAGACTAGAGAGTTTCTCCTGAACATCCCGCTGTTCATCCCGCAGGCGACCACTAAATACCCAAACCAGAATAAACATGATCGGGTAAATCAGCAGCGATAACAGGGTCAACCGGGGACTAATGGACACCATCACCGGCAACGTGAGCAGATAGGCAAAAATGGTATTGAGCAGACTCAGCACCGCAAACCCCAGTAAGCGACGCAGATTATCCACATCACTGGTGGCCCGGTTAATCAAATCCCCCACCCGGTTCCGGGAGAAATACTCCGCATCCATATACAGCAGATGCTGAAAAATCCGTTGTTTGAGATCGAACTCCACCTGTCGGCCAATGCCAAACAGCAACATCCGCGACACCACACGAATCCCCCACATCACCGAGGCTAAGATCCCGATTAACAGGACATAGCGCAAGACTCGTTCCATGGTGAAGGCCACTTCCAAGTCATCAATGCCGTCACGGATGAGCCAGGGAATATAAACCCCTAACCCGTTAACCAAAAATAGGGTTAGGGTTCCCAGGGCGACTTGTTTCCAATGGGGTCGTAGGTAGGAGAGGAGTTGTCTGAATTTCGATCGCTGCATCGATAACAAAGTAAGAGGAATGGTTCTGGGGGACCGCTTGAATCGCGCCGCCTCAATTGTAACGAAATTTTAAGACCGGCCCCCAAAACCCCAAATCAATCGGACTTAATTGGATTTACTTGGAGTCATCGGCGATAAAGCCCGGTAACGGAATCTCGCCCAACCCCAACTCTTCCAACTTCAAGGCCTTCACCCCACCCGTTTCCAGGCGACGCAAGAGGGTGCGTAACTGAATCCACACAAGGGTGACGGAAACCCCGGCAATGACGGCCGAGAAGCTGTAAGCGAAGCTGGGGGGCATCGAGAAAAAGAGTAACGACCCTGACAAGAACCCCATGGCTCCGAGGGTAATCCCCAGCAGGGGGACTTTGAGGCGACTGCCCTGGAGTAACACCAGCAGACGACTCGAACGGCGTTTCGACCAATCTTGGAGGGTTCCCACCAGAGTTTTATAGAAGGCGTAGCAGCAGACAGCAGCCATCAGGAGGCTGGCGGCAATCAGAACATAGGGCGGATCAGAGTAGTACATGGCTAATTAACGAAGGGAAGAGGTGGGGCTATTGAAGGCACTCAGGGGCACATCTCGGAACCATTCTGAGGCCACTTCTGAGGCCCGTTGAGCGGAAAACTCCGTCAGGGAGGTGATCGCTGCATCCCAGATGCGCTCGGGTTTAACGTCTTCCTTGATCAGATTCCATAACCGTTGCACTTCTTCCGTATGTAGGCGATCGCCCTCCGTCAGAGCCAACAACAACTGTTGCCGCAGAAAGCGTCCTTCCTCAGACATGAGATATTGCAAGCCTAACTGTGCCGTAGGAATGATATCAAACGTCTCATCAGTTCGGGCAATTTCAATCAAGTTTTCCAAACGGCTCCATTTAAACTCGCCATCTTTGAATAGCACATCCAACAACCGACGACGCAGTTGGGGAGATTCTCCCCGTAGCAATTGCTGAGCAATATAGGGATAGCCTAAATCAACAATCTTGAAATTGGGATCTAAACTCAGAGCCAACCCCTCCTGAGTCACTACCGAGCGAATAATTAGGGCAAACTTCGCCGGAACTCGGAAAGGATACTCATACATCAACTCAGAAAAGCGATCCGTAACCGTTTTGATGTTAAAGTCTCGCACACTCTGTCCAACAATGTCCCCTAAGACCATTTCTAGGGCCGGAACAATGGGATAAATATCGGTTCCGGGGGAGAGGAATCCCAGTTTTACAAAGGCATGAGCCAAGTCTTCATAGTCCTTGTTCACCAAATGCACGATCGCATCGACCAGAGTTTCCTTCATCCAGGGATCGAGTTGATCCATCATGCCAAAATCAATGAAGGCCATCTGATTGTCTTTGGTGGCAAAGAGATTTCCTGGATGAGGATCGGCGTGGAAAAATCCATGTTCGAGGAGCTGTTGCAGACCACTAATTACCCCAACCTCGATAATGGCTTTGGGGTCAATTCCGGCTTGGCGCAGATTCGTTGTTGTGGTCAGCTTATAGCCATGAATCCACTCTAGTACTAAAATTTTACGGCTAGAGTATTTCCAGTAAATTTCAGGAACCTTGACCCGAGGATTATCCCGAAAATTATAGGCAAATTTTTCAGCATTATGTCCCTCATTCACATAGTCGATTTCTTCAAAGAGTTTGATGCCAAACTCATCGACTACGAGAGTGAGGTCATGACCTAAATTGAGGGGTAGAAAGGGGCTGAGAAATCTTGACCCTAAGCGAATCAGGAACAAATCCCGAGTCAGACGAGGTAGCAAATTGGGACGTTGCACCTTGACGGCTACTTCCTCACCCGTATGGAGTTGGGCACGGTAGACTTGAGCCAGACTCGCCGCCGCGATGGGACTCGGGGAGATGTCCTGGAAGGCCTCCTCCACCGTCAAGCCCACATCACGCTCAAAGATACTAAAGGCGATGGTATTACTAAAGGGGGGCAGTTGGTCTTGTAGTTTAACCAGTTCTTCGAGAAAGTCCTTGCGGATGAGATCCGGGCGAGTGGAGAGAGCTTGTCCTACCTTAATAAAGGTTGGGCCAAGATGAGTCAAAATTTTTCGTAGTTGTTGGGCCCGTTTAGACTTGTGATCAGGTTCTCGCTGAAACCAGTAGTCGAACTGAAGTCCAATGACAAATCCAGCAAAAAGCCAGATAATGACGAGCGCTCGCCAAATCGCTTCCCAAGGACGGCGTCGGTAGTAACGCGCGATCGCGTCTGCGTCATAACGCTGTAATTGACTCAGAGGATGGGGATTCACGCTAACTTCTATGTCTCCAAAATAACGAACCAGGGCCGAGCAAAGGACGAAACCGAGTTCACCTCTGCCAAAATTGTCCGAACGATGTCATAACCTTACCTAATTTAAAGTATATAAAACTACAGAACTTTCTCAATCTCCAGCAGCAATTTTTCTGGCACTGCTACCGCTGCACGTCTTGACCTAAAAGAGTTTTCGGATTTTATGATCTCTGCTAACCCCTCTCACGATACCTCGACTTGGACAATTCTCGGGGATTCTCCCGAGGTGATGGCGGTGGTGGGGGTGAATCTCAGTCTGGCTATTCTGGGATTTTTGGGGGCGTTCTATTTAATGCACTTGCGGTTGCGGCTGGCTCAGCTGAGCGATTGGCTGCTGAGACAGGAACGTCAGAGTCGCCATTTGCTCCCCCTGGTGCAGCGATGGCTGGCTCAACGGCAACAATCAAGCCAACAAACCCGCGATCGCCTACAACAGATTGAACAGCGCCTGCAACTCCTACAACAATCCTTATCGGTGATTCTCTGGCTTCTACGGCAACGGGGCCGTATCCGTGGCCGCAATCGAGCGGTCAGCCAAGGGAAGAACTCCCCATAAGCCAGAATCACGAGATTAGCAAAAAGCGCCAATAAATTTTGCTAAGACGGGTCTCAGGGGAAGACCCCCAACCGTTACACTGAATAGAACCCTAAATAGATATCGATAAGGCTCCCTGATCTCGTCATCACCATCGCCTTCCCCTTTAAGATCAGATCTTCATCTCTGAGAGGGTCTCTCCCTCAACGGGCCTGTCCCAAATCTCTGATCTCCTATCCCTTGTTCCTGTGACCTTGTTCTTGATCTCTTGTCCCTGATCTAATGAGTGCATCCTCCCCCCAGCCTTCCCCCCAAGAGACTCGTTTTGGACGCGATCGCACCCCGGCCAATGCTGATTATCGGCAACTGAATTTTGACGATCTCACGCCGATGATGCAACATTACGTGGAGACGAAACAGCAGTATCTCAACGCACTGCTGTTATATCGGGTGGGTGACTTTTTCGAGTGTTTCTTTCAAGATGCCATCGCCGTTTCCCAGGAATTGGAACTGGTTTTAACCAGCAAAGATGGCGGTAAAAAGATTGGGCGAGTGCCCATGACGGGGGTTCCTCACCATGCCCTCGATCGCTATGCCACTGTCTTAGTTCAGAAAGGCTTTGCTGTGGCCATTTGTGATCAAATCGAAGATGCCGCCACCGCCGCCAGCGAAAAACGGATGGTGGAGCGTCAAATCACCCGCGTTCTCACCCCCGGAACCCTCGTCGAAGAGGGAATGCTCAGCGCCAGCCGCAACAACTTTCTAGCAGCGGTGGTGTTCGTGAAACAAAAATGGGGGTTGGCTCATGCCGATATCTCCACCGGGGAATTTTTCACCACCGAAGGACGGGGCCTCGATAGCCTCACCCAGGAACTGATGCGCTTGCAGCCGTCAGAAGTACTTCTCCCCAGTCAAACCCCCAATCCCGGTCGTCTCATCCGGGCCGGGGAAACCAGTGACGAGATCCCAGAGAGTTTACCCCGTCAGTTTTGTTACGCCCTACGGCCCGCCAGTGCCTTTGAAACCAGCAGCACTCGGCAACGACTCTTACACCGGTATCATCTGCGATCGCTCGAAGGCCTCGGCTGCGACCATCTCCCCTTAGCGGTTCGTGCCGCTGGCGGACTCCTAGAATACCTGGAAAACACCTTCGAGCAAGATGTTGAAGACCGTCGGACTGGTGCCAATCCCGGTGTTCGTCAACTGCCTTTACAACGGCTACGCACCTATGCCATTGCCGATTATCTGATTTTAGATGCTCAAAGCCGCCGCAACCTAGAAATCCTGGAAACCGTACGGGATGGCAGCCGTCATGGGTCCCTGCTTTGGGCCATTGATCGCACCCGAACCGCCATGGGGTCCCGCGCCTTGCGTCGTTGGCTTTTGCAGCCTCTGATGGATTTCAATGAGATTAGCGCCCGTCAGGAGACGATCGCCGAGTTATTAGGGGATGCCAGCCTGCGAGAGGAGCTACAAGCCTGCTTAAAACAGATTTATGACCTGGAACGCCTCACCGGTCGTGCCGGGTCTGGAACCGCCAATGCACGGGACCTGGTGGCGATCGCCGATTCCATGGTTCGCTTGCCAGAACTGGCCGCGTTGGTGGTGGGAACTCATGCTCCCTATCTACAGGCCGTTGCCGAGGTTCCTGAGGCTCTCGAACAGCTTGGGAAAACCCTACATAACACCCTCGTGGACAGTCCTCCGTTGCATCTCAAGGAGGGCAAACTAATTCGGCCGGGAGTCAACAGCCAACTCGATGATATGCGGGAAATGGTGGGGGGCGATCGCCAATGGTTGGCAGACTTGGAAACCCAGGAACGACAACGCACCGGGATTAGTACCCTCAAAGTGGGCTTTAACAAAACCTTTGGCTATTACCTCGCCCTGCCCCGTTCTAAAAGTGACCTAGCCCCCGACGGCTATATCCGCAAACAAACCCTAACCAACGAAGAACGCTATATCACCCCCGATCTCAAAGAACGGGAAGCGCGGATTCTCACCGCTCAGGATGACCTCAATCGTCTCGAATATGAAATTTTCCTAGAACTGCGGGCTGAAGTGGGGGCTTTGGCGGATCTGATTCGGGAGGTGGCCCAAGCTGTTGCCGCCTTAGATGTCTTAGCCGGTTGGGCGGAGTTGGCCAATGACCAGGGCTATTGTCGCCCGCAACTGTTGGACTCCCGGCAGATTGACATTGTGCAAGGTCGTCATCCGGTGGTGGAAAAGTCTCTCCCCCCCGGTTTCTTCGTTCCCAATTCCACTGAGTTAGGCTGGAGTCAGTCGGAACCATCGAGGGGTGATAGGCCCGAGTCGGTATGTCCTGATGTGATTATCCTAACGGGCCCCAATGCCAGTGGCAAAAGTTGTTATTTGCGCCAAGTGGGGCTGATTCAACTGATGGCCCAGATTGGCAGTTTTGTCCCCGCCGAGTCCGCCACTCTGGGGCTGTGCGATCGCATCTTTACCCGAGTGGGGGCAGTGGATGACCTAGCAACGGGCCAGTCCACCTTCATGGTGGAGATGAATGAAACCGCCAATATTCTCAATCATGCTACGGCGCGATCGCTGGTGTTACTTGATGAAATTGGCCGAGGAACCGCCACCTTTGATGGGTTATCCATCGCCTGGGCGGTGGCTGAGCATTTAGCCACGGAGATTCAGGCCCGGACCATCTTTGCCACTCACTATCACGAGTTAAACGAGTTGGCCTCAATTTTACCCAACATTGCCAACTATCAAGTTACCGTCAAGGAGATGCCCAATGAAATCATCTTCCTACACCAAGTTCGCCCTGGGGGAGCCGATCGCTCCTATGGGATTGAAGCGGGACGTTTAGCGGGGCTACCGCCCTCCGTGATTCAACGGGCCCGTCAGGTCATGGGTCAGATTGAACAGCACAGCAAAATTGCCTTGGGCTTGCGTCAGGGAGGGACTTCTCCCAAGAAGGAGGTCAAAGAGCGTCGAGGACGCTATCGGACTCCATCTCCCCAGGAGGATGGCGATCGCCCTCGCCTACAACAACTCGATATTTTCGGCAGTAGTTCAACCGTTAATGGTAAATCTTGATCATGATCCCACATCCAAAATCAGGCCCGCGATCCCTTGTTATCTCCCTGTCCTGGGGTCTGGGCCTGTCCCTGACAGGCTTGCTGACGGCTCTAGCTCCAGTCCAGGCTGAGTTTGTACCTCCTGATCGTGGCACGCCGGGGCGTTTAGAAGGAGCTGGGACACGCTGGCAAGACCCGAGTCAAGGTGAATTTGACCCCCCTGATCAGCCTCTATTTGATACGGTTCGTGGCAGTTGCGCCACCAGTCCTGATGACAGAACCCCCGCCTTAACGCTTCTGGCTCCTTTAGACAGCTTGGGAATCACCCTAGAGGACTATCCCCGCTTTTTCGTCTATGTTCCCCCTTTACCCGAGGGCGCTCAATTAGAGTTTGCGGTGACTGAATGGGAACGTCTCCTGACGGATAGTGGGGAAGATATCCGCGATCGCCAAGTCTATTTAACCCAGGTGACACCGCCGAGGGATGGAGGGGTGATGGCCTTGGAACTGCCCCAGGTGGATGATGACGGGAACCCAGTCAGCCCCTTAACCGTGGGACAAAACTATACCTGGTTTGTGCGTATCCTTTGCGATGCCAATGCCCCCAACACCTTCGGTCCTGATATTTGGCGGGAAGCTTGGGTGCGACGTCTGGACCCCACCGATGAGTTTGCGAGCCAACTGGCTGAGGCTCCTCTGGCTGAGCAAGTGGGACTGTTGGCGGAAACCGGAGTTTGGTACGATGCCTTAGACCGTCTGGCCCAGTTGCGATCACAATCCGATGAGCTGGACTTAGAGCAGCGTTGGCAGGGACTCCTCGAATCCATTGGACTTGAAGACTTTGAAAACTTTTCCGAGGAGTAGGGGGGCAACCGCTCGGGGAACTCGTTGGCAGAGGGAGTGGAGTAGGGGGACAAGAGAAACTCAGCAGGTCTCAACTAAACTCTCCCCCATTAACCCTCAAGGCTCGACGAGAAACTGTTTCAAATGATACAAGACTCGTTCTTGTTGCTCCCGCTTGAGTTCCGGGAACATGGGCAGGGAGAGAACTTGACGGCAGACGGCCTCCGTCGCCGGGAAATCTCCCTCGCTGTAGCCTAAATGGCGATAGACCGGCTGAGAATGGAGGGGGGTTGGGTAGTAGACCATGGTGCCGACCCCCAACTCCTGGAGGCGCGATCGCAGGCGATCGCGATCGTGGGTCGCCCCTAGCCGCAAACTGTACTGATTCCAGACATGACCCGGAAGATCCGACGGGAGATGAAGATTCGGCAGAGGAGCGAGTAACTGATGATAGTAATCGGCCACCTGGCGACGTTGCTGATTCCAGGAGTCTAAATGGCCCAGCTTGACCCTTAAAATTGCCGCCTGCATGGCATCTAAGCGGCTGTTGATGCCAATTTCTTCATGGTAATAGCGGCGAGTTGCCCCATGTTCTTTGAGGACTCGCAGCCGTTGAGCCAGTTTGGGATCAGTCGTGGCGATCGCCCCTCCATCGCCAAAGGCCCCTAAATTCTTGGTGGGGAAAAAGCTAAAACAGCCCATGGCCCCAAAACTGCCCACCTGTCGTCCCTCCCAGGTGGCCCCAGTGGCTTGGGCGCAATCTTCAATGACCGGAATCCCATAGTCTTGGGCCAAGGCCATCAGCGTCGTCATATCCAGGGGACGACCGAACAAATGAACCGGTAGAATTGCCTTCGGTTTAGCCGGTCCCGAAGCCCGTAACAGCGCCGCCAGTTGGTCTAGATCGAGATTAAACGTCTCCGGGTCAATATCCACAAAGACCGGCGTTGCCCCAACGGCGCTAATCATCTCCACCGTAGCGATGAAGGTAAAGGGAGTCGTCACCACCTGATCGCCGGGGCCAATTTCCAGGGCCCGGAGGGCTAAAAACAGGGCATCAGTCCCCGAATTACAACTGACACAATGGTTCGTCCCCAGATACTCGGCAAACTCGCGCTCAAAGGTCATCACGCTCTCGCCGCCGATATAGCGCCCCGAGGCCATCACCTCCAGAACCGCTTGGTCTAACTCATGCTGTACGCTCTGATATTGCTGTGCTAAGTCCAGTAAAGGAATTGAGTTCACTCGCTCAGGCCCAAAAATCTCTCCCCCTAGCATACCGCCTCGCCGAATCCTCTTAACAACTTCCCCAGTCCCAGCCGTCGCTGCGGGTCTTGAGGGGACTGGGAGGGACTGCTGTACCCTGTTAAGTTAATGCCGTCCCTAGGGCAGATGACCTGGTGAGGTAGAGAAGTTGCCGATGTCCGATGTTGTTGATATGACCGACCTCCAGATTGCCCTTGTGCATGAATGGCTGACCCCGGAAGCCACCGGAGGCTCGGAATTGGTCGTGCGGGAGATCCTCAACCATGTTGACGCTGATGTGTTTGCCCTCGTGGATTTTGAGTCCTCGAATCCCGAGAGTTATCTCTACGGCCGTTCCATTGGCACGAGCTTTATTCAGCAGTTACCGCGATCGCGGGCCGGGGTACAAAAGTATTTACCCCTGCTTCCCCTGGCCATCGAGCAGTTGGATTTGGGGCAGTATGATGTGATTCTCTCCTCCTCCCACGCCGTCGCCAAGGGAGTGCTCACCCGTCCGCAGCAGCTCCATATCTGCTACTGTCATACGCCCATGCGTTACATTTGGGATTTAACCTTCGACTACCTGCGGGAGTCGCGGTTAGGGCGGGGACTTCCAGGACTGGTAACCCGTCTTTTGTTGCATCAACTGCGCCAATGGGATGTGCTCAGTGCCAATCGGGTGGATTATTTTATCGCCAACTCCCAGCATACTGCGCGTCGCATTTGGCGCTGTTACCGTCGCCGGGCCGAGGTGATTTACCCACCCGTAGCGGTAGAACGCTTCCCCTTTGAACCCCGCAAAGAGGAGTTCTATCTGACCGTGTCACGATTAGTCAGTTACAAAAAAATTGATGTCATCGTGCAAGCCTTTAATCAACTGGGGTATCCCTTAGTTGTGATTGGCAGTGGCCCGCAAGCCAGTCGTTTGCAGGCGATGGCCCAAAGCAACATCAAATTTCTCGGATCACAGCCCAATGAGGTTGTGGAACAGTATATGTCCCAAGCGAAGGCATTTGTCTATGCAGCCTGTGAAGATTTTGGCATTGCGCCCGTGGAAGCCCAAGCTTGTGGAACCCCCGTAATCGCCTACGGGGCCGGCGGGGCCCTAGAAACCGTGCGGGATATCCGTCAATGGGGCGAAATCGGGACAGGAGTCTTGTTTAAGCCGCAAACCGAAACAGCTCTGATAGAGGCGGTTAAAACCTTTGAGGAACTGCGATCGCGCTTTCAGCCGGAAGCCGCTCGATCACATTCGGTTCGATTTGCCCCTACAATCTTTGAACAGCGTTACCTATCCTATTTAGAACGCTGTTGTCGAGACTTTCAAACGGGTATCCCCAATGAAACCCATGTCCTCTCGGCCGATCCGTTCGACGTGGACTAAAGCCAGATGACGGATATGGCGTTACGATCTCGACTGTGTGTGTGTGTGGTGTGAATGGAAGGAGTACGATGACTGCCAATAGCCAACTGATCTCTGCAAAAGGACTGTGGGCGCTCGTCAAACGGGGAATTACCCCCCGTCTGGCAGACCTGCGCCCCCAAGGATTTACGGTAGCAGATGCCAATGGAGCGTTGGGAAAACGCCTCTTTGACATTCTGTTTTCTGCCTTGGTTCTGATTATCTTTTCTCCGGTGTATCTCCTCTTGGGATGCCTAATCCTCTTGAGTTCTCCGGGTCCGATTTTTTATGTTCAAGAACGAATTGGTAAAGACCGAAAACCATTTGGTTGCATTAAATTTAGAACCATGGTCTCCAATGCTGACCAAGTTCTCGAAGAACTCTTAGAAAGCTCTCCCCAAATTCGGGCGGAGTTTCAGGAGACCTTTAAACTCAAAAGCGATCCCAGAATCACCTGGATTGGTCGCTTTTTGCGGTTTACCAGCCTAGATGAGTTTCCCCAGTTTTGGAATGTCCTCCGAGGCGATATGAGTGTGGTCGGGCCCCGTCCGCTCATTCGGGAAGAGCTACCGAAATACGGGCGCTATATGGACAAAGTTCTGACTATTCGTCCGGGAATTACGGGATTATGGCAAGTATCCGGACGCAATGATATCCCCTATGAAAAGCGGGTGAAGATTGATGTGTATTACGTCAACTGCCGCAATGCTTGGATGGATTTTTGGATCGCCATCAAAACCATTGGCGTGATTATTTTTCCCAAGAATAACGGTGCTTACTAGGAGACCTCCTCATCATGAATCCGGTTCTAGTTACCCCTAGAACCCCAACATCATGGTGGCTCAATCTGGGTTGGGTTTTGCTGCGGTAACCCCAACCCCCTGACCCCGTCTGATGCAGAGTTTCAATCCAACTTAGGTTGGTGACGGCTCAAGGCGGGTTAGCTCGGGGACAGACTGGGAAAAGATGAGCTACAACGGATGAGGGAGTCTCCCCAAGATCTAGAGTTAAGGATTAGACAATTGTGACGGAACTGAAACGAGCATTAATTACCGGAATTACCGGACAGGACGGGTCTTATCTCACGGAACTGCTGTTAGAGAAAGGCTACGAGGTGCATGGGATCATTCGCCGCACCTCAACGTTCAATACCGATCGCATCGACCATGTGTACGTCGATCCCCATAGTGAGGGGGCGCGCTTGTTTCTCCATTATGGCGATCTCACCGATGGCACCACCTTACGGCGCATCCTAGAGGAGGTTCGCCCCAATGAAATTTATAACCTCGGGGCCCAGTCCCATGTCCGGGTGAGTTTCGACTCGCCGGAATATACGGTGGATACGGTGGCCATGGGAACCCTGCGCCTCCTCGAAGCCATCCGAGATTACCAACAACGCACGGGGGACGAGGTTCGCTTCTATCAAGCGGGATCGTCAGAAATGTTTGGGAAGGTGCAGGAAGTTCCTCAGAAGGAAACCACCCCTTTTTATCCCCGTAGCCCCTATTCTTGCGCTAAGGTGTACGCCCATTGGCAAACGGTGAACTATCGTGAGTCTTACGATTTGTTTGCTTGCAATGGCATTCTCTTTAACCATGAGTCGCCTCGACGGGGGGAAACCTTCGTAACTCGTAAAATTACCCGTGCGGTGGCCCGGATTGTGGGGGGAATGCAGAAAAAACTGTTTCTGGGGAATCTGGACTCGAAACGGGATTGGGGCTATGCCAAGGATTATGTGCGAGCCATGTGGCTGATGCTTCAGCAAGAGACCCCTGATGATTATGTCGTCGCCACCAATGAAACCCATTCCATTCGGGAGTTTCTGGATTTGGCTTTTGGCTATGTGGGACTCGATTGGCATGATTATGTGGAGTTCGATCCTCGCTATCTACGTCCGGCAGAAGTGGATTTACTGATTGGGGATTGTTCCAAGGCCCAAGACAAGCTCGGCTGGAGTCCCTCGGTGAGCTTTGGTGAGTTGGTGGCCTTGATGGTTGAAGCGGATTTAGCGGCGTTGGGATTGCCCTCGAAGCAGGCGAACGGCGAAAGCCCGAGCGATCGCGCCTTCATTCGTCAGGATGCGACGAATACGGTGGACTAGGCTAAGCTCGAAGGCGGCTGGGCAGGTGCTTGGCCGGCCCTCACTAGAGGGCTTTGAGAGTGACAGGCACTGAGATTGATAGGCACTGAGATTGACAGAGGAAGAGGTTATGGCGGGTTTATCGTTAGCAGACAAACGGATTGTAGTCACGGGTGGGGCCGGATTTCTCGGTCGTCAGGTGATTGCTCAGTTGTTGGCCGCTGGGGCGACGGAGGATAAAATTTCCGTGCCGCGATCGCGCGATCGCGATTTGCGACAACTGCAACACTGTCAGGAGGTCGTCCAGGATCAGGATATTATCATCCATCTGGCGGCTCATGTGGGGGGCATTGGCCTAAACCGGGAGAAACCGGCGGAGTTGTTCTACGACAACTTAATGATGGGCACTCAACTGATTCACGCCGCCTATGAGGCAGGAGTGGACAAGTTTGTCTGTGTGGGAACCATTTGCGCCTATCCCAAATTCACCCCAGTTCCCTTCCGGGAGGATGACCTCTGGAATGGCTATCCCGAAGAAACCAATGCTCCCTATGGGATTGCCAAGAAGGCCTTGTTGGTGCAACTGCAAGCCTATCGTCAGCAATATGACTTTAATGGGGTGTATTTACTTCCTGTCAACCTCTACGGCCCGGAAGATAACTTTAATCCCAGCAGTTCTCATGTGATTCCGGCCCTGATTCGCAAGGTGCATGAGGCCCAACAACGAGGGGAAACGAAACTTCCTGTTTGGGGGGATGGTTCGCCGACGCGGGAGTTCCTCTATTCGACGGATGCGGCCCGGGGAATTGTCATGGCTACCCAGGATTATAATGACCCAGACCCGGTTAACTTAGGAACCCATGAGGAAATTTCCATCCGCGATTTAGTTGAAACCATTTGCGAGTTGATGGAGTTTCAGGGGGAGATTGTCTGGGAAACCGATAAACCCAATGGCCAACCCCGTCGTTGTTTGGATACGGAACGGGCCAAAGAGCGGTTTGACTTTGTGGCTCAAACGAGCTTCCGGGAAGGATTACGACAAACCATCGCCTGGTATCGAGACCACGCCGACGAATCTTAAGGGGTGATGTTCAGGAGTCTCCCGGGGGGTCGAGGGAGTCAAATTCTACTTCCGGCTCTAAACTGGGTAGGCCCGAGTCGGAACCAGGCTCTGAGTTTGGTGAGCCGGGGTCGGGGCTAAGATCCAAGGGGGACTCCTCGGGGACGGGTTCGGGGGTGACGGGAAAGTCGCCGAAGGGGTTTTGCTGGGGGTTGCGATCGAGGGGGGAGTCCTGGCTGGGATTCACCCCCAGGGAGACGCGATCGCCCCCAATGGAGCGCAACAGATCTAACACCTGAATCACATTGTTGTACTGGGCCATGGGATGGCCAAAGACCACCACTAAGCCATCGGGATTCTCGGCTTGGTAGGCCCGCAGGCGATCGGGGAGTTCGTCCATTGTCACGGGGTCGCGATCGACAAAAATGCGGCCAATGGGATCGATACTGACTCGGAACATGTCCCGCATCTGTTGTTGACCGGTGGTCGCCTGGGGTAAACTTTGCTCGATCGCCTGCTGACGGGTCAATCCCACTGCCCCGAGGATGAAAAATGTCAAAATACAAAAGATGACATCCATCAAGGGCAGAATCTCAATATGGGCGTTGTCCTGAACAGCGTCGGTTTGTTTGAGTTTCATGTAGCAAAAGTCGGTCTAAATAGGACGAAAAATAGGGGAGGAGAAGGCAGTAGGCAGTAGGCAGTAGGCAGTAGGCAGTAGGCATGACCCACCCCTAACCCCTCCCAGGAGGGGATTTTTCCTAACTCAGAGTGTCGATTAGGCAATCTTCGATTGCTATAAAAGGGATGTTTGAGTTGGGGGGGTCTAGGAGTTGGGGTCAGGGTTGTCGTCTGAGGGGGTCTCTGGTGAGCCATCCTCATCGGCTTTCGAGGGGTCCGAGGCTGGGCGATCGGCGACGGCTGCGGGGTTTAATTCTAAATCAGGCTTGAGGGTCTGCTCTCTCCGGGCTATCTGCGTTTGGGGGTCTTGAGGCTGGCGTTGGCGTTGGGCCCAAAACTGGCGATAGCACAGTTCTAAGGCGTTGCCACTTTTACGAAAGACTTTGGCTTGGTTGACGACAAAGCCTTGAAAGAGGCGGTAGAAGCTGAGGCTAATAATAGCGACAATTAAGCCCGTGGCGGTGCTAATGAGGGATTCACCAATCCCCTGAGTCACCCCTTCCGTGGCGGTGGTGCCTAAATCCCCGATGCTGATGGAGCCGAGGGATTCGATTAAGCCTAAAACTGTTCCCAGTAAGCCGAGTAGGGGGGCGATCGCAATCACGCCCTCTAAAATTTTATCTCCCCGCCGCATATTGGCTAACTCTTCATCAGCGGAGGCTTCTAGGGCTAACTGAAACAACTCAGGTTCAGGGTTCTCAAGCTGAAGGGGGGCATAGAGAAAACGAGCAATGGGACTCGCTCGCCCCTGACGGGCCACTTCGGCGGCCAGGTCCCAATCTTGCTCGGCCGTCTCCAAAACACGATTGACTAAGGCTCGCTCTTTGGGGAGGACGCGGGCCCAAAACCACAACCGCTCAAAAATGGTGGCGATCGACAATACCGACAATACTAGCAGCGGGATCATGGCGATCCCGCCTTTCTCAAATAGTTCTAGGATATTCACCCGTTGTACTCCTGCGTTCTCACACTCTCAACACCATGGGGGGCCATGCTTAGTCCACCCCTCCGAATCTAGGCTAAACCGTCAGAGGGGCTTGCTCAGATTTTAGCCAATTTATCTTAAGCTCTGGTTCACGATCTAGAATTAGGGGGGCGTTTCCAAAAATCCTTGATGGTTTGGGTCAATCTCCGTAAGCAAATCCAGCCCTACTGGTCTCAATGGCAAGGGATTCTCATGGCCGGGCCTGGCGTTGCCGTCATTTTACTGCTTTTACGGGGGTTGGGTTTATTACAACCTCTAGAATGGGCCACCTATGATCGTTTCTTGCTGTTGCGCCCTGAGAGTCCCCGAGATGACCGCATTCTCATTGTCGGGGTGACGGAGGCGGATCTCGAACGCTGGGGATCACCGTTTGATGATGAGACCTTAGCAGGACTCTTGGAAATCGTAGAAGATGCCGACCCCCGGGCGATCGGTTTAGACTTTTACCGCAATCTTCCGGTTGAACCCGGACATGAGCGTCTTTCAGAGCTGTTTGAGGCCTCTAGCCGGATTATTGGCATTGAGAAACAAGTGCCAGACCAACAGGGGGGAAGGATTGGGCCCCCGCCGGTTTTAGCTCAGAAGGGCCAGGTGGGGGTTAATGATGTTCCGGTGGATGGGGATGGGCGACTGCGACGAGCGTTGTTGTTTTTAACGGATGATGAAGGCAATTCTCGCCCCAGTTTAGGGTTTCTTTTGGCTTGGATGTATTTACAGCAGGAGAGCCAGTTTGACCCAGAGGCCCAGATTCATCCCGAGTATTTGCAGTTGGGGCGGCAGGTATTTTATCCGTTTGAGGCCAATGATGGGGGCTATGTGCGGGCGGATGCCGGGGGCTATCAGATTTTGCTGAATTTCCGGGGGGGACCGGGGTCGTTTGAGATGGTTTCTCTGGCGGAGGTGCTGGATGGAGAGGTCAGTCCTGAACGCATCCGCGATCGCGTGGTTTTGATTGGTCCGCTGGCCCCGAGTCTCAATGATTTTTTCTACACTCCCTATAGTCAGAACCTCTGGGGGGGCTTGCTGGAGGGTCCTGAACGCATGAGTGGGGTGGAGTTTCAGGCCCATCTCACCAGTCAGGTGATTAGTGCGGCCCTGGACGATCGCCCCTTAATCCGAGTCTGGCCGTCCCTTTGGGAGGCGGTTTGGATTGTGGCCTGGACTTCGGCGGCGGCGATCGTCTATTGGCAGCTGCGTCAGCGTCGTGGGGGGCTGTTGGTGCTGTTGGGGGGCTTGGTGTTACTGGGTTTGCTGGGCTATTGGGCGTTTTTGTGGGGTTGGTGGATTCCGGTGACGGTTCCCATGTTGGGACTGGGGGGTGGGGCGATCGTGATGACCAACTATGTGGCTCGGTTGGAACGGGAGGACCGACAGTTGATGATGCACTTGTTTGGTCGTCATGTCACCTCAACGGTGGCGGAGGAAATTTGGCGACAACGCCATGAATTGTTACGGGAGGGGCGTTTACCGGGGCGACGGGCCACGGCCACGGTGTTATTTACGGATATTAAGAATTTCAGTACTCTGGCGGAACAGATTGACGCGGAACCGCTGATGGCTTGGCTGAATGAGTATATGGAGAGTATGGCGGAGGTGGTGTTACACCATGAGGGCGCCATTGATAAGTTTATTGGTGACTCGGTGATGGCGGTGTTTGGGGTGCCGCTGTTACGGGAGGAGGAGCAGGAGATTGCCAGGGATGCGATCGCGGCGGTACGCTGTGCCTTGGATATGGCGGAGAAGCTCCAGCAGTTAAATGTAGGTTGGCAGGAACAGGGGCAGCCGATTATTGCTATGCGGGTGGGAATTGCCACGGGCCCGGTGGTGGTGGGCAGTTTGGGAAGTTCTCAGCGGGAGGATTACACGATTATTGGCGATAGTGTAAATGTGGCGGCTCGCTTGGAGAGTTTTGATAAGTCGGTGGAGGGGGGACTCTGCCGGATTTTGATTAGTGAGTCCACCTACCGCTATGTTCAGGGGCAGTTTCCGGTGGAACTTCTGGGTAATGTGTTGCTCAAGGGGCGACAAAAGCCAGCGAAGATTTACCAGGTGCGTTCTGAGCCGGCGGTGTCAGAGGAGGACTAGACAACAAACAACCGACCGCCGTGAGTGGCGATCGGTCAGTTTTGAGAATACCCCCAGGGGAATTGCTTAGGGGCAGCGGAGGCACTTTCCCTCCACAGGATCCGGAGATCTCGATGGGGGCGTATTCGTTGTCGGCGTGAGTTTGTTAACTCAACACCTTTACTAGCCTAGCCCCAAGTTTTGCAAATGTCAAGGGGTGGGTGGATTTTTTTTTGGGGTCCAGAGTGAGCGCCAGATGCTCCTAGGGAGGAGAGGCTGGGGGATGGCAACAGGTGGAGAACCCGCCGTTTCTGGGCGGAAACTCACCAATTTCAGCCGGTTCGGCTCAATACCAGGTTTCAAACCTTCGTGCCAGGCTGTAGGGGCGAACCCTTGTGGCACTGGTGTCAAGTTAAGGGGTGAGACCAGACCTGACGGGAGATAGCATCTTTCTTTCGTTGGCGCTTACGCCTAGCTTTAACCAGTCCGAAGGACTGGGCATATTGAACCAGAAAAGGAATGAGTTCATCATCCTCAACACGGCCCTGTTCCCGGGCGCGACTGAAAAAGTAAAGACTGCGGAAAACCATTTCCTGAGAAATGCGGTCAATGGGTTCATGTAAAGCCTCAGAGACCTGGGAACAGACGTCGGTAAGCACCGCATAGAAAATCCAGGTGGCATAAATCTGGATTTCAATGCCATTGGAGCCACCGACCCAGAGGTAAGCCAAACCTAACAAGCGTTTGGTCACGAGAAAGGCCTCCTCAATGCGCCAGCGTTGGCGATAAAGCTCGCTAACGTAGCGGGCGGACAAGACCTCGGGGTCAGTGACATTGGTCAAATAGCGGTAGATGGTTCCCTCCCAAGAGACGGACACCAGACGCACGGGATGGTGACAAGGATTAGAGCGGTATTGCCCTAAATCTATCAGTTCGTCACGAACGTAACGGTTTTGACCGAGTACCTTGAGATTCTTGTAAGCGGTTTTCTCCCGCAAGCGAGTCACAAAGAACTTGCCCGAATCGCTAAAGGCATCAAACCAAGGAAACTTAAAGAATCCCAGGTCAAACACCATTAAACCGCCCTTTGGCAGACGTTCGAGCAATGAGTCAGTCCAAAGCTTATCATTGGATTGGGCTTCAGGACTGTACCAGGCCGCCTGGGGGCGATGGTTGAAGGCATCGACCATCATCATCATCTTGCCGGCCAAGGGGGAGGTGGCTTTTTTGCCGCGATGACGATGCAGTTTCTTTTTTAAGGCTTCGAGGGTTGACCCGTCAGCTAGCCAAATGGCTGGGAACTTAGACCGCACCGGTCTCCAGAATGGCGAGACTTCCCCGGGCGCTGAGGATTGGTTCAAGCGCTCAATGACCTGCTCGAGCAAACTGGCAAACAGATGGGCCGGCAGGCTTTGTAATCTTTGGGATAGAGCCTGTTTACTGATGCGTTGAGCTTTCACCCAAAACAGTCCCTCCTGTTCTAGGGTTCGCAGCACTTCACTTAGCCCTGTCATTTGCCGGTAAACTAGGCTCAGGACAATCGCTGTCATCACCGGCAGGGTTAGAGTTCGCTCTCGTAACCGTCGTCCTTTGTTGCTTACGCTTTTGAGGGAGGCAAACGTTCCCGGACTTAACATCTCGAACAAGCGCTGCTCAATCGTCCGATTCACTGGTCCGGGCACTGAGCGATGTCGTCTGAAGTCCGGGTTTCCCGGTTTGTGATAGGTCTTCTTAGGCATCTTTTGTCCTGGCTAGCTAGTCCTTAGCCTATAAGCATTTTTCCCTTGGTCTCGGGTTGTTTACACTTTCTTGACTTTTCCACGATTTCCTTAACTTGACACCAGTGACCCTTGTGGTCGCCCTCCCCCAGCGTCAATGTATAGCAAGCTCATCGCAAATTGGTATGAAAAAAAATTCAACTCGCCGTTAGGCGAGAACCCAAAGGGCAAGAGGGGAAAAGAACAAAGGGCTAAGAAAGAGTTCTGGATACCGCGCACGCAACCCGCAGCCCGTAGCCGGAGTTGAAGCCAGTCAGGTCGGGCGTAAACCAGTTGCGGATGGCAGAGCGACAGTTCCTCGGATAGAGGTCCCAGGAGCCGCCACGCAGAACCCTATCAGTTTCCGTACGGTTTTCATCGAACCAGGGACTGCCATCATTTGGTGCTCCGTTGTAATTGCTATGCCAATCGTCTGCGCACCACTCCCAAACGTTGCCGTGCATATCGTAGAGTCCAAATCCGTTTGCTGGAAAGCTGCCAACATCTGTAGTTTTCTCTCGATTTTCTCCTGTGAGTCCCTCGGCATAAGTCCTACTGGCATCGTAATTCGCCAAATCGCTGCTCAGGGTGTCACCAAAGTAAAAGGGGGTTGTCGTCCCCGCACGACAGGCATATTCCCATTCCGCTTCGCTTGGGAGTCGGTAGTCTCGCCCGCTATATTGCGAGAGTCGCCGGCAAAATTCCACCGCGTCGTCCCACGATACCCGCTCCACTGGACGGTTCGCGCCTTTGAAGCTCGACGGGTCTGGCTCTAAGGCACGTTCTACCTGGGGCATTGCCGCTACCGCTCGCCACTGAGCCTGGGTCACCGGATATTTCCCCATGTAAAATGGGCACATCTCCACCTCGTGCTGGGGCTTTTCGTCATCCTCATGTTCCGGTTCATCATCGGAAGATCCCATCATGAACTGACCCCCCGGAACGAAGACCATTTCTAAACCTGTGCCGTCACCCAACGCTTCAATAAACTGTTGCGCTGACCCACGACGACGCTCGATTTGCCAACCACCAGCCTGCACCTGGCAAATCTGTGCCGTCTCGAACTCAGAAGATTGAAGCTCTAGCTGTTGAATTTTCGAATTTATATCATTATATTGATTGTATAGAGTATTAAGGACTTTTTCTTGTCGCTTATATTCAACGTTATCCCTTATGGTATTAAGTTGTGCTTGTGCGATCGCAATCTCTTCATCGAGAGTGCTTAAGCGTTGTCGTAATTCTTGAAGTTTCTGACTCATCCTCTGTAAACCTGGGTCGAATACCAGAAACCGGGTGTCTTCAAGACACCCGGTTTCTCTGCCGTTGATTGGGTTTAAAAGGGTCAGGGTTGGGGTGGCATTTCATAGCCAAAACAATTGGGGTCCACATCGGTCAAATTGATGTCCGCTAGACCATATTCCGCCCAACGGCGATCGACCATGGCCGCCGTATCTTCATCGGACTCCAGCGGTTCCCCCCAATCGTGATCCGTTTCCGGCGGCATCTTCGTCGTCGCATCAATGCCCATGCGTCCCCCTAAACCAATCTTCTCACTGGCGAAATCCAGACTATCAAAGGGGGTATTCGGCAGAATAAACACATCCCGAACCGGATCAACCTTTGACGTTATCGCCCACACCACCTGGCGAGGGTCGCGAATGTTAATCTCCTTATCCACCACAATCACAAACTTGGTATAGGTGAACTGAGGTAAGGCACTCCAAAAGGCTAACGCCGCCCGTCGTGCTTGCCCTGGATAGGCTTTATCAATGGAGATAATCGCCGCCTTGTAACTCAAGGCCTCCATCGGTAGGAAAAAGTCCTTAATTTCCGAGACTTGTTGCCGCAAAATGGGGGTGTAAATGCGGTTGAGGGCGATCGCCATCATCGCTTCTTCTTTAGGAGGACGACCGCTAAAGGTGGTTAGATAAATGGGGTCTTTGCGATGGGTCATACAATGGAACCGCACCAGGGGCGAATCCTCCACGCCACCGTAATAGCCCATGTGGTCGCCAAAGGGGCCATCGGGGAGTTCTTCACCAGGGGTAATCGTCCCCTCTAGGACTATCTCCGACTGGGCCGGAACTTCCAAATCCACGGTTTTACATTTTGCCAGGGAGACGCCAGACCCCCCATATAGCCCGGCAAAGAGCCATTCCGATAAATCCACCGGAATCGGAGTCGCCGCCGCCAGAATAATCAACGGATCAACCCCAAGGGCGATCGCCACCTCCAATTTCTTACCCCGTTCCGCCGCCTTGCGTAGATGACGAGCGCCACCCCGCACTGACAACCAATGCACCGTCATCGTCGTTGGGGATTGAAGTTGCAGACGATACACTCCCACATTGGGCGTTCCCGTCTCGCAATCTTTGGTAATCACCAGGCCCAAGGTGATAATTTTACCCGCATCCCCGGAATAGGGACGAATCATGGGGATACTATTGAGATCTAACTCGTCTCCCTCAATCACCACTTCCTGACAGGGGGGAAAGAAATTACGGCCCGGCTTGGCCTTGACCACATCAAACAGCAATTTGCCAAAATCCACCGCCTGAGAAATCTTCTTCGGGGGTTTCGGCTGTTGCAACATCCCCAATTTCTGCCCCAACTCCTCCAACTCCTGGGGCTTTTCCATATTCATGGCCCAACATACCCGCTGTTCGGTTCCCAACAGGTTGATGGCCACAGGGAATTTCGCCCCTTTGACATTCTCAAACAGCAAGGCGGGGCCACCTGCTTGTAAGAGGCGATTAGAAATCTCGGCAATTTCTAAATCCGAGTCGACGAGGCTGCTGATGCGTCGTAATTGTCCTCGTTGTTCGAGTTGCTGGATGAATCCCCGTAAATCTCGTGCCATGGTCGATGGTTGCTCAGGCTGGTTATTTCCCTCTATTTTAGGGGTCTGGGCAACGCTGTGCTAGCATCTCAGGTTCGACCGGCGTACCAGCCACGGGAGTCAAGCCTCTGCTGAAGCAAGCCTAACGGATATTAAAGGAGTTAAAAAACCGTCGAGCAGCAGGAGAATTAAGGTGTTCTACAGTAGGCCCGCCAACTATGAGTTGATAGAACATTGCGTTATCGGCATCGACAATGAGTACGTACTGAAAGCGCAGTTGATTGGGGGTTGATATGACCAGAGAACGGGCGGGACGTCCTTGGACGGTGATGCGATCTTCTTGGTGGATGGTAGCATTCATCGAGGCCACCATGATATTGCGGCCATGATCCAACCTAAGTTCTGGGTTGACGGTCATTCCAGGGGGACTGGAAAATGGGGTGCTGGCACTCATGAGAACAACATTATTGCCGGGATCCTCATGAATAAGCATGGTCGTAGTCACATCTATGTTTCCCGGGTTTATCGACATCGTCGCACTTTGTCGCCGAGGTTGTTGGGGAAACTGAACCTCATACCGCCCATTCGCCCCCTGGTAGGTTGACCAATTTGCCTGAGCAATCCAGGAGGATAGCCCCGATCGCTCTTGAAAGGGTCTGCCGTTCCCAAGTTGTCCAACTCGGGCTTGGGCGAATGATGATGCTGGACTGGTGAACAAGGCGAGGCTTGTGGTTACCAGCATCCCCATGACCGCAAAACGTTTTTTCATGTTGGCATCCCGTCGGAAACCTCCGTTACAAGCAACGGTGGCACAGACATTCCCTCCTTTGGCTTAGACAGTTGCCTCCACCCTAACAGCCGATCTTTATTCGTCCAAACCTTAAAGAAACCTTAAGAATGGTCATGGGAATGGGAGGAATGATGATCATAAGCCCCCGTTTCTGGCTGAAAGGGGAGGGTTTGTAACCTCACCGTCAGGCCCAGATGCTGCAACAAATCCGCCAAAACCGGATCGGGAGACAACCGCAAATACTCCGCTGTCACCTCTAGGGGAACATGACGATTCCCTAAGTGATAGGCGGCCCGCAACAGATCCAAGGGTTCAGTGGCGGTCACGGTGAGGACGGGTTCAGGTTTGGCGCGAATCTCCACCTGTTGCTGCTGCGTCTCATCGAGGAGGCGATCGCCATCCTGTAGAATTGTGCCCCGAGGTAGCCGCAGAAACACCACTTCCCCGCAATCGGTACTGAAGCGGTGACGGCTGCGCTGCCGATCCTGTGCAGTTAAACTCAGGTAGAGTCGCCCCTCCTCGTCTAGGGAAGCTCTGAGAGGGTCATCGCAGGAGACTCGCTGGGTAAAAACAATGGACATCACTCAGAATCAGAATTAGAGACCAACGGCTCAACGAGAAGCTCGATAATACTGGTTAACAACTCCTCAGGCTCAATGGGATGAGTCAAACAGGTATCAGCCCCCTGCTCCTGACAATAGGCTAACCCTTCGGGGGGGAGTGGATCAGTCATTAACAAAATTTTCAGGGATTGGGTGTTGGGAAGTTGACGGAGTAACTGAGTCAGTTCACAGCCATCCATCCCCGGAAGTTGGCGATCGATAATGGCCGCCACGGGCTTTAACATCTTAATCTGTTCTAGGGCTGTGGAACCATCCAACATCCACACGGTATGATACCCGGCGGCGGTGAGCAAGTCGCAAATCAAAATTGCCTCATCTTCCCGATTCACTACCAGGACGACATGGCCCTTACGAGGGGGTAAGGGAATCCGGGGGGGAGGGGGGGATTTTTGCTCTAAGACTGTGGAACTGTGACAGGGAAGGCGCACGGTAAACTTAGACCCCACTCCCACTTCTGAATCGACTTTAATCAGTCCCCCATGCAGTTCGACCAGTTGTTTGGTCAAGGCTAACCCCAAGCCTGTTCCTCCATATTGACGGGTATAGGTGGACTCGAGTTGTCGAAACATCTGGAATAGGAGCGATCGCTGTTCCTCGGGAATGCCGATGCCCGTATCGGCCACTTCAAAAACCACGGTATCAGCATCTTGCCAGTAAATCCGTAACAGAGCCTGACCCCCGGTGGCGGTGAATTTGATGGCATTGCTGAGTAGGTTAAAGAGAATCTGACGCAGGCGATCGCGATCGGCACAGAGGCGATCCTGACGATCCCGTAACTGAAGATCCAATGCCAGATGCACCCCATTCACCGTGGCCCGATCAACCATCATGCAAAACATTTCTTGGGCCAACTGCGTTAGGGAAAACTCTGAGAAACTCAAGACGGTTTTACCGGATTCATTTTCAGATAAATCCAGTAAGTCGTTGATGAGTTCCATCAAATGTTCACCACTGTTATAAATACTCTGGATATAGTCCCGCTGTTTGGGGGTTAAATTGCCAAAAGACCAACGCAATAGGGTGGAGGACATGCCAATAATGCAGGTTAGGGGGGTTCTCAACTCGTGGCTGACGGTGGCCAAAAAGTCGCTGCGGGTTTGGTTCGCCACCTGGGCCGTCACAAGGGCATCTCGTAAGTCTTGGGTGCGTTGTTCTACGCGCTGTTCTAGGGTTTCCTTTTGCTGTTGGACTTCGGCGTAGAGTTGGGCCTGATAGATGGCAACACTGAGATGATCGGCGATATGTTCGAGAAATTCCTGTTCCCGACGTTCCCAAACCCGAGGGCGATCGCATTGATGGGCCAATAAGACCCCCCATAGTTGGCCCTGAATCCGAATCGGAACGGTCAGATGGGTTTGAATATTGAGTTGCTCAAAGTAGGCTTGGCTAACTGGGGGAATGGCCTCCCCTAGACTGTCCTGACTGAAAATCAGGGTTTCTCCGGCTTGGTAGCGATCGCGAAACTGGCTCAGAAACCGCCAATTCAAACTGTCCTGGCGGGAGAGAAGGGAGGGTCGGCTCTCATGGCCTAGGGCTTCGTAGGTGATACAATCGCGGGATTGAGGGGGCAGCTTGGGGCGATCGCCTTGAGGCGAATCTTGAGTGTAATTGTCGAATTGATAGATACAGAGGCGATCGAGGTCTAAAAATCGACAGACTCGATCGACGGTATTGGAAATTAACACCGCTAGGGCGACACTCTGACAGGTTTGGGTGGTCACCTGGTTCAGGAGTTGTTCTTGCTGGCGATGTTGGTGGAGGGCATCTTCCATCTGACCGGTGGTGGATGCTGTGGCTGGGGAGGAGGTCATAGATGAACCGCGATCGCTGATAAATTGGGCTAAATGTAACGTCAATTGACTGTGCTGGTCTGGCTGGAGTTCATAGGCTTGTAGGTGTTTTAGGGCGCGATCGCGAAGGGGGGTTTTAAGGGGACAATCTTCTAGGAAGCGTTCGAGGTGACCGGGTTCTAAGCTAAATCCCACCGCTAACAGCGTTCCCTCTTCAGGTTTAGGAGGATTCCCCCAAACAACGGCGCAAAACTGGGGTGATACCCCGAGGGTAAACTGACCGACTTGGGAGAGTGACTGAACTCGTACCGCACGTTCCGTTAGGACAATTGCCTCCTGGTCGTACTCACGCGCAGTCTGTTCAATCCAAAGTCGTAATTGTTCAAAGGTGGCGATCGGGAGTCTTTGCTGAGGCAGGTGAGGCTGGAAACTGTCCATAATTTAGGGAAAGAACATCAAGCAGCAGCGTGAGAACTTTAGCAATCGCTCGACTTTTCTGAATCTCTGGGATAACAACAGAGGGAGGTTATCCCTCAGACTTGGTCGGTTTAAACCATGACCCGTCCCGCTCGCTGGGGATTAAGCGGAGTCAGAGTCGGGACGATCTTGAATGACTCTATTGTGATCGTAGTCCGAGTTTTGATGGCTGAGTCAAACGATCGCGGAAACTTTGCAATTGTCCCAATCCAAGTTGCATGGCTTTCTAGTACCAGGGGTCTTATGCCTCGATGGCCCCCATCACCGAGACGCTTATCCTCCCTTGATTAGGGTGTTTTGCTGAGGAAAAAAGTCAGGCAATAGACATATCAAATAATACAAAAAAATCCACATTTGCACCGCAAAAAAGCTTCATAATATCAATCGTTCATTGTCAATGATTCATAATCTCTGTTCCCCGGACTGACAAGTTGTTGCCAGAGGGTCTCAGAAATCGGTCCTGGAATGGAATACAGTTGAGGCTCAAGCTCAAAGGTCTCAGAAAAAGCCTCAATCACCGCTGGGACGACCTGCGAGACGGTTATCTGAGGTAACCAGTGCTGTAAACTTCCCACCGGGCGATCGCCAATTCCACAGGGGACAATCTCCCGAAACCCTTGTAAATCCGGGCAAACATTGAGGGCAAAGCCATGACGAGTAATCCAACGGCTGACCTGAATCCCAATCGCCGCCACCTTCGCACCCTCCAACCAAACCCCCGTTAACCCCGGCAGACGCTCCCCCGCCAACCCCAAATGGCCCAACGCTGCGATTAAACTGCCTTCGAGCCGTCGTAGATAATCATGTAAATCCGGCTGATGTCGCTTCAGGTTGAGAATCGGATAGCCCACCAGTTGCCCCGGACAATGATAGGTCACCTCTCCCCCCCGTTCGATACGATAAACTTCCCGCTCAGAGCATTGAGGGTTAAACTGTAAGAACTTCGCATCAGCTCCTCGTCCTAGAGTGTAGACAGGAGGATGCTCCAGCAACAATAAAACATCCTCCAGTTGAGGATCAGCACGGCGAGCCTCAAACAGCGATCGCTGGAGTTCCCATGCCGTTGGATAGGGAATCAGAGTTTCAAAGTAAAGGATGTGAAGTCGTCGAGGCGAAGCGGTACTAAACATCATCAAAAAAAGCAAGAGGGTTTGAGTAAGAATCGTGGCTTAAATCCCCAAATCTAATCACAAATTGTCAAGGATTGCAAAGGATTTTAAAGTGAGGTTCAGGGAATCGGCGATTCACAATACAATAAGGATAAGGAACGTAATGGGATAGACCTATCCCCCCAAAATAACCATCTGAGCCGAGTGCTGACTCATGAACGCGGCAATCCCCGCCCCGCCGGAATTTCAGCAGTCACTCAGAACTAGGCTCTTGGAGGAACGTCATCCCTTACTGTTGATGAAAATCGGTTATCGAGCGGGAACTTTACGACATGAAATTAGTTATCCAAGGCAAAAATTTTGAGATCACCGACGCCATTCGTGACTATGTTGAGGAAAAAATCGAGAAAGCGGTGAGTCATTTTGAAACATTGACGACTGAAGTTGATGTTCATCTGTCTGTCGCCCGCAATCCTCGTATTTCCGCCAATCAGTCCGCTGAGGTGACGATTTACGCCAATGGAACCGTCATCCGCGCTCAGGAAGGAAGCAAATCGATGTATGCCAGCATCGACTTGGTGGCAGACAAAATTGCCCGTCAGTTGCGCAAGTACAAAGAGAAACGCAACCGCAAGCTGCATACCCAAGGCAAAACAACCGAAGTTTTGGCGGAGGTGGTCTCCAACTCCGACGGTGTGACTGAGGACTTGATTGGCGATCGCGCTGTTGAACTTCCCCCTGAAGTGGTGCGGACCAAATACTTTGCAATGCCGCCGATGACCGCCGAGGAAGCCTTGGAACAGTTACAACTGGTAGATCACGACTTCTACGTGTTCTGCAATGCTGAAACGGGCGAGATCAATGTGATCTACGAACGCAATCACGGAGGGTATGGTGTGATTCAACCCCGTAAAGCCGCAGAAAATGGAGCGGTCAAAGCCCAGGAGATGTCTAAAGCCTCCTAGGCGGTAGGCAGCAGGCAGTAGGCAGTAGGGGTACGAACCACTTCAGTCACAGAGGGGAGGTCGGAAGAAGAGAGGGAGAAGGTTGCCTATTGCCTGTTGCCTATTGCCTTCTCCTCCCCTGTTGCCTATTGCCTGCTGCCTATTCCCTAAAGTTGATAGGGACTGGTTTGAGTGACGTCGCGGCTGGTGCGTTTAGCCTTTGACTGAGACTTAGCCTTAGAGGCACTGCGGCGGAGGGCTTCTAAACGAGTCTCGTACTGTTTGCGAAGGCGTTTTTTGGGCGTTTGTTCAATTAAAGTTTTGAGGGCGCTTCCCAAACTTTTGTAAGCATTGGGTAACGTGTAGCCGAAGCGCGTGGCTAGGGCGATCGCCTTGTCATCCGCCTCTAATAACTCTTGCAGGGCCTTATCACTGTTATTCTTCTGATACAGACGATACCCCGAGACCCCACACAGGCCTAACGCCAACAAGAGTAATATCCCATCTTGAACCCAGAGTTCCCCGACGGCCCCACCCAGACCGATCGCCAAGGCCGCCATTTCCCAACCTTCACGGGGAATGGTGTCATTCTGGATCCGGGCGACCTCATGCCAAAATAGCAAATTGCGCTGGTCAAGGGCTAAATTTTCCCACTTGACCAAATCAATGGCAATTTCGACCTCATCCCGGCTCAACTCCTCGCAACGAACCAAGGGAGGGTCAATTTCTGTCGTTTTCTCGACCGTTACCCAACTTTGCAGTTCAGGGGGTAACAGTCCCCGGAGACGGCGCAACTCATTGATTTCAGCCTTCGCAGCTGAGGTGACATAGGAGGTCATAGGACAAAAAATATGGCAGTAGTCGGCAGAGGTATGGGATTACATTAGGAGCCTGTTAGGTCAATCCTAGCAAATTACCAGCGTTTTGAGCTTTGCCAAGCCGAGAGTAGCCCCAGGGCAATGGACAACAGCAACCCTAACCAGAGAACTAAACCCGGCAGGAAGCTTAACAGCGTCAGGCCTCGCAACACCCAAATGACAAAAGTTAATACCACCACCGCAACAAAGCTACGGAACACAAGAGAGTCAGAGAAGATACGCATAGGGACTATATCGGGGTTTGACGACGATTGTCTAGTCAGGAATAATGGACAACAGATAATTTAAATGCCCTTCAGGGAGAGTATTCATGGGATTCATCATGTATTCTTTCGTTTGACGGCGGCTTAATGGCCGAGATACGTCGCTTCTCTAGCGAAGAGCTGCGCTAAGCTAAAGGCGAATGCTCCCACCTGCTTTGTTGGATCACACTCATGCGACGCTTATGCTCTCGCTCAACCCTGGTTTTCTGTGGACTCCTCCTAAGTAGTCTAATTCTGTCCGTTGGCCTGCCGGGATGGGGGGCCCAGACCATTACGGCCAGCTATAGTCTATTTGAACGCTCCGTCTCCGTCGATGCCCTAGAAACCTATGCCCGCACCGGGGAAATTGAGCGAGATTTAGCTCCCTACATTCGCTTTGCCCCCCCACAAGTGCGAGAGAATATCCGGGAAGCCCTGCTAGCACGGGCTGATGTAGATGTCGTAGCCGTGTCTCAGTTTTTGTATACCCCTCAAGGAGAAGCCCTCTTACAGCGGCTCGGACAAGCTATTCGGCTGGGATCTGGGGGATCAGGCTATTTGGGCTTACGTTCTGCTCTCATTCTAGCGGCGGCCGATAAGACCGAAGGATTGACGCTACTCAATGTCCTGCGTCATTTTCCCACAGATACCGTGCGCTTGGACTTCAACCAAACCTTACGCATGGCCCAGGAGTTGCAGACGTTAATCCGGGATAATAATCAGGCGGTTTCGATGGTTGAGAGTCAGTCCTTGTTAGAGGCACAAGGCAATTCAGGGGGGATGAGTTCCCTACGGAATTTGACAGGGTTGGGAGACTATTCCTGGGAAGTTAGCTCCCTCGATCTGCGCGATCGCGATCGCGCCCTGCCTTGGGGCTATCCCTTGGCGGTGGATCTGTACTTGCCCCGAGGCGTTCTCTCCGCTCCCATTGTGGTCATTTCCCATGGATTAGGCTCAAACCGGGAGTCCTTTCGATACCTGGCAGAACATTTAGTCTCCCATGGCTTCGCGGTGCTAGTTCCTGAACATTCCGGCAGTAGTGCCCGACATATGGATGCCCTGTTGCGGGGGCGGGCCCAAGAAATTGCTCGTCCCCAGGAGTTTCTCGATCGCCCCCTCGATGTCACCTTCGCCCTCAATAGCCTCGAAAAACAGGCCATCACCGATCGCCAACTGAGCGATCGCCTCGATTTTAAACGTGTCGGGGTCATTGGCCAGTCCTTTGGTGGCTACACCGCCTTAACTCTAGCCGGGGCCAGCTTGAACTTCCCGGAATTACAAAGTCGTTGTGGACTGAGTCAACAACGCCAATCCTGGAATGTTTCCCTGTTTCTTCAATGCCGGGCCCTCGACCTATTCGAGATCGACTCCCGGGATGAGATCAACTTTCGTGATGGGCGAGTTCAAGGAATCATTGCCCTCAATCCCATTGGGAGTGCCCTGTTTGGGCCAGAGGGATATGGAAGCATTGAGATTCCAGTCATGCTCCTAGCGGGAGGAGCGGATACCGTGTCCCCTGCCATCGCTGAGCAAATTCCCCCCTTTGCCTGGTTAACCAGTCCCCACAAATATTTTGTCTTACTGCGAGAAGCCACCCATTTCTCCGTGATTGGCAATTCAGAACAGGATAACGTTGCCCTACCCCTCGACATTATTGGGCCGAACCCCCGAGTGGCTCAAAGCTACGTCAAGGCCTTGAGTTTAGCCTTCCTACAAACTCACATCGCGGGCAATGAGGAGTTTGCCCCCTATCTCAATGCCGCCTATGCCCAAGAAATGAGCCAAGAACCCATCGGTCTGTTTTTGGTACAAGGGGACTTCGATGGGTTCCGAGAGGCAGATTCGTTAGCCAACCGTCATCTTTAGCCGTGTGGCGAGAAGTCCGAGGGCGATCGCTGTTGTCGTTCCCGCTCAATCTCCGCCTGAAGCGCTTCAATCTCACGGCGTAAACTGCTCACGGTGTTGCCCGCATCCGTCTTCACATTCACTGCACCTCGGGTCTCATCATGGCGATAATCTCCGGCGCGAATCCGCTGATAGTCCGCCGATTGGGCCCACTGGCGGATATAGTGCAGACGTTCAACGGCGAAGGGATGACTGGTTATGGTCTGAGGCCCGTTATAGAGCAGAAATTTATAGACTTGATTCAATTGATCGCGATCTAACTCTTGGTAGCGTTCCGATTGGCGGATAAACTCCGTCATGTCCAGTTCATGGGCATATTTCTGACTTCCCCCTGCCACAATCATCAGGGTTTGTGTCACCGTATCGAGATTATCCGTCGCCAACAAGGCCGCGCGATCGGCCGTGAGTTCGGCTTTGCGTCGCCATTCATAAAAGGCATAGAGCAAACCGCTACTGATGACATTCCCCATGCCAAAGGTAAACTCCCCCACAAATCTAGCGGTGGAGATGACCCACATGGCCATCTGGATCAGAATCGTATGGCCGCATTTGAGATGACCGAGTTCATGGGCGATGACCGCCTTTAACTGGGCTTCATCCATGGCATCAAGGAGGCCCGAGTTGAGGGTGATGGAGGGGTGGTCTTGCCCTAAGGAAAAGGCATTCAGTTGGGGATTATGGGAGACAAACAGTAGCGGTTCCGGGGAAATATCCAAGGCCCGCACCGCCTCCCGGAAGAGTTGGTAGACAGTAGAATACTGCCGGGGCCCCACTTGGATATGATTCCCCGTCAGAAACACCACTTGCGGACGTTCATAGACATATTCAACAAACTTGCGGGCCACCCCATCAAACCCCGCTAAGTTGCGCAGGGCCTCCTCGGCTTCGAGATCGAGGGGATGACGGAAGGCATCACTAGAAATTCCAGGATAGTCAGGCATAGGACAGTTGAGGGTTAAGTCGTAGATGGGTCTATATCCCTTGTTGTATCCTGTTTCGGTGGTGATTGACTCCCTCGTCTGGCAGAATTTCGCGGCAATCAGTTGCCATTTGCAACCAGCTTGCTAAAATAATGGGTATAGAAGACTGCGACGTTGGTGACTGCCAATATTGTTTTACGATCTATACTTGTCCTGTATGAGGCCCTCAATGTGCTTGTGGCTCGGTATGCTAACCTCGCGTTAGACTCCTAGAGCCGGAGATAAAGGGCTGAGGAACCATCTGGGTTATAGATGGATTCCACTGTCGCATACAGGTCGGAAGCTGAGGTAAGACGGCGTTGCGGTTTTCTTTTTTTGTCCCTAAGCTGCCAGAATCGTTACATCTGATGGGCCAACGGCAAAGACGGTCGCCTCCAACGGCGGCAGAGTCCCAGGAAACCCGATAGAATAAGGTTTTACACAGTCAGTTCTATCAATCTTGTCGTGACGGTACAATCTCCCTCCTCTGCATCTTCTTTGCAACGACAGTTTTGGACTTGGCGCGGACAGTCCATTGCTTATACAGTCAACGGTGAGGGCAACGGTGAGCGCCCCCCCTTGGTTCTGATTCATGGTTTTGGGGCCTCCATTGGCCATTGGCGCCAGAATATCCCCGTCTGGGCTGAGTCTGGTTATCGTGTCTATGCCTTAGACTTGCTAGGATTTGGCGAGTCGGCCAAACCCCCCTTTGAGTATTCGATTGACTTATGGCGGGAGCTTCTGGCAGATTTTTGGCAGGAGTTCATCGCCGAACCCACGGTGTTTGTGGGCAATTCCATCGGGGCCTTATTGGCGTTGGTGATGGCGGCCCAATATCCCGATTCTACCCGAGGGGCCGTGTTACTCAACTGTGCGGGGGGACTGAATCATCGCCCTGAGGAACTGGCTTTCCCCCTGCGGGTGGTGATGGGAACCTTTGCCAAGTTGGTGGCCTCGAAAACCCTGGGAACGTTAATGTTCAACCAGGTTCGACAGCCGCGACGGATTCGTAACACCCTCTATCAAGTCTATGGGAACCGAGAGGCGGTCACGGATGAGTTAGTGCAATTGTTGTATACTCCCTCTTGTGATCTAGGGGCGCAACAGGTATTTGCGTCGATTCTCTCGGCACCTCCGGGCCCGAAACCCTCAGAGTTGATTGACTCGGTCAACTGTCCGGTGTTAGTGCTTTGGGGAGAAGATGACCCCTGGACTCCCGTGAAGGGGGCAGAGATTTATCGCCAGTGGGGTGAGCGCCATCCGGTGGAGTTTCATTCCATCCCCCAAACGGGTCATTGTCCCCATGATGAACGCCCCGATGTGGTGAATCCTTTGGTCTTGAATTGGCTAGAGCATCAGGTCATCGGTTAAGCTGAGTCCCGGACGGCCGTTCAGGCCCAGAGACATCTAGACAGCAAACTATGGCGTACGTTAAGCACGGCATGGTTTGCTGCTGATTATTGCTATGGATAGAAATCGCTGTAATGACGAAACCAGAAACGAAAACCGAACAAGCTTGGTGGGAACGGGGAATTATTTATCAGATTTACCCCTTAACTTTTGCGGATGCCAATGGTGACGGAATTGGGGATATTCAAGGAATTATTCAGCGATTAGATTATCTCAATGATGGCAATCTTGAGAGTGAAACCTCGTTAGGGATTAATGCTATTTGGTTGTCTCCGATCAATGAGTCCCCCATGATGGACAATGGCTATGATGTGAGTAACTACACTGAAATTTGCCCGATGTTTGGGACAATGGCAGATTTTGAGCAGTTGATGGCAGAATGTCATCGACGAGATATTAAAGTTATTTTAGATTTAGTTCTCAACCATACTTCCAATCAACATGAATGGTTTTTAGAGTCGCAACAGAGTCGTGAGAATCCCAAAGCCGATTGGTATTTGTGGCAGGAAGGTTACAAGGATAACCTTCCGAATAACTGGCTCTCGTATTTTGGGGGCACGGGCTGGACGTATTGCGAGAGTCGAAAGCAGTATTATTTTCACACCTTTAATAAGAACCAACCAGATTTAAACTGGCGCAACCCAGAGGTTCGCGAGGCAATCTATCAGGTGATTCGCTTTTGGCTAGACAAGGGAGTGGATGGATTCCGCCTTGATGCGTCGAGTGCCTATAGTAAGGATAAATATTTTCGTGACAATCCCTTAAAGTTCGGGACAAATGATAAGAATGACTATAACAACTATCATCATCTTTATGAAAAAAACCTACCCGAAAACCATGAAATTGTTCGGGAGATTCGCAGCATTTTAGATGAGTATGGCGATCGCCTGTTGATTGGCGAAACCTTCATCGACAATCGCCTGTATGAGTCCAACACATTTTACGGTGCCCATAACGACGAACTTCATCTACCTTTTACTTTTGAATTTGCCTTTAGTCCTTGGTATCCGGGCTATTTACAACGGGAAATTGAACATAAGGAATTGGTGACGCCTCCGGGAGCGCAACCGGTGTACTTTTTCGATAACCATGACATCCCGCGCCATCTTTCCCGCTGGGTTGAATGTAGTCTCTGTATCGACTCCCATGCGATCGCCCAAGCCGCGGCCACCCTATTGTTAACGGTGCGAGGCACACCAGTCCTCTATTATGGCCAGGAATTGGGCATGGTGGATCATCGAGAGATTCCCCCGGAGAAATTACGGGATAAGGCGATCGCCCCGAGTACCAGTGGCGAAGTTCCCGAACAGCGGGATGGTTCGCGAACTCCCATGCAATGGGATGACTCCCCCCAAGCGGGGTTCAGTTTCGGCAAAGACTTCGAACCCTGGCTACCGCTGCATCCTAATTACAAAGACTTAAATGTGGCAAACGCCTGGAAAAACCCCGATTCCCTCCTGAACTTCTACCGGCGTTTGATTCAGCTTTATCAGAAACATCCCGCCTTACAACGGGGGAGTTGGCGATCGCTGATTCACTATCCCCATGAACATCTCGTCTATCTACGGGAAACGGAGGAGGAGTCGATTCTGGTGCTTATCAACTTCTCCTTCCAAAAACCCCTCGATTTAGATGTCCCTCTAGAGCGAGACAATTGGACGGTGTTACTGTCGAATCACTATGACACCAATGCGGTGATGACCCTTCCTGACACTCTCCAGTCCTTTGATATCTGCCTATTTGGCAAACAGCAGGGCGCAGGAGATTAATCACTGGGGATAGGGTTGCCCCAATCAATGGGAACCCCATCCTCAAACTTGCGATCTAAATCGATTTCCGGTTCGGGGGCTGGTGGTGGGGGATTCAGTTGGGCATTCCAATCGCGAATTAATCGCTGAGCCTCGCTGTGAGCCTCCGTAAATCTGGGGATGCGTTCAGCCGTCTCGATCGCCGCACTGAGACTACTCCAAGCCCGAGACTGAGCCAGTTCGAGAAGTTCCCAACTGAGATTACGAATCAGCACATCCGCATCCGGGCGTTGACCGCTATAGTTGGTGATGCTGTTGGCGGTGCGAATTGCCGATTCTAGGGATTCCGCCGAACCATTATCGGCCAGGCGATAGGCTTGATCTAGGAGATCGCGATCGCGCTGAGCGCTGTTCCAGCGGGCGATCGCCGTTTGTGCTTCCCCAGAGAGAGCGCTGCTGGAGGGAATTTGTTGGGCCGTGGCGATCGCCTCCCGCAGATTGCCCGCATTGGCCTGCCGTTCAGCCCGATTGAAGATGGGGCGATCGCGTTGCTCACTAATCGTCTGTTGCCAGCGATTAATCTGAGCTTGGGCATCATTATAGAGGGCCCGTGAACTACTAATTTGTTGGGCTTGGGCGATCGCCTGTTGATAGTTCCCTTGTCGGGCCAGGGTTTCAGCCCGTTGTAGAATCGGGCGATCCTGACGGGTTTGCAGTTGCGTGCGCCAGCGATCAATCTCCTCCTGAGCCTGATCATAGACCGGGGTCGAATTTGAGATCAGTTCCGCCTGAGAAATTGCCGTCGTTAAATCTGCTGTACTTCCCGTGCGGGCGGTATTACGGGCCCGTTCCAAAACCGCCACCTGATCGATCGCCCCTTGCCACTGACGGATTCGAGTCTGAGCGCGACTATAGAGAGGACTATCTAGGGGAATCCGCTGAGCTTGAGCAATGGCATTTTCCAGGTTCCGAACACTAGGTTGCCAGGCCATAAACTCACCGCGAGCTAAGACTACAAAATCGTTGGCTTCCTCTTTCAACTGGGTACTGGCTGGAACCCGCCGGGCGATGGTGATCGCTTCAGTCAAGTTTTGCGCCTCAAGTTGGGCATTTGCCAAGTCCAACATCGTCCGTCCAAACTCTTTTAAGGCATCTTGAGCACTGGAGTAGGCAAAGGAGTCTAGGCCAATCCCTTCAGCCATGGAAATGGCTTCGAGAATATCATCCATGGTGCGGCGGTTCGCCAAATTACGAGCGTTGGCTAGTTTATTCGTATCATCCCGGGCCTGTTGCACCCGCTGGCTAATCTCCTCCTGCTTCGTCACCCGCCAATGGTGATTCTGCACCGAACGTAAGCGAGTCGCGGCGGAAAAGGCTAAATTCCAGCGGCGGTTTTGCAGATGATCCTCAATTTCAGCATAAAGGTCTTCTGCTTCCGTCCAAATCCGCTTCCAGTCCTCAATCTGCTGTTCAATGACCGGTTCAATCACCCCTTGAGCGCTCTCAGACAGTTCATGGGTGGGAATGCGCCGGGCCGTATCAATAGCTTCCGTTAGTCTCCCCTCATGAAACGAGGTTTCCGCCAAATCGAGAAGTTCTTGGGTCCATTCCTCAATTTGGGCGTTGATCGTCGGACGTAGGCCATGATCATCAGGGAGTTCGCTGACGAGGGCGATCGCCTCTAGGATATCATCCACCGTTTTCTTATTGGCTGCCAACTGGCCGCAATAGAGACGCATGGAGGCCGAGGCCGTGGGCCAGAAAATACGCGGACAATTGGGAACACTCGGTAAACTCAGCAGCAACGCCGAAGCAGTAATCGCTGTGCCAATGGTCCCTACCCCGAACAGGAGCGTCCAGAACTGCCACCCAGGGAGCCAGGATGTCCAAGAGCGTTGGGGACGTTGTTGCCGACGTGCGACGGAGGATTCCTCCGGGCGAGTCGTCTGAGTTGCCGCGTTAGGCTCTCGGAGCGATCGCTCTAACGATAGGTTTGTCTTTTTCCTCATCACCAAAACCCCTTTAAGTTGAGCGGCTGCGATCGCAACCTGCGATCGAGATGGCCAGTCATCACAGAGGCTATCCTAACATTGTCTTTTCTTCGGGATCACTTTAAAGCAAAGCGACGGCGACGCACCCGATTGGGGTCAATGGTCACAACGATGTCTTCCCAGGGGAGCGATCGCAGGCTTTCTTGCCACACATTAGCTTGATACACCTGTTTATGGGTCACATCCAGAGCCGTCAGCCAGCCACTTTCGAGGGTATACACTCCCGTATCAATCCCGAGCCACCCACAGCCTTGAACCAACTGCCCACATTGCACCCCAGGGAACGTGAAGGTAATGGTATGACCAATGATGATGAGCTTATTGACAAAATAGGGAGTTGTTTGGCGATGGAAGACATCGCGAATCCAACAAAATTCTTGACTCGACTGTTCCTCCAGAGGACGATGGGGGTCCACTCCGGCATGAACCAGCCAGATATCTCCATGATCTCGGTAGGCCGGTAGGGATTCAAGCCAATCCAAATGGTCGTACATCAGGCCCGAGTTGGGATAGCTTTCTAACGTCATATCACCGCCCCCACTGAGCCAAAAGTCAAAATAACGGTCATCCTCTCGACCGTAGACTAACGCCGAGAGCATCATCTCCTCATGATTGCCCCGAATCGCATGATAGGAGGGATGGGACATAATCAACTCAACCACTTGACAACTCGCGGGACCGCGATCGATGAGATCTCCCAAAAAATCCACGCGATCGCCCTCTTGTAGCCCAAGACTGTCTAGCAATCGTATCAGGGTGTCGTAATGACCATGAACGTCACCAATTACAATTTGTCGAGGATGGGTTGACATGGGAGAAGTCCTATGGTAGGAAGAAGCCTTGAACTTGAGAGGGAAAGTGGTGAGTTCTCTATTTTCTTCCCAAAAAATATAGTTTCCCTAGTCCAAGTATATCGACAGCAATCCCCCCTAAGATGTCGATTCTCTAAAGTTTTGATGAGGATTCGGGACTTACCTAGGCTTGTGGATGTTCATGTCAGCCCCGGACATCCGCACCAAACACTCCGGCAGAAAACCGAATCATCATCGCAAGCGTACCCGAAACAGTGGTCGTCCTCCACGACGACGTTGTTTTTGGGAGATATATCGATGAAAGTCCGTTATCTAGCTAACATTTCCATTGCCTCCATCCTGGGTTTAGGACTGGCATTTGGCTGCGCGAACCCCTGTGCGGGACAAGAGGCCCCAGCCGGGGTAACAGACCCCTGTGCTGGCGACCCCTGTGCCGGAGACCCCTGTGCCGGAGACCCCTGTGCCGGGAACTCCCACGCGTCAGTGGGAGGGCCCTTAGCCTCCGAATTGCATGGGAAACCCGTTTTAGTTGATGTATTTGCTACTTGGTGTGCCGCCTGCGAGAATATTGCACCGACTTTGGCACAACTCAAAGAAGACTATGACGAGACGGTTAATTTCGTGATCTTGGATGTCAGCGATCGCAGCACCACCGCTGAAGCAGAAGCCAAGGCCAAGGAACTCGGCTTACAGGAATTTCTAGAGGCCAACAAGTCGCAAACGGGGATGTTAACCATTGTCGAACCCGAGACCGGACGCATTCTAGCCCAGCATCGAAACAATCCCAACCTAGAGGACTACACCACCGTATTAGATCCGGTGATCCAATAGACGCTCCATCCTGGGAGGTTAGAACGTGCATCCAATATCTGGCCGCTATTCATGACTCGAATCAAGACGCTCAATTGCTGATGCACGTTCTCATCCCCATCACGGCGACTCCAACGAGTGATTGGATGTCCCGAACTGCTCTTTTTCTAGGCCAACGCAATGGTAAAACCCCAAGACTCCTCAGTCCTGTCCAAATCCCGTCCAGACAAATCTCTCCTCAAAGCCGCGAAACGATGGTGGCCCTACCTGGTGTTAGGAACCTTGGCCTTAGTTCTCGTCATCACGTTCGGAGCCAGTCTGGGGCGGCCGTTGGAACATCTCATCTCATCCGTTGAACATCGGTATCAGCAATGGTTCCAACAACAAAACACCACTCATCCTCCTGTCCTGCTGACCTTAGCCTTCACCGGAGGGCTGCTAGCGAGCATTTCCCCCTGTATTTTAGCCCTGTTGCCGGTCAATCTCAGCTATATCGGCACCCTTAACATTAACTCCCGCTGGGATGCCTTCAAAAAAGCCGGGTTATTCGTGTTGGGGTCAGTGACCATTTTGAGTCTTTTTGGCTTAGTTTCCTCCTTCGCCGGGGCCGTAATGGTGGACTACCGAGGCTATATCAACATCACCGTTGGCTTACTCATGGCCCTAATGGCGTTATGGCTTCTGGGGGTGATTCAACTCCCCCTACCCCAAACCAATATACATCTTCCTAAAGCGGGTCCCTATGGGGTTGGACTGACCTTTGCCCTGGTCAGTTCCCCCTGTGCCAGTCCCGTGTTATTTGCCGTTCTAGCAGCAGCGGCCGCGACGGGTTCCCAAATGCTAGGAACCCTCACCATGGTCAGTTATGCCCTGGGCTATACAGCCGTTATTTTCCTCGCCAGTTTGTTTACAGGGTTAGCCAAACAAAGCCGGCAGATCCTGAAACATTCCGAGGCGGTCATTCGCTTTGGAACAGTGGCGTTGATGTTGACCGGAGTCTATTATCTTTGGACTGGAACTCGCTGGTTTATCGGCAGTTAGAAATACCCCTAACTCCTCAACTTGACAGGGCCAAACCCTTAGCCGCTAGCCAGTCTGGGTTATACAATCGCGACTGATAGCGGGAGCCACTATCGCATAACACCGTGACAATGGTATGACCGGGCCCAAGTTCCTTAGCCAAGGCCACCGCCGCTCCGACATTGATGCCCACAGAACCCCCCATAAATAAGCCATCCTGACGCAGAAGTTGATAGACGACTCGCAGGGCTTCCGTATCGTCAATCTGAATGGCATCATCAATAGGTGCGCCCTCCATATTGGCGGTAATGCGACTATTACCAATCCCTTCCGTAATGGAACTGCCGCTGGTGTCAATTTTGCCGGTCTTCACATAGCTGTATAAACCACTGCCCATGGGGTCAGCCACCACACATTTGACCTTGGGGTTTTTCTCCTTAAAAAACATCGCCGCCCCCGCATAGGTTCCCCCAGTTCCTGTGGCCGAAACCCAGGCATCAATGTTGCCATCGGTTTGGGCCCAAATTTCTGGGGCCGTGGTTTCATAATGGGCTCGACGGTTGGCGAGGTTATCAAACTGATTGGCCCAGATGGCGTTTTCCATCTCCTCTGCCAGACGGCCCGAGAGTTTGACGTAGTTATTGGGATCGCGGTAAGGAACTGCGGGAACCGGCCGCACCTCGGCCCCTAGGGTGCGGAGGGTGTCCATTTTTTCCTGAGACTGGGTTTCTGGGATGACAATTAGGCATTTATAGCCTTTCGCGTTACAAATATGAGTTAGTCCAATCCCGGTGTTGCCGGCTGTGCCTTCTACCACGGTTCCGCCAGGCTTGAGATGCCCTTGAGCTTCGGCATCTTCGATAATATAGAGAGCGGCCCGGTCTTTGACAGAGCCACCCGGATTGAGAAATTCGGCTTTTCCGAGGATTTCGCACCCTGTTTCATCACTAAAGCTGTTGAGACGAATCAGGGGAGTGTTGCCGACGGTGCCGACAAAGCCGTTCTGGATATCCATAAATGTAGATGTTAGGTGTGGTTCGATTGGGAAAACCGCCCAACTGGGGTCTGGCCTGGATTTGTAGCTCTCAACCCAGAGCCGAGAATCCTAGGTATGGGCTGTTGTTATTCTATCGGCTTCAGGGTTGAGATTAAAATGAGTTCTGGAGGAGAGAGACATGAAATTAAAGCGATCGACTCAGGTGTTATTGCTGTTGGCGGTGATTTTTGGGGGTGGGGTGCTGTTGTATGAGGGGGCGATCGCCCCGGAGTTTGAACGTCAACGTCAGGAGGAACAACGGGCCTTTCGCTTTGAGGCGAGTGCGATTCGCCAGATGACTCTGACTCGCGCCGACTATACGGTGCAGTTAACGAAGCTTGACGAGCCGTTGGAGATTCCGTCGGAGGATGAAACGCGTTTGAGTACGACAGGTGCAGTTAACGAAGCTTGACGAGCCGTTGGAGATTCCGTCGGAGGATGAAACGCGTTTGAGTACGACAGATTGGCAGTATGTGATGCTTGAGGATGGAGAACCTCAAGGGGAGGCCAACCCGGCCAATGATGCCTATGTTTCGTAAGTATGTGATGCTTGAGGATGGAGAACCTCAAGGGGAGGCCAACCCGGCCAATGATGCCTATGTTTCGTTTCTGTTGATGGTGTTGGAGAATGCTCGCAGCGATCGCCCCATTGTGACAACGGCGGATAATCTCGGGGAGTATGGCTTGGACAGTCCCCGCGCTCGTCTTCGCATTGAGTTGGACGATGGCGAAACTCAGGAGTTATGGGTGGGCGATCGCGATTTTACGGGCAGTTTTGTCTATGGATGGGTTCGAACGGGGGATGAGACTCTCGGGGATACCCTGAATGAGGAGACTGAGTCTGAGGAGGCGCAGGAGACGACCGACTCCCGTGAGGTGTCTATTATCCTCCTACCCCTCAATGTCGAAAATGCGGTGAATCGCTCCCGTGAGGATTGGCAGGCTCAACCCCTACCGGCTTCTCCAGAAGAGGAAATCCCTCAAGAGGTAACCCCTCCAGATGAGCCTGAAGGGGAGATACCTGAAGAAGAAACGCCTCCAGACGAGCCTGAAGAGGAAACCCCTCAAGAGGAGACCCCCCAAGAGGAGATGCCTGAAGAGGAAACCCCTCCAGATGAGCCTGAGACTGAAGCAGCGGAGGAATCCGACTCTCCTGAGATGGAGGAAAATGTGGGGGATTAATTTAATCGTCCGTTTGTTCGACCTGTTCCGCTCGTTGTTGAGCCACTTGGCTATTTTGGCGATAGAGTTGAGTGCGATCGCGAGCGGTCTGGTACCGAGAATCATCTGGGGGAACCTGGGCCATGAGATCAGCCGCTCGTTGCCACTTGGCGGCTAAATCCAACCACTCCGCCCGAGTTTCTGCGGTCTGTCCGGCAAACGAGGCCTGTTCCGCCAAGGTCACCGCTTGAGCAAAGGCATCCAGTTGAGGCGGAGGTGGCGGGGGAGAGGTATCGTTGGGAGTCGAGGGATCATCGGCCGGGAGATCCGTTGAATCTGAGGGTAACGAGGAAATCCAAGTTCGATAGGCCCAGATTCCGCCGAGTAACAGCACCAGAATAAAAATGATGCTGCCAATCAGCAGTTGGCGATCGCGTTCTGGATTCCGAGGTTGGGAAGGTTGTAGCCGTCGCGGTAGGGCCACTTTGCGGGGGCCAGTCGGCCGACGCTGGGGATTGAGGAGCCGTTGCACGAGATTGGGGCGTCGAATGGAAATGGACTTCGACCACAAAAGCTGATTCTCAGGATCGCGACGAATCTCATCGAGCCACAGGAGTTGTTCTTCTCGGGCCACCCGACAGTAGATATTCACCCGACGAATGTTGCGCGCAGAAATACTTTCGAGTAACTCTTGAATCCGCTCGACGACCTCATCAATATCCAGGCCTTGGGCCTGAGGCGACTCACAGAGGAGTTGCAGCCAACCCTCAGCAAACACGGCCCGAGTGCGCACACCCAGGTCGGTCAGGTTGTCATTCAACACCTGGACAATCGCAGCAATACTGCCTTGGCGGGCTTGCTGAACAATGTTGTCTGCTGGATCAACTCCACGAGGCGATCGCACAAACGGGTCTTTCACGTTGTTTTATCTAATACTCTGACCAACTACTGCCCTCAATCCTAGCAGGACTCTTGGCCAATCTCCTCCCCTCAAGGGTAGAAACATTGTCCCCATGGCAACCAGACCGCTACAATGAGGGGTACAAAATCGGGATAATCCCTGACTCAGGCGACTGTCTGAGAGGTTTTGACCCAGTTTACCTAAATTTCATCTGTCGTTCTACGTCCATCTCAACCCATGCTGCTAAAATCCACGACCCGCCACATTCGCATTTTTACGGCTGAAATTGAAGGGAGAGATATTGTCCCTAGCCCCGATAAACTGACCATTGATATTGATCCAGATAATGAACTGGTTTGGACGGATGAGACAGTGCAACGGGTCTATGACAAGTTTGAGGAATTGGTAGCCGCCAGTGCCGGTGAGGATTTAACTGAGTACAACATCCGTCGCATTGGCTCAGATTTAGAACATTTTGTGCGCGCAATGTTGCAGCAGGGTGACCTCAGCTATAACCTGGGTGCGCCGGTACGCAACTATAGTCTTGGACTACCGCGAGTGGACGAAAACGAGAACCCCCTCACCCAGTCCCCTGCTTAGGACAGTTTCTGAGTTGTTTTTTTAACAAAAAACTGTCTATTCCCTACCTTAAATTTGGGGGGCTGAGCTTAAGCTGAAGACAACCTAATCACATGGGGAGTCGGTTTAAGATGGCTTCAGAGAAATTCCGCCGCCAACTTCGTCAGGAGTCCGAAGTTTGGTGGCGTGAGGGCTTGATTGACGCCCAACTGTACGAGACTCTGGCAACGCGCTATCAGTTCCGCGACATTGAGGCGAACGCCCGCAGCAGCTTTACCACCATCCTCATTAGTCTAGGAGGAATTCTCCTAGGCTTGGGGGTGATTACCTTCGTCGCGGCCAACTGGACGGTTTGGAGTCGCGAGGTCAAGGTAATTCTCTTGATGGCAACGTTTTTAGCCATCAATACCATCGGTTTTTATCTATGGCGTGACCCCTCGCAAACGGGGCTTAAAAAACTGGGGGCGGCTCTGCTGCTTCTGGGGGGGTTAACTCTGGGGGCAAATATCTCCCTCGTGTCCCAAATGTTTCATCAGAGTGGAGAACTCTATGAACTCTTTTTAGTTTGGGGCCTAGCTGTTTTGCTGATGGCTCTGAGTTTAGCCATGCCCGCCTTAAGTATTCTCTCGGTGCTGTTAGTGGGATTTGGCTATCTGCGGGGGATTTTCGATGCCATTACGGCCCAGGATTTGACAAGCTTCCATCTGGCGATCGTCCATATGCCCCTGTTAACTCTTGCCTTGATTGTGCCTTTAGCTCATCGCAGTCGTTCCCGCTTTACCTTTGGTTTGGGGGCGTTACTCTTTAGTGTTTCCTTCCTGGTCAATCTGACGGCGATTGGGAGTTGGAGAGGGGAGATGGCAGTTGTCTTACCAGCGGCACTTCTCTGGGCATATAGCGTTCAATCTCCGAAAAAATGGATTGAACCCGCATTTCAGAGTATCGCCCAGAAAATCGCCTTAATTTGGCTGGCAATCCTGTTTTATGTCTTGTCCTTTAACGGCTGGGCTTCGATGTCAATTCCGCCGGAGATGTTTCGACTCTCCTGGGGAACTCAGTTCCTAGTAGACATTCTCATCTGTTCTACCCTAACCATTTGGCTGTGGTTGAAGGTATGCCGCCAAGGGTCTCAGTTTAGCCTGACTCAAGAGCGATCGCTCAATACTGGGGTCATCTTGGTGATGCTGCTCCTGACAGGGGGAAGTCTATACACTCATTTAAACCTGGCCCCCTTGGTGGTTTTGGGACCCTTATTATTCAATATTCTCTTTTTTGTTCTTTCGATCGCCGCCATTCGCGATGGACTCGCATTGGGGAGTCGTCGCAGATTTTGGGGTGGCATGATCCTACTGATTATTGGGATTATGACCCGCACCCTGGAATATAACACTGCCCTAATGACCAAAGCCGTGGTGTTTGGCGCCTGTGGTGTGGGTGTCATTTTGGCGGGACTTTGGTTTGAGCGCAACATTCACCATCACACCTCTACCTCTCATCCTCAACTTCAGGAGCACAACTGATGACAGAAGATTTAATCCCCAACCCCGTGGAGACTCAACCCGAGATTGAGGTTCAACGGAAACCCCGTGGCCTTTCTCAATGGCGGTTTTGGCTCCCCTTACTGTTCCAGGGATTCCTAATTCTAGCGGTTCCCGCCCGTGATGCCCATACGGTAATCACCGGAACTCCAGTGGTTTTACAAACGGCACCGGTTGACCCCTATGATATGTTGCGGGGCTATTATCAAACCCTCAGTTATGAGATTTCTCAACGCCAGCGACTCCAGGAACTTCCCGGCGGTAATGAACTGTTTAATACTCCCCTCTATGGCGATCGCCATTTTGACTTCTACGTGATTCTCGAAGAGCCAAGCGAAGTCGCCGCCCCCGGAGAACGTCCACTCCCCTGGGTTCCCGTCGCTGTCAGTGCTGAGCGTCCTGATGATTTAGCCTCTAATCAAATTGCCTTGCGAGGACAACATCGCAATTGGCAAATTGTCTATGGTTTGGAACGGTATTATATGCCGGAACACCAACGCAATGACATCAACAATCGAATCAGCCAAATTCAGATGGAGGAACCGGAATCGTTTGTGGTTCAAGTTAAGGTGAGCGATCGCGCTCATGCGGTTCCGATTAGTTTATGGGTAGGGGAGGAGAATTATGAGTTTTAGGCAGAAGAAGGGAACACCGGAGAACCCACCCCGCCCTTCGGGCACCCCTCCTTGGAGGGGAACGGAAAAGAGGGCGTAGGGTGCGTCCCGGCATCAGCTCATTTTGGATGTTAACCACTCGGCTAAAACTTGCCGGAACGCACCGCCGACGACAGTAAGGGCCATCACCCCTGATTGCGATAGTAATGTTCCCAGAATTTGTGCCACCACTCTTTCGGTTGTTGATGGTCTCCGTGATAGTCTGTGGGTCGTTGAGTGCGATCGCCCACCACTAAACTGCCCACATAATCGGCATCCTCATAAACACGGTTGATTTGTGCATGAATATCCTGCACATCCTCGGCTGACAAAATCCCATTATCGGTGGCTTTGTAAAACTGCACCGTAACCCGAATTGGAAAATCAGGGTGTCGTTCAATGGGGAGTCCGGCGATTTCCGTAAATGGCCCTTCCGGTTCCCCATGGCCAATCACCGCCTCTTCAACGCTACTGAAATCCATCGCCTCTTCGGGGGCCGCTAGTAGCACTGGCATATCCCACATCTCATCAATCATAGGTTCTTTTTGCTTCAGGGGAACCTGAATCACCATGACCATATTCAGTCCTGACTCCCCAGCCGCTTCTGGGGTTGGCCCATCGGTCGGTTCTGCGTCTGAGGCTTGCTGGGCCTGAAAATCGCTCAGGCGCTGTCCTGTGAGTCGGGCCCGTTGCCCATTTTGGTTGAAAAATAGTTGTTGTCCCAACCCATCCCGATAGGGAAGATTATCTTCATCGCGGTTGTCGATAATGGTGATACTGGTTCCTTCTCGGGTGGCTAGAAGTGTTAGTACAGCCGGGTCGCCGGGATAGGACTGATAATTGAACAAAACTGGGTTAAATTGGGCTTTGTCTCCTTGAGGAATGGGGAGAAAACAGGCCTGAGCACTCACGAGAACATGAGTATCCCGCTTCGCGAGCAGGGAGGGAATTTCACTGGCCCAAGAGTCGGGATTATGGAGATAGTTCGGCAGATTTTCTAAGATGGCCCGCAAGGGAACCCGTTCTAAGTCTCCCCCATTGTGATTCCCCACAAGCAGATGAAACCGATTCAGGGGAATATCAGCGGTTATATCAGTAAAGTTGGGATGACGGATAACGGGCATTAAATGCTGTTCATAACGCCGTAGTTCTGGGTGATAGTGCCGGACTTGAATGGTTAAATCGCTGATGTTGGGGCCCACGGAGGAGTTGTCGTAGCGGGCGCTGTCTTCCCACATGACGTTGACGATATTCAGTCCATATTCGTCCACTAGAGACCGGGCCGCGTCATCGCGAACCATCCCGGTGGTTCGTTGGATAACTTGACGATACTGCTGATAGGTATCCAAGGAGTCGCGATCAGCGTCACTCATGGCTTCAGGGTTGGGGAGGTTAGGGTGGGAATCCGAGGCGGCCAAGGCGGACAGACTCACGCCTAAGGCGGCACAACTGGCTAGGACAATGGCACGTTTTCTCATGGATGACTGTTGCAAGAGGGGGTAAGGGAACCTCTCGCTATGTCCCAAGCTAACCTCTGTTGTCGCAATCTCATCTGAGTTTTGCGAAATTGTTACCCCAACCCGTTTACTGTTGACTCGCCTCAAGCCAGGTTTTGAGAGTTGAAACAACTTGGGAAATCTCCAGTTCTTGTTTCTCCTGGGTGGCCCGTTGTACCACTTCAACCTTGCCATTGGCGATCGCCCGCCCGGTAACCACGCGATAGGGAATCCCCATCAAATCAGCATCTTTGAACTTCACGCCGGCCCGTTCCTTGCGATCGTCGAGGAGGGTTTCCACTCCGGCGGCGTTGAGTTCTTCGTACAGTTGTTCGGCCACCTGCATCTGTTCTTCGACATTGATATTGGGAACGGTAATGATGGCATGATAGGGGGCGATCGCCGGATTCCAAATAATGCCATCCTTATCATGAGACTGTTCCACGGCCGATTGGGCTAAACGAGATACCCCAATTCCATAACAGCCCATCACGAGGGGATTCCCTTTCCCGTTTTCATCGGTAAACATTGCCCCCAGGGCTTGGGAATACTTGGTTCCCAATTGGAAAATATGCCCCACTTCAATGCCTCGGGCGGTTTGTAGGGTGAACTCGGGGTTTTTGAGACAGCGATCGCCCGCCATAGCCTTATCTAAATCCAGCAGAGGCGGACAGGTAAAGGTATCGCCCCAATTCGCGCCTACCACGTGATAGCCCGTTTCATTAGCACCTGTCACGAAGTTTGTCAAGTCTTTTACGGTATTATCTCCTAAGCGTAAAAACTTAGGATGAACCTGTTTTTGGGGCTGAATCCAATCATCTCCTAAATCCGGAGCAATGTAGCCGAGGGGGAGAGGTTTTGCCGCCCATTTTTGTTGCGCTTCGGCATCAGGAACCTCCAAAGAAATCAGGGCGTTTGCCTTATAATCTCCAGCGCGGCGAGTCAGTTCATTTTGCAGTTTGACCTCATTCACATCGCGATCGCCACGAATACTCACCAAGACCAACACCGTAATTCCAGTATCATAAACCGCCTGATAGAGAACATTTTTTACCACCTGAGTCGGCGAACAATTGAGCATCTCACAGACTGAGGCGATCGTGGCGGTGTCGGGAGTATCCCGTTTCTCGTAGGTGGTGAACGGTGAGGGTTCAGCATCGGGGGGAAGCGAGACAGCTTTTTCCACGTTGGCCGCGTAACTTCCATCCTCGACATAGAGAACCTCATCTTCCCCAGCCTCCGCCAGAACCATAAACTCTTGGGAACCGGACCCACCAATGGCCCCAGAATCCGCTTCAACGGCTTGGAAGGCTAAGCCACAGCGGCGGATGATATTGCGATAGGCCTGATCCATCTCGGCGTAGGTTTGTTTGAGGCTGTCCTCGTCGGTATGGAAGGAATAGCCATCCTTCATAATGAACTCCCGGCCGCGCATCAAGCCGAAGCGGGGGCGAATTTCGTCCCGGAACTTGGTTTGAATTTGATAGAGGTGAAGGGGAAGTTGGCGATAGGATTGGATACAGTCGCGGGCGATCGCGGTAATGACTTCTTCATGGGTGGGGCCAAGTCCCATGTCCCGGCCTTGGCGATCGGTGAGAGCGAACATAATCCCTTCAGCTTTCGTATAGGTGTCCCAGCGTCCCGACTCTTGCCATAATTCGGAGGGTTGCAGTTGGGGAAGTAGACATTCCTGGGCGCCGGTGGCGTTCATCTCTTCACGGACAATGGCGGACACTTTCTGCAAGACGCGCCACATCAGGGGGAGGTAAGCGTACACGCCACTGGCGACTCGTCGGATGTAACCGGCCCGCAACAGGAGTTTATGGCTGGGGATTTCTGCCTCGGCGGGGTCTTCGCGCAGGGTGACGAGGAGCATTTGGGACAGTCGCATGGGGTTTGGCTCGGCTTACGATGGGCGTTTGTTATCTTACTACGGTTTTCGGGGTGTCTGGGCTGCCAGTTTCGTCGTCATGGCTTTACCTCGTCAATGAGCTTCCGCACCGCCGCTTCCAACCCCGGCAGATAATTTTCAATAATGTTCCAAACAATATCGAGGTCAACGTCTAGATAGTCATGGGCCAGCACATTGCGAAAGTCCCCTACTTTCACCCATTCCACCTGTGGTTGGCTCTGCTTCCAGGCCTCCGGCAGCTTCTTCACTGATTCGCCCATAATTTCGAGATTACGCAACACCGCATCTTGCACCATGCCATTTTGCATAAACTCAGCTTTGCCCCCTTGGGTATAGTCTCGAATCCGAGTCAGGCAGTCCTGAACGTGAACGAGGTACAAACGACGATCTTTCATAGGGGCTTGGCCTCCGACAATACCCGCTCTTTAATATAGTGGTGCAACGACTTAGCGGTCACCACATCCACATCTCGCCCTAAAAAGTCCTGTAAATCGTGAATCAACCCCACCGGAAACCACGGCGTTATTTTTTCTAAGTCGTAGTCAATCAAAAAATCGATGTCGCTGTCTGGGGTATCTTCGCCCCGCACCACCGAGCCAAACACCCGAACGTTGTAGGCTCCATGCTTGGCGGCAATGTCCAAAATTTGCTCTCGTTTGTTTTGCAAGGTTGCTAATAGCGTCATCAGGTTACCCCCTCTAAATCAAAGCCCACCTTGGCGAATTGGCGTTTAATTTCCCGATTTAGTTCTGTGGACTCTTTCATTGTAATACTCTTGAACGCTCTAAATAGAGCCAGATTATCAAGCCGGTGCGTTGCGGCAGCTTGTAGATTGTCGTCTTGATTCTACACGAGTTTGAGCCGCAACACACCCTACCGTGACTCATTACATTGACCAAGATGATTCGATGGTTTAATAGCGCCGTCATCTTGACTATCGAAATGCACGCCCTCAAGATGACTAAAACAATTTTCATCAGCAACAGAAGTTCCATTCTGCCACAGTTCGTATTCACTAATGTCGATATCCTCATTCCAAACGAGAGCATATCCTCCAGGTTCAACCCGAAAATCCCTAAAAAATGCAGGATTTTTCAAGAGGGCAAACATAGGATTATTCAACAACCTAGAGACATCATATTTCCGCATATCTCCATTATCAAATTCAACCAAAAGCTTATGGTTTTCAATTGCTTTGGCGCAATTAATTCGAGGTTGGATCATAATAATAAATAGGCAGCGGTAGGGTGCATCCCGGCTTCGTTCAATTCTTGGATTTTGGCAACAAGATTAATTTAGCCGGAACGCACCGATTTGGGAACCCGACGACAAATACCAGGATATATCGATGATGAATCCTTGCCAGATTATCAAGCCGGTGCGTTGCGGCATCTTGTAAATTGTTGTCTTAATTCTAAATGGGTTTGAGCCGCAACACACCCTTGTATATTGAGAAACATAGTAGACCGCCGCACCCTAGGTCGGAAAAGGCCGCTTGGTAGCATGGGTCACTACAAGGTAATCTTCTCGACTGAACTCGAACAGTCGCCTGGGTCAAGGACGTCCGAAATTTCGGTTCATCCCAAAGACCGTATCAGGCAAGGATGAGTGAAATTGAGAAGATGTCTTGTTCATCTTAACAGAGCTAATTTAGGAGAACCTATCATGTCAAAGACACCTCAGTGGATCGGAGTTGACGTGAGTCAACAGACTCTGGATGTTTACATTCGTCCATTGGGAAAAGCCATCCAAATCCCCAACAGCCCGACCCAAATTGCCCAACTCGTCGAGTCTTGGCAAAACGAGCGGATCGAGCGAGTTGTGGTCGAAGCGACTGGGAAACTAGAAAGGGAACTGGTCATTCAATTACAAGAGGCCGAGTTCCCCGTTTCAGTCATCAATCCCCGCCAAGGTCGAGATTTTGCCAAAGCTACTGGTCGTTTAGCTAAAACTGACGCGATTGATGCTCAAACATTGGCGTATTATGGCGAAGCCCTAAAGCCCCCGGTTCTAGCATCGAGCTCGGCTGAGACTCGTCAACTACAAGAGTTAACGAGTCGCCGGCGTCAGCTCATTGAGATGCAAACGGCTGAGAAAAATCGTTGTCGTCGCGCACGTGGCAAGGCTTTGGTGGATATCGAGGCTCACCTAGACTATCTCAGGGGACGTCTCGAACAACTCAACGCCGAGATTGAGGAATTGACTCAGAATTGTGCGGAATGGTCATCAAAAGTCGAATTACTTAAAACCATGCCCGGCATCGGTCAAGCGATTGCCACTACCTTGGTTTCTGACCTACCCGAACTGGGTCAACTCAGTGCCAAGAAAATTGCTCGCTTGGTCGGTGTAGCACCCCTGAATTTTGACAGTGGCAAGTACAAAGGTCAACGAAGAATTCAAGGAGGTCGGGCACCGGTCCGAGCAATTTTGTACATGGGGGCGGTTGTGGCCATGCGATATAATCCAGCTATTAAAGTTTTTTACGAACGCCTCGTCAAAAAAGGCAAGCCGAAAAAACTAGCTTTAACAGCCTGTCTGCGTAAACTTCTGGTCATGTTGAATGCGATGGTTCGAGATCATCGACCCTGGCAGTATTCAGAAAGCCCAGCAGCTCGTCCTTAGCCACCTTTGAATACTTTGACAATTGAGGCAGTAACAGAAGCCAAGCCGTTAACTGCCTAGGATTTTGCTGCTCTTTAAAGCAGCCCCTTGACTCAAGAGCTAGATTATGCACCCAAACACGTTATCCTTGACAATTAAGACAGTCGCTACCGTGACTATAATTTCGCCCTGTCACTAACGGGCGATCGCCGCCACTTTCCGCAAGGCTTCAACCGTAGAAATCACATGATCCGCTACCCGCTCAATCTCCTCTAACGTATTAAAACGGCCAATCCCAAAGCGTACCGACGCATAGGCCAACGACTCCTCACGGCCCAACGCCGCCAACACATGAGACGGTTCAATCTTCACCGACGTACAAGCTGAACCCGACGACACCGCCATCACCGGCTGCAATCCCAACAACAACGCCTGGCCATCCACCCCCTCAAAACTGACATTCAAATTCCCCGGAAGTCGCTGCGTGGGATGGCCATTGAGATGGATTCCCTCCAATACCGAGAGACGTTCCCACAACTGCGATCGCAACTCCCGCAACCGCGTCGATTCCTCCTCCATCTGGGCCAATCCCAACTCCACCGCCTTCGCAAAGCCGACAATCTGCGGCGGATACAGCGTCCCCGATCGCATTCCCCGTTCATGGCCACCCCCATGCAACTGGGCCGCCAACCGTACCCGAGGATTGCGTCGCCGCACATATAACGCCCCAATTCCCTTCGGGCCATACATTTTATGGGCCGTCAGGGACATCACATCAATATATTGGGCCTGAACATCCAGAGGAATTTTAGCAATGGCCTGGGCCGCATCCGTATGAAAGAGAATCCCGAGATCGCGACAAAGTTGTCCAATCTCCGCCAGAGGCTGCAACACCCCAATCTCATTATTGGCTGCCATCACCGAGACTAAAATCGTATCCTCCCGCAACGCCGCCGCCAACTCATCGAGATCCACTAACCCATCCGACTTCACCGGAAGCCGCGTCACCTCAAACCCCAAAGACTCCAAATAATCCATCGGGTCTAAAATGGCATTATGTTCCGTCACCAGCGTCACCAGATGCCGTCCTTTGCTGAAATAGGCCTCCGCCACCCCCTTGAGGGCTAAATTATTGGCCTCCGTGGCCCCACTGGTGAAAATAATCTCCTCAGGAGAAGCATTAATCGCCGCCGCCAGCGTCTCTCGGGCCTGTTTCACCGCCGCTTCCCCCTCCCAGCCATAGTGATGGTTAATACTGGCAGGGTTGCCGAAATACTCAGTAAAATAGGGCAGCATCGCCGCCAACACACGCTCATCAACAGGAGTTGTGGCGTGAGCGTCGAGATAAATCGGGCGTTGTTGGAGTGGAGACATCAGCCGTACAGTTCCCAAAACATCACATCTATATTCTCTATGGTAGGGTCAAGGGTCAGTTCTGCACCAACTCCCCACAGTGGCTATCACTGGGATGGGGAAAGTCGCAAATTCTTTGAAGGTTGGTATTATCGCGTTACCCTTCCTGAAGCGGGGGAAACCTTCGCCTTTATGTATTCCATTGAAGATCCCATCGGCGGCGAATCCAATAGTGGCGGCGGGGCGCAAATCCTCGGGCCTCGTGACGAGTATCTCTGTCGGACGTTTCCTGATGTGAGCAAGTTCTGGGGCTGGAAAAAGGGGCTGGGCCTGGGCCATTGGGGACAAACGTCCCTCACCAGTCCCCCCAAACTCATCGATCGCGATACCTTCGAGGCTGAAGTCAAACAAGGCTATCAAGCCACCGCAACTTGGCATCAGGGGCAACTCTACGACCCCGGCAGCGGCCATCACTGTACTTGGCAATATACCATTGAACCGGTCTATGGTTGGGGCGATCGCCAATCCACGGCGGGCTGGCTATCGTTTCTAGAAATCTTTGAACCCGGTTGGCAAATTCTCATGGCCCACGGTTGGGCGACGGGGTGGATTGACTGGAACGGAGAGCGTTATGAGTTTAACCAAGTCCCCGCCTATGGGGAAAAGAACTGGGGGCGATCGTTTCCGCAAAAGTGGTTCTGGTTTAACTGCAACAGCTTCGACAACGAACCCAATTTAGCCCTCACCGCCGGGGGTGGCCGGCGAGAAGTCCTGGCCTGGATGGAATCGGTGGCCATGGTGGGGATTCATCATGAGGGACGATTTTATGAGTTTGTCCCCTGGAATGGAACCGTCACCTGGGAGATTGCGCCCTGGGGATTTTGGAAAATCCAGGCCTGGAGTGGAGATTTAGAGGTGACGCTGACTGGAACCACGGAAGAACCCGGAACACCGCTACGGGCCCCCACCCGTGAGGGGTTAGTCTTCGCCTGTCGCGATACCATGAAAGGTCAGGTTCATCTACAGCTTAAACAGCGTCGTCAGGGACAGTATCAGACAATTCTGGAGGCGACGAGTTCTCAATGTGGTTTAGAAGTCGGCGGTGGCCCTTGGAATGAGACTTGGGTTGTCGGGTAACTCTCCCAACTGCGATCGCCCTCTAGGGAAGGCTTTAAGGCGATGAACGTAGAAGAACTGATTACATTGATTGACACTGCCTTTGAGGGAGTTCCTCAACCTCAGGACTTGACGTTGCACGTAGCCGAGGCTCACGATGACTACGACTACGGCAACGATGAGGAGTATCGCCGCCTGGATTATCGGGGCCGTTGGCAAGATGTACCAAACGAGCATATCAAAGCTTGCCAGTCCGCCTTAAGTTACTTGGACAAGGTAGGGATGAGATTTTATTTGCCGGCTTTCATGGTTTGGTATTTGCGATATCTCAGGACTGAGGAGGTTTGGTCAGACAATACCTTATATGCTCTGGGTAGTTATAGCCACAATCCCGGTTTAGCAGAGTATCAGAAGCAACGATTTTCATTATTTACCCCACAGCAGATGAGAGCTTGCGCGCAATTTGTCAAGTTCTGCGCCAAGGATACAACGGGGTTTAGCGACGATTATTTTGCTCAAACCATCTATGATGGCTATTGGTTTCAATTTGATACCCCTGAATAGGGTATGGCTGTTGACTGAATGGGGATTTTTCCGATGTCCTATTTTTTTAGGTTCCCTGGGCCAAAAACGCCATCACCAACTCATTCAACGCCACCATATTAATTAAAAAGGCATCATGGCCATGGGGAGACGATAACCACTCTAACTGGGCGTTGGGCATCCATTGGGCTAACTCCTGCTGATCCCGAGGTGGATAGAGGAGATCCGAGTCGATCGCCACCACCAGCGTTGGCTGCGCGATCGCCCCCAAGGCCGCCAGATAATCTCCCTCTCCTCCAGAAACATCATGACGATCCATCGCCTCCGTCAACGCCACATAGGTATTCGCATCAAAGCGTTTCACTAACTTCTGTCCTTGATAGCGTAAATAACTGGCGATCGCAAACTTCCCATTTTCCTGAACCTCTCGCCCAAAGCGTTCTTCAAAACTCGCCGTGGCCCGATAGGAAATCATCGCCATCATCCGGGCCGCCGCTAACCCCGTGGTGGGGGGAGCGTCTTCCTCATAGTTACCATTACACCAATTAGGATCAGCAAAAATCGCCTGACGTTGGGCTTCACTCATGGCAATACACCAGGGCGAATGTCGTCCCGCTGCTGCAATCGAGACGATGCGATCGACATAATCCGGATAGAGTTTTCCCCATTCCAAAACTTGCATTCCGCCCAAGGAACCGCCAATAACAAACTGAAGTTTCTTCACCCCCAACCCTTGCAACAATCGCCATTGCAGCCGTACCATATCCCGGACTGTAATCGCCGGAAACGCCCGCCCATAGGGTTTCCCCGTCGCCGGATTTAAGGAAATTGGCCCCGTCGTTCCGTAACAACTCCCTAAGACATTACTACAGACAATAAAATTGCGATCGCCGTCAAACGTCCGCCCTTCTCCAAACAGCGGCCCCCACCATTCATCCGCATCAGCACTTCCCGTCAACGCATGACAAATATGCACCGCATTATCGCCTGATTCATTGAGGGTTCCCCAACAGCGATACGCCACTTCAACCTCCATTAACAACTCTCCCGACTCCAAGGAAAAGGGTTCCGGTAGCTGATAAATTTGAGTCTCGGGGGAAATTAAATGGCGGTATTTCATCAGTGAACAGTTAGAAGAAGGCCACAGAAAAGACGTAGGGGCGAACCGCAAGTGGCGCGCCCTAGGCGATAGGGGATGGGTCAATATTGCCTCCTCAGGGGAGATTTGACGTAGCCACTCTCAAAATTATCATAAATTGGGTTTTTCCCCCTTCCCTGGGGCGGGGAGGGGGCTAATTTAGCATGAATGACCTATATCGGTTAGCCTGCTTTAGCAAAGGCTTGGTCAAAGTCCGCTTTGATGTCCTCGATATGTTCCAAGCCGACAGACACCCGCACCATGGCCGGGGAGATTCCCGCAGCGGCTTGTTCGGTTTCGTCGAGTTGCTGGTGGGTGGTGGAGGCGGGGTGAATCACCAGAGTTTTGGCATCTCCCACGTTAGCCAGGTGAGAAGCCAGTTGCACATTATTAATAAAGCCGCGACCGGCTTCTAAGCCTCCTTTAATCCCGAAACTCAACACACAACCAAAGCCATGATTGAGGTATTTTTTCGCCTGTTTATGATAGGCGTGTTTCGTCAGTCCGGGATAGCTAACCCAATCGACTTTCGGATGTTTTTCCAGCCATTTTGCCAGAGCCAAAGCGTTGTCTGTATGGCGATCGACCCGTAGAGAAAGGGTTTCTAACCCCTGCAACAGCAAGAAGGCGTTAAAGGGACTCAAACAGGGGCCTAAATCTCGCAATCCTTCCACTCGGGCGCGGATGATAAAGGCGATATTTCCAAACGGACCATCGGGGCCAAAGACTTCTTGGAAGTTCAAGCCATGATAGCCTTCAGAGGGTTCGGTGAACATGGGAAACTTGCCATTTCCCCAGTTGAAGTTCCCCGAATCGACAATCACGCCACCGATGGAAGTTCCATGGCCGCCAATCCATTTTGTGGCTGATTCCACCACAATATCCGCCCCATGGTCAATGGGACGACAGAGATAACCGGCGCAACCGAAGGTATTATCGACAATCAGCGGGATATCGTTCTCATGGGCGATCGCCGCCAACGCCTCTAAATCGGGGATATTAAACTTAGGATTGCTGAGACTCTCGACGTAGATCGCTTTGGTGTTCTCGTCGATTTGTTTCCCGAAGGCTTTGGGATCATCGCTGTCTACGAACTTGACATCTACGCCAAGACGTGGTAGAGCAACCTTGAACTGATTATAGGTTCCGCCATAGAGGGTGGAGGTGGAGATGATATTATCCCCCGCCTGACAGATATTGTTGATGGCCAAGAATTGGGCCGCCTGTCCGCTGGCAGTGGCCAGGGCCATGACGCCCCCTTCAAGGGCGGCGATGCGTTTTTCAAACACATCGGTGGTGGGGTTCATGATTCGGGTATAGATATTCCCGAACTTCTTGAGGGCGAACAAATCCGCACCATCATCAGCATCCTCAAACACATAGGAGGTGGTTTGATAGATGGGAACCGCCCGCGAGTTGGTTCCGGGGGCGGGGGTTTGTCCGGCGTGGATTTGGAGGGTTTCGTAGCGGTGTTGATTGGCTTCTGACATTAAACTAAACCGTTCCTGATTGAAGTGAGTGGTGTTCGGGGTAGTGGGGGAACAGCGTCTCGCTTGGGGCCAATGTATTTTAAGGGATTCAGTCCCTGGGAACAATGGATTTTGTGGGGGTTGATACGTTTTGTTGCAATTGTCCCTTAGGAATTGGGGGACACCTGTTTGGGGAGTCCCGTTTCAGGATCGAGCGATCGCAAGGCTTGCGCCCACTTCAGGGCCAGGCTAATTTCAGTAAAGGGAACCAGAATCGGCCCCTCATCGCCTCGATAAAAACAAAGGCTAACCGTGCGACTGGTTTTGGGGGGATAGGCTTCGTTAATTCCATGACCATTCACCTGAACCTCCATAGCCGTGACTTCTTTCAGGGAGAACTCCTGCATCTCCAGCACTCCAGTCCGGCTGGGTTTACCCCACACCAGGCGATCGCCCCGTTGCCCCAAAACTGACAGAATATCGTATTTAGCGCGATCGAAGCCCTTCGCCCAACCTTGATAGGCATCCACTTTACGAAACTCATTCCAGCCCGCCCACGCCAAACCAAAAAACAACACCAGCAAGGGCAACCAAATTAAACCGCGTTCCATAACTCTCTCAAAAACTGCTCTCCCCATTGTCCCCCGTTCAGGGCCCACTCGCGATGCGTTATCTTGGGAGAACCTAGATGATTCTCCATGATCAATTGTCCATTATCGGGTGTGGTCTAACCGTTCAACCAGACAACTCAGTCGGTTCTACATCCACCAAAACCAGTTAACACCATGAAAAATTTTCTACTCACTTGCCTATTTTTCCTGGGCTTGGGGTGGGCCTTAGCGACCTTCTCAGGACTCGCCAATCAAGGAACCTACGAGTCCCTGATTCTCAACTTCCGCGATGACCTCTCCTCAGCCGAGGTCAGCCAGCAGTTAGAGGAGATGTCGCAACAGTTCAACCTCACCCCTCGTCTCAACAGCGAATTTTCCCAACGGGATCACATTTATATTGTCGAGGGCGATCGCGAAGTTCTGCAAGACCTGCGTCGCCAATTCCGGCCTTACCTACAGTTCGCCGAACCCAACTATATTTATGGCGTTCCCGAGAAGCCGATTCAGTCTAGCTTTGACGGCAGCGCCATTCCTGGACTGTCCAAGTCCTATCCCAACGACCCCCTCTATTCCAAACAATGGAACCTCAAAGCCATTAACGTCGAAGGGGCCTGGGCCGACAGTACCGGCGAGGATATCATCGTGGCGGTAATTGACACCGGGATTCTCAAAGTCGCCGACTTAGAGGGAACCGAGTTTGTTGAAGGCTACGATTTCGTCAACGACCAAGTCACCGCCGATGATGATAACGGTCACGGAACCCATGTGGCCGGAACCATCTCCCAGACCACCGATAACGAGTTCGGCGTGGCGGGGATTGCCTATCAGGCGAAACTAATGCCCCTAAAGGTTCTCAGTAAACAGGGCGGGGGTACGGTCAGTGATATTGCTGAGGCCATCCGCTTTGCCGCTGACCATGATGCCGATGTCATTAACCTCAGTTTAGGCGGCAGTGGCGAGAGTCACCTGATGCGCGATGCCATCGACTATGCCTATAACAAGGGAGTCGTCATTATCGCCGCCGCCGGGAACGCTAATCAGAACAGTGCCGGCTATCCGGCCCGCTATCCCCGCGTCTTAGGAGTAGCTGCCAGTAACGCCGCCGGAGACAAAGCCCCCTACTCTAATTTTGGCGCTGGCGTTGATATTTCTGCCCCTGGCGGTGATACCCGCAATGGGGAAACCGGGGGGATTCTTCAACATACCCTCAATCCTCAAGATGGGTCAGCGGTCTTTGCCGCCTTTCAGGGAACCAGTATGGCCTCGCCTCACGTCGCTGCTGTGGCGGCCTTGGTGAAAGCCACCGGGGTTGAGAGTCCCGATGAGGTCATGACAATCCTCAAGGAGTCGGCCCGTGCGGTGGAGGAGGATAGTTTTAACCATTTTGGGGCTGGTCATCTCGATGCCGCCTCCGCTGTCCAGTTGGCGGTGAAAGGCCAGTTGAATTTCCGGGACTTTTTCCGCTGGTTACGGGATAACGGCTATTTGAACCCTCGTTTTTGGATTGATGGGGGAACCATCGCCCTGATTCCCAAGTTAGCGATGGTGATTGGGTCCTATTTGCTGGCCTGGTTGCTACGCAATTACTTCCCCTTCCGCTGGAATTGGAATCTGGCCACGGGGTTGGTCATGGGAAGTTCGGGGGTCTTCATTCTCCGCAGCTTCTATGTATTTGACTTGCCCCAATGGCCCCTACGGCTGGCGGGGAGTTCCCTGCCGGAGTTAGGGACAGCGGTTCAGGGGAATCCGGCGTTGAACCCCATTTTTGCTAGTGTCTTGATTCCAGGAGTGCTACTGGTGTTGCTATTGGGTCATGCTCAACGGAAGTGGTGGGCCATTGGCGCAACCCTTGGGGTGGCAAGTTGTTTGGCTGTCAGTGCGGTGGTAGACCCTGAGTTAGTCTGGCTGGGCAGTGGCTGGCTGGCCCGAGGCTTCTTGGCGGCGAATGCGATCGCCTGTTGGATGTTGGCCCGATTGGCCGCGAAACCTGGAGGAATTACAGCATGAAGCTAACCGGAGTGATCAAACACGTCGCCATGGGGACGGGGACCTGGACCCTCGAAACGGAGACGGGGCAAGTCTATGAACTCCATGAAAGCACCCCGTCAGAGGTCTTACAGTCCGGTCAATCCGTCACCTTAGAGGGAACCGTCCGTGATGATGTGATGACCCTAGCTGCCGTGGGTCCAGTTTTTGAGGTTAAATCCTTCCAACTGGGAACTGATACTTAGGCGGGTCAGTCACTGAATAATGAATGCCATTAAAAACACTTTGGACTTAAAAAATCCAAGGTGTTTTTGCTTTTTACGTGAAAACAACTAGATTAATTAAGTGAAAATACGTAGAAAGCTAACCCGTATTTTTTCTAGGTCTATCATTGGTTTTAAAAACGAAATGTCGGCAATTTAGAGGTCAGGGATGAGTTAAGGTCAATATCTGTATTCTTCACGGGGTAAGGCATAGACTGATTACAGGCTGTGTTTGAGAATGACTGTTCTATTTATGAAGCTTATGTAAAGCTACAGACGTTAAATAATAAAGTTTGGGTGAACTCTTGCCAAAACAGAAGACATCGTAGAAAGAGTCCCCTAAGATAAGGATGTGGACAAAAACACCACCTCAACGAAGGCGACGACCCAGAACTCGGTTCGCTTTCTAAACCTAAACTATTTAGAATGGAGCCATTCCCAATGAAATTCTTTAACTTAACCCTTGTGGGTCTGTCCGTTGCCACCGTCGCCTCCTTGACGCTTGGTGTTGAAGGAGCGAGCGCTCGCCCTGGGCGGGGTAATGGTAATGGGGGAGGTAATTCTAGCTCTAGCGGCGGTCTTGTCGCCCAAGAAACTTGTAACATCGCGAACCTAACCGGAACCACGGACTGCGAAGGGATCTTTGACGGCAACGATTCCAATAGCATCACCACCAGTACTGAGATGTTCGGTAAGACAGGCTGGTCGGAAATCTGGAAAGTTGATGATAGCAGTGGCACTGAAGGCCCTCTCACCGTTGCTCTAAATAATGCTGGTCAGGAAACCTCCGGGACTTGGACACTCTCTGAAGACTTTAACTTCGACCTCTACGACTCTGTCATGTTCGTCCTCAAAGGCGGTCCAACCTTTACCGCTTACAAGTCTGATGGCGTAACCATGTCGGGAACCTGGAACACGGATGATTTACGCAATGGTGGTGGAGGTGTCGGACCTGGCTTGTCTCACTTCACAGTCTGGACGACTGGCAGCGGAAGTGGTGGCAATGGTCCCGAACCCACCCCGGTTCCCGAACCCGCTGCTCTTCTCGGTTTAGGTTCTGTGGCTTTGGCCTCTCGGTTCCTGCGCCGCAAGTCTGAAGACGCTTAGGTCTCCTGGGTGTTAAGGTCTCTGGTCTAGTCTGGCTGCTCAGGCTCACGGACATTTAATAATCTTCTCTCCATACCCCCCGATCTAGGTCGGGGGGTTTTTTAATTCCTCCTCTCCCCTCTCGTGTCATGGCTGAAGCCGTGACACGCGCTCTGGGCGGCTCTGCCGCCTGCATTTGGGAGGCAGAGCCTCCCCAAGGGCATGACTTGGCAGAGCTAAGTCACGAGATTACGGTATTTTTACGTGCATTCACGGTCTAATCTGGCAAAATCACCATGAATGGGAGGATTACAGGGAAATGGTTCTTGAAGCTTACGTGAAGACACGCAGGCGGTATTGTGAAGCTTCGATGAAATCTGCGTAGCTTTGGTTACATACTAGACCTCTTGGTTTAGAATGACAGTAGAAACACGTAAAGTCTAGTTCGAAAGCCGCAGTCGCGGGTTTCTCTGGATATTTCCCTTGATAACCCTTTAGGACGTTCCGATAATGAAACTATTAAACTCAACCACCACAACCCTCTGCGGCATCGCTGTTGGCCTCCTCGCCGCCTCCGCTCCCGCCCAAGCAGCTAACCTCGTCTGGGGTACGCAGTCTGGCAACGACTGCTCAGGTTTCTTTGGCACAGGATTTGAAAACTGTGAAGTCAACGGCTCTCCGGTGATTGCTAAAGTTGATTATGAAGATGACAATATAGCTGAATGGGAAACTAACTCCATGTTCCCCACCATCACCGGCGTAGAATGGACGTTTGATGATGACGGGGCAGCCAGCGGCACTTGGACATATACTAAGGATGATTCTGCAGATCCCGATATTCGCTATTGGGTTGCCAAAGGCGGTAATAGCTTTAACCTCTTCTATCACATTGCCGATGATGCAGATGCCTCTGCTTGTATGGGGGCCAATGCGTTCAGCTCTGAGTGTTTGCAACAAGCAATTGTCTCAACCACTGGGGAATGGTTTACTCCCAACACTCCTGGTCCTGTGGGTAATCAAGCTGGCCTGTCTCACCTGACGTTCTATGATACGAAAAATGGTGAACCTAATCCAATTCCTGAACCCGCTACGATCTTCGGTTTAGGTGCGATCGCCCTAGCCTCCCGCTTCCTCCGTCGCAAATCTGACGACGCATAACATCCAGGAACGAGATTAGATATTAACTCGGTCTATCAACGCCCCCAAGCGTAACTTGGGGGCGTTTTTGTGGGGTCATTCAGGGAGCTTGCCGGGAGGGTCGGCAAAATGTGAGAATGCTAGGGTAGTTCGACCGTCACAGTCTCGAAACCTTATGGCCAGTCAATCCCCCATCCCTGTCGTTGTTAACGGTGCTGCCGGAAAAATGGGCCGCGAAGTCGTCAAAGCCGTTGCCCAAGCAGAAGATATGATGCTCCTCGGGGCGGTGGATACCAATCCCAACGTGGCGGGCCAGGATGTGGGTGAGGTGGCCGGCTGTGGTCCTCTGGAAGTGCCAATTCTCAGTGACTTACAAAGTACCTTAGTCATGGCCACCCAGGAACAAACTCAAGGGGTGATGGTGGATTTCACTCATCCCAGTGGTGTCTATGAGAATATCCGAGCGGCGATCGCCTATGGGGTGCGTCCGGTTGTAGGAACCACGGGCCTAAGTCCTGAACAAATCCAAGATTTGGCAGAATTTGCCGAAAAAGCCAGTACCGGCTGTCTGATTATCCCCAACTTCTCCATTGGGGTGGTGCTGATGCAGCAGGCGGCCATTCAAGCCTCGAAATACTTTGACCATGTGGAGATTATCGAACTCCATCATAATCAAAAAGCCGATGCCCCTTCAGGAACAGCTATTAAAACCGCCGAAATGTTGGGGGAATTGGGCAAACGCTATAACCCAGCGGCGGTTGAGGAAGAGGAGAAGTTACAAGGGGCCCGAGGGAGTGTGGGCCAAGAAAATATCCGTATTCATAGTGTCCGCCTTCCGGGACTGATTGCCCACCAAGAGATTCTCTTTGGGGCCCCCGGCCAGGTCTATACCCTACGCCATGATACGAGCGATCGCGCCTGTTATATGCCCGGAGTCCTTCTGTCGATTCGCCAAGTCACCCAACTCAACGCTCTGGTGTATGGCTTAGAGAAGATCATCTAATCTCCAGTTCCCCCAAGAGTGCCACCCCTCCAGTCAAGTTTTGTCATTATTCGTACACTAGAGATAGCCCATCTTGTCGGTTTAAGTCGGAATCGACAGACACTTGGTGACGGTTCCCACGGACACCGAGGCGATCGCACTTGGAAGATACAACATGGTCGAAATTCTCGCCGCCCTGTCTGCATCCGCTGCGGCTGGCCTGAGAATTGGTCTACCTCTGCTGATGATTGGCTTGGTGAAAACCAATCTTTGGTCGGATGTGCCACTTCTCTCCAACTTCTCTCCCTCCCTGGTAGTAGGAGTTCTCGCCGCTTGGTCTTGTTTTGAACTCTTTGCTTCAAAACAACTTCTCGGGCAACGAGTGTTACAAATCATGCAATTGGTCTTTTCGCCCATCGCCGGGGCGATTGTCGGCATGGCGGTGGCCCAACTCGCGGAGATTGAAGATTGGCAAGTTGGGGTAATCGGGATTGTTGGCGGACTGCTGGCATTGGTGTTGCAATTGGTGCAAACGGGTTGGTTTTTCCGGTTACGGGGACTCCCTATCTGGGCCATTTGGCTGCAAGATGCCCTCTCAGTGCTCCTCGTCCTCTTTGCCTTTGATGCCCCACAACAGGGGGGCTTGATTGCCCTCCTCCTATTATGGCTGGCCATTCGCAGTTCCTCGGCTTGGTATCGTTGGCATCGCCAGGAACGCTACAAACGTCGTTTGATGCAACACGCGGAATATCAGGAAGCCCTAGAGGAGGAGGAGGAAAACCAGCAATCCTAGAAAAATTTCAGAAATTTTGCCAAAGTCTCCGGAATCCCTCCCCTCCCGACGAAAGTAAAAGATAGGTAGATGCACCCTGATGATTCAACCCCGGCAATTACACCCCGCCGGGGTTTTTTTGTGGCTTCCCCCTCAAAAGGGCCATCTCAGCCAGCGGCGGAGACTGTTGGAGAGGCGATCGCCCAGAGTAATTTCATCGAGCCAAGTGGCTTCGTTAGCGGCCCATTCATCCACCACCACTCGCCCGAGGGGAGTTAAGCGAAAACTATCGGTAATTCCCTGGCCATCCACTTCTCGCCGTAAAACCCCTACATTAATCAGCCACAATAAATCATTCTCAGCCGCAAGTTCTCCCAGGGGATAGAGGCTATATCCCTGTTGTACCCCCGTCTCACCGACAATCTTTTCCAAGAAAATCCCCTGTTGACGGAAGTCTTGATAAAGTTTCAGGGTGAAGGGGGCGCAACGGATGGCCCGACGGGCGCGATCGAGGCTAGTTTCGGAATAGGGAATCGAGGTCGAGGGGGGAAGCGTCATAACTCATGGGGCCGGGGGACTTGTACCCTGTATTCTAAAGGAACAGAGGTTACAAGTTCCTCTTCCCGTCCTCGATTTTCCCTGTCTGCTCTAGTTCCCATGTCCATTGTTGTCGCCACGTTCTACCAATTTGTCCCCCTCCAGGATCTCGACTCCCTGCGATCGCAGCTTCTGGAGTTCGGGGGCGATCGCCATCTCAAAGGAACCCTGATTCTTGCCCCAGAAGGCATCAACGCCACCGTCGCCGGACCCCGAACGGCGATCGATTACCTCATGGCAAAACTGCGCCAAATGCCCCAATTTCAAAGCTTAGAACGCCTAGAGTATAAAGAGTCTCAAAGCCAAACTTCCCCCTTCCAACGCTTCAAAGTTCGCATCAAACCGGAAATTGTCACCTTCAGACAAGAGAATATCAACCCTCAAGAAACCGTAGGAACCTATATTCAAGCTACGGAGTGGAATCAACTCATCTCAAATCCCGAGGTCACCCTCATCGATACTCGCAATGAGTTTGAAGTCGAAATCGGCACATTTAAGGGCGCTCAAAACCCCAAAACCTCAACATTCACGGAGTTTCCAGATTATATCAAAGAAAATTTAGACCCCCAAAAAACTCCTAAAGTTGCCATGTTTTGCACCGGAGGAATTCGTTGTGAAAAAGCAACATCTTATCTCTTAAAACAAGGATTTAAAGAAGTTTATCACCTCAAAGGAGGGATTCTCAAATACCTCGAAGACGTCCCCGAAGAGGACAGTTTATGGGAGGGAGACTGTTTTGTCTTCGATGAGCGAGTGGCGGTACGACATGGTCTAGAACGAGGAGACTATGAACTCTGTCTCAGTTGTGGACATCCCCTCTCCCCAGAAGAGCGCAACTCTCCCCACTACGACTGGGGGATTTCCTGTCCCCATTGTTACGGAAGTCTGAGCGAGGAGAAACGCCGCCGCCGAGAAGAAAAAGTGCGCCAGCTACAGCTTCAACGCCAACGTCAAGCCGTCAGCGATGGGAACGACACTTAACGAGATGCGATCGTCTTGATGGAGGGCAAGGTTAAACTCACGAATTGCCTGAGTGCGTTTATCGCTGACCGTTTCATCAGCAACTTGCCCCGACCATAAAACATTATCGATCGCAATCAGGCCCCCCGATCGCACCAGTTGCAGAGATTTCTCGTAATAGTGGGGATAGTTACGCTTATCCGCATCAATAAAGGCAAAATCAAAACTCTCGGCCTCTCCTGCGGCCAAAAGTTGATCCAGACTGTCTAAGGCGGGGGCCAAGCGTAACTCAATGTTGTCAGCGACTCCGGCTTGTTGCCAATAGCGACGGGCGATCGCCGTCGTCGTTTCATCAATATCACAAGTTACCAGCCGGCCCTCCGGGGGCAATGCCAGGGCCACCACCAAGGCACTATAACCAGTAAATGTGCCAATTTCTAGGGTTTTTCGCGCCCCGAGAAGCTGTACCAGTAGGGCCATAAACTGCCCCTGTTCCGGCGCAATCTGCATCCTGGCACCGGGTAAGTGGGCGGTTTCCTGGCGCAACTGCTGTAATACTGGATGCTCTCGGAGGGAGATATTGAGGAGATAATCGTGGAGTTGGGGGGATAAGCCGAGGGTTTTGGGGGACATGGGGGAAGAAGGCAGTAGGCAGTAGGCATAACCCACCCCGCCCTCCGGGCACCCCTCCCAAGAGGGGATAGACGTAGGGGCGTACCCTTGTGGTCGGTGAGCGATAGCCGAACCGTGGTCGCCCGAGGCAATAGGGGGGATGCCGTGAGGGGTTAAAATGGGAGTCAACTGACTATGTTAAAGCGTTACAGGGTTTTTACCACGGGATGGATACTACAGAAAATCGGATTGAACTCCCAGATGATTTAGAGGATGCGATCGCCCAGGCGAAGGCGGCGACGAAAGCAGCCCTGGAGGATGGCTATCGCGTAATCCAGGTTGAGATCGTCTATCCAGAACTAAAGGCCCAACCTATTGCTGAAACCTTTATCCCCGTACTGACGGAGATGGGTTATAACCTCAAAGTCATGTTCCCCGACACTGGGGCCGCAGCTTTGGCGCGGCGGGATTGGGGAGATACCCCCTTTAAAATTACCGATGTGGGCAGTCGTCGCCTCCCCGTCACCAGTCAGATGGAAGAGACGGATGAGTGCTATCTGTTGGTGGAACCGTCGGATGTGGAAATTGAACAAGTCGAGAAACTGGCCAACGAAGCCGGCGATCGCCCGGTTATTCTCCTCCTCCCTCGCCTCGAAAGTGTTGCCACCGTGGGCATTGGCTACGCCGCCCGCCAGTTACGGGAACGCTTCCTCAGCAAAATCACCTCATGCTATTATGTTCGTCCCCTTCCCGGTGGCGCTCTCTTACGGATTTATCCCTCGCCCTGGATTGTCTGGACGTTAAATGAGGAGAATCAATATGAGGTGTTAACGGAAATGTCCTACAAACCCGTTGGCGAGGAACTTGAACGCCTACTAATGGGTGAAGAACTCGAAGACAGTTCCCCCGAACCCAGCGAGAGTGACTCCAACGCTCCCCCAAGTTCCAACAAACCCCAATCCCGAGGCCTATTCGCCGAAGTCCAACGCTTCATCCGCGCCCTCACCCAGTAAAAGGCAAGAGGCAATAGGCAAAAGGCAAAAGGGAGGTGTTTCCCGTTCCCTATTCCCCCCCCTACTGCCTACTGCCTACTGCCTACTGCCTAGGGCGACCACGGTTCGGCTATCGCTCACCGACCACAAGGGTACGCCCCTACGTCTTTTTTGTTCCCTGTTCCCTGTTCCCTGTTCCCTTCCCCTATGCCAGACTTACAAGACGAACTCATTGAAGTTCTCCAAGAACCCCCAGATTTAGACTTTGATCTGCCCAATCCTGAGGATGAGGATTTACCAGATTTTGAGTTTTTGCAACAAATTGATCGCGCCTGGTTGGTGTGCGATCGCTTTAACTTACAAACCGATATTTGGCGGGGGCGGATTTTGCGGGCCGTGCGCGATCGCGAAAAAATTGGCGGTGAGGGACGGGGTAAAGGCTTTCTCAAATGGCTCAGCGAACGGGAAATCAGCAAAAGTCAAGCCTATTCCCTGATTGAACTGGCCAATAGTGCCGACACCTTACTCCAACAGGGTAAACTCGACCCCAACAGCATTAACAACTTCAGTAAACGAGCCTTTGTCGAAACCGCCAACTCCCCCATCGAAGTCCAGCAACTGGTAGCCTCAGCGGCCCAGGATGGCGATCGCATTACCCGCCGCGAAGTCAAACAACTCTCCGATGAGTGGATGGCCATGACATCAGAGTTATTACCTGAAGAAGTCCGGGATTTAGCAGCGGATCACTCCTTACCCGCCCGCCATGTAGCCCCGCTGGTTCGAGAACTCGAAAAACTCCCAGAAAACCATCTCAAAGAGATTCAACGGGAAGCCGCCGAACATCCCGATGTGGAAACATTAAAACAACTCACCACCGAAGCCCGCAATCTCTCAAAATATATTGACGCCGCCTCTCAGGTACAAACCCTACAAGATCCGTCCCTGGATTTAGAAATGGCCCTAGAAGAGGCCCTACGGATCGGTTCCTTGAGTGTCGCCTCAGATTTGGTCAAACAGGCGGCCCAACTCGAACAAACGGTGACAAAACTCTATACCACCTGGAAGCGTCTCTCCAGCCAAGCCGATCGCCTCTATGTGGACACCGGGGCCAGCACCCCCAACCTGCGATCGCTCATCACCATCGTCGAACGCATCAGCGGCCCCATCATCGAAGTTCCCCTTGATGACAGCGGCGAACACAGCGTTCGTCTACAAATCCTGAGCGACTAACCCAAGCCAAGCAAATTAAGGCGGTGCGTTCCGGCAAATTCCCATTAAACGCTCAAAGCTAACAACGATTGCAAGCCGGAACACACCCTACCCTCCCCATCTTGCCCCGGGGTGAGGGGTGGGTTACCCCCTATTCCCTATCCCCTGTTCCCTATTCCCTATTCCCTATGCACCCTATTCTCATTACCGGAGGAGCCGGATTTATCGGCTCAAACTTTGTTCGCCACTGGTGTCAAAACTATCCAGAAGCCCCTGTCGTGGTTCTCGATGCCCTCACCTATGCCGGAAATCGCGCCAATATCGCCGACCTCGAACAACAAGGTAAACTAACCTTTGTTCAGGGCAATATCTGCGATCGCCCCCTCCTGGATCGTCTGTTGAGTGAACATGAAATTGATATCGTGGCCCATTTCGCCGCCGAATCCCATGTTGATCGCTCAATCCTCGGCCCCGAAGCCTTTATCCAAACCAACGTCGTCGGCACATTTACCCTCCTCGAAGCCTTCCGTCAGCATTACAGCCAACATCAACGGGGACGATTTCTCCATGTCTCCACCGATGAAGTCTACGGAAGTCTCGGCCCAGACGATCCTCCTTTCTCCGAAACCACCGCCTACGCACCCAATAGTCCCTATTCCGCCTCCAAAGCCGGAAGTGATCATCTCGTACGTTCCTACTTCCATACCTATGGCCTACCAACCCTAATCACCAACTGTTCCAATAACTACGGCCCCTATCACTTCCCCGAAAAACTGATTCCCCTGATGTGTATCAACATCCTCCTCGGGAAACCCCTCCCCATCTATGGAGATGGGCAAAATGTGCGGGATTGGCTCTATGTAGAAGACCACTGTAGCGCCCTGGATACAGTGATTTTTAACGGACGTCCTGGACAAACCTATAACGTTGGCGGCAACAATGAAGTCAAAAACTTAGATCTCGTCCATCTCCTCTGTACATTAATGGATGAAATGGCCCCTCAACTGCCAGTTCGTCCAAGTCAAGAGTTGATAACATTTGTCCGCGATCGCCCCGGACATGACCGGCGCTATGCTATCAACGCCAGTAAAATCAAGACAGAACTAGAATGGCAACCGTCGGTCACAGTCGAAGAAGGGTTACGACGGACTGTGAGCTGGTATCTCAGTCATGAAGACTGGTGGAAACCCTTGCTCTCAGAAGATTACCGCAACTACTACGACCAGGTATATGGCCCTGAGTCAGCCCCGACTTCCACCTAAACTAGAGACTACCATGAAGGAAGGGGCCCTGAGGTTATCAAACCTAATCCCCTCTTTTCTCTAAGTTGGGTTCGTTGGATATGTTTCATGGTCGTTTCACAGCCATCACACAACCAATACAACGACTGAGTACTCAGGTTCCGTTGCGCCTTATTTTGGTGGTTCCCTTTCTCCTGGAAATCATCTTGATTGTCGGCTTAACGGGCTGGTTTTCGCTGCGCAAGGGCCGTCAGGCAGTTCATAATCTTGTGAGCCAACTGGCCCAGGAAAAGAGCGATCGCATTGAAACGGAAATTGCTAAGTTTCTTGAAATTCCCTTGACGGTCAATCAAATCACCGCTAAAGCAGTTGCGCGCGATCGCATTGATGTTAGTAATGTTCGGAACCTGCAACCCCTCTTTTGGGACCAACTCCAAACGTTTCCCTCAATTAATAGTATTGGTTTTGGAGAATCCAATCAGGGTCATTTTATTGGGGTTGCGTCACGAAAAATTGACAATGAAACCCATTATTATATTGAATATGCTGACGAAGCAACCGGGGGAAACTTCAGGAGTTTCTCAGTGGATATTTTAGGACAGATGACCACTGGGCGTCTTATGAAACAGGATTTCGATGCTCGCGATCGCCCTTGGTATCAACGAACCATCGGCTTAGGTCATAGTAACTGGAGTCCTCTCTATATTCCCATAAGTCAGGCCGCCAATAACTCACTGGCGATTACGGCATCTCAACCCGTTTACGATGAAAATCATACCTTGTTAGGAGTCACAACCGTTACCCTACAACTACAATATATTAGTAATGTCCTTAAACAACTTGATATTGACTATGATGGACAAGCCTATATTGTGGACTCAACCGGTCAACTCATTGGCATTTCTGACGGAACAGATCCCCTCAATTCAATCACTGTAGATCCAGACTATCCAGGACAGTTCCTACGTCCCTATGCTCGCAATAGCAACCAAAGTATTATTGCAAAATCTGCCCAATACTTGGAATCTAAATTTGGTCATTGGAGCCAGATTACAGAGCGAAAAAACCTCTATCTTCAAACTGAAACTGAAAATTACTTCTTACAAGTTCGCCTAATTCGTGATAACTATGGTGTTCGCTGGCGTAGTGTAGTCATTGTTCCCGAATCGAAGTTTATGGGAGAAATTGAAGCTAACCAGCGTTTAACTCTTATTTTATGTGCGATCGCCCTCGTTATTGCTGCTGGACTAGGTTGGCTGACGGCCCGTTGGCTGACTCAATCCCTTTTCGAACTCAGTGAAATCAGTCAAGATATTGCCCATGGAAAACGCGATCGCCCTATTCCAAAGGGAGGAATCCGAGAAATCAGTCAACTCTCAGACTCCTTTAGACAAATGGCCCAACAACTGCAAACCTCCTTTGATGTTCTCGAAGATAAAGTAGCAGAGCGGACGGCCCAACTCCAAGAAGCCAAACAAGTCGCCGATGCCGCCAATGCCGCCAAAAGTAAATTTATTGCCAATATGAGCCATGAACTGAGAACTCCCCTAAATGGGGTTCTCGGCTATGCCCAGATTTTAATGCACTCTCAACATTTAACCGCCTTAGAAGTTAGACAACTGAACTCTCTCTACAACTGTGGTAATCATCTCCTCAATCTAATTAACGACATTCTAGATTTCGCCAAAATCGAAGCCGGTGAACTCAGTATAAATCCCAAAATAACCAATTTTGCAAAACTATTAGAAACCGTCATTGAAATATGCCAAGTTAAGGCAGAAGAAAAATCTCTCAACCTAAATATTTTTCGTTCTCCTGAGCTTCCATCTTATATTGTCGTCGATGATAAACGGCTAAAGCAAGTCCTCATCAATTTATTAGGCAATGCAATTAAATTCACAGAACCCGGCGGAGATGTTGAGTTTCGGATTGAGACTCTTTCCTCCTTAACGAAAAATTCCTCCTCAGAGGTCAACTCAGTCCACGTTCAATTTGAAATCCGGGACACAGGCATTGGTATTGCCCGTTCAGATATTGATCGTATTTTCCACCCCTTTGAACAGGTGAGCACCCCAGAGCACAATACAGAAGGAACCGGCTTAGGATTGGTCATTGTTCAAGAAATCCTCCATCAGATGGGAACCAAGCTTAAAGTAGAATCACAACTGGGATCGGGCAGTTGCTTTTGTTTCGATTTAAATCTAGATATTGACCTTTGTGAACCCATTGGCAACGCTGGAGGGCACGTGACCGCTGAAACAAAGGAACAGCTCACAGTCGCCAACCGTTCAGCAGACCCCAATCAACTTCCCTCACAGTCCCATTTAGTCGAACTGTTACATCTCGCCAAGCGGGGTAGTTTAAATCGCTTGGGTCATTCCCTAGATAGCATAGAAGTAGAAGATGCACGCCTGATCGACTTTTGTCAGCACTATCGTCACCTGATCCAAACCTTCCAAGTTCGCCAACTGGTGCAGGAACTGACCCGGGATCTTGAAATAAAGTCAGCCTCAGAAGCAACTTCAGATCAATCCAGCTAAGAGGGAGCAGCAGCCAGCACTCAGACAACCCTGAGATCTCAATCCACAGCAGTTGATGAGACACTCTCCTCTGGAGGCTAAAGTAGAGGAGGGGTTTGGATTAGCGGTACAGTAAGATGGGATAGCATGAGAAACACCCACTAACCTCTGCTGATTTTTTGCGTTAGGGTTCTACAAAAACCTATGAAATTTCATATTCAATCGGACAGCGACATTCCCGCCTCCAACCAACTCTTTAATCAAATTCGCTTTGCCATCGCCTCCCGTCAGTTTCCCCCCGGACATCGGTTACCCAGTACCCGGCAACTGGCGATGCAGACCGGCTTACACCGCAACACCATCAGTAAGGTCTACCGCCAACTCGAAGACATTGGCCTAGTGGAGGCTCAAGCCGGTTCTGGGATTTACGTTCGCGCTCAGGGCCACGAAGGCGGGGGAACACACCTGAGTTCTCCCATCTGGGCCCAATATCCCGAGGCCCACGATGTCATCAAACGCAGCCTAGACGAACTCCTCAACAAAGGCTGTTCCCTCAACGAAGCGCGAGAGTTATTTCTCGGGGAGATTGACTGGCGTTTACGCTGTAGCGCCCGGGTTTTGGTGACGGCCCCCCTCCAGGATATTGGTGTGGGAGAGTTGATGTCCCAAGAACTCGAACAAGCCCTAAAAATCCCCGTCCAACTGGTTCCCATGGAGGAGTTGTCGGAAGTTCTCGACAAGGCTCACTCAGGAACCGTCGTCACCAGTCGCTATTTCATTGGTGAAGCCGAATCCGTCGCCGCTCCCAAAGCCGTGCGGGTGATTCCCATCGATATTTATGATTACGCCAAGGAAACCGAACTGGTGAAAGACTTGGCTAAAGATAGCTGTTTGGGACTCGTGAGCATCAGTTCCGGGTTATTACGAGCCGCTGAAGTGATTGTCCATAGTCTGCGCGGTGACGAGTTACTGGTGATTACCACCGAGTTAGGGAATACCTATAAACTCAACGCCATGGTTCGTAGTGCCCGGACGATTATCTGCGATCGCGCCAGTCTCGATGCGGTCAAAACTGCCATCCAAGCCGCCCGAGAAGACCTGATTCGTCCCCCTCAAGTCACCTGCTTCGAGAACTACATCAGTAGTAAATCCATCGAACTGCTCAAACGAGAGTTGGGCTTAGACTAGAGTTCCTCAGGATTCACCCCCAGTTCTCGAAGTTTCGCCGCCAGTCGTTCAGCGCGTTGCTGTTCGGCTTCGGCTCATTGCTGTTCGGCTTTGGGTCGAGTCGCCACCCCCTCAGAGACTCAGGTTTAAACGGATCATAGACAAAGTATTTCGGGGTACGGAACGTCCGCTCATAGAGATCCTTCTTCTGAGTGAAGTCGACCTGGGCCGTACTCGGGGACATCAACTCGATAATGATGTCTGGATAGCGTCCCTCCTCTTCCCACACAATCCAGCCCTGACGCTCGCGATCGCCCGGAACATCTAACACCACAAAACAATCGGGGCCACGAAAATCTCGATTCATGGCTTGGTCCCGACTGTAATAGACGAACATATTACCGCCGACAAAGTAATCCTCACGTAAACCTCTTGGGAGCGTGGAAGCCCCGTGTCTTGAGACCGGGGAGGAAACGGGACAGGGGGACTTTAGTCCCCGTCAATCTTTCAAGCATAGGCGTAACCATCCTTTCGGTGAATAGGTTTGCAGTATTTGTGGTTGATACCTGCCACCCGTCCCGAGGCGGTGGTAATATCAAAACTGCCAGACGCACGGCAGAGAACCCGTCCTACATAGGAGCCAATTTTCTTCCCTGCCGTGACCGTAGCCGTCACGATGTCGCCAGTCTGAAAACCGTTGTGAATTTGTCTCCTGGAGCGGTGACGAGTAGGGAATCCATACTTATTCGTCCCGCACATCCGACGAGTTCCATGCCCCTTCGCTACAATCAGCAACGGTTTTGACGTCAGAATGTCGAGTGATTCGACGTCTCCAACACAGGCAGCATCAAGCCAATGAGCCTTGGGTAGGTTAAGCCGAAGTCGATTGAACTTCGTTTGCCCGCCAGTTCCTGTGGTAACTGGGAGTCCTGTTGCTTTGAGAGCCTTGAACAAGGCCCATCGGGTCGAGTTAACGGCAGCCGCATCTTTAAGGGGTGATTTGGCCTGCCCCAGAAGACGACTCAGGACATCAGGCTGGCCCGATAAAAAATCCCGAATGTCCCCATGGCCTTTGGCTTGATTGCATGAGCAGCAAGCCAGAGTCAGGTTAGAAACCCGGTCAGAGCCACCCTTAGACCGAGGCTGGATATGCTCAACTTCAAGTGGTACATGTTTCACCCCACAGTAAGCACAGGTTCTGCCCCACTTCTCCAACAGGTATTCCCTAACTTCATAGCCTTGTAATTCTCCCTGCTGATACTCAACACCTGAGATCTCAGGGTTTTCCATCAATTGCAGGTCGAACCGTACTAGCTCTTGAGTAATCTGGCCAACTGGGGCAAGTCCACGAAATCGGTGAACCCAGGTCATTAGAGTATCTACTCGATGCTGCAAGCTGGGAGCTAACCAACCTTCGGGACGAGTCCGATTCAAGAACCGAGCTGGTCGATATCGGGTCTTGCGGTTTCGTCGAGAACGTCGGAGTTGACGACGAGACAGCAGTGCTTCCTTAATCTGCTGTCCTCGGTGCTGCAACTCGGCAGCAAAGATGATTCGATTCCCTTGCTTCAGGGCAATTCCAGTGACGTTAGAGCCTGGGTCTAATTTGAATTCGACCGGTTCAGGATTCGCATCAACCTCCTTATTTAGAATAATGGTGAATGGGTAGCGTCGAAATACCGATGCTTTTCCGGCTTTGAGTAGTGACCGTGCGACCCCTGGCTGGCAGGGGGTCAGGGGCTTGCGGTTGGTATCTAAAACGAAAACATGGTTAGACATTGTTGCGTCTCTTCTGATTGCTCGTAACGTTGGCTATGCGCTAACGCGCACGCTGCGCGAACGCTAATGTTCAGAGTCGGTACTTTCCCAATCGCACTGTCTTAACCCCTTAGGACTGTTTAACGATTCGGTTCTAGTGCCTGGAACTAGCACGCATTCCAGGGTAGGAACGTTAACTCTTGCTCTGAACGTAGCCTGTTAGGGCGATAGCTGGTCAGCTACCTGAAGAGGAGGCACGAAGCCCCCGTGCTTCAGCAAACGTAGCCTGTTAGGGCGATAGCTGGTCAGCTACCTGAAGAGGAGGCACGAAGCCCCCGTGCTTCAGCCGGGGGTGCTGACGATGGCTGAGGGTCACTTCCACTGAGTCAATCAGCAGATTCATAGCCAGGCGGTGACGATGGCTTTCCAAGGGTTCTCCGTCATCAAATACTAAATTGCTTGGTGGGGGAGTCGGCTGCCAGGGCTGAAGGTCTTTATCTGGCATCAACGCTTCTGACGTACTCTCGGGCGACATAACCCATGTTAATTAAGAGATCAACCCCCATGATAACAAACGCCTCTTATCTCTTACCTCTTGCCCGAAGAGGGCGACCACAGCTCGGCTATCGCTCGCTGACCACAGTTCGGCTATCGCTCACCGACCACAGTTCGGCTATCGCTCACCGACCACAAGGGCTACGTCTATCCCCTCTTGGGAGGGGTGCCCGGAGGGCGGGGTGGGTTATGCCTACTGCCTACTGCCTTAACGTCTATCCCCTCTTGGGAGGGGTGCCCGGAGGGCGGGGTGGGTTATGCCTACTGCCTACTGCCTTCTCCCCCCCTACTGCCTTCTTTCCCTATTCCCAAACTGTCATAGTCACCCAGCCCAGCCATGCAAAACTTGCCAGAATAGGGCCAAGACTCCTTGAAAAGAGAAGTATAGGACAACTTGCCCCATCGACGGGTGAGTCTAAACCAATGTCCCTTGTTGAACTTCATGGAGTATTCCCCAATGAGAACCAGCCTTCAAGTCATCCCATCTCCTGCAAAATCCCTAGGTGAGCGTCAACCTTGGACTCTGATCTATCTAACCATTGCCACATTTACCGTCCTAACGCCCCTCTTTAGCCAACTCCAGCAACTGCCAGACTCTCACCAGCCTCTAGAATCAACCCTCGTCGCCGGACGAGGAGAAGAGTCTGATAAATGTGTCTGGCTCGGCATTTGTGACTAGGACCAACCTCAAACTTGGTCGGAATTGGGTGTATCTCCACAACCCTCTACCCAAGCCGCCATTATGATTGCATCCTTAGATGTGGCGACCGTGTATCGAGCCTGTAATCCCAGTCAAACCCTCGATGTTACCCGTCGCCAAGACCGTCGTTACTATGTTGATTTATCCAAAACCCGAGGGGGCGATCTCCTCGGGGAACTCGATGCAACGATCCGTGTCTTTTGTCCTCAAGAACCCACCTGTCAGTTATTAGCTGGTCATATCGGCTGCGGCAAATCCACGGAACTGCGACGGCTTCAGGCTATCTTGCAACACCATAACTTTGCCGTGGTTTATTTTGAGTCTTCCCAAGACTTAGATATGGCCGATTTAGATGTGGGGGATGTGCTGTTGGCGATCGCCCGGCAAGTTTACGATCGTTTTGGTAAAAACATCGTGATTCCGCCCGGGGGACAACTTTTTTCCCTGGTCAAAACAGCCAATAGTCTCGTATCCACCGAAATTCCGCCCCTCGAAGACCCCAGAGATGGCGATCGCTTCCGGGGACAACTCCAACAACTGAGTCAGCGAACCCACGGACGACCGGATTTGCGATCGCAACTGCGACAATATCTCGAACCTCGGATTCAGACCTTCCTCGATGCCTTCAATCAGGAACTCATCAATCCCGTGGTCGAGCACTTACGGCAACAAGGCAAAATCGGTCTGGTGATTTTAGTCGATAATCTCGATCGCCTCGAAAGCAGTCAAAAACCCTGGGGACGACCCCAACCTGAATATCTATTTGTCGATCGCGGCGATCGCCTCTGTAAACTCAACTGTCATGTGGTGTATACCATCCCCTCCAGTCTCCTCTTTTCCCGCGACCTCAGCCGCCTCAATCTCAGCCTTGGAGTCGATCCTAAGGTGCTCCCAATGGTCTCCATTAAACACCGCCAGGGCAGCCCCTCGAAGCCCGGATTAAGCCGATTACGGCAGCTTATCCTAGCCCGGGCCTTTCCCGATGCCACCCCCCAAGAACGCCAGCAATGGTGCGATCGCCTCTTTGACGACTCTCAAACCCTCAATCGCCTCTGTTACGCCAGTGGCGGACATCCCCGAAATTTGCTACGCTTATTTCACCGTCAAATCGAAAAAGAACGACAATTTCCCCTCTCCCAAACGTCCCTTCACTCCACCCTCCGCGAACGCCGCGACCAACTTCTACGCAGTATTACCCGTGACGAGAAAGAACTCTTAAAGTTTGTCGTCAAACACAAAAAAATTAGTGGTGACGCTGACTATCAACCCTTAATTCGCAGCCTTTTAATCTTTGAATATCGCGACAATAAAGGGTCATGGTTTGACGTTAATCCACTTTTAAAAACTTCAACCTTCAAATAAAAGCAATAACATAACTATCTCCATTGTGCTCCTTCCAAAACCAGGCTTAGCCCCTTCACGATTCACCCTTAAAAATCAACAAAAATGATGGGTTTTGTTTCTCCAACTGACACTCCTGCCCCCGAAGTTCAAGACAATCAACTCGCTGAACTTCGGTTTTGTCTTGAAGCCGCCGAGGGGCAGTTCAAACTCATGTTTGTCCGTTGTAACTACCAAACCCTGCGCTCTCAACTGCTTCAGCATCTCCAACAGAGCACATCCCTGAAAATTCAGGACATTCAAATCCAGCCCAATGCCTGTAGCCTCTTTCACGCCCTCTATCCCTATCGCACCCCCCATCATCCTGATGTACTGTCCCTCAGTGGACTAGAAGCCGTCAACGACCCCGATCGCCTTCTGCACTCAGCCAATCCCGTCCGCGAGGAATTTCGTAAATACTTTCCCTGTCCCTTGCTGCTGTGGGTGAACGATCGCCTCCTCAAACAACTAATCCGGCTCGTTCCCGACTTTGAAAGTTGGGGAACCACCTATCACTTCCGCCTCTCCCCCGCACAACTGCGTCAAGAACTGCGTCAGCAGAGCGATCGCCTCGAACAGCGACTCCTCCAAGGAGAGAGCATCCAATGGCATCCCAACGCCACCCTCACCCAAGACCGCGATCGCGAAGAACTACGCAGCGCCCTAGAAGCCCTACAACAGCAACATCAACGCCTCACCCCCGAACTCGCCGCCCAAGTCCAAGTCCTCGTAGGGCGCAACGCCTACGAACGGCCCCGCATTCCCCTCGACACCGCCCGCCGCCACTTCCTCAACGCCCTCCACTATTGGCAAACCCAGCCCCAAGACCCCAGAACCCTACAAAAACAAGCCCTTCTCCATCTCCATCTGGGTCTGGTGGCCCTGCGCGATCATGACAGCCGCCGCCTCGATCACCACAGCCATCCCGACGCCGAAACCGCCCTAGACACCGCGCGTCAACATCTGCAACGCTGCGCTGATCTCTTCGAGGAGAACCATCAAGCCGAAGCCGTCGCCAAAGTTCTGCCCCTTTTAGGGGAAACCCTGCACCGGCTAGGAGATTGGGACAATCTCAGCCAACTGGCCCACCGGGCCATCAGCCTCCATAAAACCTATGGCGACCCCCTCCACCTGGCCCTCGACTATGGCTTTCTGGCTAAAATTGCCTGTTTAGAAGAACGTTGGTATCGGGCCCAAACTTGGGCCGATCGCGCCCTACAACAACTGGCCCAACTGGATATTCAACGTCCCTTCCCCCCACCCTTCCAACACCTAATCACCCAGGAAATTCGCCTGCTGCTTGTGAGCGCCCAGCAGCATCTCCAACGCGCCCACAGCGCCCAGGAAAACCTACAAATGGCCCTGGCAGACCTCCCCCGAGCTTTGCAAGACTCCGCCCACCAAATTGACCCCCATTGCTATCTGCGACTACTCGATCGCCTGCGCAGTGGCTATACCCTGCATCAACAGCATCTCGCCGCCTTTGAAATCAAACAGCGGCAACGCTCGATTGAACAACAATATGGCTTCCGGGCCTTTATCGGTGCCGGTCAACTCAAGCCACAACGGGAACATTTCCCATATACTCTCACCTCCGCCGCCGCCGCCAAACCCGGTCACGTCGCCCCGGAAATCCTGGCCTCACCCCGCCGACAGGATATTGAGACCATTCGGGAACGGTTGGCCCGTCCTGAATTTAAACTCATTACCCTCTACGGTCCCTCTGGCGTCGGCAAAACCTCCCTCATTGACGCGGGATTGGTTCCGGCCCTGCAACGGGCCAGTATTGGTGTGCGCACCGCCTTGCCGATTGTCCTACGGGTTTACGATGATTGGAGCGATCGCCTCGGACAACACCTGGCCCAATCCCTCGATATCGATGCCGCCAATCCCCAGACCCAATCCCAGCAACATCTCTTGGCGGCCCTCGAACGGGCCAGTCAGCGCAATCAGTTTATCGTGCTGATTTTCGACCAATTTGAGGAATTTTTCTTTGCCAACACCAAAATTGAGCAACGGCTACCCTTCTACGACTTCCTGCGGGCCTGCTTTGATATTTCCTATGTCAAAGTGCTGCTATCCCTCCGAGAAGACTATATGCACTGTCTGCTGGAGTGCGATCGCCACCTCAACCTCAGCGATGTCGACCATAATCTCCTCGATCAGCATCGCCTCTACTACCTACGCAGTTTCTCCCCTGACGACACCCGTCACCTAATTCGCCACCTCAGTGAAACCCGCCCCCACCTTGACCTCGAACCCGCGCTCATTGATGCGATCGTCGAAGATTTAGCCCAAGAATCCGGCGATGTGCGCCCCATTGAACTGCAACTCATTGGCGCTCAGCTACAACACCACCACATCACCCATCTCGACCAATACCGACAACTGGGGAAAAACCCCAAACAGCAATTGGTGGAAGACTTCCTAGAAGATGTCATCCAAGATTGCGGGCCCGAGAACGAAGCGGCGGCCCGTCATCTGCTCTATCGTCTGACCAATAAAGAGGGACATCGCCCCATTAAGGCCTATTCCGAACTGGCCCAAAACTCCGGCCAAACCCCCCAGTCCCTGGATTTGATGTTAGACATCTGCGTTAAATCCGGGTTAGTGTCCCTACTTCCAGAAGCCCCTGAACCCCGTTTTCAACTGGTCCATGATTACCTGGTGTCCTTTATTCGCCTCTCGCGGGAGCGGGCTGATGTGCAAGCTAAGGTGGATTTACAGGAGACGAACCTACGGCTTCATGAGGAGAAGGCGATTCTACAACAACTGACCGAGGCCCAGGAACGGCAACGACAAACCGATGCTCGGATGAAACGACTTTGGATTCTCGGGGCCGTACTCTCCTTATTGGGGGCTGGGGTGCTGGCGGTGGTGGCTAACCTGGCTATCCGCGCCCAAAAAACGGCGGCGATCGCCGAAATTAAAGCCCGTAATGCCGCTGCACGAGCCTATTTACCCCTGACCCCCCCGGATTCCTTTTCCGCCCTATTAGAGAGTCTCAGAGCTGGGGAGCGATTCAAGGAACTGAACCCCTCGGAACCGGAACTGCTGCGGGAAATCGTCCCGCAACTGCAACAGTCCCTAGAAGTGACCTTTGAGCAAAATCGCATCGATAGTCCCAGCAAGGGCATTTTGGATCTGAGTTTTAGTCCTGATGGCAGTTTTTTGGCTACGGTGGGGTTAGAAAATACCCTCGACCTCTGGGCCAGTGATGGAAACCTACTTCAGCGGATTGCCGCTCATGATAAGGCCGTCACCAGTTTAAGTATTAGTGCCGACACACAACGGATTTTAACCGGAAGTGACGATCGCAGCGCCAAACTCTGGAGTCGTGATGGTGAGTTATTACAGGTTTTACAAAATGGGGAAGCGACGGTGACGACGGTAGCCATTGCCCCGGATGGTGAAACTTGGGCGATCGCCGATGCGGAGGGCCAGGTGAGCCTCTGGACTGGGGAGGAGGGCCCAGACCAAACTATCGCCGCTCATGACAGTTGGGTTTTGGGCTTGAGTTTCCACCCCGACGGCGATCGCTTTGCCACGGCGAGTCGGGATGGGACTGTTAAACTCTGGAATCGTGAGATGGGAACCCTACTTCAGACGCTCCCTCCTCAGGAAGGTGGTATTACCAGTCTAGACTTTAGTCCCGATGGCGCAACCTTAGCCACCAGTGATGCGAATGGCAATGTCTGGTTACGGCGCGGCCCCAACTATCAACAGATTCAACCCCTAACAGCGGTGAGTGAGAGTCGCATTCTCAATCTGGTCTTTAGTCCCGATGGCCAGTTTATGGCTACGACCACCGCTGAGGGAGTCATTTATATTTGGACTGCCAACGGGGAGTTACTGCGGGAGTTACGGGGTCATCAGGATGCTGTCTGGGGGGCCAGTTTTAGTCCCGATGGGGGACGCTTAGCCAGTGCTAGTTCCGATACCACGGTGCGCCTCTGGCAGATTCGGCGAGAGGTGGAGACGGTTTTAGAGGCGCAACAGGGGGAAGTTTGGGCGGTGGACGTCTCCCCTGGGGGAGATTTGTTAGCCTCGGCTCATGAGGGGGGAGCGATACAACTCTGGACGTTGGATGGCCAGCGGTCTGAGCGTTTGCTGGGCCATGAGGATATGGTTCTGAATGTGAGTTTTAGTCCCGATGGTCAGTTTTTGGTCTCGACAGGGACTGATGATACGGTGCGATTATGGCGACTCGGGGAACCGGAAGCAGTGCGGGTATGGTCGCCGGGCCAGGGGGTGCGCACGGCTAGTTTTAGTCCCGATGGTCGCAGTTTAGTTACGGCTGGGGATGATGGAACTTTAGTCCTTTGGCGAGTCGCCGATGGGGTTCGACAACGGACGATTCAGGCTCATGATGAGGCTATCAATAGTGTGGCTTGGCATCCTGATGGGACTCGGTTGATCTCCGCCAGTCGCGATCGCACTCTGCGGCTGTGGAGTCGTGAGGGAGCGCTTCAGGCGACGTTAGAAAGTGGCTCGGGGTCAACGGGGTCTGTGAATTGGGTCAGTTTTAGCCCTGAGGGGGATTGGATTGCTTCGGCCAGTTCAGATAATCGGATTCGCCTCTGGACTTTGGATGGGGAGTTGAATCAGGTGTTGCAAGGTCATACGGCTCGGGTGAATTGGGTCAGTTTTAGTCCTGAGGGAATGCCCCTGCAACTGGTTTCGGGCAGTGACGATCGCACGGTGCGGCTTTGGCAGTTCGATGAGGGCCAGGAGGAGTTTGTCAATACTGAGGTGTTTAAGGGCCATGGGGATAGTGTGTTGAGTGTGTTGTTCTCACCTCGGCAGGAGGTGGTGGCGTCGGCGAGCAAGGATGGCACGGTGCGCCTGTGGCTGTTGCCGAGTTTGGGCAATTTTGAGGCGTTATTTGAGCGAGGCTGTGCTTGGATTGGCGACTATCTCAATCATGGGGTTCCCTTGCAGGCGGGGGAGGGGTTATCCTGTCGCCCCGATTAGAACTCAAGGCCATGGGCATTCTTTGAGGGGTCTGACCCTGAGGTCGGCGATCGCGACTACCCTAAAAGGGTATGTTGTTTTGGATTAGCCTGAGCCACATCAGGGTATCTGCCTGGCAAATCTATGAATCAATTGAGATGGCGACGGGATCTCCAGGGTATATTGACATTTTTAAAAACCTGTGCTAGCTACCGTTCACCCAAAATTCCTGAGTACGAGACTTGGCGTAATCGCTTTGTCCGTCATCGTCTCAGTTTGGGGGTCTGGTTGGTGGGGTTGGTCTATGTCTCGTTTCTGATCCTGGAACTGTGGAATTTATACTTCGACCCCGAGGCGTTTGACCCTATGTGGTTGACAACGCAACTGAGTACCTTGATGGCCATGGTGGTCTGTGGCTTGCTGGTGCGATCGCCCTGGGGACAACGTCATAGTGGGGGAGTCTTCTTACTCTTTTCGGGAACCATTAGCCTGATTCCCTTGGTTCAGCGGGCCCTTGCGGGTCTGTTGGAACCGTCCCTTCTCGTCTGGCCCGCTATTTTTCTGGGACAGGCCACCTTAATTCCCGTACGTTGGCGTTTGCATAGTCTCGCGCAACTGATCGCCTTGGGAAGCTATCTGGTCTTGAACCAGGTGTTTCAGATTCCCTCCCAGATTCCCTTGGTAAACCTGGGGTCTTTAGGCCTATGGATTTATTTGGGTTGGATTTGTGTGATCTGCAATTTATCTGTTTATCTTTACGAACGACTGCGGCGATCGGACTTTACGGCCCGCAAGCAGTTAGAAGAGGCCTATCACCGTATTGCCCAGGAACAGGAGCGTTCAGAAAAGCTTCTGCTGAATATCCTGCCCCATACCATTGCTCAACGACTGAAAGAACAGACGGAATATGTGGCGATCGCCGATAGTTTCAGTCATGCGGGGGTCTTATTTGCCGATATCGTCGGCTTTACGGCGCTATCGAGTAAAGTCTCTCCCCCGGAACTGGTGCAACTGCTGAATGAGATTTTTTCCGAGTTCGATCGCCTCGCCGATTTCCATGGACTCGAAAAAATCAAAACCATCGGCGACGCCTATATGGTGGTCTCTGGTTTACCCGAGGCCCGAGACGACTACGCCGAGGCGATCGCCGATATGGCCTTAGATATGCGAGACGCCTTAGTTCAGTTCAATCAGCAGCACCAACAGGAGGATTATCCCGCCTTTTCGATGCGCGTGGGGATTGCGATCGGTCCCGTGGTGGCTGGGGTCATCGGTCTGAAAAAGTTTATCTATGACCTCTGGGGAGACACCGTCAACCTGGCCAGTCGCATGGAATCCCACGGCTTACCCGATAGCATCCAGGTCACCCAGGAAACCTATCAGGCCCTCAAACAGAACTATCACCTGGACTATCGCGGCGAAATCGAGATTAAGGGCAAAGGCAAAACCCCCACCTACCTCCTCCTGAAAAAATCTCCAAAACCCTCATCTGAAGAGCGATTCAACTCCCGTTAGCTCCAAAATTGCCAAAAAAAAACGCCCAAGACCGAAATCTGGGCGTTGCCATCAGGGTGCATCTACTAAACACACTATAGCGGTGGGGGGTCTGACCCCGCAACCCTATTAACAAAACTTTACATTTTGAAGCAAAAAAAGGGGGAAGAGAAGGCAAGAGGGGGAACCACAGAGTCACAGAGGACACAGAGGCAGAAGAGAGGGAGAGAGATAGATATAGAGATAGGGATGGGGTTCACCCCTATTCCGGTGTTCCCTTATGCATGCCTCTTGCCTCTTGCCTCTTGCCTTCTTCCTCCCTATTCCCTACAACGGCCGATAGACCCGATAATTGATGCTCGGGAAGATATTATCAATGGCTTCGACCTTCTCGATCCAGCCTGAGTCAATCTTGCCGACTTGGACATCATCATAGATTTTGTGGAAGCGCATCAAATGGGAGCGAGTCCGGCGAACCGCATAGGGAACCATGGTTCCTGTACGCATAATGAAGGCCCAGTCTGACGATTGTGCCAACAGCAGTTCTCGGGCCGCTTGGTTGAGGGCGCGCCATTCCAACTCATCCGCCGGTTCACGCTTACTCAGTTCAATCATCCGTTCCGTAGCCTTGTGCAGATGGGGATAGACCCAGGCATTAGTATCATTGAGCCAGTATTCATGGAAGCCCCGGAAGCCCCAACTCGACTGGGAAGGTTTACAAACTTGCTGGTTGGGTTCCATCCGTAAGTAATCTGCCAGATGGGTCATGTCATAAGTATTCTGGTCATACCAGGACTTGCGGAAGAGATAGTCGATAAACCAGGGGCCTTCATACCACCAGTGACCAAATAACTCCGCATCGTAGGGAGACACCACCATCGGCGGACGGCCCATAATGCCATGGAGATGGGAAACTTGACGTTCCCGGTTGAACATGAAGTTCGAGGCATGTTCCGCCGCCTTCTCCCGGGCCCAATAGGGGTCATAGAGGGCTTTCTGACTTAAATCTAGCCCCCGTCCCGTGATTTTGTGGTACTTGATGCCCGTGTTTTTCCGTTGGCCGTTGGGCATGATGTAAGGCTTGATGTAGTCATACTCAGCCTCCCAGCCCAAGTCCTTATAGAACTCCCGATATTCTGGCGCACCGGGATATCCCACCTCAGAGGACCAGACTTGTTGTGAGGATTCATGATCCCGGCCAAACACCGCCACCCCGCTTTCAGTGAAGATGGGGGCATAGGTACCAAAACGGGGTCGAGGGCGGGCGTAGAGAATCCCATGACCATCGGTGAGGAAATAGCGCAGGCCCGCATCGGCGATCATGCGCTCGAGGCCTTCAAAATAGGCACATTCGGGCAGCCAAATGCCACTGGGAGGACGGCCGAAGTTTTCCTCATAATGCTCAGCGGCCACCTTCACCTGGGCCCAGACGGCCTGGGGATACATCTTCATCAAGGGCAAATAGCCATGAGTAGCGCCACAGGTGATGATTTCTAGGTTGTTGCTGTCGAGGAATTGCTTGAAGGCCAGCACCAGGTCGCCCTGGTATTTTTCCCAGGTTTTGCGAGTTTCAGCAAACTCCGTGGCGTAATGTTCCGCTAGATAGCGCAGATGTCCATTATGCTCGTTATGGACGATTTCCTTCTCCACCAAGTCTTGGAGGAGGGCCAGGTGAGCATCATAACGCTCTTGCAAGAGGGGATCTCGTAGCATGGACACCAGGGGAGGGGTCATGCTCATGGTCATCTTAAAATCGATGCCATCTTGCTTGAGTCCCTCAAAGACCCGCAGTAGGGGGATATAGGTTTCGGTGATGGCTTCATAGAGCCATTCTTCCTCTAGGACGTAGTCACTCTCAGGGTGTCTGACGAAGGGAAGATGGGCATGGAGGACGAGAGAAACGTAGCCAGTAACCATAGGATTTATCGTGGGAGATGAGTAGTGAACAGCAAAACAGCCCGGGGCGATAACAGAAACTAGTCAGGAGGGCGATCGCTCCTGAAATCTAATTCCTATCATCATAGTTGACGAGTCGACCTTGGAAAAATAGCTGTTAACTGAGTTCTCGTCGTCGATGCAAGGACGGAGAGGATATGATTAAATCAACATGGCATTGGCCTAAGGGGGTCGGTTCCTGTCCCCGTCCCTTCCGAGCTGTTCTGCCTCTGACCGTCCTCTGTGCTGTCCACTCCGCGTTTGATTCGCAATCTCTTATGAGCGCAACCCCTGGTAAGTTACTCAAACAAGCGAAACAGGGCGATCCCAAGGCGATCGCCGCCCTAATGAATCGCTCCACCCAAGCGAAAGGGATTTCCGTCAAAGCCTCCCTCAAGAATCGCTGTTTACAAGTCCTTCTCGAAGGTGATGTCGTCCCTCATCAAAGTAAAACCGTTGAGTTTGTCCGCGACGGTATGGGAAAACTACAAGTAGAAGGGGTTGAGCGGGTCAAAGTCTATGGCCGTCAGGTGGGCCAAGAAACCCCAGTTTGGCAGGAGGAGATTGTTTTAGCCAACGCCAACCCCTTTGATGAGGACGGCGATGATCAAAACCCCAGTTTGGCAGGAGGAGATTGTTTTAGCCAACGCCAACCCCTTTGATGAGGACGGCGATGATCCCGATTTGGGGATGGATGACTATGACGATCCCTCTGCTATTTCCAATACCGATTTCCCAGATCCTCCGATACGATTTGGGGATGGATGACTATGACGATCCCTCTGCTATTTCCAATACCGATTTCCCAGATCCTCCGATGGGGGCAGACTCCTTTGTCGATGAGGGCTTAGATCAGCGATTTGAGGAAGAAATCGGGGATCAGTATGATGATGACCTCTATCAGGACAACTACGACGAAGCGGGAGATGAGGAGGACAACGACGAGGAGGCGGATGAGGACGCAGCGGCGGCTGAGAAAAAGAAACCGGGAGTGACCATCGCGGCGGTTTTGGCCGTCTTAGTGTTGTTGGTTCTCGGGGGTGGCTATTATGTCTACACCAATCGCCCGGAACTTCTCGAAGGGTTACCGTTCTTTGAGCGGGATGGTGAGGGGAATCTGGAGTTTATCTCTCCTTTAGATGACTCGGAGGATGAGGCTGAGCCGGGGGATACGGCTCCTGATGAAACTGAAGCAGAGACGGCTGTTGATCCCTTTGCGTTGGGAGTCAGTGCGGCGATTGAAGCCTCGGAAAAAACGCAAGCGGCTCAGTCTGCGGAGGAATGGCAGGAAATTGCGGAACTCTGGCAAACGGCGATTACCCAAATGCAGGCGGTTCCTGAGGATCATCCCCAATATGACGTGGCTCAAAATCGGGCTGAGTCCTATCAAGCCAATTTACAATATGCTCAACAACAAGCCCAATAGTGATAGGTCATCACGGCTGCTAGGGGTCTCGGAGGAAGACTACTCTCCCTAGCCCGTCGTTTCCCACTTTCACGTTTCCCACTCTCACGATTCATAGTTTGAGATTCACATTAGACAGCAAGGAGCATCAGATAGATGACACGGAAACCTTCAAATTCGACCTGGCTGGATTCTGTGGAGGGGTTATCCCTCGTGGGGGCGGTGTTAGGCACTGTAGCGGGGTTGGCGTTTCAACAGTTGATTTATGTGTCGGCCCCGCTGGCATTGGCGTTGGTGATGAATTTTGTCAATCGTCAACGTCACGAGGAAGAACTCGAACGCAGTTTGGGCGATCGCGTGGTGGAAACGCGCCTAGAGGTTGAACGTCAGTTTGAGGATGAGTTGTCCCGAGTGCGAGATGAGGCTAGCTTGACTCCTGACGAGGTGCAAACAACAGCTAATGAGGATTTATTAGCGGTTCAGGAGCAACTGCAACAGTTACAAGTGCAAACCCAACAGCCGATGGTTGCGGTGGCGGAACTTCAGCAACAAATCAGCACCTTATCGACTCAGGTGGCCAGAGCCTTGGCCAATCTGGAGAACCTGGGAACGGGAGTCGCCACGGGGATGCTTCAGGGAGTTGTCAAAGCATCACAGGAGACGGGTGAGCGTGATCCGTCTGAGAGTACGTCTGAGTCGGTTGCCCCGGACAGGGCCTCGGAGGTGGCCTCGGCTGATGAGTTCTGGAAACAGTACCAGCGAGGGGTACGCCAGTTTGCTGGGGTGAATCTATCCCAGGTGAATTTCAGTCAACGGCGTGACTATCTCGATGGTACAGACTTCAGTCGAGCTAATTTGCAAGGTGCGAATTTCATGGGTCTAAATTTGGGTGAGGCGACGTTGAAGGAGGCGACGCTGGATGAGGCCCAGCTAGATTATGGCAATTTGAGTCGATCTCAGCTACAAAATGCCAGTTTAGTGGGAGCGACACTGCGCGGGGCCAATCTACGCCGAGCCGATCTGCGCGGGGCTAATCTGGAAAATGCCGATCTCTCCTATGCCGATGTGACGGATGCCAACTTTGAGGGGGCAAATCTCAAGGGGGTTAAGTTTTTCCGAAGTCGCGGTTACGAACAGGCTCTGCAATCTCAGTTTGTTGCCGCCAGTTAATACCTTTTTCATCAGAAAAACTGAGGATAATATTCCGTTAACCTATGTCTGATAACTTAGGCTGAGGCTAGTCTTGGGTAACCTAATCCTCACTGGTAGTCGCGGTAACAGTTCACTGTTGCTCAAGCGACTGACCAGCAGATTGAGGTGGGTTATTGTAGAGACTTCAATCATAAAAGGTGTGAGAGTAAAAGACGTGACCCATTCAACAAGTTTTCTGTTCCGGTTTTCCCCGGCTCTATTGGCAATGTTGCTACTGTCTTGGGCAACCGATGTGATGGCCAAAGATGCCAATTCCCTAGGGCAGAATGGAGAAACTATCACCCCAACCCTGACAAAAGGGTTGGATGATGAGGCGACCCCTGCTCATCTGTCTCAAGTTATGACGGTGGATGAGTTCTCTTTGGGGACTCGTCAGTCCTCCCTCGATCAAGTGACCTCCGTCTCGCAACTATCGGATGTGCAGCCGACTGACTGGGCATTTCAGGCGTTGCAGTCTCTGGTTGAACGCTACGGCTGTATCGCTGGCTATCCCGACGGAACTTTCCGGGGCAACAACTTCATGACCCGGTATGAGTTTGCCGCTGGTCTCAATGCTTGTTTAGATCAGATTGTGGCTATTGTTGGCGGGGGCGATACCCTCGATCCCAGTGATTTAGCCACCATTCGTCGCTTACAAGAAGAATTTGCGGCGGAGTTAGCCACTCTACGGGGTCGGGTGGATGGCTTGGAGGCCCGCACCGCTGAACTGGAAGCCAATCAGTTCTCCACGACAACCAAACTGAGTGGGGAGGCCATTTTCGCTATCTCCGATACCTTTGGCAATGCCATTGGTGCCGGTGAGGATCTCACGCAAACTCAATTCGCCTATCGGACTCGCCTTAACTTTGATGCCAGTTTTACGGGCCGCGATCGCCTACGGGTTCGCCTGCAAGACCGCAATATCAATGACTTCCGAGGCGGCCTCACCGGCACTAACATGACCCGCCTGGGATTTGCGGGCAATACCGGCGGGGTTGTCGTCGATGACTTCTATTATCGTTTCCCCCTCGGTGATAACTTCCGAGGCTATATCGGCGGTAAATTTGACGCGGATGATGTTGCCAATCTGTTCTCCCCTCAAGCCAGTAGTGGTGGCGGGGCCATCTCCCGTTTTGGACGCTACAATCCCCTATTCCGTCTAGCTTCTGGTGCAGGTGCTGCCGTTCAAGGCCGCTTTGGTGATTTTGGCTTAGATGTAGGGTATCTTGCCGGCAATGCCAATAATCCTGAACGCCAAAATGGTCTCTTTAATGGTGAACATGGAGCGTTTGCCAACTTAACCTATGCCTTGGGAAATAACGTTGATTTAGGGGTCTCCTATCACCGCAACTATTTCCCCGGTGGTGAGGTGAGTCTCGCCGGTGGAACAGGTAGTAGTCGCGCCGGTAATCCCTTCGCCGCTGATGTAGCCGCGTCGTCGGATTCTCTGGGAGGCCAGTTCCGGCTGGGATTGGGGGCGATTGATTTGTCCGGTTGGATTGGCTTCACTTGGGCCAATGCTCAAAGTAATGGCAGTGGCTTTGAGGAGGGTGATAAAGCCGATGTCATCAACTATGCTCTGGCACTGACTGCACCCGACTTGGGCGGTGCGGGTAATCTGGCTGGCTTGGTTGTGGGGGTTCCCCCTCAAGCCACCCGGATTCAACGCTCAGATCCGGCTCTGCTGGGACGGGAAGATACGGATACGTCGTTGCACATTGAGGCCTTCTATCGCTATCGCCTCAATGACAATATCGCGATTACCCCCGGCTTCTTTGTAATCACCAACCCGGAACACAACAGCAATAACGATGCTCAGTGGGTCGGGACTCTGCGCACAACCTTCAGTTTTTAGGGCAGCCTTAGCTTGTCCCTAGCGTCATCGATGGCAATAGAGGAGGGTGATTCGTTGCCGTTGTCCTTGGTCACCTGACCATTGCCATCAAAAATCCTTCACCCTGTTTAGGCGGGCCTGTAGCTCGCCTTTTTCTGACATCGAGTTAACTACATTTATTTTTATTAGGTATGACAACCTGTCTTACTATTTTGGGGGTTTCTCGAATCAACTAATGAGATATAGTCAAAACTATTGACGATTGCGCGAATCTGTGCTGGGAGACGGGAAGGTTTCAATCGGTCATAATCCCTAAAGCTGAAATGGTTACACCTCTTGTTATGCAAGCGTTTAAGTCGTTTGAACTCAGGTTCTGCTGTTACGGCAACCTGCCATCTCTCCCAGCAGATCGAAATAAGTCCTAGAAATTAGTTGACAAAAGATTGCATCTATTCCATGATTGCTATTGCCATCAAGTTTCAATAAGCTGTCAATTCGCGACCAGCGTCTTTACAAAGGGAGTCACCTAGTCAATAATGAGAATCGTTATCGAATTTAGGCTAACCCCTCAGTATTGGAGTGATGGCAGTTTAAGTCCGTGTGAGTATCGTGAACGAGGAACCTAGTAATCGTGTCTAATTTGTGGTGGAGCGCCCTAACGGGAAGTGCCAGTCTTTTAAGTCTCCTGACCCTGTCTAACGTTGCCCATGGTCAGCAACTCTCAGTCGAGGAGTTGAGTCTCCCCGATTCGTCGCGGTCGTTAGACCAGGTCACATCCGTCTCGCAGCTTTCCGATGTGCAGCCGACGGACTGGGCGTTTCAGGCGTTACAGTCTTTGGTAGAACGCTATGGTTGTATCGCCGGTTATCCTGATGGAACCTTCCGGGGCAACAACTTCATGACTCGTTTTGAGTTTGCTGCCGGTCTGAATGCCTGTTTGGATCAGATTGTGGCCATTGTGGGTGGAGGGGATACTCTCGATCCGAGTGATTTAGCAACGATTCGCCGCTTACAGGAAGAATTTGCCGCTGAATTGGCCACTCTGCGGGGCCGAGTCGATGGCTTGGAGGCCCGCACCGCTGAACTCGAAGCCAATCAATTCTCTACGACCACCAAACTAAATGGTGAAGTTATTTTCGCCCTCTCGGATACCTTTGGTGCTGCTGTTGGGGAGTCCAGTGGTGACCCAACTCAAACTCAATTTGGTTATCGGGCCCGGCTCAACTTTGATGCTAGTTTCACGGGCCGCGATCGCCTGCGGGTCCGTCTACAAGACCGCAACTTGGTCAACTTTGGCACCGGGAACACCGGCACCAACATGACGCGTCTGGGCTTTGCTGGAACTACTGATGGCGTTGAGTTAGCGCGTCTGGCTTATCGTTTCCCCATCACAGATAACATCCGAGGCTATCTCTCGGGAACGGGTCTGAGTGCGGAGAATATCTCCGATGCCATTTCACCCATCGCCAGTGGTGGTGCTGGGGCCCTTTCTCGCTTTGGTCGCTACAACCCCGTGTTCCGTCTTAGTAGCGGTGCAGGTGTGGGATTACAGGCGAGTTTTGGAGATTTGGGGCTGGATTTAGGCTATCTGGCTGGAAATGCCAATAACCCGACTCCTGGAAATGGTTTCTTCAACGGCGAGCAGGGGGTTTTTGCGAACGTCACCTACTCCCCCTCCAATAACTTCAATCTTGGGGTCTTTTATGACCGCCATCACTTCCCCGGTGGACAGGTAAACCTCTCGGGTAGTACGGGGAGCCGTCGTGCCACGAATCCCTTTGGGAGTGATGTGGCGGTGGGGGCTGATACCTTGGGAAGTCAGTTCCGTTTAGGACTTGGGGCAATCGACCTATCCGGTTGGGTTGGCTTTACTTGGGCCAATGCTCAAAATAATGGTAATGGCTTTGAGTCGGGCGATCGCGCTGAAGTCATTAACTACGCTCTGGCCCTGACGGCCCCGGATTTAGGCGGTCCAGGAAATCTAGCTGGTTTGGTGGTCGGGGTTCCCCCTCAAGCGACGCGGGTTCAACGCTCAGATCCGGCTCTGCTGGGACAAGAGGATACGGATACCTCGTTACACATTGAGGCCTTCTATCGCTATCGCCTCAGCGACAACATTGCCATTACCCCTGGGTTCTTCGTGGTCACGAACCCAGAACATAACAGCAATAACGAAGCTCAATGGGTCGGGACTATTCGGACGACCTTTAGTTTCTAAGTCTTAACAGTTTCTAAAGCTTGATATCCATGGTGACTCAGGTTGCTATGGATGTCATTTTTCTCTCAACACCTAGCAGGCGGGCTAATATAGCCCGCTTTTTTGGTGGGAGAGTGCTACCAAACCCGAATGACGCTGGGAATTTCCGCCACGGCTTCGAGTTGGGAGATACTGGCTAAGGCGGCCCGGAAATCTCCTTCACGGACATGATGGGTCACCAGGACAATTTCAGCTAACTGGTCGCTCAAACCAATCTGAACAATGGATTCTAAACTCACGTCATGATTGCCAAAACAGGTTCCTAGTTGACCAATCACCCCTGAAGAATCTTGAGTTTTGACTCGGACATAGAAGCGTGTCACCGAGTCCTCCATGGGGGCGATCGCACAGAAATGTTGGTGAGTGCAACTGAGGAGGGGATGAGGAATTGGCTCGGTTTCGGTTTTCAGGATGGCGGCGATATTGAGGATATCGGAGACCACAGCACTGGCGGTGGCCCCGGCCCCGGCCCCTGGACCAAAGAACATCACTTGTCCGAGGGGTTCCCCTTCAACCAAGATGGCATTAAACACACCATCAACACTGGCCAAGGGATGGGATTTAGGGAGTAGGGTGGGATGGACTTTTAGGGAGAGTTTTTGAGGAGTTCCATCGTTACTGTTTTCCGGGATGTCTTCTTGGGCGATCGCCAAGAGTTTAATAATAAAACCCAGTTTTTCGGCGTAGTCGATTTCCGTGGAACTAATGTGACGAATTCCCTCGCAATGAACATCCTCTAGGCGAATGCGGCCGCCAAAGGCTAACGAGGCCAAGATGGCAATTTTATCAGCCGCATCGAGGCCATCTACATCAGCGGTGGGGTCAGCCTCCGCATAGCCGAGCCGTTGTGCATCAGCGAGAACGTCCGCAAAGTCCGCTCCCTCATTTTTCATGCGGGTGAGGATATAGTTGGTGGTTCCGTTGACAATCCCGGTGACTCGTTTGATGCGATTGACCCCCAAGGCTTGTTTGAGGGGTTGAATCACGGGAATGCCACCACCGACAGCGGCTTCGAGCATCACGTACACGCCTTTAGCGTTGGCGGCGTCGAAGATTTCATCGCCATGACGGGAAATGACGGCTTTGTTGGCGGTGACGATATGCTTTCCGTGGGCGATCGCCTTGAGGATGAGCGATCGCGCCGGTTCAACCCCGCCAATGAGTTCGACAATAATATCCAGGTCAGGGTTACTGACGATCGCCTCTAAGTCTGTGGTGAAGATCGAACTGGGTAAGTCCACTGCTCGGGGTTTATCGAGCGATCGCACCCCCACTTGAGCAATCTCCAACTCTGTGAGGAGGGGATGACGGCCTGAGGGGTCTGTTAGGATTTGTGCCGTTCCTGTGCCAACTGTACCTAATCCGAGTATACCGACTTTATATGTCACAACTTACGATTCGTTTTGACGACGGGGGTGAACTCTCAAACTCCCTAGTAATCAGGGTTCGAGTCCCTTAAAACTTTACCACAAAACCCCTCCTGCTTTCCGGGTTCAGTTTGAGAATGAGTCTCAAATTGCTGGAGATGGATCGGGACTGAACCCGAAGGGCGATCGCCCTGTGTCAAAATATCAGTGGGAATAGAAGTCCTCCTAGACCCCGGTGCATCAAGTCCTCTGATGGTATTTTATCGAAAATTTTGGGTCTAAAACCCCGTCCTTCTAGGACGGCTTTTGACAATCCTGCTTTTTTGTGCCAAGATTGTCCGCACAACCGATGCCAACGGTGCGATGCTTGTTCTTGAGTTCAAAATCAAAGGGAAGCCCCACCAATACGCGGCGATTGACGAAGCGATCCGAACCGCACAGTTCGTTCGCAACAAGGCACTGCGCTATTGGATGGATACCCCTGGGGTCAACAAATACGACCTCAATAAGTACTGTCGGGTACTCGCCCGAGAGTATGATTTTGCTAGAGAACTCAACAGCACGGCTCGTCAAGCTTCAGCAGAACGTGCTTGGTCGGCAATTTCTCGATTTTTCGAGAACTGTCGCCAGTCTGTTCCTGGCAAGAAAGGATATCCCAGGTTCAAGAAAAACAGTCGTTCTGTCGAGTACAAAACTTCCGGTTGGAAGTTACTCGACCCCAAACACATTGTCTTTACCGACAAGAAGAATGTCGGGCGACTGAAGCTAGTTGGAACCTGGGATTTGGCATTTTACGGTATCGAACAAATCAAGCGGGTTCGACTGGTTCGCAGAGCCGATGGCTATTACGCTCAGTTCTGCGTCAAAGTAGAGGTTCGAGAAGAACTCAAACCGTCAGGAAATACCGTGGGTTTAGATGTCGGACTCCTTGAGTTCTACACCGATTCCAACGGGGAGTGCGAACCGAACCCGAGGTTTTACCGAAACGCCGAGAAAAAGCTGAAACGCGCTCACCGAAGGGTGAGCAAAAAACAGAAAGGCTCTGCTAACCGAAAAAAAGCCGTCAATCGACTCAGACGAGTACACCTCAAAATAAGTCGGCAACGTGAGGAACACGCCAAGAAACTGGCGCGTTGCGTAATCCGATCTAACGATTTGGTAGCCTACGAAAATTTGAGGATTAAGAATCTGGTGAGAAACCACTGTCTCGCCAAGTCGATTCACGATGCTGGTTGGTATCAATTTAGGAAATGGTTGGAGCATTTTGGAGTGAAATTCGGCAAGATTACCGTGGCGGTGAATCCTGCCTATACCTCTCAAAAATGCTCGAGTTGCGGCACGGTGGTCCAGAAAAGTCTTTCGACTCGAACTCACGTTTGTCAGTGTGGGTGCGAGTTGGATAGAGACCACAACGCAGCCGTCAACATTCTGAATGCTGCCTTAAGTACGGTAGGGCATACCGGAACTTGGGTCGATGACCCAAACGCTTCTGGAGATTTGACCGCTACTTTGGCTGGTGCAAACCTGTCAGGGCAAGTCGGATCGTTGAAGGAAGAATCCCCACGCCTTTAGGCTGGGGAGTGTCAATGCTAAATCCTGTTGTCAACCTTTGGGAGTCCCCTACCGTGAAGCTCTTGTTAAACGCCACTGTTCTTTCTCGGAGTTTCTCGACGGCGATGATGATGGCCACCGTCCTGGTTGTGTCTGCCCCAAGCTGGGGCCGTCCTCACCCCCAGCCGGACAACCAACTCGCTCAACAGTCCCGAGATCTCAATGTCTCTCGTCCATTGTTACGGATTGGCAGCAATGGGTCTGAGGTGCGGGAACTCCAGGCAATTTTACAACTGATGGGGTTTTATGGCGGTACAGTCAATGGGGAGTATGGAGAACAGACCGCTAGAGCTGTCTCAGCCTTCCAGGAAGCTGCCGGAATTGAGGTAGATGGCGTGGTTGGGGGCCAGACCTGGAGTCGGCTGTTTCCGCCCCTACCGCTCGGGGGAGTGGCCAGGCCAGTTGATGACCCCGTTAATCTAGACTCAGCACCCGTCAGTTCGAATCAATGGCTACCTAGTCCTGAAGCGAATGGTACGGCCTTATCGGGGAGTTCCCTGTCGACTCCCCCGAGTCGTAATTTACCGCTGTTGTCACGGGGGGCTGAGGGGTCAGCGGTGGTTGAACTACAACTACTTTTACAGGATTTGGGGATCTATCAGGGTGAAATTGATGGCATCTATGCAGGGGCGACTATCACCGCTGTGGAACGGTTCCAATCCCGTTCAGGGCTGACGGTTGATGGGGTGGTGGGACCGATGACGTGGAATGCGTTGTTGGGGTATTGAGGGGGGAGAAGGCAGTAGGCAGTAGGGTGTTGATGTTGGGGATGTCTCGGGAGCAGTTGCGGGAGATTGGCCGTCATGGGGAAAGGACTTATCCTCATGAATGCTGTGGCCTGCTGTTGGGAACTTATGATGAACGACAGGCTCGGGTAATGGAGGTTTGGCCGGCTGAGAATGCTTGGGATGAGTCGGCGGCGGTTCAGTTTGAGGAGGTTGAGGATTGGAATACTCAGGAACGTCGCTATACGATTGCCCCAGAACTGATGTTGGCGGCTCAGAAGACGGCCCGTCATCGCCAATGGCGGATTTTGGGGATTTATCACTCCCACCCCAATCATGAGGCGGTTCCTTCGGAGTGCGATCGCCAGTGGGCTTGGCCCGAGTATTATTATTTGATTGTTTCTGTCCGCGATGGGGTGGCTGGGGACAGTCGCTGCTGGCGGTTAGATGAGGACCATCGGTTTCAAGGGGTTCCCTTGCAGCTCGACTCAGCCGGAGATGCTTAACTTTTGGTAAGGGGATAGATGGGGGGCGATCGCAGTCGCTAGAATAATAGACTGGACGATATACGTTCTCGACTCTACAAGTCTTAGACCCATTACCATGCTCAATCCAAACTTAGAGCAAATTCAACTGACCAATGCGGACTATGAACGCTATTCTCGCCATCTAATCCTGCCTGAAGTGGGCCTAGAAGGGCAGAAGCGTCTGAAAGCTGCCAAAGTTCTCTGTATCGGCACGGGCGGACTCGGTTCTCCGTTGTTACTCTATCTGGCGGCGGCGGGCATCGGCACTCTGGGCATTGTGGATTTCGATGTTGTGGACAACTCGAACCTACAACGCCAGGTGATTCATGGAACCTCCTGGGTGGGGAAACCGAAAATTGAATCAGCCAAGACTCGCATTCATGAGATTAACCCCGATTGTCAGGTCAACCTCTATGAAACTCGCCTCTCGTCGGAGAATGCCCTAGAGATTATTGAACCCTACGATATCGTGGTGGATGGAACGGATAACTTCCCCACCCGCTATCTGGTCAATGATGCTTGTGTGTTGCTCAATAAACCCAATGTCTATGGCTCGATTTTCCGCTTTGAGGGCCAGGCGACGGTGTTTAACTATGAGGGGGGCCCCAATTATCGAGACTTATATCCTGAACCTCCACCGCCGGGAATGGTTCCCTCTTGTGCCGAGGGAGGCGTTTTAGGGATTTTACCGGGAATGATTGGGGTGATTCAGGCCACGGAAACCCTGAAGATTATTCTTGGCCGTGGCACAACCCTAAGTGGACGTCTTCTACTGTATAATTCTTTAGAGATGTCGTTTCGTGAGTTGAAGTTACGACCGAACCCGGAACGCCCCAAAATTGACAAACTCATTGATTATGAGCAGTTTTGTGGCATTCCCCAAGCTAAAGCGGAGGAAAATAAACAAAAGATGGATCTTCAAGAAATGACGGTCTCGGAACTGAAAAGCCTCATGGATAGTGGTTCCGATGATTTTGTGTTGGTGGATGTTCGTAACCCCAATGAGTACGAAATCGGTAAAATTGACGGTTCAACCTTGGTTCCGTTGCCTGAGATTGAGGATGGGAAAGGGGTTGAGACGATTAAGTCGATGCTCGACGGCAAGCGTCTGATTGCTCATTGTAAACTCGGAGGCCGCTCGGCTAAGGCGTTATCCATTCTTAAGGAAGCGGGCATTGAGGGAATCAACCTCAAAGGTGGGATTGCTGCCTGGAGTGAGGAAATTGATGCCTCGGTGCCGAAATATTAAGGAATGTAGCGGTCTTGTCCGCATTCTTTTTCACGTCTGCGGTGTCGCGTCTCGGGTGTCATGGCTGAAGCGGTGACACCTTCCCTTGGCGGCAACGCCTCCTGAAGCCTGGGAGGACGAGGGAGGCGACAAAAGAAAAGACCCTTAGATGGTTTAACCCCAGTTCTCCAAGACTGGGGTTTTTTTCGGGACAAAGTTTGTCATGATTTCTTGTTTTTTTGGTCAAAATTTGCTGACATTAACCACGTTTTTGCCCTGTATTCCATTTCTTAAGAATCGATAAATTTTGTAAAGATTAAAGATTTTGTCGTTTAAGTTACAGATAGTTGAGAGAATTATTGTGATAGAGATCGCTGAATTTAAGCGATCCCTATCACGAGTTTAGGCGATCCCAATTACCTCATGAGGCGATCGCAATTACCGACTTACCGGTATCAGATCGCCGCAGGTTGACGGAACTTAAGCCACCATTAAAGAAATAGAAGATTTTCTTAAGATAATGACCAATTCATTTTTACCTTCACTACCGACCTTATCTGACTTTTTCTTCCAAGTTTGGGAAAATGGCAAGCTCACCAAAGCTGATCGCCTGCAACTGCGGTCGTACCTACTGAGCGATCGCCTCACGGAAGCGGACTACACCCTGCTCAACCGTCTTCTCCACGCCGTGCGTCGCGGTTGGGTTTCTTGCACGGGCGATCGCCGAGATGGGTAGGGAAGTTGCTAAAATGGAGGATTAGAACGTTGCCCTAGTACGGCCTGTGACCCAATCCCCCCAACAGAAACAGCAAAGGAAAACAGGCGATGTTTAATGCCACCCAGTTACTCATCGACCGTTTTGTCCCCAAACTCCAGGAGAACTACCACCGCACCTATGGAGGGTTAAAGTCCGACTATGCCGAGATTATCGGCTGGGCGGGCGGTATGGCCCTTGAAAACATCGCCAATAGTGATGCCCTCTATCACAACGTGGAGCACACCATTTTTGTCACCCTCGTGGGACAGGATATCTTGCGAGGGCGACATATCCGCGAGGGAGGTGTCTCCTGTGAAGACTGGCTACACTTCACCATCGCCTTACTCTGTCATGACATTGGTTATGTCAAAGGGGTTTGTCGCAAAGATGACCCCACCCGGCGTTTATACTCAACGGGCATTGACGACACCATGGTTCATCTGGTTCCAGGGGCGACGGATGCGGCACTGACTCCCTATCATGTTGATCGCGGCAAGCTTTTTATTGATGAACGCTTTGGCGGTCATCGTCTCATTGATGCCGAACTCATCCGTAGCAGTATGGAACTGACGCGGTTTCCCGTTCCCGCTGGGGAAGATCATCAAGATACCTCCAACTTACCGGGATTAGTCCGGGCGGCGGATCTCATCGGACAACTCAGTGACCCCCGGTATCTACAAAAAATTAGTGCCCTCTTCTATGAATTTGAAGAAACAGGAACCAATAAGGCCCTAGGCTACAAAACCCCTGGAGATTTACGCAATGGCTATCCCAAGTTTTATTGGCATGGCGTGTATCCCTATATCAAAGATGGGCTGAAATACCTAGAAGTGACTCAAGAAGGGAAACAAATTGTCGCCAATCTCTTTAGTAATGTCTTTCGCGTTGAACATGCAGCGGTCTGATTCTGAACTCGGCTGGTTGGTCTCTATGGCCGCGTCTTCGATGGCTGTGAGCCTCAGCCGGGGTCTGCCAATTGCCCTCAAAGATTCACGATCTTGTCACTAGAGCAGATCTGCTGTCACACTAGGATCAGAGAAAGTAGGTGAGGCAGTTGCGAACTGGCGGGGCATTGCTTTAGCCAGTTTGAGGAAAGTCCGGACACCCGAAAGACCGAACTTGCTGGGTAACGCCCAGTGCGCGTGAGCGTGAGGAAAGTGCCACAGAAACATACCGCCTTGAAGGATGTCGCGGCTTGCCGATGCGTCTTCAGGGTAAGGGTGCAAAGGTGCGGTAAGAGCGCACCAGCAGTATCGAGAGGTACTGGCTCGGTAAACCCCGAGTGGGTGCAAGGTCGCCGGAACCAAGGTTGGTCTTTTACCGGTTCCGAAGTTGGAGAACCGCTTGAGGCGTTTGGTAACAAACGTCCCAGATAGATAACTGCCCCTCTCATCGTTTTCGACGATGGGAGAGAACAGAACCCGGCTTACGACTACTTTCTCTATTTTTTAGTCTCGCCTCTGTTTAATCCGCCTGATTCCTCCCCCACACCCTATGGTCCCTCTGCATCCCCGTCGTCAAGACGCTTTACATCAATTTATCCTCAAGTTGGGGTTAGAACCCGACCCCCGCATTAATTGGGATCTCTTGGATATCGCTTTAACCCATCCGACGATTTCCCCCACTCGCAACTATGAACGTTTGGAGTTCATCGGCGATGCGGCGATTCGTCTGGCCTCAGCCGAGTTTCTCTGGGAGAGTTACCCCGAGGCCAAGGTAGGAGACTATGCGGCCATTCGTTCAGTCCTGGTGAGCGATCGCACTCTGGCAGATATTGCCGAGTCTTATGGCTTTCAGCGTTACTTGTTAGTTGGAGGAAGTGCGACTGGGGATAAAGCTGGCTATCGTTCCCGGTTAGCGGATGCCTTAGAGGCGGTGGCAGCGGCCCTGTATCTGAGCAGCCATGATACGACCTTGGTGCGCCCTTGGTTGGATAAACCGTTTCGTCCCCTGGCGGAGGAAGTGCGTCAAGATCCGGCTCGGCAAAACTATAAGGCGGCGTTGCAAGAATGGACTCAAGGTCACTATCGGCAACTTCCAGACTATCGTGTGGTGGAACAGGTCACCCGAGAACATAATAGCGATCGCCGCTTCGCCGCTGAGGTTTGGCTCAATGACCGCTGTCTAGGCCAGGGAACGGGGCGATCGATTAAGGCGGCGGAACAGGCGGCGGCCCGAGAGGCTTTTGTGGCCTTATCTCAGGCTGAAAATCCCCAACAATCCCCCGTCTCCCAAGCGTAAACGATTGCAGCTCACCGTTTCAGCAGAGGTTATGACAGGCATTATTATCATTGGCGCGGGTCGTTGGGGCAATCACCTGATTCGCAATATCTTAGAGCATCCGAAAGGGGATTTGCTGGCGGTGGTCGATCGCGATCGCCAACGGTTAGAGGCGGTCAATCAACGCTTTAACCTCAAAGCTGCTGGGGTGAGGTTGAGTGAAGATTGGCACGATACCCAGGACTTACCTGCTCAGGGAATCATTGTGGCCACCCCCGCCACAGACCATGAAAGCACCATCCGCGAGGCTCTTGAACGAGGCTATCATGTCTTGGCAGAGAAGCCTCTAACCTTGGAGTCCGACACGGCGATCGCCCTGTGGGAGTTGGCCCAAAAGCAGCAACGACTGCTCAATATTGACCATACCTATCTCTTCAATCCTGATGTGGAACGAGGGGCCGAGGTCTTGCGTCAAGGTCGTCTTGGGGAACTTCGCTATGGCTATGCGGCGCGCACTCATCTGAGTCCCGTTCGCTATGATGTCGATGCTCTCTGGGATTTAGCCATCCACGATATTGCGATTTTTAATCACTGGTTGGGAGAGTTTCCGGTTCAAGTCCAGGGAACGGGCAAAATTTGGCTGCAATTCCAAGGAGATGGAGCCTCGCGGCATCTGTTCCCCGATGGTTTGGCAGATTTGGCCTGGGCACGGTTAGTCTATCCCAGTGGGGTGGAGACCACCATTCATCTGTGTTGGGCGAACCCCGATAAACAACGACGTTTAGCGGTGGTTGGCAGTGCCGGAACTCTGGTGTTTGATGAATTGGCGGCGACTCCCTTAACCCTGATTCAGGGGCAACTGACCCAGGATGAGACAGGAATTTGGCAGCCCAGTGCCGTCACTCCAGAAGCCATTGAGGTGGCTCCTGGGGAACCCCTGCGACGGGTCTGCGATCGCTTCCTGGAGGGGATTGAAACTGGCCAAAGCTGCGATCGCTCCTCTGGTTGGGTGGGGGCGCAGTTGGTGCGGGTGTTGGAGAGCCTATCTCAGTCCTGTCGAGAGGGGGGTCGGCTAATAAATCTGTCTTAAAGCTCTTGGATTGGGCAGTACGTCCGCTAGAATTCAAAGCAACTGCGTTAAAGAGCCTTGAAGCTCCTAATACCATGAAATTTCCTCTTGCTTTTCTTCCCCTAGCTCTGACAACTGCATTAATGGGGGGTAATGCGGCGATCGCTCAGTCTTATCCTAACGACGCTCATGTCTGCACCCCTGGCCCCCGCTTGAACCTGCGGGAAGCCCCCGGAGGTCGGGTATTGACCATTCTCGACAATCAGACCTCCATCGAGCGAGTTGCCCCCCCAGCCGGGAACTGGCAGCCGGTAGCGGCTTCGGACTATCGTGGCTATGTTTGGTCGGAGTATGTCTGTGATGGGGACGCCGATGAGCCAGTGGCTCAACAACCCGCGAGGACAGCACGATTTCAACCGGCGATGTGTCCCGATGTGAGTTTAGCGCGGAATGTGGTCGCTCCCGATGGTCTGAATGTCCATCGCTCCAATAATCCCAACAGTGAGATTGTCCGATTTCTCAGTGAAGGGGCCGCGATTATTCTCGGGAGTACCAACCCCAGCATGGATGAAGCGGGTCATATCTGGTTACCTGTTGAACAGCCAGCCATGGGCTATATTCGCGTGGGACGGGACGGGGTGGTTGATAAGATTGGGAACTGTACCCGTTTCTATTCCAACGACAACAACAACTAAGACTTAAGAGCAACGGTGTCTCAACAACAACGACAACAGTTTCGGGCCCTGGGCAATAAAACCTATCTCAATTATGGCGGTCAGGGGCCTCTATCTCAGCCAGCGATGGACGCTATCCATCAAGCCTATGAGTGGGTGCAACAGATTGGTCCCTTTTCCGCTCAAGCCAATGCTTGGGCCCAGGATTGTGCTAAGGGGACAAGGGAGGCGATCGCCCAGGAGTTGGGGGCAACAGCGGACACCATTGCTCTGACGGAGGATGTTACCGTCGGCTGTAACATTGCGCTGTGGGGGATGGATTGGCAGCAGGGCGATCGCCTTCTCATGACTGACTGCGAACATCCGGGGGTGGTGGCGACGGTGAAGGAACTTCAATATCGCTTTGGTATTGAGGTGGACATTTGCCCGGTTCAAGCCACCCTCAACACGAACAACGCGGTTGAGGTGATTGCGGCCGCTTTGACGCCGAATACCCGTTTAGTGGTGTTGAGTCATATCCTCTGGAATACAGGACAGGTGTTACCCCTCCGTGAGATTGTGGAGGCTTGTCGCCGGGTGCAAACCCGGTTTGGGGAGCCGATTCGCGTCTTAGCCGATGCGGCTCAGTCAGGAGGCTTGTCGCCGGGTGCAAACCCGGTTTGGGGAGCCGATTCGCGTCTTAGCCGATGCGGCTCAGTCCGTGGGAGTGTTACCCCTAGAGTTAGCTGCCTCTGGGGTAGATTATTATGCCTTTACCGGTCATAAATGGCTTTGTGGGCCTGCTGGAGTGGGTGGGAGCCTCTGGGGTAGATTATTATGCCTTTACCGGTCATAAATGGCTTTGTGGGCCTGCTGGAGTGGGTGGGTTTTACTGTCACCCTGAGGCCATGGCCAGTTTGCGCCCCACCTTTATCGGTTGGCGCGGCATTACCATGGATGGAATCGGCAATCCCACCGGCTGGAAACCCGATGCGCAACGCTATGAGATTGCCACGTCGGCCTATCCGTTATATGTGGGGTTACGGGAGGCGATCGCCCTTCATCGGAGTTGGGGAACAGCAAGGGAACGCTATCAGCAAATTTGCCGCAATAGTGAACGACTTTGGCAAGGGTTAGGGGAGATTTCCCAGGTCACCTGTTTACGGACGGCCCCCCCGGAGGCGGGGTTAGTCTCCTTTGTGTTGGAGTCAGGGAAACACAAGGGCCTGGTACAGTTTTTGCAGGAGCAAGGGGTGATGGTACGGACGATTCTCGACCCCAGTTGTGTCCGGGCCTGTGTCCATTACTTCACGGATGAGGGGGAGATTGGGGAGGTATTGCAGCAGATTCGTCGCTTTATCGAGGGCAATTGACGGTAGGGTGCGTCCCGGCATCAATTGAGCTGAAACTTTGACCCAAGATTTGCAACTTGCCGGAACGCACCGCTTTCCCAGATTAATGATAGACCAAACAGTAGGATGCATCCCGGCATCAATGGATCTTAAACCTTGACCCAAGATTTGAAACTTGCCGGAACGCACCGCAGATGGATTGATGGGGGTGTTTGCTTGGGGATGATGCGTTGCGGCAAGTTTAGGATTTTTTGGACACCGCCAACCTCAACTGATGCCGCAACGCATCCTACCGATTGACCCACCGATTAACCTACCGATTAAATGCCCCAGTCAAGAGAATAAATGCCTTGTTGAATAAATCGATGAACGCTTGACCAGGGCCAATCGGTGGGAGATTGGCACAATTGATGTTTAACCGGATTGATGTGAATATAATCGCAATAGGCGGCAAATTCTTCTTCATCTCTCACCCGGTGTTCCCAAAACCGCCGCTGCCATAAATTGCGTTCCCGACGGGCTTCTCGGGATGGGGTTGTTTTTGTATTCAAATTTAATTGATCACCAATTGAACGTGTCATGTAGCTTTTCAGCAAACGCATTCGCGTCGATAAATCTCCATCATTTTCTGGTAACGTCCATAGACCATGGAAATGGTTAGGTAACAAGACAAAGGCGTCGATTTCAAAAGGACGTTTTCGGCGAACTTTTGTGATTGCCTCTCGCAAGGCCAAACGAGCTATATCACGACACAACCAAGGCTGGCGATCGCAGGTCACCTGTGTTATAAAATACGTGGCCCCGTTCCAAGGTTTCCGCCGATAATTTGCCATCTCATTTTAGGAATGATAGACCAAACGGTAGGGTGAGTCCCGGCACCAATCCATTTTAAACCTTTTCCAGGTTAATAATACAGCCAACGGTAGGGTGCGTCCCGGCATCGAGCCATTTTCAACTTTGACCCAAGATGTCCAACTTGCCGGAACGCACCGATGGCCCGGGTTAATAATACAGTCAACGGTAGGGTGCGTCCCGGCATCGAGCCATTTTCAACTTTGACCCAAGATGTCCAACTTGCCGGAACGCACCGATGGCCCGGGTTAATAATACAGTCAACGGTAGGGTGCGTCCCGGCATCGAGCCATTTTCAACTTTGACCCAAGATGTCCAACTTGCCGGAACGCACCGATGGCCCGGGTTAATAATACAGTCAACGGTAGGGTGCGTCCCGGCATCGAGCCATTTTCAACTTTGACCCAAGATGTCCAACTTGCCGGAACGCACCGATGGCCCGGGTTAATAATACAGTCAACGGTAGGGTGCGTCCCGGCATCGAGCCATTTTCAACTTTGACCCAAGATGTCCAACTTGCCGGAACGCACCGATTTCCCGGGTTAATAATACAGCCAATGGTAGGGTGCGTCCCGGCATCGATCCATCTTAAACCTTGACCCAAGATGTCCAACTTGCCGGAACGCATCGATTTCCCGGGTTAATAATACAGCCAATGGTAGGGTGCGTCCCGGCATCGATCCATTTTAAACCTTGACCCAAGATGTCCAACTTGCCGGAACGCACCGATTGGCGCCGGGGATGATGCGTTGCGGCAAGTTTATGATTTTTCTGACACCGCAAACCTTGACTGATGCCGCAACACATCCTACCGATTTATTAACACCGATTTATTAACGATGTTAAATGGATTCATCCTGCACCCGTTCCCGACAAAACCGTTCAATTAGAGGAACCTGAAAACAGAAATTATCCCCCTCCCGTGTCAAAATTTCGCGCTCGATTAGCTTGCGTTGGACTTTAGAATTGACCGTAACCGCATCGGTGCTGAAGAGTTCTCGGATACAGTCCCGTTCCGCCTCACTTAAACTGCGCGTCCATAACTCGTTAAAATAGCCTTTTGCCATTTCCAAGGCATCAGCAACCACAGCATCAATGTCAGCAGCCGTGGCCTTTCTCAGCGGTGAATTGTCCTCAGACCGGCCAGAACGCTCTTGATTGAGGCGATCGACCAATACCGTACAAACTAATTGCGTTAAATAGGGTTGGCACCGAGTCCAGTGAAGAATCCGATTCACCGCCTCTGGTTCGTAAATCTCCGGGAACTCTGACACTGGATGACAGATTAACTCCCGGGCCTCCGTCTCTCGTAGATAGGTCATTCGCAGGGATTGGCTATTGATGAGATAGTCACTCCAATAGTCCTCTAACTCATCAAGGGTATGAGAACCACTAAACAGCACTACCCAACGCTCATGATTCTGGAAGGTACTACGCAGAAAGTTGAGCGGAACTCGACTGTTGGTGGCCGCCACCACTTCCCGGAGTCGTTCAAATTCATCCAAGCAGAGGAGAAAGCGTTTTTGTTGAACCGTCGTTTCAATCCGCTTGAACCAACGCCGCAGTTCCCGAAAGGGATCGACCTCCAGTTCCTCTCGGTTAATGGCTGGCAGTTGTAGGTTACGGTTAACCCGGGCCGACTTGGTGATTTGTGCCGCAAAGCCTTCTGCCACCCCCGGCAGGCTGGTGGCTTCGGCAATACCCTGACAGTCAACCAGGAGGGGAATCAGATCGCTCCCCACTCGCCGGGGCAGATATTTCAAAGCGGAGGTTTTGCCTGTGCGTCGTCCCCCATAGAGGAGCAAAATGGGGGCTTGATCAGCTAGGGCAACGGTTTCTAGGGCCTCGAAGATATCCTGACGACCTTTAAACCGTCCCTCGGAGGTTCTGGGGTCGAGGGCAGATCCAGTGATATAAGCTGGGGGAATCTCACCCCGACGGTTTGCCTCTTCTCCCCAACTGCGTTTTGCCTGATTTACCAGTCCTTGCCAACGCTGTACAGTAGCGCCAAAGAGGGGGGCGATTTTGGCATTGTCCGGCAGGTTTAGGGATTGTTGCAGGGTTTGCAGTTTCTCAATAGGTTCTCTGAGGAGTTCCACTTTGCGGTAGGGAGAACTCCCCTGTTGAGCGGCGCGGACATCACGACTAATATCCAAGAGACTGGGGAGGATAGACCCCAGTTGGCGGGGAGGTGGGGAGGGAATCCAGGCCAGGGTGTCGACAATGTTGGCAATGTCACTGAGGCGATCGCAGCGACGGGTGGAATCAGCGGCAATCCCCACCATAGCCTCAAGGACAACTCGTTGCTGGTTCGTGGAACTCGACAGATAGTCGAGGGTGTCCTGAGTCGCCTGGGGACTTTGGCCATAAGCCTCAATCAGAAATTCAGTTAGAAACGGCAGGGGCAGAAAAATAACTTGATCGAAGTAAGGGGGTAAGTATCGTAACCATTGCGCTTCTTCTCCCTTCCGGACAAGTCCTTGCAGTCCCATCATCCAGAGAACTTCGGGCAACCAAAAGTAAATGCGAAATAAGCCTAAGAAATACGCCACGCCGAACGCCACGCCGAACGCCACGCCGAGCACCACGCCGAGCACCACGCCGAGCACCACAGGTAATAACAATTGGATTATGGGTATTGCCCCTGCCCAGAACTCAAACCAGGGTTGCATTAATTCTGGAAATAATCTTCCCATCAATAAATTGAACCCTAGGAAAACAAGACCAGGTAACCATGTAAAAATCATCAAAATGACTGTCCACCTAGTCAGGTTATTATAATATTTCTGAGCTAAATAAAGCCCCATTACCCAACCCACCAAAAACAATGCACTGTCTAGAAAACTGAACGCTTCTCCAGATATGCTAGAATATAGAACCGCCACTCCTAGGGTTATCAAAATTGGCGTAATAATGTTGATATGAACAACTTGTTGAGCATAAGTCTTAAGTTTGGGCTTACTCGAAAACTTGGCTCGATGCTCAAAAGGATTATCAACAAGACTAAGATCGGAGTCGATTGCCTTAAGATATTGATTCAATGTATAAGGCTTAAAGAAAGACCAGTAAAGAATCTGACAGCAACGTTTAAGATAGTCCAAGATTAGGGAAACTCCTATAATTTTACTACTTGAAAAACTTAGATAGCCATTCTTGAATCTCATCCCAGGAAACCCTCCCTGAGACTCCCGATATGAAGATAATTAGGATAACCATTCCCACAGCCCACTGTTTAAATTCTTTACGCTGACTGCCGAGAAACCCAGCCCAGACTCCCAGCCGTCGAGGAAAGTTCCAAACAATCCATCCTAAGGTTACACCTAAACCCATCCATTGAAAGCCCGTGGAGGATAATGTTTTAGCGTTACGATCGAAGTATTGTTTTGCCCATTTTCCCGACAAACCCTGTTGTTGAGCAGTCCAGAGAGAATCTGCCGCCAGTTGTAAGAGATACGGATGGCACTTTCCCCAGTTTAGGGTCAGTTTTTGCTGGTAGTCACTTAACGCCGGAACGGCATCATCTGAGGTCGATTCAGGCAAACGAGCAACCGCTTTAGCTTCAACCTTTGTCAACTCTTCCAGAGTTATGCTATGCCCAATATTTCCAAAAAATGAGGTATAGTAAAGCTTGGGTAAAAGCTTGTCCAAGGACTGACGGCTAGCCATGATCAACATCAGATCATTGTAGTCTATTAGCGACCGTAAATTCTCATAAAATTCCAAATCAAAGCTTTCTGTTTTCTTGCATAAATCATCAAATGAGTCTAAGCATAAAACAGGCAAAACTCCTAATTCTGTACAGTCACGAATGGCTTGCGAAAAACTATGGCGATTGAGGGGTCTGGCTTCCAATCGGGACTTGACGTGATCTAGTTGAGACCTCGGCCACTGAAGTATTTTGTGCTTTGGTAGGGCATCGATAAGTTTATCGGCAATATCCTCGTATAACTTAGGTTCTGAGTCGTAGGCTTTGACGGAGAGATAGACCATCGCATAGTGTTTAGGATTTATCCCTTTACTTTCCAGTCTCTCCTCGTAAGTCTGATAGAGATGATAGAGCAAAGAGGATTTACCGATGCACTTGGCTCCTACTAGACTAATGCTGGTGGGTTGAGTGCCAATCATGCGGTTGAGGATCAGATCGAGTTCTTGCTGCCGGCCCACGAAAAAGCGAGGGTCTTTAATCATTGAGCCGGCAATGAAAGGACAATCCGCAGTCATCGGGGTTAAGAGGATAATTTGCTCTCTAGGGTAACAGCATTTGTTGGCAGATCGGGAGGCAGAGCCTCCAGGGGAGCGTGTCATGGCTGAGCCATAACACGAGATGAGGATAAACGGTAGGGTGCGTCCCGGCATCAATTGAGCTGAAACTTTGACCCAAGATTTGAAACTTGCCGGAACGCACCGATGGCCGCTGATTCATTATCCCGCCGATGGATTGATGGGGGGGGTTGCCGGGGGTGATGCGTTGCGGCAAGTTTTAGATTTTTCTTACACAGCCAACCTTGACTGATGCCGCAACGCATCCTACCGATTCACCGTCGTACCGATTCACCGTCGTCCCGATTCATCGTCGTACCGATTGACTATCCGTAAAAACCCCCCAGTCTCATTCAGAAACTGGGGGGTTAAAGTTTAACCTAAGCCTATCTACAGACTCGGCACAAACTGTTCTTTCTCAGGAACATGAGTGTATTCCGCCACAATCTGCCGGAACTCTTCACCATCGATGGTTTCCTTCTCCACCAACAGATCCACCAGACGATCCATCACCGCGCGGTTGTTACGAATCAGGCTGCACGCCTCCTCATAACATTGTTCCACGATCGCCCGCACCTGAGCATCAATCCGAGAGGCGATATCCTCCGAATACTCCGAGCGTGTCATCAAATCACGACCTAAGAACACCTCAGAGGACTGACTCTCCAGAGACATGGGACCGAGATCCGACATTCCGAAGCGAGTTACCATCTGACGAGCCATGTTCGTCACTTGTTGCAAGTCATTCCCTGCCCCCGTGGTGACTTCTGCATCACCGAAAATCACATCTTCAGCAGCACGTCCCCCCAAGGCCCCAGAAATACGAGCGCGAATCTGAGACCGAGAAATTAGGGTTTGGTCTTCCGAGGGGACAAACCAGGTTAGACCTCGGGCTTGGCCACGGGGAACCAGGGTAACTTTCTGCACCGGGTCATGGTCTTTAACCAGAGTTCCCACGATCGCATGGCCCACCTCATGATAGGCAATCAGCCGCTTGCTCTTACTATCGACGAGCGGCGTTCCTTCCATCCCGGCGACCACCCGGTCTACTGCATCGTCAATCTCGGCCATGGTGACGGCTTCCTTACGACGACGTGCTGTGAGAATGGCGGCTTCATTGAGAAGGTTGGCTAAGTCTGCCCCCGTGAAGCCAGGAGTACGACGGGCGATCGCATCCAACGACACGGACGGATCTAACTTCTTGTTACGAGCATGGACATCGAGAATCGAGAGACGACCGCGAATATCCGGGGCATCCACCGACACCTGGCGGTCAAAGCGACCGGGACGTAACAGCGCCGAATCGAGCACATCGGGGCGGTTGGTTGCCGCAATAATAATAATTCCCGTATTGCCCTCGAACCCATCCATTTCGGTCAGGAGTTGGTTCAGGGTTTGTTCCCGTTCATCATTACCACCACCGATGCCAGCACCCCGTTGACGACCGACGGCATCAATCTCATCAATAAAGATGATGCAAGGGGCATTTTCTTTAGCTTTCTTGAAGAGGTCGCGCACCCGAGACGCACCCACCCCGACGAACATCTCCACAAATTCCGAACCGGAGATGCTAAAGAAGGGCACACCCGCTTCACCGGCGATCGCCTTCGCCATGAGAGTTTTACCGGTTCCCGGAGGGCCAACTAACAGTACCCCCTTAGGAATCCGCGCACCCACAGCGGTGAACCGTTCAGGTTTCTTGAGGAAGGTCACAACTTCTTGTAATTCCTCTTTGGCTTCATCCACACCCGCCACGTCATCAAAGAGAATGCCGGTTTTGGCTTCCATTTGGAAACGGGCCTTGGATTTACCGAAGTTCATGGCTTGTCCTGGGCCACCGGGAGCATTGCTCGAACGGCGGAACAAGAAGAACAAACCAGCAATCAGCAGAATCGGGAAAATGAGATTCCCCAACACGCCCCAGATTGCTCCATCATTGCGAGGAGGATGGGTATCGAGGCTAACATTGGCCTCCCGCAGTCGCGTAATGAGTTGCGGGTCATTGGCGGGAAGGTCAACCCGCAACCGTTGCAGGCGGTTATCGAGGTCAAGGTCCCGTGCTTCGACAATGGCTGTCCGACCTCCTTCATAGAGGTCTACACTGGTCACCCGTCCGGCATCGAGGTAGTCGAGGAAGCGACCATAGCTCATGCGGGTGGTCGCGGCATTACCGCCACTGGTGACGGCTGAGGACGAGAAGGCCCCCTGCCAAAGAAAGAAACCAATGACCAATAATGGCATAGCCCACAGCAGGGCGACTCTCCAAGAAAATTTCATAATCAGTTATCTCCGATTGCGGCAACGATTATTTTTAGATGCGTTTTCATTTCATAATCTTAACTAAATGTAACATAACTTCGGGGAAAGGGGGAAGAAGGGAACAGGGAACAGGGAACAGGGAACAGGGAACAGGGAACAGGGAACAGAAAGGACGTAGGGGCGTACCCTTGTGGTCGCCCTCTTCCGGCAATAGGCAATAGGAAAGAGAACGAGTAAAGCTAGTCATATTAATCAGGACTAAATTTATACGAAAAACACGATTATTTAAAGCATTTCTGTCGTTTGTATTGTACTTTTTTAAGTGTCTGCAACAAAAAACCGGAGCCGGAGTGTTACACTCCTGACTCCGGTTTTGGTAAAGTTTGAGTTGAGGCTTAGACCTAGACTTCCACAGCCACCTTAGAATCCTTAGAGGTGAGACGCTCGTAGGTTTCACGCATCTTCAGACCCGACAGAAGCTGGAACAGACCCGTTCCATCATTCGCACCTGGGTACTCCTTATGTTCGAGGAGCAGGTGAGCGAGTTCACCGTAGTACTTCGTAGAGGTATTGCTCAGATGGCCCTCGACGTAAATCATCTCTTCGAGGTTGTCGAAGCGTCCATCGACTTCTAAAACCGATACATCATGTCCGTAGTAGGTATCGGGACCGTAGAACAGACGCAGTCCGGGATAGGAGCAGGTCAACTTGCGACCGCAGGGGGTCCAGTTAATGGTTGACCCTTCATCAAAGAGATAGGCCGGTTCTAGGCGGTCAACGTCATTGCGTTGAATCAGACGCACCCGGAGAACCTTACGCTCTTTGTCGTCTTTGATTAGATTCGTCGGCAGAATCTGAATCACGATATCCGCATGTTGTTTCTGCGGGTCAATGTATTGCTCGAAGTCAGGCCGACGAGACTCAATTGAGGCGAGAACGTCCTCATAGGTATGACCCCGTTCTGCCATGTCCCGTTGAATCTTCCAGGCGATCTTCACCTCGTCACTGATGTCGAGGTAGATACTAAAGTCCAGCAAGCCACGAACTCGCTCGTCATACATCGGGTGCAACCCCTCGATGACGATGATTTTATTGGGGTTAATTCGTTCAGGAGGATCGAGTTCTCCGGTCTCGTGGTTGTAAATGGGTTTGTCAATGGGGTTGCCTTCTTTCAAAGACTTGATCTGCTCGTACATCAGATCAAAGTTGTTGGCGCGAGGGTCGAGGGCCGTGACCCCAGCAGCTTTGCGTCCTTTACGGTCTAAGCTGTGATAGTCATCTAGACAAATGACGGTCAACTTCTCTTTACCGAATAAATCGGAGAGTCGGCGCAAAAACGTAGATTTCCCACAACCCGAATCTCCTGCGACACCAATAAGAACCACGCGATCTGGCTTCATGCTCATAAGTTTCCTCTATCGACACATGTGACGTACTCCCGGCGCTGACCGTTTAGGCGTTGCAGCACAGGCTTTTTCTCCCAGGACGGGATTTGCTTTTTTATAGTGAGGCGACCCCTCGGATATGATTGGGTATCATACCCTCGCCCAACCCCACTGTGTTTAACAAGTCTACCCGAGTTGACATCTCTTGGCATTTTGGTCCCACACCGAGGCGCTATCCCTCCCGACGCTCACCGGTTCGGTAGAACGCGGGATTCCCGCGCCAACGTAAAAGGTTGGTTAAGTGCCAGCGATCGCATCAACGATTCGATCGCCAATGACAACCGAGACATCCTGCTTCCCTTGCCGAAGCCGACCGAAACTAAGTTTCTCTTGGTCTAACTCAGCCTCCACAGGCATAACCCAGTCTTCCACAGGGTTGTCCAAGTTTTCAACAGACGCCTGGCTGTCGTGCTTCGAGTTGGTGTGACAACTCAATCAGCAGTCTACCACAAGTCTAGGCTCACAATTAATCTCGATGGGCATCCAAAATCAGAACCCACAAGACCCTTGAAGACTCTCCTCAATTCGGCAGACAACTCAACAGACAATCCGATTGCCTGTGGGCAAGAACCTGTATTTGTCTTTTAAGTATTTAGTACCACTTGTGGGACAAATTCTAGCAAAAGGGGAGGGCCCCTACAAGTCTACAGGGATTTTTCTGAGCTGGCGTTTGTTCAGGCTGATGTCTAAGCAACAAAACTTTGAAGGCCCTGACTCGCTCTTATGCTACTGTCGTTGTTTGAGGGGGTCAAAAAACGCACCCACTCCGGTACGCTAGTGACATGGGTGGGCTGCCAAATGGCGCTTTTCCCTCACCGACTTTTCATCTATGTCTGACCTTCCTTTTACTCTGGATCAGCTACGCATCCTCAAGGCGATCGCCTCGGAGGGGAGCTTCAAGCGGGCCGCTGATAGTCTGTATGTTTCCCAGCCAGCGGTGAGTCTTCAGGTTCAAAATTTAGAACGCCAGTTGGATGTGCCTCTGTTCGATCGCGGCGGACGACGGGCCCAACTGACGGAGGCTGGGTATTTACTGCTCAGTTATGGGGAGAAAGTTCTCACCCTATGCCAAGAAACCTGTCGGGCCATTGAGGATCTGCAAAATTTACAGGGGGGAACTCTGATTGTCGGGGCCTCCCAAACGACGGGAACCTATCTCCTCCCCCGCACCATTGGCGCGTTCCGACAACGTTACCCGGATGTGGCGGTGCAACTCCATGTCCATTCAACCCGCCGCACCTCTTGGAGTGTGGCCAATGGCCAGGTGGATTTAGCCATTGTCGGGGGTGAAGTTCCCACGGATTTACAGGATTCTTTGGAAATTATCCCCTATGCCGAGGATGAACTGGCTCTGATTTTGCCGGTCTCTCACCCCCTCTCTAAATTGCCCTCGGTTCATAAGGAGGAGTTGTATAATCTACAATTCATCGCTCTGGACTCTCAGTCAACGATTCGCAAGGTCATCGATCGCGTCCTGGCTCGCTGTGATATCGATACGCGCCGCTTAACCCTAGAGATGGAACTCAATTCCATTGAGGCGATTAAGAACGCGGTGCAGTCCGGTTTAGGGGCGGCGTTTGTTTCCGTTTCGGCGATCGAGAAGGAGTTAGAGATGGGGGTCTTACACCGGGCCACCATTGAGGAGGTGGTGGTGAAACGGACTCTCAATGTGATCTATAATCCCAATCGCTATCGCTCGAAAGCTGCTGAAGCCTTTATCACGGAGATTCTACCCTTATTCTCCAATCAGGAGCTTGACCCGAAACTTCTCGAACCCATCACCCGCGTCAAAGCCAATAGTAAAGCCAAAGATCCCCCAGCGGCCGAAACCCCAGAGGTGCAGGTCACGTCTGTGGCTGAATCCCTGGCCGACTCCAGCGATTCGGGTTCATAAGTCCTCGGTTTGGCTCTCATCGGTCTTTATTGTTGAGTCTCCCAGATGAAGAGTTGTGAAGAGACGAACGAGATTAAACATACACATTTTCAACGATCAAATCCCTAAAAAGTTTGATGAGTATTAACTGTCCGATTTCAATTGTCCATTGTTAGATTTATATTCCCCCGTATGTTGACGATCGCATTGCCGAAAGGCGCACTCTTGAAGGACAGTATTGCCTCCCTGAAGGCGGTTGGCTTGGATTTCAGCGGCTTCCTGGACTCCTCCAATCGCCAACTTCAGATGTTGGATGAGACGGGAACGGCCCGAGGGTTACTGGTACGGGCCTTGGATGTTCCCGTCTATGTGGAATATGGCCAGGCGCAATTGGGAATCGTTGGCTATGATGTCTTGCGGGAAAAACATCCCAATGTGGCCCAGGTAGCGGATTTAGGCTTTGGCGGTTGTCGTCTCTCGGTGGCGGTGAAGGCGTCGAGTCCCTATCGCAGTCCTCTGGATTTACCAATTCATGGCCGGGTAGCCTCGAAGTTTGTCACCTGTGCGCGGGACTATTTCCGCAGTTTGGATTTACCGGTGGAGATTGTCCCTCTCTATGGTTCCGTGGAACTTGGGCCGATTACGGGGATGTCTGAGGCGATTGTGGATTTGGTCTCGACGGGACGCACCCTGAAGGAGAATGGTCTAATTGAGATTGAGGTGCTGTTTGAGAGTACGGCCCGCTTGGTGGCCCATCCCCTGAGTTATCGCCTCAATCACGATGGTTTAGAGGAGATTGTCGAGAGGTTGCGATCGCAACAGAACCCTGTCACCGTGGGTTAAGTCTGTTAAGCCGTTGGCGATGGTGTCATCCGGCTCAAGGACACCCATCGCTAACCCCCACATTTCTGTTTAAGATAGAACTAGATAATCGGAGCGGAGGCGAGGCATGATGAGACTGATTCGATCTATTTTGGGAATTTTTGCTTACGGTGGTGCGGCATTATTTCTTCTGACTGCGATTTTTGGGCTGTTTGATGCCGAAGAAACCTTCCTCGTGAGATTTTTCGTATTTCTCTTTTGCTTAGGGTTCACTGCTGGCTTTGCGAAGTTGGGACAGTGGCTGATGCAACATCCTCCCCTCTTGGGTGCTAAACGTCAAAAATCCATTAAAGCCGAAGCCGAGGCTTCGACGGAAGCGGAACGGTTACAAAACGTCTTTTATGAGGTGGTTCAGAGGAACCGGGGTTCTGTGACGGTGATGCAGTTCGCGATCGCCTCGGGCCTGTCAGGAGAAGCAGCAAAAACCTACTTAGACCAGCAAGCTAAACAATTTGAAGCCACGTTCGAAGTCAGCGATAACGGCACGATATATTATCAGTTTCCCCTTTAAATAATTTTTGAATGCTCTCATTAACCGTTAACGTTCATAATGTCCACCAATCGCAAAAATATAGATATATTTGTCATCAAAGCTATAAATCAAGCGATCTTTCTTAGAAATTCGGCGTGACCACAATAATATAGATATATTTGTCATCAAAGCTATAAATCAAGCGATCTTTCTTAGAAATTCGGCGTGACCACAATCCAGACAGTTGATGTTTAAGCCGTTCAGGTTTACCTGTCCCCTGAGTTGGCTCACCTCGCAACAGTTCCTACAGACAGTTGATGTTTAAGCCGTTCAGGTTTACCTGTCCCCTGAGTTGGCTCACCTCGCAACAGTTCCTTGAGAAGCCGACAAAGAACTCGATGCTGTTTAGCATCATTTTGTCTTAGTTCTTCATAGATCAGCTAAGTATCGCCTTCAAAAACCAAGGATCTCATTCATTTCCTCGTTCGAAGGTTGATAGCCTTGTCCTTGATGATGGGTTGCCAAAGAACGAGCAATCTGTTGCATCAAGTGACTATTTTGCAGCACATTAAGAGTTTCTTGAAGTTGTTCCCAGTCTTTCGCTGCCATCACGACAAAATCTGAGCCGTTATCGCCCACAACCTTCAGCGGGGTTTGTCTAGACTGGGTACGAGCGAGATAGTCGGGGAGATTGTCGCGAAACTGATTGAGAGGGACAGTGTTCATGAGAGTTCTCTCAGTAACGATTAGCCTTAGTTTAACCGAAATTCTCAAGTGGTGGGCTAGTCCTCCACTTAAGCTTCCCCTCCAACCACCACATTATTAATCCGCAAACTTGGACCCCCACAGCCAACGGGTAGGCCATTCTGGCCTCCCTTCCCACAGCCGCCAGACTCATCCCAGTAGAAGTCATCGCCAATGGCTTCAATATCGGCCAGGGTTTGAAACACATTGCCCGATAAGGTGACATCTCGCACCTTCTCCGCTAACTCCCCATTGCGAATCATCCAGGCTTCTCCAGCACTAAAGGTAAACATCTCCCCATTGGTCATTCCCCCCAGCCAATTGCGAGCATAGACCCCTTCCTTAATGCCAGCACAGAGTTGGTCAACGGGGGTAGTGCCACGACCAATCCAAGTGTTGGTCATGCGGACAATCGGGGAATGCTGATAGTCCAAACAGCGGGCATTTCCGGTGGCGGCTTCTCCCAAGCGTCCTGCGGTTTCCCGAGAATGGAGTCGCCCCACTAATACCCCATTTTCAATCAGTTGGGTGGTAGTAGCAGGGGTGGCTTCGTCGTCGTAAAAATAACTGCCGCGATGACCCTGGGGGGCTGCACCGTCAAAAATTTGCAAGTCCTCGCCGCCAAAGCGTCGTCCCAGGGTCATGACTTCGAGTAAGTCGGGGTTCTCATAGGCCATATCGGCCTCGGAGAGATGGCCAAAGGCTTCATGGACGAATAAACCGCTGAGAATTGGGTCAATAACAACGGGATAGGCCCCCCCCCGTACGGAGGGCAATTCTAAGGCTTCGACCGCCCTTTCTGCGGCGCTTTTGACCTGTTTGTCAAGGGTGGTCATGTCCTCATAGCCACGGCGAGAGCCACTGGTTTCACGGCCCGTTTGTACGGTTTCTCCATCGCGGGCCGTGGCGGCGAAACGCATTTCTAAATCAACCCAGGATTGGTCGATAAAGGAGCCTTCTGAAGTGGCAATGAGGAGTCGCTTGGCACAGTCGCTATAGCGGACGGAGGTGGTGGCAATGCGGGGGCTGACGCTTAGCAGTTGCTCGATATAGCGATCGCAGAGGTCTTTTTTGTCCTTCAAGTCAATCTGTCGGGGGTCGGTTCGCGTCAGGGGCAATTGACAGATATCGGTGAGGATGGGAATGGGGGCTAGTTCCGTCTGTTCACAACCCACTAAGCGGGCCGCCGTGACCGCTTCCTCAACGCGATCGCCCAGTTGGGAGAGTCGGTTAAAACTCGAAAAGCCCCAACCTCCTTTGTAACAGGCCCGCACCTGACCCCCTAGGCTGACATCTTCGCTGAGGGTTTCAATTTGATGGTCAGCATGAGACTCCTTCTGAATCCCTCGGATAAAAATATCAGTCCCCTCGGACGCTTCGAGGCGGATGGCAAGATAATCCACTCGATGTTGATAGCGTTTGAGGGTATCGCTAATTTGATTTTGCAGGTCAGCTAGAGGGTTCGCCATACTAGGAAACGTCGGTCATGGGGTCGGTTTTGGAGGTGGGGCGAGGGGGTGGCAATTCGTCCAGAATCCGGAATCGCACATGGTTGATGGCTAAGTCTCCCATGGATACTTCGGTTTTGGGCAGTCGCTTGCCGTCTTTAATCAGACTTTCAAATTTCGCCCCTTTGACTAATTCTAGGTGATACCAGGCTAACCCCATAAAGAAGCGCAGGGGGTGGGGGCCGCGATCGCCCATGCCATCGGGGTTCGACTCCATGGGAATCCAGCCATAGCCGGGGACAAAGAACTCCAGCCAGACATGGTTAAAGTCCGGCTGCATGGGGACTTCCCGCAGTTCTGCCTGGGCAGGGCATTTATAGCGGCCTACAGTCCGACAGGCAATGCCATTGAGACGCAACAGGGCCAGGAGAATCCCTACATATTCCCCACAAGACCCCATCCCCCGTTTCAGGGCCACATCAGGGGTATCAATATGGGGTTTGATGCCATATTCGAGGCGATCGTAGACATAATCACGGATACTCAAGACTTGCCGCAACAGGTTGGTTTCAGTACCGACGGCGTTACGGGCCGCCCGTTGCACGGTGTCGGTATCCATAGCCAGGTTGTCATTATCCACCAGATACCGTTCAGGATAGTCGGGGGGCAACTCGGGTAAGTCACTAACATCGCCGGGTTTGAGATTATATTTAATCCCCCGCACCTCTAGGATAGCTTTCCAGCCAAAAATCCGGGCTTCAAAGGGTTTGAGATGGTCAAACTTGAAGACGGCCATGGGTTGTTCTTGGATGACCCGCGTTTCAAAGGGGAGGCCGATAGACTCGATGTCATGAACCCTTTGGCGGGGGGTGTTGGCGGGAAGGGCGATGTGCCATTCAAAGTCTTTGAGTTCTACTGCATCGAGGGGGGAGAGTTCCTCGGTGTAGGTCATTTCGATGCGGTAGCCATTCGAGAGGGTGTAATGCTCTTCGGCGTTGTGATAGATGTGGAGGGGATGGATGAAGGTGCGATCGCGGAAGGTGAGTTGATAGGGATTCGCGGCGTTGGGGTCATCCCGAATGTAGGGTTCTTCATAGGCGTAGGCGACGTAGAGAAGATCCTCGTCGAGTTCAGGATGAGGATAGAAGGTCAGGGCCGTGGGGGAGGGGAAGGGGGTGAGAACGCTGAAGTGCATAGACCCTGTCCCGCGATCCATACAGTACACGGTTTGCTCAACGGTATCGGTCACCCAGAGTTCCTCGCCACGAACGGCGAGGTTTTCGACGCCAACGCCTGGGGCGTAAAAGCTGGTAATTTCTTTTTGGGTTTCTCGGGAGAAGACGTAAATGAGGGCTTCTTTCTGGCAACTGACGTAAATGGCCCCACCCTGAACGGCTACCCCCTGTAAGGCGTAGGGAAGGGTAATAAAGCGTTGGGCGATGAAGTCGTCGAGGTTACAGAAGTAGATGCTATCGCCTCGGGTGAACCAGAGGGTATTTTCCCAAATGGTCATCCCCCCCACTCCGATGAAATCGGCGGCGTTATGGGGGTTTAAGATGCGGGTATCATCGCTTTCTGGGCTGACGGCGACGATATAGCCCCGAACGGCATCCACGGCGATGAGTTCTGGCTGGGTTTGGCCGGTTTCTGGATTGGCGGCCGGAAGCACAGCAAGTCCATGAAGGGCATAGACGCCATGGGGTCGGAGAGTCTGTCGTTCGAGAGGCTGAGTCATGGCAGAAGGGGGGCAAAAAGGGCAACGGGCAACGGTCAACCGGGAGAATGAGTGATTCGGTTTTGCCCTGAGTGACTGTTTACGGTAGCACTGTCGGCGTTCGGGGAACTGATTGCTAGACTACCATTCCTCAGGGGATAGGGGAGAGGTGGATGAGACGGGCTGTTACTCGGCGGCGGCGGCTTGGCTGGTTTTGGCGAGATAGATGCCGCTAAAGACGATGATAAAGGCAATGCCGGTAATTAGGTTCAGGGCTTCGTTGAAGATACACCAGGCGAGGAGGGCACTCACCATGGGTTCGAGGAGGAGAAAGAGGGAGACGAAACTGGAGGAGAGTTTGTCCATACTCTGGGCGAGAAGTCGTTGGCCTAAGCCTTCGCTGATGAGGGCGAGTCCGAGGACGGCTAGCCAGGTGTTGAGTGTTTGGGGAAAGAGTTGTCCTTCCATGAGGAACACGAGGGGGAGAAGGAGGAGGCTGCCAATTCCGCAACGCCAGAGGAGGATGGTGGTGGCACTGAAGCGCGATCGCAGTTCTTCGACGATGAGAAAGTACAGTCCTAAGAAGACGGCGGAGAGAAGGGCGTAGCTGTCTCCGAGGAGGGTTCCTTCGCTGCCGTTAATGTCTTCGAGTCCTAGGGCGATCGCTCCGACGAGGGCAATGGTCATGCCAATTAGAAAGCGACGGTCAAATGTTTTGCCGAACCAGAGCCAACTTCCTAAACTTGTGAAGATTGGGGTTAGGTTGTTGAGCAACATACTTTTGGCGACGGTGGTATATTGCAGAGAAATGGCCCATAATACTAATGAGGTAATGGCGACGGCTCCAACCCCAATTAGGAGTAGCCATTGTTGGCGGCTGATGGCTTGTGCGTCTTGTATGGTAGGGCTTGGTGAGATTTGGCTTTGACAGAATCGACCGAACCCAAAGATGATGAAAAAGAAGAATAAACGGTTAAAGACGGTGGCGTTTGCACCCAGTTCGAGTTCGCTTAGTCTGATGAAGATGGGTGCAAAGGAAACGGAAATTAAGGCGATGCAGAGACTAATTAGGGCTAGGCGATCGCCCTGTTTGACTTCTTTGGTTAAGTCGGCGATCGCACCCTGAGATGGTTTTACGGAACTCGACATTAAACTTGGCAACCTGATAACTGAACTCTTGCTTGGCGGGCGATCGCTCTCCCTCTCCCTGTCTGGGATAAGCCTCTTAACCCACCGCTCCTGAGGTGTTTCACTTCCAGAGTTCTTGTATCTTCACCACTCCTGAGACGGGCTGACTGTCTAACTCAATACAAAATCAAGGAATTTTATCGGTTTTAAGTGAGGATTGATGTAAAAATCAACTTTTTGCAGGGTGATTTTAAAATTGCCCAGGGTAGATGTTTGACTTCGCGTCCGAAACGAAACCCTCGGCCTCATTCTACCATCATCTTTGTTGAATGGCAACTTATACCATTTTTCAAAAATTGTGTCATAGATGTCTGTAGGGGCGAACCCTTGTGGCACTGGTGTCAAGTTAAGGAAATCGTGGAAAAGTCAAGAAAGTGTAAACAACCCGAGACCAAGGGAAAAATGCTTATAGGCTAAGGACTAGCTAGCCAGGACAAAAGATGCCTAAGAAGACCTATCACAAACCGGGAAACCCGGACTTCAGACGACATCGCTCAGTGCCCGGACCAGTGAATCGGACGATTGAGCAGCGCTTGTTCGAGATGTTAAGTCCGGGAACGTTTGCCTCCCTCAAAAGCGTAAGCAACAAAGGACGACGGTTACGAGAGCGAACTCTAACCCTGCCGGTGATGACAGCGATTGTCCTGAGCCTAGTTTACCGGCAAATGACAGGGCTAAGTGAAGTGCTGCGAACCCTAGAACAGGAGGGACTGTTTTGGGTGAAAGCTCAACGCATCAGTAAACAGGCTCTATCCCAAAGATTACAAAGCCTGCCGGCCCATCTGTTTGCCAGTTTGCTCGAGCAGGTCATTGAGCGCTTGAACCAATCCTCAGCGCCCGGGGAAGTCTCGCCATTCTGGAGACCGGTGCGGTCTAAGTTCCCAGCCATTTGGCTAGCTGACGGGTCAACCCTCGAAGCCTTAAAAAAGAAACTGCATCGTCATCGCGGCAAAAAAGCCACCTCCCCCTTGGCCGGCAAGATGATGATGATGGTCGATGCCTTCAACCATCGCCCCCAGGCGGCCTGGTACAGTCCTGAAGCCCAATCCAATGATAAGCTTTGGACTGACTCATTGCTCGAACGTCTGCCAAAGGGCGGTTTAATGGTGTTTGACCTGGGATTCTTTAAGTTTCCTTGGTTTGATGCCTTTAGCGATTCGGGCAAGTTCTTTGTGACTCGCTTGCGGGAGAAAACCGCTTACAAGAATCTCAAGGTACTCGGTCAAAACCGTTACGTTCGTGACGAACTGATAGATTTAGGGCAATACCGCTCTAATCCTTGTCACCATCCCGTGCGTCTGGTGTCCGTCTCTTGGGAGGGAACCATCTACCGCTATTTGACCAATGTCACTGACCCCGAGGTCTTGTCCGCCCGCTACGTTAGCGAGCTTTATCGCCAACGCTGGCGCATTGAGGAGGCCTTTCTCGTGACCAAACGCTTGTTAGGTTTGGCTTACCTCTGGGTCGGTGGCTCCAATGGCATTGAAATCCAGATTTATGCCACCTGGATTTTCTATGCGGTGCTTACCGACGTCTGTTCCCAGGTCTCTGAGGCTTTACATGAACCCATTGACCGCATTTCTCAGGAAATGGTTTTCCGCAGTCTTTACTTTTTCAGTCGCGCCCGGGAACAGGGCCGTGTTGAGGATGATGAACTCATTCCTTTTCTGGTTCAATATGCCCAGTCCTTCGGACTGGTTAAAGCTAGGCGTAAGCGCCAACGAAAGAAAGATGCTATCTCCCGTCAGGTCTGGTCTCACCCCTTAACTTGACACCAGTGACCCTTGTGGTCGCCCTCCTCGGTGTTGTATGTCTGGCAAGGATTTCAAAAAATGGTATTAATTCTTAAGAATTTCCCTATCAAACCATTGTTCCCCGTGATTTGCCTCTAGCCATGACATGAGGGGTAATCTTTACTCCAAAAAAGCCCCCTTCATTGAGAAGGGGGCCAAAACACTATCTGAAGAGATAAAACCCGTCAGCCTCGCGGCTTACTCAACCCCTTCAATGCGGTCCTCAACCTGTTGATACAACTCCATCAGACGTTCGAGGTTCTCATCACTGGTTTCCCAATAGCCACGGCCATGGACCTCCAGCAACGTTCCCACCATCTTGCGGAACGAATGAGGATTGAGATTCATCAGGCGTTCCTGCATCTCCTTATCCTTAATAAAGGTCTCATTCGCCTCCTCATACACCCAGTTATCCACCGCGTCCGCCGTCGCCGACCAACCCATGGTGTTCACCAAGCGTTTCGAGAGTTCCCGAACCCCCTCATAGCCATGAGATAACATCCCCTCATACCATTTCGGGTTCAGCATCTTCGTCCGGGAATCCAGACGCACCGTTTCCGAGAGACTGCGAACCTGGGCATTGGCCGTCGTCGTATCGGCAATATAAGAATTGGGTTTCTTGCCATCTTTGCGTAACTTCGAGACCACCTTCGTCGGGTCAGAATCGAAGTAGTGCGACACATCCGTCAAACTGATTTCCGAAGAATCCAAGTTTTGGAAGGTCGCATCCGCCGTGGATAGGGCCGACTCAAACACCTTGCGGTCTTGTTCCATCATGCCGGGGTTATCCGCATTGAAGGCGAAGGACTTACGAGTCAGATACATCTCTTGTAACTCCGACTCTTCCTCCCAAGTGCTGTTTTCCACCGCCAGGTTGATATTGGCCGCATAGGACCCTGACGCATTGGAGAACACCCGAGTCGCCGCTTGACGCAGATTAATCCCCATTTCCTCGGCCTGCTTAATAGCGTGTTTACGAACAAAGTTCATCTCCACCGGTTCATCCGCTTCAGCAGCCATCTTAATCGCCTTATCCAACAAGGCCATCTGATTCACAAACAAGTCACGGAAGACCCCAGAACAGTTGACCACCACATCAATCCGAGGACGGCCCAACTCCTCTAAGGGAATCAAGTCTAACTTGTTCACCCGTCCCAACGCATCAGGAACCGGTTTCACCCCAACCATCCACATGATTTGGGCCAAGGATTCCCCATAGGTCTTGATGTTGTCCGTTCCCCAAAGCACACAGGCGATGGTTTCAGGATACTCATTGCCGTTTTCCTGGCGTTGGCGTTCCACCAAGCGGTCAACGACCGTCTTCGCCGCCAGAACCGCTGCCGCCGTCGGAATCGCTTGGGGGTCGAGGGCATGGATATTCTTACCCGTGGGCAAAACATCGGGGTTGCGGATGGGGTCACCACCGGGACCCGGTAGCACATATTCCCCTTCCAAGGCCCGCAACAGAGACCCCAGTTCATTGTCCGCACAAACCTGCTTGAGACAGAAGTTGAGATACTCAATCAGCTTGTCTAAGGCTTCTTTGTCCACCCGATGGAAGCCAGCGGCTTTGAGAACCTCATACCAGGGTTCATCCTTAATCATCCGTTGCAGCCAGTTACCCAGATTCTCTAAACGAACCCGGCCATCGCTGTCGGTTTTCTCAGCCACCATGGCCCCAACGCACTCGCGGGTCGCCTCAACGATTTTCTGGTTCAACTCCACATCGGCGAGAACCCCTTTATCGTTGTTGCTGTAAATGTCTTGGATGTTGCGGTCGAGACTTTGGGCCAAGAGGCTGGGAAGTCCCACAATACCTTCTTCTTCCCGGTCAATGCTGGCGATACTCACCAGAGTCGCAACGGCTTCTTCAGCAGTGGGCGGTTTGCCAATAACATGCAAGCCACAGGGTAATAACCGCGACTCGATTTCCATCAGTTGTTTGTACACCAAGCCGACGATGGTATCCCGTTCATCTTGACTGAGGTCTTTGGCATCGGCTTCGGGGAAGTCGATGTCTTTGTCGAGATTGACCATGCGGGCTTTCTCAACGATGGTGTTGACGATGGGAATGCCCCGTCCGCCATCTTTGAGGGTTTGGTAGGACCCCACCAGTTCGCCGAGTTCCTTGAGTCCTTTATACAGACCGGCATTTTCCGCTGGTGGCGTGAGGTAGGAAATGGTTTCAGCGTAGCTGCGGCGTTTGGCGATGGTCGCCTCGCTGGGGTTGTTGGCGGCGTAGTAGTAGAGGTTGGGAATGTTGCCAATCAAACTATCGGGGTAACAGGTTCCCGACATCCCCATTTGTTTTCCGGGCATGAACTCCAGGGAACCATGGGTGCCAAAGTGGAGAACCGCGTCGGCTTGCCAAATTTGTTCGAGATAGGTGTAGTAGGCGGCGAAGCCATGATGAGGACTGGCAGACCGGCTGAACAGCAGACGCATTGGGTCGCCTTCGTAGCCAAAGGTGGGTTGGACCCCGATAAACAGGTTCCCGAACTGTTTTCCGTACACCAAGAGGTTTTGCCCATCGCTGTTGAGGGTTCCCGGTGCAGACCCCCAGTTTTCTTCTAAGCGTTTGGCGTAGGGGGTGAGGTTTTCATATTCGTCAACGGGCATCCGATAGGCCACGTTGAGTTCTGGGCTGGCATACTGGGCAGCGGCATCATGGATGACCGCGTTCATCAACTCCTGGGGATTTTCGGGCAGGTCTTCGATGCGGTAGCCGTTGCGTTGCAGGGCGGTGGCTACTTCGTGAATGCTGCCGAAGACGTCGAGATAGGCGGCGGTTCCCACGTTGCCTTTGTCGGGGGGGAAGCTGAAGATGGTGATGGCAACTTTTTTGTGCAGTTTGGGTTTACGCCGCAGGTTGGCCCATTTCATGGCCCGGGTTGCTACCGCTTCGATGCGGTCTTGCATGGCGTGGGCTTTGCCGGTGGCCCCATCCCGCCCGGAGAGAACGATGGGTTCGATGGCCCCGTCGAGTTCGGGGATGGCGATTTGTAGGGCGACTTGAATCGGGTGCAGTCCTAGGTCGCTGTCTTCCCATTCTTCGGTGGTTTGGAAGACGAGGGGTAGGGCGACCATGTAGGGGCAGTTGAGCCGCTTGAGGGAGTCGATGGCTTTGGGATGGTCTTGACGGGCGGGACCTCCGACGAGGGCGAAGCCGGTTAGGGAGACGACGACATCGACGAAGGCTTTGTTGTTGGGGTTATCGGTTTCCCCTTGTTCCCAGAAGAATTTGTTGACGGGTTGGGAGAAGTCTAAGCCACCGGAAAAGATGGGGATGACCCGGGCGCCGAGGGATTCAAATTCTTGAACCATGGCGACGTAGTGGGCGTCGTCTCCGGTGACCAGGTGGGTGCGTTGTAAGACGAGTCCGACGGTGGGGGCGAGGGGGTCTTTGTGGTCGTCGCTGATGTCCCGGCGGGAGTTATACCAGTTGAGGTATTCTTTGACGTCTTCGAACATTTGGGGGGCGAGGGGATGCCAGATACCCATGTCGGGGTAGACGACGGGGTCGTTGTAGGTGACGTCTCGCTTCCCTTCGGGCAGTACGTATTTGTCTGCCAACATCAAGATGAAGTTTTCCAGGTTGTCGGGGGACCCGCCGAGCCAGTATTGGAAGCTGAGCATGAAGTTACGCGCGTCCTGGGCTTTGTCCACGGGCATGTATTTGAGGACTTTGGGCAGGGTGCGCAGCAGTTTGAGCATTCCGTCTTGGAAGGAGGCGCCGGATTGCTCTTTGCGCTTTCTCATGAATTGGGCGATGGCGCTTTTGGATTGTCCCAGTTGCGCCATGGAGAAGCTGCCCAATTTGTTGAGGCGCATGACTTCAGGCATGGAGGGGAAGACGATGGCGGCGTCGAGGTTGTCCCGGGCGGGTTGGACGGCCTCGATGACTTTTTCGGCCAGGTCTTCGATGAAGATGAGGGAGCCGATGAAGATGTTGGCTTGGGCGACATCCCGTTTCAGGTCTTCGCAGTTTTCAGGGTCGCGCAGTTCTTCGATGAGGTAGCCGCTCAGTTCGATGGCCAGGTTGGGGTTGTTGGCGTTGATGGCTTGGGCGGCGGCGGACAGGGCACTCTGATATTGCGATTCGAGCACGACATAGACCACCTTGATGAGGGTGCGACCGTTGAGGTCGTCGGGTGCCTGAATGTGGCGAACGGTGGGCTTGACGTGGGTGAACATGAATGGGTTACTCCTTACGCGATTCGTGATTGTACTAAACCTGGTCTGGGATGGGCTTATGGAATTTAGCTATATAGGTGTTTTTACCAAATAATGTTAGGGGGACTTCACTCAAATCGGTGTTCTGAAACAATTTGATAGAAAATTTGCAACATTTCGTTACATTTGTTTAGAAAAATGGCGGGTCTGGGGGACGCGAGGGGGATTTAAACAATGGCTGTGTTGTTTTATTGAGGGGGGTTTTGGGCATTATGTCAAGGGAGTCTGGGGAGAAAATGGGTCTGGAGATGCGGTGGGTCACTGAATATTAATTCTTGATACAAGATACCCGAAATTCCGGAAATTGGTTAGGGGAGTGATTTAGAATTTTAGAAGATAACTTACCATAATACGTTGCGGCAAAACGATGGTTTCAGGGTGAAGATGGGTTGCGATCGCAATGTCTTGGGCGTCTTATTAAGGTGAAGCTGATGTCAAATTTTCTATGTCCTTGTTGTTCTTATCCTTTATTAGGCTATGTCCGTCAAGGGACGTTGCGCTGGTTTTGTCCTCGTTGTCATCAGGAAATGCCTTATGGAACGGTGGAAACGACACATTTATCCAATGCAACGGTTTTCGAAAATCATCAGCTTCAACCGGTGGGTGAGAAACCGGTATCTCCGAGTCGTCAGGTGCTGGCCCCGGTTGAGTCTAAGGAAACGAGGATAGCCAAGCCAATTTCAGAGCGTTTTTCTGATCAGTTTCCGGCCTTGTTACATGAGACGGTCGATGGGGTACGAAAAATTTTACGCGCTGACCGGGTGATTCTGTGCCGAACAACTCGGAAGTGGGAGGCGACGGTGGTGGCGGAGTCTCATGCACCGGGACGGTCATCGATGCTGAAATGCCGTTTAGGTCGCTTTTTTAGTGCTGAGGAAATTCTACAGTTTCAGGAGGGAAATGTTCAGGTGATCGCGGATTTAAATTCGATGGATCTCGATCGCTGTCCTACGAAGATTTTAGAGTGCTTTTTTGAGGTTTCCGCCAAGTTGGTGGTTCCGGTGCGTTTGGAAGAGGCGGAGGGATTGTCGTTGTGGGGACTTTTGGCGGTGCATCAGTGTTATACGGCCCGCAGTTGGTCGCAGCGAGAGGTTGATACGACGGTGTTGTTGACGCAACAGTTGGCGCGATCGTTGGAACGAGATCGCCGCTATTGTGAGTTACAAGCGGCCCATGAGGCGTTACGGGAGACGGCATTTATTCATGAAGAGCAGTTATTCCGTCCCCTACCTCCGCCGGAGTTACCCCCCTCAGATATATCGGGGGAGTCAGTGTCTCCATCTGCGGCTGTGACGGTTTCTCCGGAGGAGTTACTAAAAAGCTATGTGGCCTATTATCTCAGTCGTGGTAAGGGGATTATGAGTCCTCATCAGGGAAGTCTCGGGTTTCCGGGTGCGGTGTATGGCTATGAAGGCTATCGCTTTGAGTTTGAGAATTTCTGGCGGCGATTGCAACAGCGAGCGGATTTTCGTAAGCTTTATTTGATGGGAGATATGCGTTGTTTTGAACATTTCTTGAAGGGAAGTTATACGGTCTTGGAATGTCAACGCTGTCATCTTCCCATTCCCACTCGTTATGGTCGTGTTTATGATGGCCCGGAATGTACGTTGTGTGATGACTGTCCAACGAAGTGGGCCAAGTCTGAACCCAGGATGGCGGCAACGCGGGTGTTGGCGGTGGGTGAGACCCCGACGGAGTTGCGAGAAACTCAGCGGCTGTTCCGACAAAATCGGTATGAGGTGCAGTTTGTGGAGACGCCTCAGGAGGCGTTGAGTCAGTCGTTGGGGGCCCCGGTTGATATGGTGACGCTTCAGGGAGATCTCAGTGAGGCCCAAGGCCGCAACTGGGCCAGTCAGCTACGTCAGGATTCCCGTTTTGCGAGTTTGCCAATTTTGGGGTTAAGCGATCGCGCGGGGTATGGTCTACCCTGGATGTTTCACCCGCTGGAGTTACAGCACTATCTGTTACCTCCGTTGAGTGGGGAGCATTTGGTCCGTTATCTGCGATCGCGCGATCGGGAGCAAACCTCATTATTACATTGGTTCCCCCGCTAGGAGTCTGGGGAGTCGCCGAATTTAAGATCCGACCAGGTCAGTTGTTTAACTTTGGCCACGTCTCCCGCTGCGGCGGCTTCTTTAAGTTCCCGTTTACGATGTGCGTTGGCGATGGCTTCTTCAGGGGAACGGGAACTGGTCTCGAAGCATTTTTCTAAGGCGTCGTAGATGCCTTTGCGGTTGAGTTTGGTGTGATACTGGCGTTCGGTGTCGAGAAGTTTGGCCATGAGTTCGAGTTCCATGGCGTCTCCGTCGGCGAGGTCTTCGAGGATGTTCCACTCGTCGAGTCCGAGGAGGGATTGGTCGGCACCGGGCCGAGGGTCTTGGAAGGGTTTACCGGTGATTTCTCGGTATACTGTGGGCAGGCGATCGTCGAATTCATGTTTTTCTTCGAGCCAAATCCGCCGAATTTCGCTGAGTTCTTCGGTGGTGATGAGGGTGATGTCGCGCATTTCAGGGGGAGCGGTTCGACGGACGGTTTCCTGTGCTTCGAGAACTCGTCTTAACCAATGTTCCCGCCACTTTTTGGTGTAGGGACCGGGGATGGGTTCAACAGAAATTTCTCCGTTTTTGTTGCGCTCGAAGAGTTGCACATTTCCATGGATACGTCTAAAATCACGGCGATCGCGATCGTTTTTGAGATCCAGTTCGTTACGGATATCTAGAAGTGGTTGCATCCATTCTTTTTCTTCATCGTTCTGGATCATCGCCTCCATAGATTTGTCTTGACTAACCATTGTACAAACCCAACAGCCAAAACGAGAACTTCCGCAGCTAGGAGTTGTTGTATCCACCACAAGCGGACATTCGTTATCCGCTGTCGCACCGCGATACATAGTTAATAAATGTTTATTGTCATGTCCCCAAGGATTTTTCCATTGCATTAGATACATCCATACTTCATCGGTACTCCAATCTTCAATGGGACTATAGACCAGAGAATTGATTAGCCTAGAGTTAGGACTGAGTCGTTCTCGAACTCTTTTGAGTTCATGTTTTTTCATGGTTTCGGCACGTTTATGACTCTCGGCTTTACGAGTTCCTAGTGCAAGTATAGTCTCACCATTTTCTCGAACAACCTTTCGTATAAACTTATTGGAAGCCTGTATTTTTAGCCGGTCAGTACACCAGCGAAATTTATTTCTGGGCGCCGGATAACCTTTACCAATTAGGCAAACCCAAAAGGTACTGTCAACTGCTGGATGAAGTACATGGGGTTCAATGTTAAGATTTCTTTGTCCGGCTGCTTTTTTTATGGATCTTACAGAATGATTAACCCATTGAGATACAATAGGATTTTCCACCATTGTATCTGTTGTAATCACATAGAGTTTTTTAACTCTCTTTTCTTCTGGTAACAACTCCAGAGCATTCCAAATCAACTGTAATACAGCTGTACTATCTTTCCCGCCCGAGTAGCCAACAACCCAAGGAATATCATCTGCGCAATAAAGCTCTTGCACTTCACGTGTCAGGCTTTCTACTTTTTCTACAAGTACTTCAATTGGATTTTTAGATTGTTCTGTTTCGAGGTTGAGTGATTTTTGCTTACTCATGTTAAGATTGATTTAATCATTAGAAACCAGGAATTCTCGCTCAATACTCTGTTGAATGAGTTGACTAGTCATCAATAGAACATCTTGACATAGAAATGAATTTTAGTGTTTTAAAACTATTCGATGGACTCTACAATCCCACCCCCCTTAACCCCGAACTCCCTATCACCCCACCAGGATAACCCAGATGCATTACTCGTGCAGAAGACTCGGATGGGAAACACCGAGGCTTACCTAGGGTCAGTCAGCCTCGCCTGGGTTGCTGAACGAGTTGGCTTCGCCGCAGAACTCCCCCTGTTCCAACAGCAGCGAGACCCCAAAACCGCCAACATCTCCATCAACGCCGAAACCATTGATACCCTCTACCAACGTCCCCTCAACTGGTCACGGCAAGCCCCTCTAACACAATATCTCGCCGGACGGCGCGATCGCAAATTCCCGCCCCTCCTCGCCGTCATCAGTCCCGACTGGGTAGACAACCCCCAAGCCAGCCAATGGGGAGACGACGGACGGGCCAAACAAGCCGCCGCAGACCTAACCCCCTTAGATAATATCCCACAACTTGCCCTCCTCAACCTCCCCCCCTCCATCTCCATCTTCGCCTTAGACGGACAACACCGTCTCATGGGAATCCAAGGATTGATGACCCTACTGCAAACCGGAACCCTGCAACCCCTCAGCCGCAGCAACAACAAAAGTGGAACCCCCCTCAACCTCGACCGCCTCGCCGCCGCCAACAACACCACCCCAGACGCCATGCAGGCCTTAGCCAATGACACCGTGGGAATTGAATTAATCCCCGCCGTCTTAACCGGAGAAACCCGAGAAGAAGCCAGACAGCGTATCCGGTCCATTTTCGTCCATGTCAACCTCATGGCCGTCAAACTCAGTAAAGGTCAAGTCACCCTATTAGACGAAGATGACGGATTTGCCATTATCAGCCGTCAAATCGCCGTCACCCATCCCCTCCTCCGCGATGACGACAGCCGTCCCCCCCGCATCAACTGGGATGGAGTCAGCGTCTCCGCCAAATCCCAAGTCCTCACCACCCTACAGGCCTTGCGAGACATGACCGTTGGCTACTTAACTCCTCGCTTCCCCCATTGGCTAGCCGCATACCCCGGAACCATTCCCCCACGTCCCACCGCCGACGACTTAGCCGAAGGACTCTCTGAATTAATGCGTCTCTGGGATGGCTTAGGGACGCTTCCGAGTTACAAACGCATGGAACTCGGAGTTGAAACCCTTTACCTGAGACGGTTTAGCTTTGAAGCCGGTGGAGGCGAGGGAAATTTTCTCTTTCGTCCCGTCGGACAAGTCGCCTTAGCACAAGCCTTGGGAATTGTCATCTTTCAACGTCATCTCTCCGTAGTTGAAGCCTTAAAGCGTCTCCAGAAATTCGACGATGACGGTGGATTTCAGTTCATGGAACTTCCTCAATCCTTGTGGTACGGCGTCTTGTATAATCCCAATAAACGCCGAATTCGCGTCTCAGGCAAAGACCTCGCCAAGAAACTATTAATCTATCTGTTGGGAGGAATGCAAGAAAATCAAGAGATTGCTGATTTACGGCTAGAGTTAGCAAAGGCTCGTACCTTCGAGAATCGCGCCGTCAGTTTTGAGGGTAAGTTTGTAACCCCTCGGGAAGTGGGAATGCCGAAGATGATTGAATCGTAAATTCCCAGGGAAAACTCAAGAAATGCCGGCAATTTGCCCAGCTGGGTTTGATGGAGTGCCGAAACTACCCGTAGTCCCATTTCAGAATCCCCTGAACAGCTTTATTTTTTTGTTTCAAGGGTTGACAACAATCCTGAAACACGGTTACAATGGAAGCATCAAACAACCAAGTCTGAAACTTCTAGTTCCAGGATGCACCGAATTTCTGGGTAGAAGGATGAGGCTTCGCCGGCCCGGTGCGGCCGGCGCAAAGCCAAACATCTAAGCTGCGCGCTTTTATTTTTCCCTGAGAGTTGATGAAAACATCAACTCTCAGGCTTAGTCCTAATCCCCAGCCTCAACGGAGAGCCAAAAAACGATCCGTAGCATCCAGCAACGCCGAGCGAATCCCCGGTTCACTGACCGAATGGCCCGCATCAGGAATCACAATCAACTCCGACTCAGGAAACGCCTGATGTAACTCCCAAGCCGATCGCAGCGGACAAACCACATCATATCGACCCTGAACAATCACCGTGGGAATCTGACGAATCCGCTGCACATCCTCAAGTAACTGATTCTCCCGCTCAAAAAAGCCCCCATTGACAAAATAGTGACATTCAATGCGAGCAAACGCCTCGGCGAACCCCTCACGGCCGAACTTAGACCGGACATCGGGATCAGGAAATAACTTACTCGTACTGCCCTCCCAAATCGCCCAGGCCCGAGCCGCCTCAAGCCGTACCTGACGATTCTCACTGGTCAAACGGCGATGATACGCCGCCATCAAATCCCCCCGTTCTTCTTCAGGAATGGGTTTAAGATACTCCTGCCAAGCCTCCGGGAAAATATAACTGGCTCCCTCCTGATAGAACCAGCGTAACTCCAGAGGACGCAACATAAAAATCCCCCGTAAAATCAACCCAGTGCAGCGTTCTGGGTGAGTTTCTGCGTAGGCCAGAGACAGAGTACTGCCCCAACTACCCCCAAACACCAGCCAACGCTCAATCCCTAGATGAGTCCGTAAGCGTTCAATATCTGCCACCAAATCCCAAGTCGTATTCTCCCGTAACTCCGCGTGGGGAGTACTGCGACCACAGCCGCGTTGATCGAACAAAATCAAACGCCAGTCCTGGGGATTAAAAAACTGGCGATACATGGGAATACATCCCCCACCTGGACCCCCATGTAGGAAAATTGCTGGTTTCCCCTGCGGATTGCCGGACTCCTCATAATAGAGAGTATGGAGATCAGATACCTGTAATGTCCCCGTAGTATAGGGGCTAATCGGGGGATAAAGATTGCGCATAAATCCTAAAAGACCGGTTAATCGGGAAAACGATAAACTGCCAATAACTGCTGATAGCCCATTTTCCCCCAATTTCGAGCAAATTGCTATGACCTCACCCGAATCTAAACCATCTTTAGTCGATCGCCCCCAACTGATCCAAGACCTGCGCAATAGCCTCCGTCCCGGACAACAAGAAATGGGAGACTGGCAGAACGGTCCCCTCGCCGTCTCCGCCGTTCCCGGTTCCGGAAAATCCACCGGAATGGCCATCGCCGCCGCCCTCACCATCGCCCGACAACGACTCCATCCGCGCCATCAACTCCTCATCGTCACCTTCACCCGCTCCGCCGCCGCCAACATCAAAGCCAAAATTCGCCAGAACCTAGAACTCCTCAAACTCCCCAAATGGGGCTTTTCCGTCTCCACCATTCATGGCCTGGCCTTCAAAATTGCCGGTCGTCATCCCGAGCAATCCGGCCTGGATCTCAACCAACAAACCCTCATCGAAGACAATCATAACCAGCGTCTCATCCGCAGCTGCGTCGAACAATGGATTAATGAGCATCCCCATCTTTATCAACCCCTCATCACCGGAATTGAATTTGACGGCGAGGAAGCCGAACAACTCCGTCGCCAATCCGTCCTGAGAACCGACGTTCTGCCCAACCTGGCCCAAACCGTTATCCAAGAAGCCAAATCCTCAGGACTCTCCCCAGACCAAGTCGCAGCCCTTGGCCAACTCCAAGCCGACCCCTATTCCATCCTAGAAATTGGCGCTCATCTCTACGACCTCTACCAACAGCGACTGCGGTCGCAGCAACTCATCGACTACAACGACGCCATTCTCGCTGCCCTCAACGTCCTTGACGACCCCAACATCCGAGAACACTGGCAACAGGAAACCTTCGCCGTCTTTGAAGACGAAGCCCAAGACTCCTCCCCCCTACAACAACAACTCCTCGACATCCTAGCCCAAACTCCCGACGGAACCCCCAATCTCATCCGGGTGGGTGACCCCAACCAAGCCATCAACTCCACCTTCACCCCCGCCGATCCCATCTATTTCCGCCGCTTTTGTCATCAATGCCACCAACAGCAACGACAGACCACCATCCAACGGGCCGGACGCAGTAGCCCCATTCTCATCGAAGCCGCCAACTTCACCCTCACCTGGATTAACCAACAGTGGCGCCAACAGTTCCAAACCCCGCCTCATCCAGGCCACGCTTCCCTTCCCTTTGAAGTCCAATTCATCGAAGCCGTCACCGCCGATGACCCCCAACCTAACGCCAACCCAGCCCCCATCGCCGGAGGCTTACAACTGCATCGTCCCTTTGATATCAGCGAAACCGTCGATCGCCTGGCCCAAACCCTAACCGATCTCTTCGCGCAGCATCCCCAAGCCACCGCCGCCGTTCTCGTCCGTCAAAAAAATCAAGGGCAGTTCATCGCCAGCGAACTCAGCCAACACCACCATCATCTCAATATCTATCATGTCGAAGCCGAACAACGACTCTCCGGCATCCCTCTAGAGATGTTGAACCTGCTGCAATTCGTCCATCGTCCCCATTCGGGCGAAGCCCTCAAAGGGGCCCTAGAAGTCTTCGTGGGTCGTCAACTCATCCCCCGTCAAGACCTCGATCGCCTCGCCAGCCTCCCCGAGCGATTCCTCTATCCCACCATTCTCGAACCCCCCCAACCCCCCGAAGTCAAAGCGGCCCGTCGTCTCTGTTGCGCCCTCCTGCAAGCCCGCCTGGAACTGCCCCAAACCCATCTCATCGGCTTTTTCGCCCTAACCCTAGACTATAGTGCCAGTGAACTGGCCACCGCCGACAAACTCAACGAGCGACTCCTTCAGCAAACCAGCGATCGCCTCTCCCTCGGAGAATTCCTAGACAACCTCTTTAATCTCGTCACCAGCCAACCGTTCGATCGCGTTGACACAGACTTATCGGACTCTCAATATACCCAACCGGGGCGACTGACGATTCTCACCATGCACAAAGCCAAAGGACTAGACTGGGATTTTGTCTTTCTCCCCTTTCTCCACGAGAACATGATTCCTGGAGAGTTGTACGTCAAGCCTCAAATCCAATTCCTGGGCAACTTCACCCTCGAAGAAGTCGCCCGAGGACAACTACGCCAGCATCTCTGGAACCGAGACGCCCTCGACCACGAACCCAGTCAAGACTGCCAAAGCTACGATGACTATTGGCAACTGGCCGCCCAACTCAAACAAGCCGAAGAATATCGCCTCTTTTACGTTGCCATGACTCGGGCCAAACGCCTTCTCTGGCTATCGGCCGCTAAAGACGCCCCCTTTACCTGGAACAAGACAGAAAACCTACAAGCCATACCCGCCTCCCCCCCTTTCAACGCTCTCTGTAACAAGTACCCAGATGCTATTCACCCAACAAAGACTGAATAATAGACAACCGAAAATCTACAGTTTTACACCAAAAAACGCAATCCAGGACTTGCTTATATTGCCTTTTGTTGTGTTATTCAATATGTCTAATCAAGGCAAGTACAAACCCTCCCGCCAAGCCCCTAAAGTGCCTGGGCCCGTAACCAAGCCACCGGCAAACAGAGCGCCTTGCGCCAACTGGGCACATAGGCCCGTTGGCTGAACACATCATAATCATTGCGTTCAATTTCCGTGAGGATATTGCTGTAGAGGATTGTGGCCGCCCAAACCGGGAGACGGGCATCGGGGCTGAGGGCGCTGATACCCTGTTCCGCCTCTAGATAGTACTTGCGGGCCCGTTGAATCTCGAACTGCATCAGGGCTTGCCAACGGTCATCCGTCACCCCTTCCAACAAATCCCGTTCCGTATAATCAAACAGCGCCAAATCCTCCAGAGGCAGATAAATCCGTCCTCGGCGAGCATCTTCCCCCACATCTCGGAGAATATTCGTTAACTGATTAGCAATCCCCAGGGCGATCGCCTCCTGAGTAGGATGATAGGGGCCATCGGCCCAGGGAGCGGTGGATGCGACTCGGTTAATCCCCATTACCCCTTCCGACATTAAACCCACCGTTCCCGCTACCCGGTAACAATAGAGTTTTAACTCCTCAAAGGTTTCATAACGACTACGATAGAGATCCATCCGCTGTCCCTCAATCATGTCGCGGAACGGCTGAATCTCTAAGGGAAACCGTTGTAGCGTATCCGTCAAGGTCAAGTCCAACTCATCTTGAGGATGACCCGCAAAAATGGCTTCTAGACGGGCCTCCCACTGATCGAGAGTTTCTGGGGTCGTTTGCTTCGCATCCGGGCCATCAACCAGCTCATCCGTGCGGCGACACCAGACATAAATTGCCCAGATAGCACGGCGTTTCGCTTCGGACATCAACCGCGTTCCCAAATAAAAAGTTTTGGAATACTTAGCGGTGATTTGACGGCATTCCTCGTAAGCCTCCTCAAGTGACAGGCGCATGGTGACCTTGGGCGGGGATTTAGGCAGTTGCAGCATTCGTCGCAGGCTCGACAGTCAAAGATTGGGCAGAAGTTCCTGGGGTCGCCCCCTGGGTTTGGAGATCGGCATCGATCGCCTGCGCTGTCAGCTTACCAGAAAGCACAGCACCTTCCATACTCCCGAGATACTGTTGCAGGGTGAAATCCCCAGCCAAATAGAAGTTCTCAAGAGGGGTTCGTTGAACGGGGCGATGTTGCTGACGACCGGGAGTCGCCTTATACACAGAGCGAGGAGTCTTCACCACATGAGACTTCAAGAGGGTTGCCGGAGACTCGCCGCCAAAGTGTTGTGGGAAGAGTTGTTTCAACTCCGTTAAGGTTGCGGCCACAATCTCGTCATCGGATTTGCTAATCCAATCTTGGGCCGGTGCCAATACCAATTCCAACATGGACTTGTCAGGATTTGCATACTCCCGACAGGTATTGCTCATGTCAGCATACACGCTCAAGAGGTCGGAACGGGAGAACAGAAGATGATCAATATCGGTGAGTTTGCGATCAAACCATAAATGTAGATTAATCACCGGAACCCCCTCTAGGCCCTCAAGTTGTTTGAAGTAGTCCAACTCACGCCAGGGGTCAGGTAATAGTAGCTTCAGGGGGTCAACGGGCATGGCCGAGACATAGATATCGGCCTCAAGCTGCTCATCAGCCGCTCCGTCTAAGCCGCGAATCAGGAAATTCTCAACGTTCCCATCGTCCTTGAGTCGAATCTCTTTCAAGGGAGCCTTGAGACGAACCTGACCGCCCCGAGCTTCAATGTACTCCACCATCGGGTCACAGAGCCGTTCCGTGGGCGAACCATCTAAAAACGCCATCTTGGAGCCGTTTTTCTCTTGTAAAAAACGGTTGAGAGCCGTTAGAATGATGGTGGCAGAAATCTCATCAGGGTTAATGAAATTTAACGCCTTGGACATGGCGATAAAGACCTCTTTTTCTACCCGTTCGGGGACATTTTGCCGCTTCAGCCACTCTGAAAAGGAGTATTGATCCATCTCCTCGACATAGCTTTGACCCTTCACGATAGCCGGAAGTAAGCCAATACCGAAGCGAATTTTCTCCGCCCAGGTGAGCATATCATTGTTGCGAAGAATCGCCACGAGACCATTGACCGGAGCCGGTAAATCTGGAAAGTCAAACCTTGAGTAAGTTCCAGGAGTTTCCGGTTGATTGAAAATCATCGTGTGTTCTTTCCACTGAAGACGATCCTCAATCTCAAGTTCTTTGAACAGTTGCAACATATTCGGGTAGGCCCCGAAAAAGATATGTAGCCCCGTCTCATACCAATCTCCGTCCTCATCCTTCCAGGCAGCAATTTTGCCCCCAAGGACATCGCGGCGTTCTAGGACGACGGGGGTATGACCCCTATCGACAAGATACTTGGCACAAGATAGTCCTGCTAAACCGGCTCCGGCGATCGCAACTCGCATTAACGTTACTAACCTCTCGGTGACTAAACAATTTGCCCGATTCTCATTATATGTTGCAATCCGTTACAAATCACAGAAAAAGCCCAACTTTGAGCAAAACCATCCTAAACACAGAAGGTCAACCGTTGCACTCAGGGGGATTACACCAACACTGAGGCCCCAGAAAAATCTCTCCGCCATAAATCCGGATTATCACCCAGCGGCGGTGAAGGAACCAATATGCGATCGCCATTTCCCCATTGACTATGAGCCTTTCTCCCCCCTCAACTCGCCCCCATCCCCATCATCCCCCAACCAAGCACCCCAGTGAGACCTGTCGCCTCTGGGAACAAGAATGCTTGCGGGCCTGGCTAGAAATGAAACAGGACATCACCGATGTCAAGCAACAGCAACATCCGCCTCAGCCAGAACTCAGCCGTCGTAACATCACACTATGACGAGTGGCTTGAGTCTGTGGGGTCACAAACGCGTCAATCGTGACCAACTCAAAGCCTTGTAAGCCTTGCTGTAAATCTTCTTGCTCCTCATCTCGCCATTGGCCACGATACAGAACCGCCCAGCCTCCCGGTTTCAGCCAAGAGCGAGCATAGCCCAAACACACCGAGGGCGCCGCCACCGCTCGTAACAGCGCCACATCATAGCCCCCTCGATAGGGCCGTAACGCACCTAAGGTTTCCGCCCGACCAGCGATCGCCTGCACCTGAGACAACTGAAGATGAGCGATCGCCGCCTGTAAAAAGCGCACCTTCTTCTGAGTCGAATCCAATAGCGTCAGAGACCAATCCGGCCGGGCGATCGCCAGAGGAATGCCCGGAAACCCGCCCCCCGTACCAATATCGACCAGACGAGGACTGTCCGGTAACGGCACCTCACCCGAGAGAAACGGCAGCACCCCTCGTAGGGAATCCCAGAGATGCTTCTCCCAAAAGTCCATGGGTTCGAGAATCCGCGTCAAATTGGCGCGACGGTTCCCCTGCACCACACAATCATAAAACCGTTGAAACTCAGCCTGCATCGTTAAGGTCATCGGCCAAGCCAAACTCCCCTCCCAGACCTCAGACGGCAGGGAGGGAGTAGTAGGATCATCAATCAGGTCAAACTCCACCATTAGAGACTAAAACGGAATATCATCCGATAGCGGTTCATCGGGAGAAGAGCCTGGGGTGGCTGGATTGATGGGAGCATCCATGGGAGCGTTCACCGAGGTATTAATCGGCGTAACCGGGGCCGGAGATGGCATCGAGGCTCCCGGTGGAGGAGTCATCGGGGCCACTCCCCCAGTCGCGTGAGAGATTAGGTGAATCCGCTGAGCCGTTACCTCAGCCCGTTTCTCACGGAAACCCTCCGGGCGCTCAAACAAAATCATACCCAAACGGCCTTCAATCACCACGCGATCGCCACGATGGAAGTTTTGGGGGACAACCTCAGCTAACTTCCGCCAGGCCACCACCTTGAGCGTTTCCGGTGCATCCCCATCTCGGAGTGGGTCAATCTGCACCAATAACTCGGTAACTGCCGTCTGACTATCACTTGTGTATCGCAGTTGCGGATCTTGAACAATCTCCGCCATGAAAATACAGCTATTCATTGCACTAAATTCTTCACAGTTCAGGGCATCCTGAGAGCGACTCAAGGCAGCGAGGCGAGGAACCGCTGACCCAAACTCTGAGCCATGGTCTCCTCAGCCTCTCAGCTTACCTCAATCTGTCTCCGGGATGCCAGTCTAGATCTCATCTAGGGGTAAATTCTGGCCCCCCTGTTGTTGTTCGACAAACTTCTGAATCCGGCCCCGATAATCCAAAAGCATCTCATCAACCCAATCGCGATCGTCACCATTGGCGAAAATATGCACCACGGGTTCCCCTGCATCCGGTAACACCAAGATCCAGTTATCCGACTGAGGCTCACAGACTTTTACCCCATCGGTTAACTCAATCCGGTCTGCCGAGTGGGTTTCCACCATATGACGCATCAAGGCCCCCTTCGCCGTCCAGGGACAACGAATGGTCTGACAGCGGTGATACACCCGGGGGAGTTCCGCGCGAATCTGTCCGAGCGATCGCCCTTGCAGGGTTTCCATCTCAATCAACTTGGCGATGGAGAACATGGCATCAAAGCCGGGGTGTAACTGCGGGAAAATAAAGCCCATTTCCCCACTTCCTCCCAAGACCACATTGGGGTTGGTATGGCAGGCCTCCATCAAGGCCGTGGGATTGGCTTTAGTACGAATCACCTGGCCGTCATGACGGCGAGCAATCTGTTCAATGGCACTCGATGTATGGACCGGAACCACCACCGTACCCCGAGGGTGAGCGGTGAGAATCATATTCACCATAAAAGCGGTCAGTTGTTCACCGCGAATCGGTAAACCGGACTCGTCGACCAGAATAAACTGCTCCCCATTCGCAGATACCTGGGCCCCAAAATTAGCCCGTAAGGCTTCCACCACTTGCCCCAACTGGGTCAACAGCCCTTCCCGCTCCTCATTAGCCAACGCCAACTGATTGAGGCTCGCATTCAACACCACCGCATCACTGCCAAACTTCGCCAACAACACCGGTAGAATTGCCCCGGACACGGCATAGGCATAGTCGATGACAATTTTACTGTTGCTGTGACGAATCGCCTCAACATTGAGTAACTTCTCAAAGCCCGTGTTGTACATCTCCAACACTTGACTGGGATAGGTCATATCACCGATTTCGGCAATTTGGGCCCGTCTGATGTCTTCCTTGAAATACCCCCCTTCGATTTTTTTCTCCTTAGATTTGGTAATATTAATGCCATTGGCATCAAAAAACTCAATCAAAATCGAGTCGGAGCGATCGGGATGAATCCGCACATGAATCCCGCCTGCGATCGTGGGACGGGACGTCATACCATTGCGGGAAGCCCGAGCAAAGGAACGGGACAGGGGAATGGCCGTCGCTTCCAAGTTTTGCACATTGACCCCAACGGACATAATGCCCGCAATAATTGACCGCGAAACCATGCGCGAAATACTCCGCTGATCTCGGGACACCACCACCTGTTCTCCCTGTTTCAGGCTAGAGCCATAGGCGGCCCCCAACTTGACGGCAAACTCGGGGGTAATATCAATGTTGGCTAAACCACTGACCCCTCGCTGGCCAAACAAATTACGCCGGGCCGTTTGTCCCCAAATCAGGTTAATGTTCAAAATCGCCCCCGACTCAACTTTCTTACTCGGCCAAATACGCACACCAGGGCTAATTTGTGCTTCTTCTCCCACGGTGGAGAGGGGACCGACGACAGCACCTTCCAAGATATGGGCCCGGCGATCAACGCGAGTGCCGCGACAGATAGTACAAGCACGTAAATGCACCTCATCGCCGATAATAGCACCGTTCCAAATGATAGGACGCTTGAGATCCGCATCGGCACCGATGGTGACGTTATCCCCAATCACGGTTCCGGGTTCAATGTTGGTGCGCGGGCCAATGCGGCAATTTTCCCCAATTAGAACCGGGGGCTTGATTTTAACGCTGTCATCGATAAACGAGTTTTGGCCCACCCAAACCCCAGGTTCTCGTTCTTCATAGGGATAGGTGATCGCAACCTTACGGTTCAAGGCATCATACTGAGACTCACGATAGGCTTCAAGGTGGCCCACATCACACCAGTAACCTTCGGCAATGTAACCATAGAGAGGTTCCCCTTTATCCAGCAGGGTGGGAAATAAATCCTTCGAGAAGTCACATTCTTGGTTAGAGGGCAGATACTGGAGAACTTCGGGTTCTAAGATGTAGGTCCCCGTGTTCACCGTATCGGAGAAAATTTCGGACGCGGAGGGTTTCTCCAAGAAGCGAACAATTCGCTGTTGTTCATCGGTAATCACCACCCCAAACTCAATTGGGTTAGGGACATGCTTGAGGACGAGAGTGGCTTTAGAGCCTTTTTCTCGGTGAAAGGCGATCGCCTCTTGCAGATCGAAGTCGGTGATGGCATCACCACTAATGACAACAAAGGTATCATCCAGCAAGTCTTCAACGTTCTTGACGCAGCCAGCGGTTCCCAGAGGTTGTTCCTCTTCCACCGCATAGGTCATCTGAACGCCAAAGTCCTTACCATCCTGAAAATAATCCCGCATCACATCGGGAAGATAATGAACCGTTGCAATAACTTCTGTAATATTGTGACGCTTGAGGAGATTGAGGATATGCTCGGCGATGGGGCGATTTAGGATCGGCACCATCGGCTTGGGAAGGTCACAGGTCAGGGGACGTAGACGTGTTCCTGATCCTCCAGCCATTAACACTGCTCGCATAAGCACTCCTTATTAAATTACGTTTTTTTCCAAATCATACAGTTTTCGGGCGGTTCCGAGGCTTTTGAGGGAAAACGGCTCTGCGGTCTAGGTTAGAAAACCTGGATGCCCAGATCTGCCAACTGGGGGTCAGCGTGAGTGATCAAACTGGGATCTCACGTTGGGGACTTATCAAATCGGGGACTATCAAATGGGTATCTCAAACAGCTTCAAGGGGAGATGGATTGGGTTAAAGATCGTTTTGGTTATCGCTGAATTTTCTATCCATGTCTGCCTCCTAGACTACCACGAGCCTCAAGTCTCCGGGCAAACCCCACGCTGAGCGGAGATCGCCCGTTCATACAGTTGTCCGGCTCGCTGCCAAGTAAACTGCTCTTCGACATAGGCCCGTCCCTGCTGGGAGAGGTCCTGACGCAAGCTCTCGTTCTCAAACAGATGGCTGATGGCCTGAACATACTCGGGAACCTGATTGGCCCGCAAGGCCCGCTGGGGAACGCTCTCCCCATCCACGTCTAACCCTTCCAACGCGGCATCACTTCCCACAATGGGGGTTCCGGCGGCCATGGCTTCGAGGGTTTTGTTCTTAATCCCATAGCCGATACGCATGGAGACGACGCAAACGGTGGCTTGGTGCAGGTAGTCGGACATGGAAGGAACGCGTCCCGTTACGGTGACTCCCGGAACCTCGGCGAGTTGTTGTACCTCTGGGACGGGATTCGACCCGACGAGGGTTAGGGTGGTGTCGGGATAGCGCGATCGCACCTGGGGGTAAATCTCCTTAACTAAGAAGGTCACGGCATCGATATTGGCGATATTATCCATGGCCCCCACGAAGGTGAGACGGTGACCACCGGGGTCCTGCGATCGCATGGGGAACAACTCGACATCTACCCCATTAGGAATCACCATAATGCAACTGTCGGGATTAAACTGTTTCATCTGAGCCCCATCTTCGGGGGTGGTGACGACGATATTACTGAATTTCTGACAATAGCGATTCTCGTAGCGAAACAGCAGAGGGAGATTGAGGCGATCGCGCAGGGGATGTTCGGCGGTTTCGGTGTCCAATTGTTGCTGACAGGTTCCAAAAATGGAACTATGGACATTGACGATGGTTTTTAGGCGATCGCCCCATTGAGGCCGGACAAAGGTTTCATTAACACTATGTTCACAGGTAATGGCATCATAGTCGCCGGAGTTAACGGCTTCATCAACCCAAGCTTGCATCTCCTGGGAATAATAGGACAAGACACTCGGCGGCGTTCCCCCCAGAAAAAAGCCAGCAAAGCGTTTGGCTTTGTCTAATGCTCCTCCTGCTAAGGCTGGAGGACGCTCAAATAGCACCAGTTTACTCACATACCCCCGCAGGGCCTCAATTTCTTCGTCGGTCACCCCCGCCTGTCGCTGGGTGACTAAGGTAACGGGATGATATTGATTTAAATATTTTAATAAGTTAAAGGTCCGCACTTGGGTTCCCCCCCGACTCGGCGGATAGGGAAATGTCGCCGATAGGCTTAAGACATTCATAACGGTTTCGGGCTTCGAGGTTTTTTCTATGGTATCAGGGGGGGGAGGGGCAGTAGGCAGTAGGCAGTAGGCAGTAGGCAATAGGGAACCACGGAGTCACAGAGGACAGGGAGGGAGAGAGGGGGGGGAGAAGGGAATAGGGAACAGGGGGGGCTTAATGCTTGATGAGTTCTCCCATTTGGACTGTCCATAAACTGGCGTAAATCCCGGATTGATTTAGGAGTTGTTCGTGGGAGCCTTGCTCGACAATTTCACCGCGATCCATGACGTAAATACAATCAGCATTGCGAATGGTACTAAGACGATGGGCGATGGCAATTGTGGTGCGATTTTGGGTGATATGCTCTAGAGACCGTTGAATGGCGGCTTCTGTTTCATTGTCTACCGCTGAGGTGGCTTCATCTAAAATTAAAATGGGTGGATTTTTCAAGACCGCTCGAGCGATCGCTAACCGTTGTCGTTGCCCTCCTGAGAGCTTTTGACCTCGCTCCCCAATGATAGTGTCATATCCTTGGGGTAACTCTTGGATAAAACTATGGGCTTCGGCGATAGTGGCGGCGGCGACGACATCCTCATCTCGGGCGTCAAAACTACCATAGCGAATGTTCTCAGCAACGGTTCCATGGAAGAGGAAGACATCTTGACTGACTAAACCAATGGCTCGACGTAAATCCGATAATAGGATGTCCTGAATGTCTAAGCCATCTAGGGTAATATGACCTGATTTAATCTCATAAAGTCGTAACAGCAACTTGACAATGGTGCTTTTTCCTGAACCCGTTGCCCCCACAATAGCAATAGTTTGTCCGGCGGGAACGGAGAGAGAAAACTCTTGAATGACCGGTTGGCGATCGTGATAAGCAAAGGTGACGGAATCTAGAATGATTTCCCCTTTAACTTGGTCAACGGGTAAGGATTTTGAGCCGGGATGTCGGGCAATGGGGGTGTCAAGAAGTTTGAACAACCGTCGGGTAGAGGCTTGCGATCGCTGATATAAATCTAGGGTTTCTCCTAAACGAGTTAGGGGCCACAATAAACGCTGGGTCAGGAAAACCATGGTGCTATAAGTCCCCACGGCTAACGTCCCAGCGGCAGCTTCTAATCCTCCTAATAGGAGAATAGCGGTAAAGCCCACCAAGATGATAATACGAATTAAGGGGACAAACGCCGCACTGAGGGAAATTGCTCGTCGATTAGTTTGGGAATACGCATCACTTAATTTCCGAATCCGCTCGGTTTCATAGTCTTCTGAGGTGAAACTCTTAATCGTAGTAATGCCGGTTAAGTTATTGGATAACTGGGAATTAAGAGTGCTAACGGTTTCCCGAACGGCATCATAGCGAGGAGCTAAGCGTTTTTGGAAGCTAATTGACCCCCAAAGGATAAAGGGAATGGGGAGCAAGGCTAAGGCGGCGATGTTCGGGGTTAGAACCACAAATGCCCCACCAATGACAATGACCGTTGTTAACACTTGCAGAACTTCATTAGCCCCTCGATCTAAAAAGCGCTCCAACTGATTGATATCATCATTGAGAACTGCCATCAAGGCGCCGGTACTGCGTTCCTCAAAAAAGGACAATTCCATCTGTTGCAAATGCTGATAGCCATCGAGCCGTAAATCATGTTGAATCGATTGGGCTAAATTCCGCCACAGTCGCTGATAGGCATATTCAAATAGGGATTCTAATGCCCAAATCAAAAAACTCAGGACAGACAACACGAGCAATTGAGCTAAGACGGATTCAATGCCCCAACCAGCTAAAAATGAGTTCTCTTGTTCAACGACGATATCAACCGCTAAACCGATTAAAGCTGGGGGAGCGAGGTCAAAAATTTTGTTGAGAACCGAACAAAGACAAGCTTTCCAAATCTCAACATTATAGCCCTGGGCATAATGTACTAAGCGTCGAAATGGATGCAGTTTAGAGGATTTCATAGAAGCCAAAAATGGTCATAAAGAACAAAATTATAAGGTTAGGGAAGCACTCCCCATCCCTTGGAACATGACCCAGGAGAGAAAGAAGTTGGTAATAAAGATTGCCATTAAGGCTGTCACCACCGCTGTTGTAGTCGATTCCCCAACTCCCTTAGCACCTCCCGAGGTGGTCAGTCCCCAACTACAACCAATGATGGCCACTAAGCCACCAAACACCCCTCCTTTGATGGCGGCGTTGATGAGGTCACTGATGCCCATAAAGTTACGGGCTGATTCGAGAAAGACTGACTGAGCAATACTATATTGAGTCGTGGCAATCAATAACCCCCCGCTCATACCGATAATGAGGGAAAAGAGGGTCAAAACTGGAACCATGATGCAGCAGGCGATGAATCGGGGAATCACTAAATAGTCGATGGGGTCCGTTCGTAGGATATAGAGGGCATCAATCTGTTCCGTGACCTGCATTGTGCCAATTTCGGCGGCGAAGGCGGACCCCACCCGGCCTGCGACAATCACGGCGGTGAGAACTGGGGAGAGTTCTCGGGCCAACGCCACCGCCAGAACCCCCCCGACGGCGGAACCGGCACCAAAATTCAAAAACTCGCGAGCCACCTGAATGGTAAAGACCATCCCTACAAAACCGGCAGTGATGGTATTGATGAGTAACGACTGCGGCCCAACGAAAGACATCTGTTCTAAGGTGTTGCGACGGTGGATTTTGCCACTCAAGAGGTGAATGACCACCTGTCCACCTAAAAGGATGGCGGCGAGTAGACGCTGGCCCCACTTGGCTAGGCTGCTGGGAATGAGTCTCTTATACAAGGGTTCTGCGCCAAAACGATAACAACAACAAACACACTGCAAGGGAACGTTACACGAAATACCAAGTTTCTTTAGGTTTATTTAAGATTTATACAATTTTCGGATCTTCGGGGCGATCGCCCTTAAGGTAGGAGCATTCGAGATTACAGCTCTTGGCAATTTTACAAGTTTCGCCGTTATCCCTCATGTTATCTAACCAACTTCTGACAACCCACCTCTCCCGCTTGCGCTCGCTCTGTCTAACCACGGTGTTCAGTTTCCTGTTACCCGGATTAGTCTTCGCCGCTGGCGCCTTAGCCCTCCTCGTCATCAGTTATATCCCCCTTTGCACCCAACTGGGTCATGCTGGCCTAGACTTGCTATTGGAGTTTCTAGCCATTTTCGGTACGGGCCACCCCTTCCAGGGACTGCTCTGGCTCGGGTTCTCCTTTAGCTTCGTAGCCGTGCTGTTTGATATGTTCGCCAGCTTTCACACACCTCAAGAGCAACATGAACGCTAACTCACCCCTCCCTCCCCTGTCAAGACAGAGGAGTTGAGTGGTGAGCGGGGCCTGTTCCCATTCGGCTTGAGGTTAGTAGTGGTTGGGCACGAAGCTCTGTTTACTCTTGGGGGGCCGCAGATAGCCGATATCTTCCTGGCGCTCAGGAAGCTCAATTGGATCTGGTGTTAGGTCATCATAAGGAATCATCGTCAAGATGTGGTGGATACAATTCAGACGCGCCCGCTTCTTATCGTCGGCATCCACAACATACCAGGGCGATCGCTTAATGTCGGTATGGGCAAACATTTCATCCTTGGCAATGGAATACTCAACCCATTTCTCCCGCGCTTTCAAATCCATCGGGCTAAGTTTCCAGCGTTTAGTCGGGTCATCAATTCGCGCTTGAAACCGCTGTTCTTGTTCATCGTCACTGACTGAGAACCAGTATTTAATCAGAATAATGCCCGATCGCACCAACATACATTCAAATTCTGGGCAGGAGCGCAAGAACTCCCAGTATTCTTCCTCAGAACAAAATCCCATCACCCGTTCAACCCCAGCTCGGTTATACCAACTGCGATCGAACAAGACCATCTCCCCAGCCGCCGGTAAATGGGGCACATAGCGTTGGAAATACCATTGGCTCTTTTCCCGCTCTGTAGGGGTTCCCAGCGCCACAACTCGACAAATCCGGGGGTTGAGGCATTCCGTAATCCGCTTAATGGTTCCCCCTTTCCCAGCCGCATCACGACCTTCAAAGATAATGGCAACGTTTAAGCCTTTTTCTTTAATCCAGGTCTGTAGTTTGACTAACTCAATTTGCAGTCGTTTGAGTTCACTTTTATAAACTTTTTTAGGAAGTTTCTTGGTGGGTTTAGGCTGCTCTGACGCGATCAGGTTGGGGTCATAGGCGCTGTTAACTGTCTCAGGAGCAATTTCCAAATCAGTTTGACCTTTCTTGTTCTTCTTTTTTTTACCCATTTGCAATAACAATCAACAAAACTAATGAACAGTTCGCGTTCCCGTTGGCCTCATTATAGGACACTCTCCCAAACTTGACGATCGCCCCTCTCTCTCCCCCTTCTCTATCTCTGTGTCCTCTGTGACTCCATGGTTCCCCCTCCCCCCTCTCAATCCCTAGCGACGCACCCGACACACCGCATCATGAGGGCAATACTGACAAGCATACTGTTGCTTATCTGGTTCAACGGGATAGTCCCCCCGAGTTAAATGGCCCTTGAGGCGATCGCTAAACTGTTGTAGGGCCTCGCGATTGAGCTTATCCCGATGTCCTAGGGGTTTCCCTTTCGTCAGAGAGTAATAGTAAGACCGCACCGAAGCCGCCTCAGCCTCAGCTTCCTGTAACTGTTGGCCCAGTACATCCCCATAGAGAGGAAGTTGAATATCTAAATCCGCCTGACCCCGTTCATTCTTCGCCCGGCTGGGACGGCTAGAACGGCTCTTATACTCGATGATGACATAGCCCTCAGGCGTCCGGTCAACCCGATCCACCACCCCCCGCACCCGGAACCCATACCACTCTCCTTCAAACGGCTGTTCCGTGCTTAAGATTTGGCTGTTTTCCCCCAAGAAGGACTCCTGAGAGAGAGTTCGTCGCAAGCGTTGTAAATGTTCTTTCCGTCTGGCTCCCCAGGCGGCTAACTCCGGTAACCGTTCTAATTCTTCGGCTTCTAGGAACGCCGCATCTAAATGGTCAAGCAGGGCCTGACGTAACTCCGTAGAACCAGTGTCTAAGGCTTTTTGAGTGGCCAATTCTAAGGTTTTGTGATAAAGCCGACCCCGTAATCGCCCAGATAACTCGGTCTCTGCCTCGCGCAACTCTTGAATCTTGAGCAAGTCTCCGGCAAACCATTTAAAGGCACATTGACCCAAATGAGTCAGTTGGGAGGCGCTAAACTGGCGCGAAGGGATATCGAGGGGAATCTCAGTCTGGCCCTGGAAGCGATTGCGGTTCCCGCACGCTTCGCGATCGCCCCCTAAACCCTGTTGACGGTGCAGCTCAATGGACCAACTGCGGGCCGCATGAGTTAACACCGCATCCTCTAGGGGGAGTGACTGACGTAACCCTCGCTGACGCAACTCTTGCCAACTGGCGATCGCCCCATCCTCCTGAGCGTCCCCCACCTCAATTCCCAAGCGAGCTAAATAAGGACTGGCCAGCATGGGGGTTTTCTGAATTTGGCGGGGATAGGATAAATGAGCTTCTTGGGCCGAACGGAACAATTGGGCAAACAGCAGCAGTTGTCGTTGACTTAACGCGACAGCGGTTTCAATGGCAAAGCCTTGTTTGTCAAGCTGTTTACGGTGATACCAATCTAACAACGGCTCCTGGGGCAGAGGAGAGGGGGTGATTCCATCGGCCACCCCCAAAACCCAAAGATGACGATATCTCGCCCCTACTACCGCAGCGGGGGATTGGAGGGCGATCGCCCCCTGGGGAGAGACAGGAGCCACCTGAACCAAGGAGAGGGTGTCCAACAGCTCCCGCGCGAATTGGTCTAAGTTAAGGCGCACCTGGGGGAGTCCCGCTAGATGCTCTAAGGCTTCGTCAAAGGCTAACTCCACTGAGCGAAAACTGGGCTGTTGCTGACCCCGGGCCAGAACCGGCCAATGCTGCAAAAGCTGTCGTAGTCGTTGTAACCAGGTGTGGCGATCGCCACGAGTCCAGTTCTCTAGGGGGGTGAGATTGGCCCCACAGTCGCGCCAACGTTCCAGATTTTGGGGATGAAACTGTCGCACCTTGTCCCAGTCAATGGGGCCCGTCTCCTCCGAGGAGGTGAAGGGATGACGCAGAAACGCTGCCGTTGTCTCGAACTCAAACCGCGATCGCACGGTGTCGAGAGCCTGTTTCAGCCAAGAACCCAACCCCGTCGCCAACAGCCGTTGAGATCCCCCGCGATAGATGGGTAACTCATATTCCCAGGCGATATCCAACACGATGGGAGCATATCCCGCTTCATCCCAGGTCACCAAGGCCAGTTCCTCCGGGGGGACTCCCTCACGCAAGCGACGTTTCAGGTCACGCAACACCCCGCGCACTTCCTCTTCCTGATTTAAGTAGCGAGTCCCCTGAGCCTGATGGAAGGAAACGGGAGAAGCCGCCTCCTGAGAGGAGGTGTTTAACCCCTGCTCTGGAGTATCAAGCGTCCAACCGAGAGCCAGGAATTGTGCGATCGCCCGCTCCTGTTCCTTCAACCCCAACGCCCTCCCACTGGCCAGATAGACCACACTTCCCGAATCGGCGATCGCATTCAAAAATCTTAAGCGAGGTTGCCGCTCAATCCATTCCGGATAGCCCAACAGGGACATGGCTCGTGGAGTTGGCTTAAGCTGAGTGGCCCGCTGATATAACTGAGCCGGATCGAGGTGTTGTCGGCGTTCTAGGTGAGCCTCATAGGCGAGACTCACCCGCACTAACAAGTCAAAACTAGAGGAGGCTGGGGTGCGTTCGGCAAGGTCACTCAGCGGCGAAGGGGAGCGTAACAGAGCGGTTATCCCCGGTCGCAATTGGCGTTCTAAGGTTCTGAGATCTAGAGTGCTTTGGCCTTGTAGATGGGGCCAATCCCCCGATCGCAGAACCTGCTCCAAGACGCTCAACCGCTCTTGATAGGCCATCAGTGGCGATAATACCTGCCAGCCCTCTTGGTAACAGTGCTGTCGGGCCAACAGGTCTAGGGAACAGTAAGGAACCCCGAGAGCCTGAGCTTGGGAGGGGTGGGCGCAAACGACTTGAGTTGCGGGGGCAATGATCTCAACTCCCTCTCGCCCCTCAGCGTCGCCCTGGCCCTCAATTTTAACAATCCGCATTACCTCAACCTCCTCGTGTTACAGTCCTGTAAGCCCGGTCGAGGAACCAAGAATCCCACTGGCTTTAGCCGTGGGAGTGTCAAGTTCGTGATGAAGTTGGGTATCATCAAAGTGTAGAGGTGTCTTCTTCCCTCGCCATAGCGTCTAGCTGTTGCCCCCATGTTAATTCTGGTAGGCTCCCGTTGTGATTTTTAAAATTATTTGATGGGAATGTCACTCCAACCATGCGTAACAACCAGTCTATCACCCAGATTTTTTCGTTGCTCTGTTTCTTAGGCGCCGCAACATTGGTTGTTTTGGATATTTTAGTTCCTGACGAGGGCAACTCTAGCGGCAATTTTCAGGACACTGAGCCGGTGAGTTCATCTCCCTCCCTCTTATCCCGGCTGAATGTCCCGGTTACCACCAGTCTTAATGTCCTAGAGACATTCCATTCTCCGACGACGACACGAGAGTCCTCAAACGAAAGCTCCCCGGAGATGGTTCGATTGGTGGTGTCCTTGAGTCAACGCCGGGTTGCTCTCTATCGAGGAGACAGCCGTGAGGCCGAATATCCCGTGGGTATTGGTCAAACCGGTTGGGAAACTCCGACGGGGGCGTTTGAAGTCGTGGAAACCCAAAAATATCCCACCTGGAAACATCCCCTCACCGGAGAGAAGATTCCCCCAGGTCCGGGCAATCCCCTGGGCGATCGCTGGATTGGCTTTTGGACCGATGGTCGGGTCTATATCGGCTTCCACGGCACAGCGGATGAAGCCTCGATTGGGGCCGCGGCTTCCCATGGCTGTTTGCGTCTGTCAAACGCCCATATTCGGGAGTTGTTTGAGCAGGTGCAGCCCGGAACTCCCGTGATCGTCCACCCCTAAGCGATCGCCCTCGGGAGAGTCCCTAGGATTCTTTAGCTTGTTGTTCTTCGGCCTCAAAGTTCTCAGCATAGGCTTCTAGGAGCATACTAACCTGAGACAACACTTCCTTAGGGTTGGTTTTACCTAGAAGCTGACGTTCTGGGAAGAACTCCGGATGAGCCAAACTCTGATCAATGGCATCGGTGACCTGCTTGCTAATCAGATCTGAGAGTTGTTCCCGGGCCCGCGATCGCTGGAAATTTGCTCCTTCCTCGGTTGTAGCGTAGAGAGGGGGGAGTCGGTTGAGGGCATAGGCCGCGATATCGCCGACATCCAGGGTGCGATCGATGGTGGCTTCAATTTCGGCAACTTTCGTAATCGCCTCCGATAACACCAACTCTTCCATAACATTGATAAACTGCTTGCGCGGCAAGACGACAACGTCACCGGTAAGCAATGCCCCCATCAGGCGATCGAGGGACATATATTCTTCAATAGACAGTTCGGAGGCAGTATTACAAATGCGCCCCACTTCAGCTTCCATGACGGGGGTTAAATACCCGTCAGACAAGGCCTGTTCAACAATTTTGACAATGCTCATAGCGGCTATCGGTTAGTCTTGCTACATCGATGCAATGGATCACCACACCGTCCGTCAGAGATCTGAAATACAACAATTTACCTGAAACTCTGAGATTATACTGTTTTTTCTCGGGTCAAGTTGGGCATTCCGGTGATTTTCCACAATTCCAGGTAGACCCGGAATTGCGGTTAACCTATTTCAAACCCAATCCAAGCCAGGGCGCGGGGTCAACGCATTCCCCATTAACATAGACTCCCCAATGGAGATGAGGGCCCGTGGAGATACCGGTGGAACCAACGCGGCCGATGACCTCTCCGGCTTCGACCATCTGTCCCTCTTGTACCTCAATTTGGCTCAAGTGAATGTAAATGGTGGTTACCCCTTGTCCATGGTCAATGCCTACACTATTCCCATGAAGCTCAAAGCCTTGAGACACGGTTCCTACTAGGGCCACTCGACCCCGGGCCGCTGCGACAACAGGGGCCCCCGTTGGGGCGCCGTAATCGAGGCCGCGATGATAATAGTTTTCTGCCCAGACTCCGTTGTAGTAGCGACGAACGCCGTAGGGGGTGGTGATGGGGCCATCGCTAGGATGGATAAACGAACCGGTCCAGAGTCGTTCTGGGGTAACGGTGGCTTTGAGGTCATCCATGCGGTCAAATTCGTAATCTGTCCCCGTGATGGCGTTGACGGAGGGAGATAGCCAAATTTCTTGAATGGTGAAATTGCGATCGCCGAGGGGAACATCCACCCGTTGCCGTTGGCCGGCAGACTGGGCCTCAATGGAAAAGGAACCCGGCGAATCGAGAGGGGTGGTGGGAATAAAGGCCCGATAGCGATTTTGACCCACGGCAAAGGTCTCATAGCTGCGGCCCCGGGCCGTGACGGTGGGGGCTTGTTCGGCGTCCGTTTCCACTAACACCGAGAGGGTTTCCCCTAAGCGAGGTTGTTCTGGGGAGACTCGCACCTCTAGGGCGATCGCCGGTGCCGTCATCACAACCCAGGCCCCGATAACAGCGGACAGGGGTTGACTTAAGGACGAGGTAAAGGGATTTAGCATAACAGCAAGGTGGGCTGGTGTCGCAGGTAATGATTCAAATTTATCTGGCTCTCGATACTACTTACAGAGCCTCTGGTCCGATTCCGGTGGGCTTTTGGGTTTAAGAATCTCCGGGCGCCTCGACTGGCTTGACATAAACCACCAGTTGACGGTTCACCAGATATTGATGTCCCCCATCATCCCGGATACAGAAATAAATGGGATCTTGCCACGCGAGTCGTCCCACTAGGCGATCGCCGGTGGTGGTTTGCAGTTCAATGGGGGTATGTTCTTTGACGTACTGTTGTAGGAAACGAATGCTCGGTAAACTCGTATCCATTTCAATCGCCATAAGTCCGTCTCCTGACCGATAATAGAAAGACCTGTCATGGGCATCGCTGCGATTGCCCTTGTACTTGCTACCATACCACCTCTAGTGAAATGGCGTCAGCACCCCCAGCTGAAGCACGGGGGCTTCGTGCCTCCTCTTCAGGTAGCTGACCAGCTATCGCCCTAACAGGCTACGTTCAGAGCAAGAGTTAACGTTCCTACCCGGGAATGCGTGCTAGTTCCCGGCTCTAGAACCAAATCGTTAAACAGTTTTAAGGGGTTAAGACAGTGCGATTGGGAAAGTACCGACTCTGAACATTAGCGAAGCCAACGTTACGAGCAATCAGAAGAGACGCAACAATGTCTAACCATGTTTTCGTTTTAGATACCAACCGTAAGCCTCTGACCCCCTGCCAGCCAGGGGTCGCACGGTCACTACTCAAAGCCGGAAAAGCATCGGTATTTCGACGCTACCCATTCACCATTATTCTAAATAAGGAGGTTGATGCGAATCCTGAACCGGTCGAATTCAAATTAGACCCAGGCTCTAACGTCACTGGAATTGCCCTGAAGCAAGGGAATCGAATCATCTTTGCTGCCGAGTTGCAGCACCGAGGACAGCAGATAGTAGAAGCCTTGCGGTCTCGTCGTCAACTGCGACGTTCTCGACGAAACCGCAAGACCCGATATCGGCCGGCTCGGTTCTTGAATCGGACTCGGAGCGAGGGTTGGTTAGCTCCGAGCTTGCAACATCGAGTCGATACTCTGATGACCTGGGTTAACCGATTCCGTAGACTTGCCCCAATTGGCCGCATTGCTCAAGAGCTAGTACGGTTTGACCTACAATTGATGAAAAACCCGGATATCTCAGGTGTTGAGTATCAGCAGGGAGCCTTACAAGGCTACGAAGTCAGGGAATACCTGTTGGAAAAGTGGGGCCGAACCTGTGCTTACTGCGGAGTTCAAAATGTACCCCTTGAAGTTGAGCATATTCAGCCCCGGTCTAAGGGTGGCTCTGACCGAGTTTCTAACCTGACGATGGCTTGCCGCTCGTGCAATCAAGCCAAAGGCAATGGGGACATTCGAGATTTTTTATCGGGCCAGCCTGATGTCCTGAGTCGTCTTCTCAGGCAGGCAAAATCCCCCCTTAACGATGCGGCTGCCGTCAACTCGACCCGATGGGCCTTGTTCAACGCTCTCAACGCAACAGGACTTCGGGTCACCACAGGAACAGGCGGACAAACGAAGTTCAATCGACTTCGGCTTAACCTACCCAAGGCTCATTGGCTTGATGCTGCCTGTGTTGGACCCGTCGAATCACTCGATATTGTAACTTCAAAACCGTTGCTGATTGTAGCGAAGGGGCATGGAACTCGTCGGATGTGCGGGACGAATAAGTACGGATTTCCTACTCGTCACCGCTCCAGGAGACAAATTCACAACGGCTTTCAGACTGGCGATATCGTGACGGCTACGGTCACGGCAGGGAAGAAAATTGGCTCATATATAGGACGGGTTCTCTGCCGTGCCTCTGGCAGTTTTGATATTACCACCGCCTCGGGAAGAGTGGCAGGTATCAACCACAAATACTGCAAACCCATTCACAGGAAGGATGGTTACGCCTATGCTTGAAAGATTGACGGGGACTTTAGTCCCCCTGTCGCTTTTCCTCCCCGGTCTAAAGACACGGGGCTTCCACGCTCTCAAGAGGTTTACGTGAGTCCCCCTGTCGCTTTTCCTCCCCGGTCTAAAGACACGGGGCTTCCACGCTCTCAAGAGGTTTACGTGAACGCCACCCCAGAACAGACAAAGGATTGACTCAACATGACGACTCTGGAGTTTCAGAAATATCACGGTTTAGGCAATGATTTCATCCTGCTGGACAATCGCCACAGCAGCGATCCGCTCCTCACCCCCGAGCAAGCGCAACAGATCTGCGATCGCAATTTTGGCGTTGGGGCCGATGGCGTGATTTTCTTGCTCCCTGGCCATGATGGCAGCGATTACACCATGCGGATTTTCAACTCCGATGGCTCGGAACCGGAGATGTGCGGCAATGGCATCCGCTGTCTGGCTCAGTTTGCGGCACAACTCGAAGGCGAACGCCAAGTTACCTATCGCATCCACACCCTGGCGGGGGTCATCACCCCTGAACGACTAGCGGACGGACGGGTTAAAGTGAATATGGGAGAACCCCGTTTATTGGCGGGGCAAATTCCCACAACCCTGAAGGCTGAGTCTGAGAAGGTTGTGGATATGCCCTTAACTGTGGGCGATCGCGTCTGGCAGGTCACCACCGTCAGTATGGGGAATCCCCACTGCATCATCTTCGTCGATGATGTGGCCGCCATTCCCCTAGAGCAACTTGGCCCCCAATTTGAACATCATCCCCAGTTCCCCCAACGCATCAATACGGAGTTCATTGAGGTCACTCAGGGAAATTACGTAAAAATGCGGGTGTGGGAACGGGGAGCAGGTGCTACGCTAGCCTGTGGCACGGGAGCCTGTGCTTCTGTGGTTGCAGGGGTCCTCACCGGGCGCTGCGATCGCTCCACCACCGTTGAACTGCCGGGTGGTAACTTGGAGATTGACTGGTCGACTCAAGGATCAGTGTATATGACGGGGCCAGCCACCTTTGTCTTTGCAGGAACACTCGACTTGTAATCTGGCAGAGTCATCTGAACAGAATCCGAAGACAAGGGGGTAAGGTGAACTATCGCCAAAGTCCAGGTCACGTCAAAACAACTAAGGTATAGAGGATAACCCATGGGTGGAGGCATTTATCTAATCCAGGACGACGAGCAATTAGTCGAAATGACCGAGCAAGCTTACGAGTCCGAAGAACAACTCCAAGAACTACTCGAAACCTATCCCAATCTCCTAGCCGGAGATCAAATTGATACGGCGTTGCCGCGCTACTGGCTCTTAGTTCGCCGTGAAACCCCCATCCCCACTGAAGAAGATGGGGCAGGTCGTTGGTCTGTCGATCGCCTCTTCATCGACCAAAATGCGATCCCGACCCTCGTTGAAGTTAAACGCATTGATACCAGTCGCATCCGCCAAGAAGTCATTGGTCAGATGTTGGACTATGCCGCAAATGCCAGTATCTACTGGCCCATCGACACCATCGTGTCGCAGTTTGAAACCAACTGTCGCGAACAGGGACGAGATCCCGAAGAAGTCTTTGAGGAGTTTTTAGGGGAAGATGCCAATGAGGAGCGATTCTGGCAGAAGGTCAAAACGCACCTACAAGCCGGAAAGATTCGCCTCGTCTTTGTCGCCGATCGCATCGCCCCAGAATTGCGGCGGGTGGTGGAATTTCTCAATGAACAAGTCGATCCCGCTGAAGTGTTGGCCTTGGAGGTTAAACAATATGCCGATCACTCCTCCGAAGCCTTACGTTTACTGGTTCCTCGGGTATTAGGCCAGACGGCTGAGGCTCGTTTGAAAAAGTCCAGCGCCACCCGTGAACGCCGTCGTTGGGATGAAACGTCATTTTTCCCAGAATTCGCCAGTCGCCGGGGCGAGGAAGAGGCGGTAGTAGCACGAAAAATCCATGCCTGGGCCCAGGAAAAAATGCCTCATGTTGAAGTGCAATGGGGCAAGGGAGATAACTATGGGGGCTTTGGGGTATATTTCAAAGACGGTCGCGGCAAAATTGGTGCCGAGTTGTTTAACATCGGCATTTGGGGCGGCTTAGAGTTATCCTCACAAAATTACGGCTCCCAACCTCCCTTCAATCAGAGTGAACCCTGGAATGAACTCCGTTCTAAGTTTAGTTCGGTGGGCATCGCCTTACCGACGAATCCCACGGAAATTCGTTTCCCCTATCTGAGACTCTCGGCGTTGCAAGATGATCTGATGTTGGAACAGATTTTGCAAACTTTCACTTGGGCGGTAGAACAGGCGAAGGGGGTTTAGGAAGGCAGTAGGCAGTAGACAGTAGGCAGTAGACAAGACGTAGGGGCAATCCGCAAGTGGCGTGCCCTGGGCGATGGGGGGCGTCTTTAGTGGTTCCTCTGTGTTTGTTGTCAGTTGTTGACGTCTAGGGATTGGAGAGAGGCGCTGAGTCCGTTGCGTTGGAGTTCAGCGAGGACAGCTTCGGCCTGATTGCGGTGGCGGAAGGCGGCGGATTGGGTGATGCTACCATCGCGGCGGCGTAGGGTGAGGGCGTCGGGCATTAAGACCTGTACCAGTTGCAAGTCACTGTTGTTGCGGGGGATGACGGTGATGCGGAATTGTAGACGGGTTGGGGGGATGTTGGCGCTGGCGTAGGTGGGAGGTGGCGGAGGCGCACCAGCGGCGTTGGATAGGGCGGAGGTGGCGGGGAGGGGGAGATGACCGCGATCGCCAACGGGAGGATTGCCGTCAGGCACTGGCAGGGATGGCAAATCCCCGGCTGAGGGAATCGGGCGCGAGGGGGTTGGCGGCTGATAGCTGGGACTGGGACGATGGGCCAGTTGGGGAACCTGAGGCTTGGAACCGTCCGGGGAGGGCGATCGCTGTCGCATGGCGAAGGCGCTGGCGTTGCCCCAAGATAAGACTTCAACAGCATCATGACCCTCGGTCTCTGGCTCTCTGGTGGGTCTGTTGGCCTGGCGGCCAGAGGGTTGAGGGGCCCGCAGCCGACCGATATTGCCGCCCTGGTTATTAACAAACCGATTATTTTGTGAGAGGGCTTCGGCTTGAGGTGCGATCGCCACCCCTTGGTTGCCGTTATCCCGAAAGGTACTATTGACAATCCAGAGACGGCCCGAGTCCAGCCAAATTCCATGACCTTGAGGGTAACTTACTGTCACCCCATTGACACCAGAGCCATCGACTCCCACTAGGGCCGCCTGTTGACTGCCATAGGCCGTCTCAATACCATCGCCCCCGTGAATGATAACTCCCTGGCCTTGCTGCTGGGGATTCCCATAAAGCGTGACCCCAGAACGAAGCCGCAGGGGAAACTGCTCCCCACTCGCGCGGCTATAGGTTCCGGGACTGAGCATAATCACCGTATTGGTCCGGGCCCGACTGAGGGCATAGGTAATGGTTTGTAACGGGTTGGCTTCTGTGCCACCATTGGGCTGATCCTGTCCCTGACTGGGGTTGACGAACAACAAGGTTGCCTGAGACGATCGCGGCTGTGATGGCGAGGATTCTCCCCGAGTTCCAGGAACTGCTATCCCAGATTGGGCGATCGCCGGCTCAATAGTGATACTATTCGCCAGTGTAAGAGTGACAGCCCCCGCTGCCAACGCGCCAACTTGGCCAAATGATAACCCCATACAAGTAAATCCTAGGTGCGAGACAATGTAACATCTAGCGACGGGTCGATGTCCTCCACTCCAGTCTATGTCAACCCAAAAACACTGCCGATGAACCCTCGGGAAACCAACGAACCTACTGTTATTGAGGGGACGATGTCACTTGAAGGACAAGCCCATCACAACGCCCACCTCATCCCGATCTCCGTCTGCCGGATTCTGGATGCGAACCTTGATCGCGCTCGGGAAGGGATACGCATCGTTGAGGAATGGTGTCGTTTCGGATTAAACAACGCGGAGTTGACCGATACCTGCAAGCAAATGCGTCAGGAACTCGGCCGCTGGCATAGTGCCCAACTTCGCTCAGCCCGGAATACCCCTGATGACCCCGGTGTTGACCTCACTCACCCTCGCGAAGAACGACGAGAGAGTGTAGAACAGGTCTTACAGGCAAACCTCTGTCGTATCGAAGAAGCTCTACGAGTCCTAGAAGAATACGGGAAGCTTTACGACCCCGATCTCGGTCGTGCCTGTAAACAGATGCGCTATCAAGTTTATACCCTAGAAAGTTACTTTCTGGCGGATCAACGGCGGCAAACATTAAAACAAGCCTCCCTATATCTGGTCACCTCTCCGAGCGATCGCCTCTTTGAGGTGGTTGAAGCGGCTCTCCAGGGGGGACTCACCCTCGTGCAATATCGAGACAAGGATGCCGATGATGTCACCCGGCTCAACACAGCTCAAAAGCTTAAACATCTCTGCCATGAGTATGGGGCCCTGTTTATCCTCAACGATCGCGTGGATCTGGCCCTAGCCATTGAAGCCGACGGGGTGCATTTAGGCCAGCAAGATGTGCCCATTTCCTTTGCCCGCCAACTGTTGGGTGCGCAACGCATTATCGGTCGTTCCACCACTAGCCCCGAGGAAATGCGCCGGGCCTTAGCCGAAGGAGCCGATTATGTGGGAGTGGGGCCCGTCTATGCTACCCCCACCAAACAGGACAAAACCCCCGCCGGTTTAGACTATGTTCGCTATGCCGCCGAGCGTTGCCCGATTCCCTGGTTTGCCATTGGTGGCATTGATATGAATACCCTGCCGGAAGTCTTTGACGGAGGGGCGACTCGGGTGGCGATCGTGCGGGCCCTCATGCAAGCGGAACAACCGACTCTCGTCACACAGTATTTCCTCTCCCAGTTGGCCTGGGTGAACCGGATGCGTCGCCGCGATGAACAAGGGTAGGCGTGGAGCAGTTGCTGAACTATCGGGCCCTATTTGCGGAGTCAGAACCGGCTGTTTTAGCGGCCGTTGAGGGGCAACTGGCGCAAAAACTCCAGGACTTAGATCGGCAGTCTCCCCCCGTGGTGGTTCTGTTGGCGGAAACTGAGCCAATCTCATTTTTGGCTGGGGTTTTGGCGGCACAAATACGAGGGGTAGCCGTGATTTTGGCAAATCCTCGTTGGCGACGGGGCGAATGGCAACAGGTGCAGGAGCAAGTTCACTATACGCTGGCCTGGGGAGCGGTTCCGATTCCCCCCCGGCCCGGGTTAGAGGCGGCCGCCTATCCCCCCGCCGGGAGTCTGTTGATTGCCACTGGGGGAACCTCGGGGCGGATTCGTTTTGCGGTGCAGACTTGGGAGCGGCTCACCGCCTCAGCGTTCGGCTTTCAAAACCATATTCAGGCCCAGGCGATTCATTGTTGCTGTACCTTGCCCCTGTTTCATGTCAGTGGCTTAATGCAGGTTGTGCGATCGCTCGTGACGGGAGGGCGGCTGGTTCTGAGTGATTATAAACGGCTAGAAGCGGGGGAGTTGCCGCCGCTGAACCCGGAACAGTTCTGGATCTCCTTAGTGCCAACCCAGTTACAGCGGCTGTTGAGCAATCCCGAGATGATTCCCTGGTTACGGCGGTTTGCGGGGATTTTGCTAGGAGGTGCGCCCCCCTGGCCGGCTCTCTTGCACCAGGGGCGATCGCAGTTTCTCCCCCTCGCCCTAACCTATGGCATGACCGAGACGGCCTCCCAGGTTGCCACCTTACTGCCCCAGGAGTTTTTAGGGGGCAACAGCAGCAGTGGTCGTCCTCTCCCCCATAGTCAAATTCGGGTCATTGACCCCACGGGCAGACCCGTTAAGCCGGGGGAAATCGGTCAGGTAACGATTCAAGCCAAATCCCTTATGTGGGGCTATTATGGCGATTTTGGGGAAAATCTCTCTCCCTTGAAGGAACTGGTTAGCGACGATTATGGCTACTTGGATGAGGCGGGCTATTTACACATTATGGGCCGGGGTAGCCAGATGATTATCAGCGGCGGAGAAAAGGTGTTTCCCCCTGAAGTCGAAGCCGTATTACGAGACTGTCCGGGAATTGAGGATGTCTGTGTGCTGGGGGTAGCTGATGAAGACTGGGGACAGGTGGTGGTGGCGGTGTATGTACCGGCCGAGGCCGAGTCGTCGGAGGTGATTCTCGCGCAAGGGCGATCGCGCTTATCGCAACAATTAGCCCCCTACAAACACCCTAAACGCTGGCTGGCCACAGAGCGCATTCCCCGCAACAGTCGGGGGAAACTTGAACTAGAAGCCGTCCACCGGCTCATTTCAACGTTTGGAACCGGCAAACAAGGCCCCAAATACGGCAACAATCAGTAAGGTTAGATAGCCAAAAACGGCAAGCCAATCGAGAACAAACGCAGTATCAACAGTTGCGAGCATACGCTTAAAATTGAGAAGATTTCTAAAATTAGGATGTGGTTTTGGGGTTGAATTCTCTGATTTAGGTAGAAAAAAGTCTTCGGAATTTCAAAAGATTTTAAGTTGTCGGTCAAGTCAATAGAACGTTAAGACCCTGACCTGAAGAGCAATTCTTCGTAACAAACCTACTGATTACATCATAATCTTCTAACTCTCCAAAACCAAAATTTAATGTTTTGCATTTAGACTATGGTGCATTGTACCAGTTCCATCATAACTAGAGCAATCGTCATTGCAATCACCATCCCCCCTTCTAACTCCGTGTCCTCTGTGACTTTGTGGTTCCCCTTACAGGATACAGGGGAGACTTTCTTATCCATCTTGGCGGGTTAACCTCAATCCTGAATTTTCCTAAAAATGCGCGAATTTCAGGAAAAATGCGTGAATTATTCTAAAAACCTCCGTACAGATAACCAAGTGCTCCAAACCCAGGTTGTGGTTAAAAAAAATACCCCGCAACGGCTTAATTTGGGTCTAAACTAAAATCAGACCAGTTGTCATCACAAACAAGACACCGATAGAGAGTCACCACAAGACCCTAGGCAACTGTCCCCATCAGCACCCATCTGCCTATCCACTCACGGTTTGACGAGGACTACATTCATGCCGAACTCCCCCATCAGTACCCAAGTAATGGTTAGCGGACTCCTGAGTGCCATCATGTCCGGGTTGCTGTTAGACTCCGCCCCTGGTTTTGCCCAACTGATTCCCGATCAGAGTTTGCCAGAGAACTCTCGCCTTTTGCAAGATGGGAGTTTGATTCAAGTCGAAGGGGGAACTCAAGCCGGGGGGAATCTCTTTCACAGTTTTCAGGAATTTTCCATTCCCCAAGAGCTTCAAGTTCACTTCAACAACGCTAACAACATTGAGCGCATTATCACCCGCGTTACTGGGGGCGAGATATCACGACTCGATGGGTATCTCAGTGCCAATGGCAGGGCGGGCTTTATTTTGGTGAATCCCCAAGGAATTGAATTTGGGGAAAGCGCCCGACTCTCCCTGGGGGGATTATTTATGGCCACTACCGCCGAGGGGTTGCAATTTGCTGATGGTAGCGTGTGGGGGGCATCTCCTTCTGAGACTCCAACCCTGTTAACAGTATCTGCACCGGTGGGGGTGCAGTTCGGCGATCGCCCAGGGGCCATTGTTAATCGCTCCCTGGCCCTAGATGAGGGAGGAATCCCGATGGGATTAGGGGCGTTGCAACTCTCCTTGTTGGGAGGAGAGGTGCGTTTTGAGGGAGGCCAGGCGCGATCGCCTCTCTCGGTAGAAGTGGGAAGTTTTGCCCCTGGGGGTTTCGCCCAACTGGATGCCCAAGGACGTATCGGTCAGTTCAATCCTGAGGCGTTGGGAACCATTGAACTGAGTCAGCAGGGAGGCATTGGCGGCGGGGCAATTCGGCTGGTGGGTGATCGCCTACGGATGAGCGAGGGGTCGCGAATTGTGTCGCTGAACCAGGGGGCGATTGCCATTGAGATGCAAACCAGCGTTCACCTTGATGGTGGCTCAGAACTTCTATCTCAGAATGGTCCCAACATCGACATTCAAACTGGACAATTTAGCCTTGAGGATACCTCGCGCCTCGTGACCAGCCAGGGGAGTGAGGGGGGCCAAGGGGGCCAGATTCGTATTAACGCCAGGGAGGCGATCGCCCTTAGCGGTAGTGGCTTTGATTCATTTAATCAACTTCTTGGGGTCGCCGCCGCAGGACAGTTACAACCCGATAGCGAGACCATTGGTGGGATATTCTCTATCACCACAGCCGGCCTTGGCGGCGATATTGCCTTAACGACGGCGGGAGACCTAACGGTCAGTGAAGGGGGGGTCATCTTTATGCCCCTGTTTGGGGCTGGCGTTGGAGGAGATTTAACCCTCGATGTCGGTGGAACCGTGACGCTGACTGGATCTGGCTTTGTTAACGCCACAACCCTCAACAGCCAGGGATCTGGAGGCGATATTACCCTTTCGGCGCAGCGATTGGGGGTGTTCCGGGGAGGCGCTGTAGCGGCGTTAACCCTCGGGGATGGACCCAGTGGCCAGGTTCGTATTCACACCCGAGACAGCGTTGAAGTCTCCGAGACGCGTCCCGATAGCTTGGTTCCGACGGGGATTTTCAATAATTCCCTGTTTGGACGCGGCCCCGCTGGGGATATCACCATCGAAACCCGTCATTTTATCAATCGTGGCGGCGGCTTAGTCACCTCCAACACCGGTGGACTGATAGGATTTGGAGTGGTAGCTCCGGGCGGACCTGGGGGAAATATCACCATTACCGCAGCGGAGTCAATGCAGATTACGGGTGTCTCTAGCGATGGAAGCGTCACCAGTGGCCCAGGCACGACAACGTTTGGAGACTTTCCCTCGGGGGACTTAACCCTCAACACAGAGCGTTTAGAGATTGGGGATGGGGCCATCGTCTCAACGGCAACGGTGGGATCAGGTCATGCGGGAACGCTGACGGTGAATGCTAGGGAGATCGAGGTGTTTGGGCGATCGCCCCTCAGCGGACTCCCCACAATCCTTGTCTCCTCCTCGGGACGGGGAGATTTGTCTCTGGTTGGTACGGGGAATGGCGGTGACTTACGGGTGTCGAGCGATCGCCTGACGGTTCGCGATGGTGCGGTCTTAGATGTTCGCAGTTTGGGGACAGGGAATGCGGGCCTGTTAGACATTGACGCGAATCAGATTCGCTTGCAAGGAGGGAGTAGTTTAAATGCGGCGACGGTTGCGGGACTCGGGGGAAATATCGAGGTGCGATCGCAAACCATCCAACTTCGCAACGGCAGTAACATCAGTACCAACGCCGGGAGTCGTGATGGGGGCAATATTGTCCTGGAGACGGCGACCCTCGTTGCCTTAGAAAACAGTGATATTACCGCCAATGCCCTCGAAGGCCGGGGGGGTCGGGTTAGCATCACCGCAGAGGGGATTTTTGGCACGGAGTTTCGCGAGTTTCAGACGGATCAAAGTGATATCACGGCCACCTCGGCCCTGGGGGCTGAGTTTAGCGGCATTGTGGAAATTAACACCCCCGATGCGGATAGTACAGCGGGTTTAGTGGAACTGGAGACGAACACCACCGACCCCACCGAGCAAATTGTTCAGGATTGCCTGGGACAAGACAATCGCTTTACCATCACCGGACGGGGGGGTCGTCCTGAAGATCCGCAACTAGGTTTAGCCACCCAGGTCGGTTGGCGAGATAGTCGGGATTGGCGATCGCTCAATGACGAGGCTAACCACGATACGACCCTGAACTCTAGGGAGGAGATCCCCTCGTCTGAGACGGGAGATTTGATGGAAGCAACCACTTGGATCATGACAGCTAATGGCCAGGTATCTCTCGTCGCACAGACACCTAACTCTCCTCTGTTTTCAGCAGATCAATGTCGTTAGGTCACCTATTGGGGTGGTATAACCTTTGCAGTTCAAGACTATCTTGATGGGCAACAAAAGCTCATTATGGGCGGTCAATTCGCTTGTAAATCAAACGACCGAGAATTTGAGCTGTTTTTTCATAGTGATTTGCAAGCTGTTGATCTAAAAAATCCTGGGCATCCTGCATCCCTTCTGATAATAAATAGTTAACAACCATCTTCTTGACAACAAACTTCGGTTCGGCAGAAAAGATTTTAGCCAGTTCCGACTCTGGAGAACTTCCAGGGCCATTAACAAGCTCTAAAAGATAGCCTCGTGACAGATTAGATGGATGAGTTGTTATAGGCGTTAACGGTTGAGAATCAATCCACCAATAAACGAGATGATCTACCATCATATAAATGGGTTCATTTTCAGCCTGATTCTCCCGAAAATAGGCTGCAATTTCATAGGATCGTCCCATCTGGAGAGTACCCCCATCCCTAAGACGGCCTCCCACAGATCGATATTCACTTATAATAGGCGTTAGGGAACTCAAGAGTACGAACAAGACGAAAACAGAAACAAACTGTTGTAAGAGGCGAGGCTTTGATAGTTTCTGCCATAATATTGCAGTTCCCAGCCCTAAAAAGGGGATAACCTGAATTAGGTAATGTTGAAAAGTTGCCCCACTTCGCAAAATCGACAAACTAACACTTACGGTAATTAGAGTTAGGGAAGCAGCCTGAAAAAAACTCGGTGAATTGTGACGGTTTCTCGGCAGAAATGCAGCGATAATGCCTAAAAATCCTCCGATCCATATCAAGAGATAAACTCCCAACGTGAGTCGTTGTCTACTTCTATTAAATAAACCCATCATTAAACGCCTTGACGATTCAAGAAGAGTTGAATCATCCATCGAGTATTGCAAAGGTGCAACAATTACTGACGTCCACCATAGTTGACTATTTTCTGTTATCAAATAGGGGAGATAGGTCAGAAAAATGACAAGCAAACATCCTAGAGTATAGACTAAAGCATGATTCAGGAATTTGCGCCATTGGGGACTCTGTCGCACAACCAGATAGCACCCAATAATAATGACGGTATAGCCCAGATTTAAGCGAATAAAGGCAGCAGTCGTTAGTAGAATAGAAATTAGAAATGTGAGTTTTAAGTCAGGGATTTTGTTGTAACAAAAAATAAGGGCTAAAGCAGCAGTTAAGGGAACAAGTGCAACATGTTCCGTCATTGTTGCTTGACCACTCCCCAGCAAACTAATCCCCATAGAGGTAGCGATCGCCGCCAAAAAGGCACTGGAACGATTTGCAACTTTTTTCCCAGAAAAGTAAACAAAAAAGGCGATTAAAATAACACAAACTGTTCCTGCCATGCGGATAGAAATAATGCTTTTTCCAAGAAGCAAAATAAAACCAGCATAGGCAAAAAAGGCAAGGGGAGGTTTTATATCCCAAAGCTGAGTATAGGGAAGATGCCCATCTAAGATGGATTGTCCCATGAGAATAAATGTACTTTCATCCCAATCGATGACATCTCTAAAAAAAAATGGCAGACGAAGTAACAGGGAAATGATAGCGATCGCCGTCATTAGTAAGATATCTTTATTTTGTTGTATTCCACGAAAATAGATTCGTTGATTCATGACATCTTAAGAGGTGAAAGTATAAAACAAACATGTGAAAAATAGAGTGAGTTTTCGCTGAACCTCTGATGCTCAAAAGGACGCCACTCTCAACCTGTTACAGCCAAAGAACTCCCTAATTATACTGTAAGAATCGAAAACTGGAGAGGGAGTGGGTTGCCAAAATATGGTAAAACAGCAACAGTTGTGGTGTTCAAGAATCGAGGCGATCGCATGAGACGAGTATTTGTATCCGCTGGCCATGGAGGCTATGAAGATGGGCAGACCGACCCAGGCGCTATTGCTGGTGGCACAACCGAAGCCCAGGAGATGATTCTACTGCGCGATCGCCTCCTGAGTGCCCTACAAGCTCGTAAAGTCACGGCCCTGTCTATCCCGGATGACCTTAACCAAGAACAAACCATCACCTGGATTAATAATCGCGCCCAGGCCAATGATGTGGCGATTCAACTACACACCAACGCCGCCCTCAATCCCGAGGCCCGAGGCACAACGGTGTATTACATCACCAACAACAACGAACGCCGTCTAGAAGCCGAACGACTCCTGAGAAGTTTACTCCAGCAGGTTCCCCAATTTTCCAACCGGGGGGCCCGTCCTGACTCTAGCACCGCCACAGGGAGTCTAATGTTTTGCCGAGCCGTCGCGGTTCCCTCCCTCTATATTGAGATTGGCTTTCTCACCAATCCCACCGATCGCAGTCTCATCCAAAACCGACGGCCGGCGATCGCTGCTGGCTTAGCCGATGGCTTACTGGCTTGGGTGAATCGTGCCCCAGAACTGCCGCCCCCCGATGTTACCTACCCCACCATCAACATTCGTATCAACGGTCAACGCTACGGGGAACCAGGAATTATTATTAATGGAAATTCCTACATTCCCATCGACCTAGCCGATGCCTTAGGGGTCAATTTAAGTAATAACGAATTTGTACGGCGGGTTTATTATCGAAATGTGGTTTATGTGAAAGCCATTGATTTACGAGAGTTCAATATTTCCGTTGGGTGGAACAACGATGACCGAGCCGTTGTGTTGCGGTCAGCCATCCCCATTTGTCCAGGACATGTTGACCGCATTATGGGAATTGGCAACACCACCGAAACTCAAATGCAAGTGTTCCTAAAAAATGACAACTCTAGTGCTCTAAATCAGTTTCCTGACCTAGCCAAACTTTATCGAGAAGAAGCCAGTATCGAGGGAGTTAACAGCGATATTGCCTTCGCGCAAATGTGTTTAGAAACAGATTTCCTCCGGTTTGGTCGTGGTATTCGGGCCAGTCAAAACAACTTCGCCGGACTCGGCGACGCCGCCGGAAGTTCAGGGGGAGCCAGTTTCTCCTCAGCCCGAGTTGGAGTACGCGCTCACGTCCAGCATTTGAAAGCCTATGGAAGTGTCGATCCCCTTGTCTTAGACGTCGTTGACCCCCGATTTCGCTTCATCTCCCGAGGCATCGCCCCCTTAGTTCAACAACTCTCCGGCCGCTGGACTTCAGACAGCAATTACGGCGATCGCATCCTCGCCATTCTCCGCCAACTCTACGAATCCGCCGGCATTCTATAGCAACAAGAAAAGGCCCCCCTATTGCTAACTTGCCTAAGAGCGCCCTTGTCTTTCCCCTCCTGGGAGGGGCAGGGGTGGGTTCTGCCTACTGCCTACTGCCTATTGCCTTCTTCTCCCCCCTGTTCCCTTCTCTTACCTATTAACTAGCCACAATTCCCGTGGGGCAAAATTCCGTCACCCACAACCCCAAATCCTCATCAGGAATCTCCCGTCTAACCTGGTCACAAAGAGCCTGTGCTTGTTCCGGGGTTTCCGTGAGCGCAAACACCGTCGGACCAGAACCGGACATCATGGCCCCGAGAACATCCCCCTGGGACATCACCTGACGGAGGTTAGCCACTGAGGGAAACTCCGGTAAAACCACCTTTTCCAAATCGTTGTAGAGTAGGCGACCAATTTCTCGCTTATCCCGGTTGAGCAACGCGGACATCATCGGCCCCGCATGGAGAGAATCACGGCGTTGTGCCTGTGCGTCGTCCCCGGTGGCGTAGGTATGGGAGAATCGCTCCCGGAAGGTTTTGTAGGCCCAGGGGGTCGAGATGGCGAGACTATGATATTTCGCTAAGACCACTGACACCCCCTCCATGCTCGGAAGCGGCGTAATCTCTTCACCGCGACCACTGGCCAGCGCGGTTCCGCCACTAATACAGAAGGGGACATCTGAACCTAACTCAGCCCCTAAATCCCAAAGTTCTGGCTGAGTGAGTCCTTGCTTCCAGAGAAGATCTAACCCCACGAGGACGGCGGCGGCATCCGTAGACCCCCCTGCGAGTCCAGCTGCAATGGGAATCACCTTATCGAGATGAATATCCACCCCGCCCAGAGTATGATAAGTATCAGGATAGGTCTGAGCCATTAACTCAGCGGCCCGGAGTGCCAAGTTGCTGCGATCGCTCGGAACTCCCGGCGCATCACAGCGGAGTCGGAACGGTTCGACTCCGTTGGCCCGTACCTGAAGGCGATCGCACAGGGCCACACTCTGCATGATCATGGCCAACTCGTGATAGCCATCGGGGCGATCGCCGATAATCTCTAAATATAGGTTAATCTTGGCAGGGGCGGAGAGGGTGCAACGTTCCATGAGTTTGGCTCAACAGTGGATAGAACCACAATTACCATTGATCAAGCTATCCTAGAAGGAGGATTTTGGGGAGATGGCCATGCGTCAACATCGATTTACAGCTTTGGGTTTAGTCCTAGCCATGGTGCTAGGGGCCTGCGGTCCCGACGAACAAGACTTCAGTGCCCCTGAACCGGGTGAGGTTCCGGTGGCAGAACAAGCTCCGATGGATGCGCCGGCCAATGGAGAAGATGAGATCCCTGAGGCGGAACCCTTTGAATCCCCCGTCATTGAAGAAAATGATGTGGTGACGGCGGCCCCAACTGGTCTAATCTCCTCAACCAATCCTCAGGAGCGCAGCCGCCAGGCGCAACGTAACTTAGATGCTGCTCGCGATGACAATGGCGACCCCTTTGGGGTGTTGCCGGTGGAAGTTTCTCGCAGTCAACGACAGGCGGAAACCATAACCCGAGAGGTCACTGGGGAACCCGCACCGGGAACAGCACCGGGAACAGCCGCTGCACCGGGAACAGCAGCCGCCAATGGTGACGCTGTTGCGACGGGAAATGGTGACGCCGTGGCTCGGACTGATGGCATTACGGCTGGTCCTCCGTTGCCCCCCCTGACGGGGCAGACGGCTACCCCCCTTCCCAGTGTTGATGCTCAGGAATTTGCGATTCCTCGTTTGCGTCCTTCCCGTAGCATTGAGTTTGATGAACTCGATGAGGAGGAGCTTGCCATTTTAGAGGGGCCCGAGGAAGTGGACACCCCCGAAGCGGCACCGGCTGCCCCACCACCACCGGCGATCGATTTGGCTCAAGGCACTCAGGTGACTGGGGTCATGCAGGTTGGGGGAGATATCCAAATTATTCTACAAACTCCGGGTTCTGCATTTAGTCGTTATGTGCGAGTGGGCGACACCGTGGCCAATGGGGAGGTCCGCGTTGTGCGTGTCGAACGGTTACAGGGAGAGCCTCTGGTGATTCTAGAGCAAAACGGGGTTGAGGTTGCCCGTGGCATCGGAGAGCCAGGAATCGTCCCTGATGAGAACGATATGGCGAACTTAATTAGTCAACGTTAGCTCGTCTGTGTTTTGTTGGGAGTGTCAATTGGATCATGAAAAAATACGCTATCCTTGTTGCCTCATTATTGGGTCTAGGCTTTGGGTTTGAGATCTCCCCTCATCCAGGTCTGGCTCAGGATCTCCGCAATCCTCAATGTTCTCCGGCTTCCCTCTTGGATTCAGGGGTTGGCTATGGCCGCTGCAACTATGGAGAGGGGCGCAGTTACATTGGCTCGTTCAGTGACTTTCTGCCCAATGGACGGGGAATTTATACCCTGGGTGATGGAACTCGCTATGAAGGGGAGTTTAGAAACGGGTTGCCCCATGGTCGAGGCCGCTTAATTCTCCCGGACGATGCGCGCTATGAAGGGCGCTTTGTAGAGGGGTCTATCCGCGAAGGTACGGCGTTTTATACTAATGGCGATCGCTACCAAGGCAGCTTTGGCGGGGTTTCTCGGACGGAAACGGTCACAGATTTGGTTCCTACAGGTCGTAGAACCACCAGGGGCGAGATGATTTTAGATACCCAAGACATTGAACGGGTATTTTTTGTCAGTCAACCCGATGGGGATGGGGAATATATTTTCTCAAATGGTAACCGCTTCCAAGGGGAATTTTTTGCTGGCACACCCTTTGGACGAGGGACATTCCGTCATTCAACGGGAACAACCTGCACGGGATATTTCTTTACTAACGACTTTGATGCCAATAATGCCACCTGTACCTATGGGGATGGTCGTCGCTATGTGGGGGAACTTCGACAAGGACGACCCCACGGTACGGGACGGATGACGTTTCCCGATGGACGGCAGGTCGTGGGAGCCTTCCGCTCGGGTCAGCCGGTGAGTTTTAGTGGCTACGATTAGAATCCTACCCCTGTGAGTTAACGCAGGAGTCTGGGGAAACCTCTCAACTGGGTCTCCCCCTCCCCAAGAGATGGCCTGGGAGGGGGGGACAGCGGCTGAATTTAGTGGAATTGAGGGCTGTGGCGAATTAACCCCATGAACTCTTGGCGGGTGCGTGCGTCGTCAGCAAACACACCCCGCATGGCACTGGTGGTGGTCCAAGAACCGGGTTTTTGCACCCCACGCATGACCATGCACATATGAGTGGCTTCGATGACTACGGCCACCCCTTGAGGTTTGAGGACTTCTTGTAAGGCGTCGGCGACTTGTCCTGTCAGACGCTCTTGAACCTGAAGACGACGGGCAAACATTTCGCAAATGCGGGCAATCTTAGACAGGCCAATGACCTTCCCGTTAGGAATGTAGGCGACATGAGCATGGCCGATAATTGGCAGCATGTGATGTTCACAGGTGCTGAAGAGGGTGATGTCACGCACCAACACCATTTCGTGGGAGTTCTCGTTAAAGATGGCGCCGTTCAGCAGTTCCTCCATGGATTGGTCATACCCTGAGGTGAGGAATTGCCAGGCTTTGCTGACCCGTTTGGGGGTGTCCCGCAGTCCTTCGCGATCGGGATCTTCCCCGAGTTCGGTTAAGAGACTGCGAATGGACTTGCGCATTTCCTGATCGGAAACGGTGCTATGTCCGTTGGTTTCGAGTTGTTTTTCAAGTCGATCTGTACCGATAAGTTCAGAGGAATTGGATAGTGTCATTAGGCTGTTGAAAATCAGTAGCTATTTAGAAGGTCGGAAATTAGATTCATTCTCAGCAAGGCGGCAAAAAAAAGCATTGCTCAGGACGGCGGGGCATTAACTGCTATTGAATCTAGGAAACATAGATGTTTCTCCAAAAACGCGGGGGAATCTGCAACGGAGATTAACCGTAAATTGGCAGATTAGAGGGTCACCACGCTGCGACCGCAGGGGGTGGACTGCTGGGTGTTAACTAAGTTTTGTGAAACCTGGTGTTAAATTTTTTTGCTTGCTCTGAATACCGCGTTGGAGGGGCAATCTATCCGTTACAACTTGGGGGACGTTCCCCTCATCAGCAGGGGCGATCGCACGGAAAAAACACGGTTTTGAAAGCATAGTCAACGACAAGTCCAGTCCCGATTTCGTTGGGTTTTTCAAGAGGTTTGGTTAGATTGGCTAAAGTTGCCGTGGCGCATCAAAACCCGATTTTGAAAACCCATGACAACAGAACATCACCGTAAATCACCTTGATAATTCTAACATCTTTTTTAGGCGATCGCCGAGATTGTGACTAAATACTCTGTAGGGTTACAACTGGCAACCTCAGACCCTAAGCCTTACCCCGCTCCAGCACTTTTACTATCGAGAGCATCAAAATTATCTTCAGCGGGAGCCAGAAGCAAAGCTTTTTGTTTCATGGTTTTGAAAATGTTGTAAAACCCATTGGCTCGCGATGGCGTTAAACTGGCTTGCAAGCCAGTGTCTTGAATGAAGTCTGGAGCCAACTTAACAATCTCGATGGGGCTGAGTCCTTCCGTCCCACGAATCAGGAAGGCCAGAAGTCCCTTCGTCAACTGGGCATCGGAATCGCCGTTGAAGTGGACGTTGCCCACGTCATCAAGATATGCGGTGACGTAAACCTGAGAGACACAACCCTGAACCTTGTTTTCGGGAATCTTCTCCGCTTCGGGCATCTCAGGAAGCTTCTTGGCTAACCAGAGGAGTTGCTCATAACGCCGTTTTGGGTCAGAGGCTCGTTGGAAGCGTCGAACCATTTTGTCAAGTTCTGGGGGAAGTTGAGGAGTCGTCATCGTCAAGTCTTCGAAAGATGCTATTAGCGTTAAAAACAGAGGTCAAGCGCGAATCCGGGACACTCAACACCTAAGTTGAGATAGGGAACAGCCCTCTAGAACAATGGGCGATTCAGGATTGCAAGACCTCAAACTAGAAGCAGCTTGGTTTTCTCCTGAGTGGAAGTTTTCTGGCGATCGCCCCCCATGGTTCCATAGAGTTCACAGGAGTTGTTGGGACTTTCATACAGGCGTAACTTATCCAAGCTCAATCCCAGCTCCTGCAAAGGGTGCAGCAGCAAATCTCGGATATAAATGGCGATATTCTCAGCGGTGGGAACCACCGTCTCAAAATGGGGAATATCTTTATTGAGGAATCGATGATCTAGGGGTTCAATCACCACCTCTTGAATCAGATGACGTAACGCCCCCAACTCCACAACCATCCCCGTTCGAGGATTCACCTCGCCGCGAACCGTCACATCCAGATGGTAGTTATGACCATGACCATGAGGACGGGCACATTTGCCATAGACCCCACAATTGGTTGTATAGTCTAAGTCCGGGCGAGCCAGGCGATGGGCCGCGCTGAAATAGGTATTGACGGTCAGACGGGCTTGCATGGTATAAATTCTAAGCTTGTCGGACAAGATACAAAACTTTACTCAACATTATCTCACGGGGCCGGGAATTCGGGGAAGAGAAATTCTCGGGTTCGGGGTTTTTCATGGGCGATCGCCCACCATCCCAAGACTGAGCCATCGCCCCAGAGTCTATCCCTGGGAGCTTTCGCCCTGTCACCTCCCCGTCTAAGGTTAGACGGATTGGTCGGGATGATCCCCCACAATCAGCTTAACGCGATAGACCCTGTGAGCGCAGCAAGTGATCGCAGGGGAACAGGCGGCGTTATGATTTGGGTGGGCGATCGCCCCAATCTGCCAACCCTCTGCCTAAGGTCGTCCTCAGATTTGCTCGATCTCGCCGCTCCCCTGTTTCCGAGTCATACCCCCCATCATGTCCGATCTCGACCTTAACCAGCTTTTTCCCTTTCCTCTCGACGACTTTCAACAAGACGCCATCGCTGCCCTCAACGCCGGCAAATCGACCATTGTTTGCGCCCCCACCGGTTCCGGAAAAACCCTCATCGGCGAATACGCCATTTACCGGGCCCTGGCCAACGAGCAACGAGTCTTCTACACCACCCCCCTCAAAGCCCTCTCTAACCAAAAACTACGAGACTTCCAAGAGCAATTCGGGCCCAACAACGTCGGACTCCTCACGGGGGATCTCTCCTTCAATCGCGATGCCCCCATCATCGTCATGACTACCGAGATCTTCCGTAATATGCTCTACGGAACCCGCATCGGCGAAGTGGGAACCTCCATTCAGGGGGTGCAAACCGTCGTTCTCGACGAATGTCACTACATGAACGATCGCCAACGGGGAACTGTCTGGGAAGAATCCATTATCTACTGTCCCCCGGAAATCCAACTGGTGGGCCTATCCGCCACCGTCGCCAACAGCGACCAGCTCACCGATTGGATTAGCCAAGTTCACGGCCCCACCGAACGCATCTATTCCGAACATCGCCCTGTCCCCCTACAATTCCTCTTCTGTAACCGCAAAGGCGTTTTCCCCCTTCTCGACAGCGAAAACCAACGGCTCAACGCTCGTCTCAAGCCTCGTCGGGGCAGCAAAAACAACCGCCGCAGTCGTCGCGACGGACTGGCCATTAGCTACGTCGTCTCTCAACTGCGCAAACGGGAGATGTTACCGGCCATTTACTTTATTTTCAGTCGGCGGGGCTGCGATCGCTCCGTCAACGATATCGGCAACCTCAGCCTCGTCAACGACGACGAAGCCGCCCAACTCAAACAGACCATTGACGAGTTCCTGCGACAAAACCCCGATGCAGGCCGAGAGGGACAAGTTGAACCCCTCTATCGGGGCATCGCCGCCCATCATGCCGGCATCTTACCGGCCTGGAAATCCCTTGTTGAACAACTCTTTCAACGGGGACTCATCAAAGTCGTCTTCGCCACCGAAACTCTGGCCGCCGGGATTAATATGCCCGCCCGAACCACCGTCATCTCCAGCCTGTCCAAACGCACCGATCGCGGTCATCGTCTCCTGACGGCCTCCGAGTTCCTCCAAATGGCCGGGCGAGCCGGACGGCGGGGAATGGACGAACAGGGCTATGTGGTGACCCTCGATACGCCCTTTGAAGGGGCGATCGAAGCCGCCAACCTGGCCACCTCCAAAGCAGACCCCCTGGTGAGCCAATTTACCCCCAACTATGGGATGGTCTTAAACCTGCTGCAAACCCACAGCCTCGATGAAGCTAAAGAACTCATCGAACGCAGCTTCGGGCAATATCTCGCCGGCCTAAGCCTACGTCCCCAACAACAGGTCCTGCGAGACCTCGATGCCGAAATCACCGCCGCCCAAAGTAAATTTGAGCAAGTTGATCCAGAGCATCTCAGTAGTTACGAAAAACTGCAAGAACGGCTCAAAGAAGAGCGCCGCATCCTCAAAACCCTGCAACAACAGGCCGGAGACGTTCAGAGCAAATCTCTCACCCTCGCCCTGCAATTTGCCGTTGCCGGGAGCATCCTACAACTCAAAGGTCCCAACGTCCCCGTTTCTGGGCCCCTCAACGCCGTATTAGTCAATAAACTGCCCGGCCCCGGCAAAGCTCCCTATCTCGTCTGTTTAGGGGCGAACAACCGTTGGTATATCATCACCACCAAAGATGTGGTCAGTTTGCGAGGCGAAATTCCCCGTCTGGAGGACGTTGATTCTCTGACGCCTCCCCCAGAGATGCCCCCAAAACCGGGACAAACCCGCAACGGCAGCCCAGAAACTCAGTCCGTCGCCCAACAGATTCCCCCCCTAGCTGCCCCAGACATCCCCCCAGAAGTCCAAGAATGGCAGGAACGGGTGGCAGACATTACCGCCGAACTCGAACGGCATCCCCTAAACCAATTTGGCAATCCTGGCACGTTGATTAAACGGTCCAAGCGGTTGGCCCGCCTGCAACGGCAACGACAGGAACGAGAAGACAGTATCCGCGTCAATCTGGCCCGTCACTGGGAGGCGTTCCTCGATCTAATTGATATTCTGATCGAGTTTGAGTGTTTAGATGGCCTCTCCATGAAACCGACCCAATTAGGAGAGTCTATTGCCGCTGTGCGTGGGGACAACGAGTTATGGTTAGGTTTAGCCATCACCAGCGGAGAGTTTGATTCCCTGACCCCAGAACAGTTCGCGGCTGCTTGTGCTGCCCTGGTAATGGAGGTGCGATCGGATACTTGGACTCGTTACAGCATTACTCCGGAAGTCGAAGAAGCCCTCGGAACCTTACGGGGATTACGCCGCAAAGTCATTCAGGTTCAATGGCGGTATCAGGTGGCGTTTCCGGTTTGGCTGGAATGGGATGCCCTGGGCTTGGTGGAATATTGGGCCTATGGGGTGGACTGGACGGAGCTTTGTGAGAATACCAGTCTGGATGAGGGGGATATTGTCCGTATCCTACGACGAACCCTCGATTTTCTCTCGCAAATTCCCCATATTCCCCATGCCAGCCCGGAGATTCGCCGCTTGGCTTGGGATGCGAGTGAGTTGATTAATCGCTTCCCTGTCCGGGATGAGGTTTAGGGGGGAGGGAAAAGGGAACAGGGAACAGGGGGGAGAAGGCAATAGGCATTAGGCAGAACCCACCCCGCCCTCCGGGCACCCCTCCCAAGAGGGGAAAGAGGTAGGGGCGTACCGTTATGGCCGGTGAGCGATAGTCGAACTGCGGTCGGTGAGCGATAGCCGAACTGCGGTCGGTGAGCGATAGCCGAACTGCGGTCGGTGAGCGATAGTCGAACCGTGGTCGCCCTCTTCCGGCAATAGGCAAGAAATTCTGCTTCGCCCTGCTTCTAAAAATTGGTTAGAATTCGGGGAGTTTTTCGGTTCCAACTTTCCTCACACATTCAAGGAACACCATTATGGTCAATGCCCTAGTTCGGCTGCTGTCTCAGCTATCGCTCCCGGTTGCTCTGTTTGCCATTCCACTCCTGCTTCCGGTTCCGGCCCAAAGTCAGGAGACTACGGTTCAGAGTCGGGTTGAGGAGGCGGAGGTGGCGGACCCCGCTTCAGAAACGGCTCCCCCTGGTTTAGTGGTGGAAGCTGGGGATGCTCCCATTGATGCCACGATCGCCCTGCGGATGCAACAAGAATTGATGCAACTGTTGGGACGCGTTGAAAGTGCTTTGGTGGCCGCTCAGAGTCTGGGGCATTTGGGGGATGTTGCCCTTCAGAGTTTAGATGCGGGGTTCGAGGGGGTAGCAATGGGCTATGTTGACGGCGGGGCCCAGGTCGAGGCCACTAAAACCCTTTTGCGCGAGTTTCCGGGATTAGTGCGACAAGGGCATTATGGGGAGGCGCGATCGCGGTGGTTGGAGGCGCGATCGCAACTCTGGGCCAGTTACCCCAATGATCGTCCCCGTAATAATGCCCCGGAAGTGCGATCAATTTGGCTCGATCGCGGCACCATTGTTCGGGCGGGGTCAAAAGCTGGACTTGAACCTCTATTTGACCGGCTGGCCCGGGCGGGCATCAATACGGTCTTTTTTGAAACGCTCAATGCGGGCTATCCCATCTATCCCAGCCAAATCACCGGCAGTCAAAACCCTCTCACAGAAGGCTGGGACCCCCTGCAAGCGGCGATCGAACTGGCCCGGGAACGGGGAATGGAACTTCATGCCTGGGTATGGACGTTCGCGGTGGGAAATGAACCCCACAACCGGCTTCTGGGTCAATCTCCCAGCTTCCTGGGGCCAATTCTCAATGACAATCCCCAATGGGCGAATCTTGACCATCGCGGTGAGATTCGTCATCGGGGATCTCGCAAAACCTTTCTCGATCCGGCTAACCTCGAAGCCCGTTGGTATCTCATCCGTATCATCGATGAGATTATCCTCAATTATGATGTGGATGGGGTGCAGTTAGACTATATCCGCTATCCCTTCCAAGACCCCAGTGCCGAACGCAGTTATGGCTATGGGGAGGCGGGGCGATCGCGCTTTCAGGACATGACGGGAGTTGACCCCACCACCATTTCTCCCCGTCAGGTGGAGTTGTGGCAACGCTGGACCGATTTCCGAGTCAATCAGGTAACGGAGTTTGTGGGAGAAGTGCATCAACTCCTGCAACGTCGCAACCCGGAATTAATTCTTTCAGCGGCAGTGTTTCCCCAATCTCGCCACGATCGCATCCATAAAATCCAGCAAGACTGGGAAACCTGGATTGAACAGGGGATTGTCGATGTCATTGTCCCGATGACCTACGCAGCGGACACCAACCGTCTGGGACGGATTATGACCCCGATGCTGGCGAATCTGCCTCAAGGGGCCCTGATGGTTCCCTCGGTCAAACTCCATGACCTGGAGGATATCGTCGCCGTTGACCAAATGCAGATGATTCGGGATTTACCCACCAGCGGTTATGCCCTCTTTGCGGCAGAACGGCTGTTTGATAACCTCAAGGAGATTTTGCAGCAGACTCAAATCGAGAGTGTTCAGCAACCGATTCCCTTCCGTCAACCCTTCAAAGCCGCTCTAGACCGTCATCGTGGACTGAGGGCAGAATGGCAATGGGTGTTAGGGAATGAGCAGTTATGGATTGACGACGATAAATTGGCTCTCTGGAAAGAGGGAGATCAGGCCCTCGCAGACGCGTTAACTCAACTGGCGAACTCTCCCAATCGTGAGCAGCTTCTCATTGCCCGCGATCGCCTCAACAGCTTGCAGGTGGGCATCCCCCAATGGCTGAGGCTTCATCGATCTAGTAACGGCTATCAAGTGACGACCTGGGAACATCGTTTGCGGGCGATCGATGAACTTCTTGCCTACGGGGAACGACGGCTGGGGAACTGATAAGACCCTAAAACAACTTGGGGGCGAAGGTTTCTTCCCCCCAGAAGAGGGACTAATGACAAAACATCAGGGATTTTCGAAGGATGAATCAATGGCAGCGATTTTTAACAAATCTGGGAGATTGGCGAGGATCATTCACCCAGTTTTCCCCTCAAGGAACGGTCTTAACGGACATTCCCACTCGCGTCACCTTAGAGGGAGTTGAAAACAATAGCCTGGTGCAACAACGGGTTTTCAAATATCCACCGGGAGAGCCTCAACCAGACCCAATTGAGTTAAACTATCGCACCCTAGGACGTAATATCCTCTTTTTTGAAGATGGGGACTTTTCCTTTGGTTCCGTGCAATTTTCCCCCGTCTCCGACTTTGGTGCCGAACAGGGATTGATTCATAACCAACGGCGGCTGCGACTGGTGCAACTGTATAAAAATGGGGAATTTACCGGTGGAACCCTGATTCGTGAAGTCCTCGATGGTATCGATATTCCAGAATCCGCTCCCTTAACTGTCGATGAACTTCTCGGCGAGTGGCGGGGAACCGTTACGACCGAATATCCTGATTTCCGTCCCCCTGAGTCTTATGAGAGTGATCTTGTCATTAGCCGTCAGGGAAACCAACTTCAGCAATCCCTCAGTACCGCTCAATGGCAGTTTTCCTCAACTGGGGAGATTGAGGGCGATCGCATCCTGTTTAACCGAAGCAACGAACCCCGACAACTGCTACTCCTCCCCGATGGTGCATCCTGTCTTTGTCCTCTCACCATTCCTCGCCAACAGCCCTTTTTCCTGGAAATTGGCTGGCGACGAGAGGAGGGAGTCCGCACAAGGCTATTACGCAATTATGATCCCACAGGGCAATGGGTGAGTTCTACACAAATTATTGAAGAAAAAATCACAGAGTAAAATCTTTTTTAACCATTAACGTTTAGTTTGAGCCATTGCAACCACACCATTGACCGTGAGTTCAAGCCCGAAATTACAATCAGGCAAGACATCATCTCCTGAACAAATAATGGGCAAACTATCGCCCTGCCAAACCCAAACTTGCTCATGATTAAAATCAATCAACCAAGCCAATTTTGTGCCATTACTAAGACAGTGAATAATCTTAGTTTGCAAGTCTAACGTCCCTTGGTCGGGGGAACGAATCTCGATCAACCAATCAGGAGCGCCCTGGAAAGGGCCATCCTCATCAGACAGACGTTCTCTAGCAATAACGACAATATCCGGAACCGGTGAATAAGGCGGAATAATACAGCGTAACTCTTGTATCGCCTCGAACTCATCCATGCGCTCATTAATGGAGTTAACAATGGAGTTAACGAGATTGCGTTGCAGCCGTGAATGAAACAGGGTGGGCATCGGTTTCTGGACAACTCGCCCCTCAATCAATTCCCATGCCGGAGACGACTCAAGATTGGCTTGAGTCAAAAACTCCGTTAGAGACATGGAGGTGAGTAACTGCGACATATTAATGGCTATAGCAAAATTTGGTCTGAATAGGACAAAAAACAGGGGACAAGAAGGCAAGAGGCAAGAGGCAAGAGGCAAGAGGCAAGAGGCAAGAGGCAAGAGGCAAAAGGCAAGAGTTAGGAGATTCTCTTCCAACTCAGAGAATCCTTCAGAGTGTCAATTAGGCAATCTTCGATTGCTATAATGACCCAAACCTAGGGTCTCCAGGATTTACAGTGTAATTTGTTGCCTCCGATACCAAATTGTAGCGAAAAATTTTTCGCCCCTACTTGCGGTTGCCCTGTCCAGATTTTATATCCACGACAACAAATTGCACCAGATTTCTTGAATGCCCATCTCATGAAAGAATTTCCTCCATCAGTTGTTGAGGAGTTACTGGGCGACATTTTCCTTCTAAAAACTCATTTTCTGCGTCTCGAACATCCCGGATGCGCTCGGCTCTGTTGCGATCGCGAAGCCGATTTTGTAAAATACGAATTAAGTCTTCTTGCTCTTCCACCGACAAGCGATCAGCAGAGTCCAAAATATCTGCAAAGTTTTGAGGTACCATCATCGTTCTCTGTGATTAAAGCAGCAAGTTCACGCCTATTCCATTCTATGTTAGTCTAGCCCCCGATGTCTTGTTGCAATCAATAGAAGGCCCACTAAAAGCCCGTGCTGTACCGTTAGCGAAGCCGTGGCGAGAGCACCTGTACCAGCGTCGAGGAGTTGACACGCTACAATGGTCAATTGACCCATCAGCTCAACCCAACCCCCATGACCCTCGAAACAGCCGTAGAATTCCAAGACGAATTTGACGTGGTAGTGGTGGGTGCAGGACACGCCGGATGTGATGCTGCCCTCGCCACAGCCCGTCTCGGTTGCCGTACCCTGCTGTTAACCCTGAATTTAGACAAAATCGCCTGGCAACCCTGTAACCCGGCCGTTGGTGCCCCCGCGAAGTCGCAACTGGTGCATGAAGTGGATGCCCTCGGGGGCGAAATTGGCAAAATGGCCGATCGCACCTATCTACAAAAGCGGGTCCTCAACGCCTCCCGAGGTCCGGCCGTCTGGGCGTTACGGGCCCAAACCGATAAACGGGAATATGCCGCCGTCATGCGCCAAATTGTCGAAAATCAGGAAAATCTAGCTGTCCGGGAAGGGATGGTGACCGACATCGTCTTGGGCAAAAACGACGAAATTATCGGCGTACAAACCTATTTCGGCGTCGCCTTCCGCTGTAAAACTGTCATTCTCACCACCGGAACTTTCCTGGGTGGGGTGATTTGGGTCGGCAACAAATCCATGCCCGCAGGACGGGCTGGGGAGTTCGCGGCGGTGGGTTTAACGGAAACTTTGCAAAAATTGGGGTTTGAGACCGATCGCCTGAAAACGGGGACGCCAGCCCGCGTCGACAAGCGGTCCGTGGATTACAGCCAAATGGAACCGCAACCCCCCGATGAGGAGGTACGCTGGTTTAGTTTTGACCCCGAGGCCTGGGTGGAACGGGAACAGGTCAACTGCTATCTGACGCGAACCACCGCCGAAACCCATAAAATCATTCAGGAGAACCTACATCTGTCCCCCGTCTATGGCGGCTGGGTGGATGCTAAAGGGCCTCGCTACTGTCCTAGTATTGAGGACAAGATTGTTCGCTTCGCCGACAAACCCAGTCATCAGATTTTTATTGAACCCGAGGGGCGAGATTTCCCGGAATTGTATATTCAAGGGTTCTCCACGGGACTCCCGGAACGGTTGCAAGTGCAGATGTTGCGGACATTACCGGGGATGGAAAACTGCGTCATGTTGCGCCCGGCCTATGCTGTCGAATATGACTATCTCCCGGCGACGCAATGTTTCCCCACCCTGATGACAAAACGAGTGGAGGGCTTATTTTGCGCTGGACAAATCAATGGAACGACCGGCTATGAAGAGGCGGCGGCCCAGGGAATTGTGGCCGGGATTAACGCGGCCCGCTTTGTGCGCGGTCAAGAGATGATTGTCTTTCCTCGGGAGGAGAGTTATCTGGGAACTCTGATTGATGACCTCTGTACGAAAGAGTTGCGGGAACCCTATCGTATGTTAACCTCGCGATCGGAGTATCGCCTGGTGTTGCGATCGGATAACGCCGATCGCCGTCTCACGCCCTTAGGCCGTGAAATCGGCTTAATCGGCGATCGCCGCTGGGACCTCTTCCAACGCAAGCAAGGCAATATCGCTGCCGAGAAAGAACGTCTGCAAGCGAATCGCGTCAAGGCCCATGATGAGATTGGCCAGCAAATTATCGCCGAAACGGGTCAAGGAATCAAAGGGTCAGTGACTCTCTCAGATTTATTGCGTCGTCCTAAGTTCCATTATCTGGATTTAGACCGCTTGGGACTGGGGAATCCTGAGTTGACGACAGCGGAACGGGAAGGGGCGGAAATTGATATCAAATACTCCGGCTATCTCCAGCGACAACAACGGCAAATTGACCAAGTCAGTCGCGAAGCCAATCGACCGCTACCGGTAGATTTAGATTACGATGCCATTGAAACCCTGTCTAAGGAATCTCGGGAGAAACTCATGAAAATTCGCCCAGTGACGGTGGGCCAAGCCTCTCGGATTGGTGGAGTCAATCCGGCGGATATCAATGCCCTATTGATTTTCCTGGAAACTCGCAATCGTAAACAGCCAGTTGGGGCAGGAACAAAGAACAATTAACGCCATTTGGCTCCCTTTAGGTTGGGGGCTGTTCAGGCTGCACTTTCTGATAGGCTAAAACAGCCTCACTGCCCGCCTCCACGACCTCATTAGGTAAGGTCGCTAGAGGGTTGTTGTCAATATAGAGGTATTTTAGCTTCGGCATTTGCGACAACCCTTCCGGCAACTGATTTAATTGGGTATTGCGAACATTGAGAATTTCCAACTCTTGCAGTTGCGTGATATCTGCGGGTAAACTCCCCATGGGATTGTCCCACAGGGCTAAATTTTTAAGCTGTTTGAGTTGAAGCAGGTCTGCTGGAAATTCTCTAAAGTGATTTCCCCCTAATGCTAGTTCTTCGAGGTGCTTGAGTTGTCCAATCACTGTCGGAAATTGACTAAAGTGATTACTACTTGCTGCTAGCGATCGCAGTTTGGAGAGTTGGGCTAAGCTCGCCGGTAAATCGCCTAAATTATTTCCACTAATAGACAGAGTCGTCAGGTTCTTGAGGGCACCAATTTCCTCAGGCAAGGCTTGGATTTGGTTGTTGTAGAGGTACAACTCGGTTAAGGCAGTGAGATTACCAATTTCAGCCGGAAGTTCCTGAAGCTGGTTATCATTGAGATAGAGTTGCTTGAGTTGTTTGAAATGATAGATTTCCGGGGGGAGTTGTTCGAGTTGATTGAAGCCTAGAGCCAGTTGACGGAGATATTGCAAGCGGGAGATATCCCCAGGAACCTGACCGATGGGATTATGGCTGAGGGAGAGACTGTGCAAATTTTCCAAATTGCAAATGGCCAGCGGGAACTCAGACAGACGATTCTGTCGTAAGGAGAGGTTCCGCAGGCGAGTGAGGCGGTAAAAGTTCTCGGGAATCTCAGTCAGTTGATTATCCCGTAGAGAGAGTTCCCGGAGACTAAATAATTTGCTCAAGTCAGCAGGAACTTCTCGCAGACGATTATTATTGACGTGAAGTTTTTCGAGATACTGAAGTTGATTTAATTCAGCGGGAATCTTGGTTAAGAGATTACCACTAATATAGAGTTCTCGTAACTGGGTTAGCTGTAAAATCTCTTGGGGAAACTCGTCAAACTCATTCCATTCTAAATCTAGTAACTTCAGGTTCTGGAGTTGTCCAAGTTCAGGCGGGAGGCAAGATAACCCATTACCGCTAAGACTCAGAGCAACCAGTTGATGAAGTTGACCAATTTCGGGGGGAAGTTCAGTCAAGCCGCGATCGCACAGATCCAGGGCTTTCGATTGGGAGTTCAGGGCAGAATTAAGAATATCCAGGGTAGTCTCTGAAGTCATGAGTTCTCTCAGACAGAAGATAGGGATAGAGGAGCAGTAAGGACACGGTCATGATACGGTTGCACCCTGAGGCAGCCAGTCACAAGAGCCTACCACCCTAGGCAATGGTGGAATAAGCATCGCGAACCCGACGGCAAGGCATGATTTCATTTTAAGATACTGCCGCGACGGAAACCGATCCGCGATCGCCCCGAAAGCCAGCCCACTGCCAATGGCGTACGATCTACAAAGCCTCAGGAACCTCAACCCGACGCGAGGACAATGGCATCTGTAATTGAGAGACCCTTCCAACAAACCGGGTTAATCCAGGCGTATCATAGAGAGCATAACCGTTGTACTTGACCCAGGTAGAGTCTCCTCCCAGGGAGTAAACATACTCTAACGGTGCAACGGTATCCTTAATTATTCTTCGAGAACCCAGACCCTATGGATATTAATGACCTTGGCAACCTAGAGAATTCTGTGAGTAGCCTATTATCCTTGGCGAAAGCCGAGTTGGAAGAAAATCGACTTCAGCAACAGCGTGATGTACAAATCGAGGAGAAAACCAAAGAAATTGAGGCGAAGCTCAAACCGCTGTTAAACCAAGTGCAAGCGATGTTGAAGCAATACGAGGCGGAGAACATCAAGGAAAGCACAGGCCGGCAGAAGTTAGAACAAAAGGCCCAGGAAATCCGGGAGCAACTGGAGAATGCCCCTTTCTTAGCCGCCCAAACAGTTGATCGCCAACTCATCTTATACGAAGAACGCCTCCTTGACGAGCAGTTATCCGAACAAACTCACCAATGGAGACTCGCCCTCAAGCAAGACTTGCTCGAAACCATCTCAGAACAGCAAGACTTCTTTAGTGCCACCGATGTCTCCGTCGCCTTACGAGGCTATACGACCGACTTAAAAGCCATTGACGCCCTCGAAGAAGTCGTCGAAGCCTTAATTGATCGCATCAACTTGCTCAGTGAAGAGGGGCCCGTCGCCCGCCTCCGGGGAACCCATGAGCAAACCCTGAATTTTATCTATCACAAGGCGATGGAGAATCGCTCCCGAGTCGAACGTCCCTCGGAAGTGCAGCCCCGTACCCGCCATCGCACCTCAGAAAAACGCCCCAACCCCTACAGCCAACTGCAAGGCAAAGTGGTGGTCTTTGGGGGACACGATCGCCTCGCCACCGCCGTCAAGAACCGTTTGCGGGATTCTGATGTGGAGTTAGTGTGGTGTACGGCCCAAGAAGGACTACAAATGGCCCAACAGGTCGAAAGCCACATCTACAGTGCAGACCTCCTGTTAATTATTACCGGCTATGCCAGCCATTCCCTGACGGAGAAAGCCATGCAGGTGGCTCAAAAAGCCGGAAAAACCCCAGAAATGGTCAACACCACTGGCATGACCCGAGTTTTAGAGGCGATCGAACTTGGACTAAAAACTCAACTTCTGGCGAATCAGTTTTCTAAAACGGCTTAAGGGGGAAGAAGGGAACAGGGAACAGGGAACAGGGAACAGGGGGAACAGGGGGAACAGGCAGTAGGCAGTAGGCAGTAGGGAGGCTTTCCTTCTCCTTCTCTCTCCTTCTCTGTGTCCTCTGTGACTCTGTGGTTCCTCCTCTCCCCCGAAAGAGATGATGGGATTTTGGTAAAACCCACTATAATTCGGTTAACATTTTGTTAACGTCCCATCCCGTCATCTTTTTTCACCGTGTTTACGACCGTACCCTTCTCCCAACCCAGCCAATCCCAACTTCCTGACGATCTCTTCGAGGCGATCGCCACCCTGAAGCAGGATCTCAACGCTGTCATCCTGGCCCATTATTACCAAGACCCTGATATCCAGGATGTGGCCGACTACATTGGTGACTCCCTCGGGTTATCTCGCCAGGCCGCCCAAACCGATGCCGAGGTGATTGTCTTCGCCGGGGTTCACTTCATGGCGGAAACCGCTAAAATCCTCAACCCTCATAAACTGGTGCTGCTGCCCGACTTGGAGGCCGGCTGTTCCCTTGCCGATAGCTGCCCTCCCGAGGCCTTCGCTGCCTTCAAAGCCGCACATCCTGACCATTTGGTGGTTTCCTACATTAACTGTACCGCCGCCATCAAGGCCATGAGCGATATCATCTGCACCAGTTCCAACGCCGTCGATATCGTCAACCAGATTCCCCCAGAACAGCCGATTATCTTCGCCCCCGATCGTAACCTGGGCCGTTACGTCATGGAACAAACCGGCCGCGAGTTACTCCTTTGGGATGGTAGCTGTATGGTGCATGAGAACTTCTCCGAGAAAAAACTGGTGCAATTACACGTTCAACATCCCGAAGCGGAAATCATCGCCCACCCTGAATGTGAAACCCCTGTCTTACGCCACGCCAACTACATCGGTTCCACCACAGCCCTCTTAAACTACGCCCAACAGAGTCAGCACAACTCCTTTGTCGTGGCCACGGAACCGGGGATTATCCACCAAATGCAGAAAGCAATGCCGGACAAAACCTTCATCGCTGCCCCCCCGACGGGAACCTGTGCCTGTAACGAATGTCCCCACATGCGCCTAAACACCCTGGAAAAACTCTATCTAGCGATGAAACAGCGTCAGCCGGAAATCACCCTCCCTGAAGATGTCCGCCTGGCGGCCCTCAAACCCATTGAACGGATGTTAGCGATGAGTCGCTAGTTATAGCTTGACGCACTTGGGGCGATCGCCATCGCCCCAAGCTTAACTCAAGCGGTTGTAAGGGCTAATCCCAACGACTAAGCACCCACGGCTTCTTTGGCCGCATAGAGAACTTCAGCGGTAATCGAATCCACCCCCCGTTCACGCGCGAACTTCTCAGTGTTGCGTTTCACCTTACCGCGCACAAAGCCAGGGATTTTATTCAACTCTGCCAACCCATCCTTACTCCAGCCGAGATCGGAATCCGCCGACACACCTTTGGTGATAGCTTCTTTCGTATCATGGCCACCAAAGATTTCCAACAGATGATCTTCCATCCCGAGAGTGAAGGAGTTGTAAATCAGATCCACCGTCTGATTCGCCCCTTCATAGCCGAGATAGGGCGTATAGCCTACCGGGAAGTTCTGAATGTGAATCGGGGCCGAAATGACACCACAGGGAATATCGAGGCGTTTACCCACATGACGTTCCATCTGGGTGCCGAAAATGGCAGAGGGTTCTAAGCGGGCGATCGCATCCCCAATCTCCCCATTATCCTCACTAATCAGCACCTCATCACAATACTCACTCACCTGTTCCCGGAACCAATCTGCATCGTACTTGCAGTAGGTTCCCGCCAGAACCACATGAATCCCCATTTCCCGGGCCAGAATCTTCGTCATGGCAGCGGCGTGGGTATTGTCTCCAAACACCACCGCTTTTTTACCCGTCAAGTTCTGACAGTCAATGGAACGGGAGAACCAGGCCGCCTGAGAGACAAAACGAGTTTGATTGTCAATGTACTCCTCAAAATTGACATCTGCCCCCTGTTCCCTCAATAGCTTCTGCATCTGACGGATACAGCGGGCCGTTTCCACAATCCCCATGGGAGTAATGTCCACAAAGGGCATCTCGAACTCCTCTTGTAAGTATTCCGCTGCCCCCACCCCCAGTTCTCGATAGGGAACTAGGTTAAACCAGGCCCGAGAGAGATTCTTGAGATCGTGAACCGAGGTTTTATGGGGAACCACCGCATTCACCTCAATGCCCAAATCCGCCATCAAGCGTTTGAGTTCCGTGCAATCATGCTGATTATGGAAGCCCAGGGTGGAGATGCCTAAGATGTTGACAGAAGGTTTCTCGGTTTTATCCGTTGGCAGTTGGTTGTGTTTACGGGCCTTGTTGATGTAGTAGCGGATAATCTGGGTTAGGGTGCGATCGGCTGCCTGTAGTTCGTTGAAGCGATAATGATTCACATCGGCCAACAGCACATCCCCCTGAGAATCCATTTGGGCCCGAGAGACAAAGTTCTCTAAGTCCTCTTGTAAGATGCTGGAGGTGCAGGTGGGGGTGAGGACGATTAAATCCGGGTGTTCCTCGCGATCCTTGCGGGTGATGTTATCAACCACCTTTTCCTGAGATCCTCGGGCTAAGACATTGCGATCGACCACACTGGTGGTGACTGGGGTGAAGTCCCGTTCTCTCTCTAGCATCGATCGCATGACATTAAAATAGTCATCGCCCAGGGGTGCGTGCATAATGGCATGGACGTTTTTAAAGGAACTGGCAATGCGAAGGGTACCAATATGTGCCGGACCGGCATACATCCAATAAGCCAATTTCATAGGTTGCTCTCCGTAAATCTCAAAAACTAAAACTTTAATCGTTAATTCGCTGACGTTCTAGCCGCAACGGTTTGACCCGCCCTAACCAACGATTCAACTCCTCCTAGACTAAGGTCAACGCTTTAGCTTTGGGTTTTGTCTAACATGATTCTTAATGGATTGCTACGATTCTTAACGGGATTTACAAAGCCTAATTGGTATTTTGTCAAGAGTTTTTAGGAGTTCTTTAGATTAAAAAATATTAAGAAAACCCAAAATTTTTCCCTCACCGTCCTAGGCAAAGCGGGGGGGTGAGGAGACCATTTCAAGATATGATCAGGGGCGAATTATCGTAGTGAGCGCCCCGTGAGTGGCAATTTCATTGAAAAAGACCCCATGAGTAGTTTAAGCGATCGCTTCAAGCGCCTGACTGGAAAACAACGCTTTGTTGTGGCCCGCGTCATGGTTCAGTTAGCCGGAGAACCCATCAATCCCCTGCTGGGAACCCTCAACCGCGTCGCCCAACAAACCCTAGATGCCGAAGCTGACGCCGACGAGGCACTAGAACACCTTGGCCGGGGGCTAGTGGAAATCTGCCAATATCTCCTCGAATTGCAACCCTACTGGCAAGCCGCCGCCAATGAAGGGGATATCGTCTGGGATGAGGGGGAGGCCTCGGATTACTTCAACGAACTCTTTACCGACTCCGCTCAACGCTATCTCAGCCAACCTCAGATCTTGGAGGCCGACAGTGATGACGAGACCCTGTTTCTCACTCCCAGTGACAATGTGGTGGTGATGCTCACCTTCGTCGCCACGGGGGACATCCCGGAACTCGAAACGGATTTAGCAGAGGTGGAGGCCTTAGACGCTGGACTCAAGTCCATCATTAACCTCCAGTACCAAGACAAACTCGACGCCATTCAGATCCATTTCTCACCGGCCCGCTTCGGTGAACAGCTCACCGCCGACCAAGTTCTAGAGAATTTCCCGGAACTCATCCCCCTGTGACCTGGTTTCCTGACGTTCCCTGGTGGTTTGGCGTATGCTAGAAAAAACACCCAATTAACTAACCCGTTTAAAAACAGTCATATGTGGCGTAGAGTTCTAGCTGGATTGTTGTGTATCAGCCTGATCTGGAGCCTGGGGGGTGAGATAGCCCTTGGCCGATCGCTCCTGCAACCTCCCTTAGCCCAAGCCGCAACCCTCAGCAGCGGCACGTATCCTGTTCAGCAGGCGCAATATAACGATGAGAATGGTGAGTATCAACTCGTCTTACTCAATACTCCCCCTGGACAGCCTCCTCTGTTCAGCAGTACCGATGTGCAAATGATGCCCCTCACCGAAGAGGAAGTAGCCGCCGGAGAACGCTCCTATTTAAGTTTCGAGAGCGGACAACCGGTGCTGCATTTGGCTCAAGACTTCCGCATCGACTACATTCACGCCGTCACGGAGACTCAGACCAATCCTCAAACCGGGGAGCCACAAACTGTGGTGGTTCGTCAGCAGTCGAGCTTCTGGAGTCCCTTTGCGGGGGCGTTAGCCGGTCAGGCCATCGGGAGTATGCTGTTTTCCCCGAGCTATTATGTTCCGCCGATGTATCAAACGGGTACGACCCTAACCGGCTATGGTGGCTCCGGGAGTAGCTATAGCCAGGCGGTACAGAGTTATCAGAAAAAGCATAATGAACCCCCAGCGGCGGTTAAAAATCGTCAGACTCTGCGGAAAACGGGGAGTTTACGCAATGGCCCTAGCAAGAGTAATCGAGCCGGAAACAGCGCAGCACGACAGTCTGGGCGCTCGACTGGCTCAGGAATCGGGGCCAGCCGTCTGGAGGGGAATTCCCAGCGATCTGGCACGGTGAAGCAGCGTGGGGGGAGCTTTGGCAGTGGCCGCTCGCGATCGCCCGCCCGCAGTTTTGGCCGCCGCCGTCGTTAATGAAGGAGGACTATGGGGTTTCGTCACTATCTTTTGAGTGGCATTCTGATGTTGGGACTTCTCGGCTGTGGGGGCGATCGCCTCTCATTCCAGGGCCAGAATACACCTCCCCCCTCAGAACCGCCTCAGGAGACGATCGCCCCACCCTCACCTCGTCCCTCCCCAACCATGTCAACCCCTATCTCGGACCCCGCCCCGCAGATTGACGGCGATCGCCTGTTCCAAACCGTGGAAGCCTTGGCCTTTCCCCGTTTTGAAGAGAGCGATCGCCGTCGGGCCCGTGACTATCTGCGAGAGGAGCTTGAGGACGCCGGCTGGACGGTGCGTGACCACGAATTCGAGGGGGGCGTCAATCTCGTTGCGCAACGGGAGGGAACCCAACCCAATGCCACGACCATTTTACTGGGGGCCCATTATGATACGGTTCCCGACTCCCCCGGTGCTGACGATAACGCCAGTGCCGTCGCCACCGTCCTGGAAGTGGCCCGGCTTTTGACCACCCCCACCCCCCAAGGATTACGGCTCGTCTTATTTGACCTCGAAGAAATTGGCCTACAGGGAAGTTTCGCCTATGTCTCCCCGGAAACCGTGGACAATCTCTCGGGAGCGATTATCCTAGAGATGACGGGCTATGCTTGTAAGGAGAGGGGATGCCAAACCTATCCGCCCGGATTACCCGACTCACTCCCCGAGCAAGGTGATTTTCTTGGGGTGGTGGGAAATCTTCCCTACCGTCATCTCACCGATGCCTTCAAGGATCGATCCGACTCAAGTTTCCCGGACATTGTAACCCTCAGTGTTCCCGTCGGTCCGATTCTCGATTTACTCCGCAGCGATCATGCCCCCTTTTGGTTAGTGGGGGCCCCGGCGGTAATGGTCACGGATACGGCTAACTTTCGTAACCCCCATTATCACCGTCCCAGTGATACCCCAGAGACACTCGATCGCCCCTTTTTAGAAGGGTCCGCTCAAGCGGTGGTGGATGTTCTCCATCATCTTCTGCATCGCCCTGACGTCGATGACGATTCCACCTAAGCCTACCCAGGCAGGTTTGGAGTGAGCGCCCAACCCGAGCGACGCGTCTCGGGATGGTTCACAATGGAAAAAGTCGTCCCTCACTCGCCCTAACTCTGCCTCAAATCTCGTGACACTCGTTCCATCCAATACCTCTGTTTGGGATTTATTTGAACATCTGTGTAAGTGTGTTTGCCGCTTTGATGCAGATGGACAAATTATCATTGCTAATGCGGGCTTTTATGAGGCATTTCCACTCCCCAATGAGTTTGAAGAGAAACCCAGTGAGCTAACAACTCAAGCGTTGCCGTCTGAAACGTCGGCATCTCAAACAATTTTTGTACGCCTTCTAGAGGGCGATCGCCCACGATTTCATCAAGCCTGTCGTTCCCTGTCTCCAAGCCAACCGGAGGTGACTCTAACCCTGTCCTCTTCAGTAACGGCGGCGGAGGCTTGGCAATGGACAGTGCGGGCCCGTTTCACCGAATCAGGAGAGGTTCTTGAATATCAGGCCCTGGCTCATCCCCTGGGCGATCGCCCCTTAGGGGACTCCAATCTATGCCGGTGTGAGGTTCCGGACGTGACGGTTCAGGAGGCTCACCGCTACCATCTATTAACCCATCATGCCCCCGTTGGTATTTTCCAATTCAATACTCAAGGGGGGGTCACGTTTGTTAACCCCAGTTGGTGCAAAATCACCGGACGCTCCTTAGATGAGGCCTTAGGTCAGGGATGGACCCAAGCTTTGCACCCAGACGATCGCGATCGCATTGTGAACGTGACCCGTCATATCAACGAAGAGATTACTGGCTATGAGTTTCGCTTTGTCACCCCCCAAGGCCAAGTGGTCTGGGTTCTCGGGAATAGTGTCCCCCTATGGGATGAGTTCGGCAATTTTCAAGGGTGTGTGGGCACTATCCTAGACATTACGGAACAGAAACAGGCCCAAAAACAAGAGTCCCAACTCAAACAGCTTTCGAGAGCGCTGGAGCAATGTGGCGATAATGTCATTATCACCAATCGTGAGGGCAAAATTGTCTATGTTAACTCAGGATTTGAACGACTAACCGGCTATACACAAGCCGAGGCCTTGGGGGCGACCCCCTCGATTTTGCGATCTGGACTCCATCCGCGAGAGTTTTATCGCAATCTTTGGAACACCATCCATCAGGGCCAGGTATTTTATGCGGTGTTCACCAATCGTAAAAAATCCGGGGAACTGTTTGCTGAACAGAAAACAATCACCCCCCTGCGGGATGAAAGTGGACAGATCACCCATTACATTTCCACCGGCAAAGATGTCACCGAACGCCAGCGAGCCGAAGAACGCTTAGAACAAGTCAATCGCTGTTTCTTAAACTTTAGCAGCGACCCCCTGAAAAACATTGGCCGCTTAACTGCGCTGTGTGGGACATTGCTGGAGGCGGAGGGGGCAGTGTATCAGCGCAGTTTGGGAGATCGCCTCGACTCAGTCTCGACTTGGGGTAATGTGTCCTTTGAGGAGCAGGATAACGAACAATCCTTAGTTGATTGGTTGGAGGATTGTGGTTCGAGCATGGCCTGTCCCCGGTTAGAAACCCCAGGGGATACCTGGTATGAACCCATTTCAGGAGTTTGGCGCACCCTGGTACGAACCGGCGATCGCGTCGTAGGACTGTTAAGCCTCGGGTATGCCCAATCCCCCGAACAAAGTGCCGATGATCGCCGATTATTGGGCATTATTGCCACGGCGATCGCCATTGAAGAAGAACAGCATCGCGTCGCCGAAGCCTTACGCCGTCAAATGGAACGGGAACGGGCCCTGAGTAAGCTGAGTCATCATATTCATCGTTCCTTAGAACTGTCCGAAATTCTTCCCGCCACCGCGAAAGCCGTGCGGGAATTTTTAGGGAGTGATTCGGTTTTAATTTGCTCTCTTAACGAGAGGGCGACCCAAGCAACCGTAGTGGCCAAGGCGACCATTCTCGATAACCCGCCGCTGGATCAGATTGTACTAGAGGGATTCTCCTTAAAAACCAATTGTTTAGAAGAATACAAGCAAACGCAGTATGTCACTCAATTACAAATTAAAATTTGCCATCGCTATTGTGAACTAGAGGGATTTGAGGAAAGCAAAACCCACATCATCGCCCCTATCTTGCAAAGCACTCATCTTTGGGGGATTATCATCGCCCAACACTGTCGCGTCCATCGTCAGTGGACAGAGAGCGAACAAGAGTTTTTGCGCCAAGTTGCGACACAACTCGGGATTGCCACGCAACAGTCTAAACTCTACGAAGAGCTAAAAGTAGCTAATGGCAGCCTACAAAAGTTGGCCACCATTGATGGGTTAACTCAGGTGGCCAATCGACGACAATTTGATGATTTTTTAGCCCAATCCTGGCAAACCTCCCTCGAACAACAACAACCCCTAGGGATTATTCTTTGTGATATCGACTTCTTTAAACCCTACAATGATACCTATGGTCATCAAGCCGGAGATGACTGCTTAAAACAGGTAGCAGGGGCAATTTCTGAAACGGTTACCGCCGAGGATAGTCTTGTGGCCCGTTACGGCGGAGAGGAGTTTGTGATTGTGGTCAACGGGGCAAAATATCAACGACTTATTACATTAGTTCAAGAAATTCGCCGGGCCGTTGAGAGCTTGCAGATTCCCCATCGTAGTTCCAATGCTCATCCCTGGGTCACTTTAAGTGTGGGGGCCGCCCGTCTTATCCCCCGACGAGAGTGGACATCCGAGGATTTATTACGACGAGCTGATCAAGCTCTCTATGAAGCCAAAGCCGAGGGCCGCAACTGTGGGCGTATTGCTAAATGTTAACTCTCTTTATAAAATGTAGTATTGCTTAATGAATCATTATGATTACTTGAGGAAACATTGCTAGTTCTCCCTTTTGTATAACTCGTCACGTATTATGGAAGGAACTTGGCGTTCAACATACACAGCCATAAGCCAACAGTGAGCGGCTGCAAGATGGGTTGAAACTTAAGGACTTAGGCTGAATTACGTCTAATCGGCTTGTCCTTGTACCCCAGGTTTTTGTCACCCTTTGCAACAACGGCTTCCCCATGCCTATTACGGCACAATCATGTTCAATGGCTCCTTTGGTTCCATTTGATGCTCAAGACTTAGCCAACTTAACGGCTCATGATTTAAGTCAACTCATTCGCTGTTTCTTGAGTTTTAACAGTAACCCCTTGGAAAATATCCACCGCCTCGTCAACTTAGGCCGTGAATTGGCGGGGGGAAGTTGTGCTTGCTATCAAAGTCAGCCTCGCTCCGATTGTTTTGACGCCTCACCCATCGAACCGTTAACCTGTATCGTTGATGGGTCAGCACGTTCAGGTTGTAGTCGTCGTCAACTAATCGAAGTTGGCGATCAACATCCCTTAGCTCCCTTTCATTCTCCAAACTGCGAATGTCAACAACGAGGAGACCCGTGGGCCCACATGAGCCGTTATCGAGTGGTCACCGATGATATTCGCGGCAAGCTTTTGATGCGCCATGATTCAGCCGCCCACCTGAGTCTAAGCCAGAAACAAATTTTAAGATTAGTCGCGCGGGCGATCGCCATCGAAGAAGAGCGCCTACATACCCAGGAACGCCAGCAACTTCAACAACAACGAGAGATCATAGTCGCTCGGATTGCCAGTCAAATCCGAGAATCTCTCGATCTGCACCAAATTCTCAGGAATACGGTAGCCAGTTTATTGGATTTTTTAGACGCAGATCGGGTGATTATTTGCCGCATCCAAAGTGATGGCAAAGGGGAAGTCCTCGAAGAAGCCCGCAACCCAGATGTCTTTTCAATGCTGGGCTGGACTCTCAGTGACCCCTGGATTGTCGATCGCCAATCTCATCAAGACCATCTCTCAGGACAAGTTTTAGTCTTAGAAGATACTGCCCAGGCCAATTTGGAGCCTGGGGTGAAACAACTCATGGACTTTTTTGAAGTGCGCTCCCGCCTAGTCATGCCAATTGTTTTAGCAAAAGATATTGAGAGGGATAGCCTAAGAGATGACCCCTCAAGTTGTCAACCCTGGGGGTTATTAATGGTGCATCAATGCCATCATCCTCGCCAATGGCACATCGACGAAATTAGCGTTTTACCCCAACTGGCGACTCAGTTGGCGATCGCCATCCAACAGGCCCAGCTTTACCAACAAGTCCAAATCGCCAACCGAGAATTGAGCGAACTCGCCACCCAAGATGGACTGACTCAGATTGCCAACCGCCGCCGCTTTGATGCTTATCTCGACCATGAATGGCGACGGCTGCTGCGATCGCCGGCCCCCCTCTCCCTGATTCTCTTCGACATTGATTTCTTCAAACAATATAACGACACCCATGGTCATCTAGCCGGCGATCGCTGTTTACAACAGGTTGCCCAAACCCTGAAAGCCCTAATGCAACGAGCTACCGACCTAGTGGCCCGTTATGGCGGCGAAGAATTTGCCATCATCCTACCCGAAACCACCGAGTCAGGGGCCCACTTCCTCGCCGAACAGGTACGATCGCGCATCGCCCGTACCCCCATGATTGATGTCCAGGCCCGTAACCATAAGTCTGTCAACCACCAAATCACTGTCAGCGTCGGCGTTGCCAGTCAAACCCCCTTTCCCGAAGCCAGTCCCCAATTACTCATCGCCGCTGCCGACGCCGCCCTCTACCGAGCCAAAAACGAAGGTCGCAATCGTATTTGTCTCGCCACAGCCAAAGATTTTGCCCAAGGCGAGTAAACTTCCTGTTCCCTGTTCCCTGTTCCCTGTTCCCTGTTCCCCCAAATCAAGACCTGCTATAATACGTTGCGGTCTTCCCCGAGGCAATATGGCACCGTTTAACCCGTTCTCTGAGTCCGAGAAGCAAGCGTCCCAAACCTCACCTCAATCCGTTTCGGACAAGTCAGGATCTTCCAAAGCGCCCTGGACTGAAGCGGCTGAAACCATTTCAATTATTGCCTGTGGAGGAGGTGTCGCCACAGCAATTATCTTTCAGCAACTGGCTCTGGCCATCGTTCCTCCTGTCTTTGCCCTCTCCTTTAACATCATCAACCGCTCTCGTCGTCTGCAAGAGAGACGAGTTCATGGCCTGCTATCTCAACGCCAAAGCCAAGAATTGCGGCAGGAACTCCAGAATATTCAGGGGTCTCTAGACAGCTTGCCCCTCGCTGAGCGCATCGTAGAAATTGAAGCCTGTGTGCGCCGTTTAAGCGAAGCCACCCTAGAATTGCAAGGACAACAGAGCGGCATCGTCGAAGACCTAGAGGACGATCGCGACAAAATCAAAGAGGCCTTCGCCATTCTGCGTCAAGGGGTGTATAACCTCAGCCACCATACCAACACCTCCATCGATCGCCTCCGTACGGAAATGGACACCCTGCGGCGCGATGTGGAACCCACAGCCAAGCGAGTCGCCCAGGAAATTACCCATCAGGCGATCGCCCCCTTACAGCAGCAGCAGCAGCATTTCCAGGGAGACTTGCATCAGCTTCAGCAGCAGCAATCTCTCCTCTCGCCACAAGTGCAACAGCTCACCGAAGCCGTCACCCATCTACGTACCCATACCGCCCAACATTGGCTCTCAGAAATTGATCGTCGTCTTGAATCGGTCCTACCTTACCGCTACCGAGTGGTGAGTGAGGATGCCTCTGACTGTCTCTTCCAAGCCTTAAACCAAGGCAAAGAACATGTTCTCATCGTGACTCCTTGGTTAGAACTCGATCCAGGGCGTTCTGAGGCCTTCCTGAAAGCCGTTAATACTCTCCTATCACAAAATGTCTTTGTCAGCTTCGGCTGGGGTCGTCGAGCGGATGTCGGACGCGCCCGGGATACCCATCGCCCCATTGCTCTCAAGGACGGGGGTTGGCGCTATCAACCCGAACGAGATCCCCATGGCTATTATCGTCTGCTGCCCCAACTCTTAGACCTCAAGAAACGCCACAAACGCCTAACCCTGAAGTTATTGGGGACGGCAGAACGGATTGTCGTCTGCGATCGCGACTGGGCCCTCATCGGCGGCCATCATCTCCTCTGTCATGCCGCCACCAACACCCCCGAGGTTGGACTACATACCAACGACCCCCACGTTGTCCTAGATTTAAGTCAACGTTTCAATCTAGTTCCCCATCTCAAGCGGCGTTCCACGCCGACACCTCAACGGCTAATGGTTGGTTCTTGACAGCCATAATCTCTTCCTAGGAGTTCCTGTAACAGCCCCCCTAGGAGCGCCACACCTCGCCCCCAGAGAGAGTGGGGGGCTTGAGCTGCGCCTTTCTGTATCATCGCTCACATCGAAATCTTTAGATTTATTTCATAATTTATTAAAGTGAGACCTTATTAGGAACTGGTCATATGGATTATAAGCAAGAACTCATCACAACCATTCATGATTTTGGCTGTAATCTAGAATTTCTGGAAACACGCGCCACACAACTCAGTGAACAGTTCCCCACTGCCGTTTTAATCCCGGCTCTCTACGAAGAACTAGAACGGCCTGCCTTAGCCCATATTCGCAACCACTTACGGGAATGTCACTTTGTTAAAACGGTGATTCTTTCAGTATATGCAGATAATTTAGAGCAATATGCAAAGGCCGTTGAATTTTTCCGGTCTATTCCCCAAAAAACCCTCATAATTTGGGAAAACGGTCCCCGAATCCAAGAAATTTTAGAGCGACTGTGCGATCGCGGTTTAGATATTGCCCGTTTTAAAGGAAAAGGAAAAGCCGTCTGGTTAGGACTCGGAGTCGCCTCTCTCGAAGCCGATGCGATCGCCCTTCATGATGCTGACATTATCACCTACGATCGCTCCTATCCCCTAAAGCTTCTCTTTCCACTGTTAGAAAAAGAATGCGGGATTGCCTTTAATAAAGCCTACTACGCCCGTCTCAGTAGCGATCGCCGCAGTCTCAATGGACGAGTTGCGCGTCTCTTTGTTACGCCCCTTCTCACTGCCCTCATCGAAATTTTCGGCTATCAGAACTACCTGCGCTATCTGAGTTCCTATCGGTATCCCCTTTCTGGAGAATTCGCCCTAACCAGCGATTTAGCCCTAACCACCCGCATTCCGGGGAACTGGGGTTTAGAGATTGGAATGCTGGCAGAAGTCTATCGCAACGTCGCTGAAAAACGAATTTCCCAAGTGGATTTAGGCATTTTCGACCACAAACATCAGTCCTTAGGTCAATCCAGTCAAGAAGGACTGCAAAAAATGTGTCGAGACATCCTGCAATCCGTCTTACGAACCCTCACCGAAACCGAGCGAGTCGTGATTTCGATGGATCACATCCGTGCCTTACGAGTCAAATTTCGGCGCGAAGCTCAAGATTACACCCGGCAATATTTCGTCGATGCCCTCTTCAATAACCTCCCCTACGATCGCCATGGAGAAGAAAATATCGTCGAAATCTTTGATAAGCTCATCCTAGAAGCCGGAGAAGAGTATTTCCTCAACCCAGCCGGAGCGCAAATTCCCGATTGGACAAGGGCGATCGCCGTAATGCCGGAACTGCGGGAAGAACTGCGGGCAGCCACCATCGCCGACAGCCAAGATGCCATCGCCTACAGCCACCCCTCCGAGACGGTCTTAGAACCCATCCTCCCCGTCAATTCCCTCAACCCCCTCCATGAGTGGCCCGGCCGGCCGAGCTGATGACCCCCTCCCGAAAAGAGGCAAGACTCAGGCGCCCTACCCTCCAAGACAGGCACGTAAACCTCTTGGGAGCGTGGAAGCCCCCGTGCTTCAGCCGGGGGGGCTGACCTGATAGCTGCCCACAATTAAACGGCTATCCTCCAGATAAATATCATAGGACTCGTTAATAGCGTAAACATTAAGGACATAAACTCGATTGCCATGCTGTTCAATATAGCCAATGGCATCGAGGTCTTGTCCTCCGGCATTCTTGCCACGCCAATCTAGGCGAACACTGCCATCAGGTTGCAGTTCTGAGCGTTGCCAGGCAATCTCACGAAAGGCCTCTTGAGTCCGTTGGCGGTACAACTGATCTAACTCTTCCGTCGTTAAGGTCTCCTCCACCTCAAAATAGATCACCTCCCCCCCAAACTCCCCATTGGCCGACAAAAAGCTTAAGCCATTGGGTTGAGGTTGCCGGGCATAATTTGGCGGGAACGAGATCTCAAACAGACCCTCAGGATGACGATAGCTACTCCCCTCCACCGGGAGAGCATCAGATTCCTCCTCCACCTCAGGTGTCTCCATCTCCTCCACGTCGGCAGATGGCTCCGAATTCATCTCGGGATCACTATCCTGGGGACTCTCCTGGCTCGACGTCGTCATGTCCTCGCCACCGGACTCTGTTACCTGACCGCAGGCCGCCAAGATAGGCAAACTGGCCAAAACCACCCAGACTTTCCAGCGAGATATCATGGGATTCAACTTTTCCTTAGGGTACGGTTTTCAGAATAAGCTGATCATAGCCCCATGTTCGCTCAAACCTCAACTCGCTCAACCCTCAACTCGCTCAACTCTCAACTGGCTCATCAAGCGGTTCATAATGCCGACATCCAGCACAGGGGCCTTGGGGATTAATCGCACAACGCATTAGTTCCGAGCGAGCATTATAGCGACAAGAGAGATCGCCAATCAACCAATGACCGTCAACACAGGTCATCTCTTCAGGACGTTGAGCGGTTTGTACGTAGAGGGCGATTTGGTGTAATCGATAGCGACCTGACTTGAGATGATAGCGATGTCGCCGTTCTAAGACTTTATAGGTCTGTTGCTTCACATCCAAATAATGCCCCGGTTGCGGCGTCCAGTCCAGATACACCCGTCCCAGGGATTGGGTAGACTCACTCAGAATTAACTCGGTCGGTAAAGAATCTGGCTCCATCGCTCCTGATATCATTAGACGTCTTAGTCTAACTTAGTTTACCTGGTGAAAAACGTTCAACGACTGCTCATAGGGGAGCGGGAGTGGGGAATGGGAGTATCATCGAGAGTTTCGTCCAGAGGCGGCTGAACTCGCCCTGAAAGGCGATCGGCTAGCTCGATGCCCTGGCCAAAGTGACCAATCACCGTAATGGCTGAGACAAGAAAATAAAAGCCCCGAATGCCCCACATACAGATAGAAAACAAGGTCGATAGGTCATCGGGGTTAATACCAACACTACCTTGAACCCGAGACATGGCTTCAGATTCGAGCGGATCGAGTTCCTCAAACTGGCGCACATATAGGGGCAAGCTGGGGTAGCGAGCGGTGTGGAGGTAGAAGCCCCAAATCCCGGTTTCTTCAATCCTCTCATAGAGATAGCGATCGGTTTTCAGTCTTGACTCGGTAATAGAAATACTCTCGTTGGCCGCAAATTCGTTGATCCAGTTGTCATAGCGAATCATCGTGCCAAAACTCAGTAGGGTCGGCAGTAAGAGGATAATCACCAGGGCATTGAGGCGAATGCCGAGATAGCGAGGGATAAAGGCTGTGGCCACCCCCAAACCTAAGCCTAAAATAGCAAACACCAGAACATTGAAGACTTCGATAATCTCAATGCCCCGAAAGAGGTCTCCCAGGAGATTAATACTATAGATAGAATTTTCAGCGAGTAGGGCCGTGAGAAGTTTAACCAGAGAGGCCACGGCAATGGAGACTCCCCCCACCAGTAGGAATAATAACACCCCAGCCAGGGTTCTCAGGCGCGAGACCAACGTCGGCGGTTGACGACGGCGACGGGGAGTGATGGGGATAACCGAGGTGGGGAGACGCGGCCGGGAGGGGGGGGCTGAGGGAGGGAGAGGGGCCGGTGCGGGTGTGAGCGGGGAGACCGGTTCTAGGGGCAAGAGTTCGTCGGAGGCTTGAGAGTCCAGTTGAATGGTGTCGCGCCAGAGGGGAATAGTCCCTCCATTGAGATAGCCAACAATGGTGACCTTGCGGATTGAGTCGGCTTCTAGTTTTCGTAGTCCCCGACAGATGAAGTTAACCATAAAGGCTCGATCTGGGGCCGTTTGCCCCGTGGCGATCGCCACCAGACTTTGACCCTGCACGCTCACATTGACTGTGATCTGTTTGGCTTGCAGGGAGTGATTCATCAGAGCAGCCAAAGCTTCGGGGTTCCCTTGTCTTGCTCGGGTGAAAATTTCAGATCGAACCATCGCGCGTCCTAGCGTTCGTGGACTGAGGGAGAAACACTCATATTATGGAACATTCCGGCCCAAGACGGTTGGACCAAGCTGCGGCGGAGACCAGGACTCCTTGAGGGCGATCGCGTTGAGGGGGGAGCGATCAATGGTTTAATAAGGGGAGTTTGCAGCATATCTGATGGTCTACCAGCATACCATTCATCTTGACGATACGGATGCGGCGGGGGTGGTCTATTTTGCCCGTTTACTCTCGATTTGTCATTATGCCTATGAGGCGGCGATCGCCGAAGCGGGGGTGAGTTTAGCGAGTCTGTTAGCGGAGGCTGAGCTAGCCCTTCCGATTGTAGAGGCCCAGATTCGCTTTCTCCAGCCCCTCTATTGTGGGGAGCTGATTACCATTGAGGTGACCCCTAAGAGGCTGGGCGAGAGTGAGTTTGAAGTTCTCTATTGCGTTAGACGTGCTGGGGGCGATCGCGAAGGGTGCGAGAACCAAAATCGCCCGGTCAGTCAGGCCTCAACCCGCCATGTCTGTATCAACCCAAAAACCCGCCGACGTCAGGACCTGGGGCCAACGTTGGTTGCCTGGCTAGGGTCGTCTAGTTAGGATAGCCATCAACTCTCGCCAGACTCCCCGCCGGGGTTCGAGAAACCCCCATCTCAGAAATTGAGCCAGCCGATCCCCAAAAAGACAGCCCATCCCGCCAGGGTGAACAGGGCAAACAGTCCCCACATGAAGGGCAAAATCCATTTTTTATCGGAATAGCCTAACAGGGGGGTGAAGGCGACTAGCACCAGGAAGAGGATAAAGAAGATTAGCAGAGGCAACATCAGATTAGACTCAAGGGAGGATATCGGGACAGGTCGAGGCAACCAGGCGCGGGGCTGATTGTCTTACGATTTATGCTTAATTAGTATAGCGGTTTATAGGTCTACTCCGCTCTAGCACTGCTCTCTAAAAACTGTAATGTTTTGAGAAGTCGCACAGCGGACTCATAGGCCTCTTGAGTCAGTTCTTGGCGCTCTTCGGGAGAATCGACAATGTCGTCTACCAACAGATTTAGGAAACCAATCATGGGATTGAGACGGGTGCGAACCTCATAGGAGGTGTTGATAAGGGTTTCCCGGCGGGCCTGTTGAATGGCATCCTCATTATCCCGGGCGAACTGAGCTTGGTAGAGTGTTGAATAGTAGCCGTCTTGTTCTAAGAGCAAGGCATGAGAGCCAACTTCCATGATTTGTCCTTGTTCCATGACCACAATTTGATCAGCATTGCGAATCGTCGAGAGGCGGTGAGCAATGACAATGGTGGTGCGATCGTGACAGAGTTCTTCAATGGCCTCTTGCACTAACCGCTCCGATAACGTATCCAGGGCGCTTGTAGCTTCATCGAGGATTAAGATTTCTGGATCGCGGATAATGGCCCGGGCGATCGCCAGCCGTTGTCGTTGTCCCCCAGATAGCATCACCCCGCGATCGCCGATGTCTGTATCAAATCCCTGGGGCAAATTCATAATAAATTCGTAAGCATTAGCCCGTTTGGCGGCATCAATTGCTTCGGCCTCTCCGGCCCATTCACAGCCATAGGTGAGGTTGTATAACACCGAGTTATTAAACAAGAACGTATCCTGGCTGACAATCCCCATGCGACGACGCACAGTTTTCATGTCATAACTGCGCAAATCTTCATCATCGAATTTAATTCGTCCATCACAGGGATCATAAAAGCGAGGAATTAAATCCGCCAGGGTGGATTTACCCGCCCCAGAACTTCCCACCAAGGCTACAGTTTTTCCTCGGGGAATCCATAAATCAATGTTTCGCAGTGCTAAATCTTGATTTCCACTGCCATAGCGAAAATTAACAGATTCAAATTTAATTCCTTTTGTTAATTTCTTAAAGGGGATCGAACCATTTTTCATAAATGGCTTATTCGTACGATCTAAATAATCAGAAACCACTAAAATACTGGCACTCTTATTCGATAAACCACTCCGGAGATTGTTGATGGTTCCAACCACTGGCAACAGGCGAAACAAGAGTAAAAGATAGGTTAAAATCACCGCTGATAGGGCTTCAATTTGTTCCGCAAATAGATAGCGAGCCGCCAAGACAATCAGCAGCAGAGCCATAATCCCGGCGGTTTCATTGATGGGAGAAATAATTGCCGAGTTTGCCTGAGATTTAAACTCACTACGCTCACGAGCATAAATTAGTTCTCTGAGCCGACCAAATTCTAAATCCTCTGTGGCAACAGTTTTAATTAGGTTGATTCCCGATAAGGTCTCAATTAGTTTATTCGTGAACGCGCGAGAATCATGGGTTAACTGCTGCCCAAACATCTTGGCTCGCCTGATAAAAACCTGATTGATCGAGACGACCAGCCCTAGAACTATCGTCGAAGTGAGAGTCAACTGCCAAGAAATCGAGGTAAGGATAGCAATAAAGAATAAGATTGTAATCGCTGAAACAATCAGTTGACTAAATGAACGAATGGCGGCTGATGTCCGGATCATCTCCGCATTCATCTTGTTCATGATGTCGCCAATCTTATTGTTGGAATAAAAATCAATATCCACATTCAAGAAGACTTCGACGCCATCATAGCGTAATGTCCGAGAAATCGATTGCCCGAGAGCCGTTCCCACCAAATTACTGGCATAGCCTGAAAAGTTTTTGAGGGCGATCGCCAGGAAGACAACCCCCGTCAAAATGGCAACGCGATAATCCCCTGAGATATTATCCGCGAATCCCATCGCCTGCTGAATCACCGGCGGCATACTGCCCATCATGCTGGCTTCCTGTCCCAACAGAGACAAGACGAGCGGTACAATCAAGGTCACACTGACACTATTAAATACCGCTCCTGAAAATCCCAATAGGACTGTCCCTACAAACAAATATGGCGATTGAAGTGCAACTTTTAGTAAGAGCTTATTGGGAGACATAAAACCGAAGGCAAGGTGGACATCACAGAAGACATAACCGGTTGACAGATACGGCTTACAGATGCAGGTTACAAATGTGGGGAGTCTGGCAGGGATTGAAGCACCCCAGCTAGGAGATGAGACATGGCCTCAAGGCTATAGTGTTCCACACACCGTTGCCGGGCTAACGCTCCCCGTTGCTTGGCCTCCTCAGGATGCTCCAGAATCCAACAAATCTGTTTAGCGATCGCCTCAGGAGCCTCAGGTTCTACTAAATACCCAGACCCTTGGAGAATCTCGGGAATATCCCCAACCCGCGTTGCCAAAATTGGTTTCGCCATAGACATTCCATCCGTTAGCTTAAGCGGAAACTGGGCCAAGGCCGCCGGAGTTTCCCGTTGAGGAACCACAATGATATCAGCCCCAGCCACCACAAAGGGCATTTTCGTGACGGGTTGCGGTGGTAATTGGATAATCCAGCGTCCCCAACGGCGACGCAACTCCTGATCATAATCATCATAGGGACTTCCACCGACGATGACCAAGCGCAAATCCTCACGGTTGAGATGCTCTAACGCCTTGAGGACATCCTCAATCCCCTTATAAGGGCGAGGGGCCCCCGGGAACATCAAGATCCGGTACGCCGAGAAGCCATGAACCTCACGGCTGAGTTGAGAATCATAGCCCTCGGGGTTAAATAAATCCGTATCCTTGCCATTGGGAACCTTGACGCCCCCAAAGCGATCCTGCAAAAACTGAGTATGAACCGTCACTGCGTCTGCTTTTGACACCTGAGACTCCATCCATCGTAGATATAGGGGGTGATCCGGGTAGCGCAATGCCCCGTCTGGCTTAAGGATATCCCGAGCTAGTTGTTTGAGTTTTGGTCGATAGCGAAAGCGATCGCCCCCATGCCAGCTTAACTCCCAATCATCAATATCCAAGATAACCGGACAGCCAGTTTGGCGTTTATGCCACAATGCCAGTCCCAAGGTCGTCGCCTTCGGCCGTAGGGCATAGATAATATCCGTATCTAGTTGCCTGAGTAACTCTCGCGATCGCCCAATAAAGCCAGGATAAAACGCCCCCGGAACCGTCACCATGGGAAAATCACCCACCGTGGGTTCACCGGGGTCATCGCCAAAGATAAACCCATAAATCGTGACCTTAGCCCCCAGGCGTTCTAGGGCCTGCGCCAATAAAAACGTTCGTACCGCTCCCCCCCAGCGTCCCGCTCCCTGTTTCGAGAGATCACTGACAAGAATCGAAATCCTAGGGGACGAGGCAAAGGGAGAATCTACAGTCATCAAAAACTCCTTGTGGAAACCCCCACCTCGCACCGCAGGTGGGGGAGGAAACAAGCGTCAGCCAGATCATCAAAAACTCCTTGTGGAAACCCCCACCTCGCACCGCAGGTGGGGGAGGAAACAAGCGTCAGCCAGCAGGGTTCAATACCCCACTGACGGACACCACCTCGCACCGCAGGTGGGGGAGGAAACAAGCGTCAGCCAGCAGGGTTCAATACCCCACTGACGGACAATCTCTGCGGGCAACTGACTAAAATGCCCGTGGCGCGATAGAGTAACTTTACTTTGGCAGCACTAAACTGGCCAATGCGCTTCCAGGTCAACCCAGAAACCGAAACTTGCCTGGCGGTATCGCCACTGACATAGCCAACCGAGACGCGACCGGCCATCTCAGCCCGCACCAGATCCCCTTTTCGGAATCCATGCCGAGTCACCGTTCCACCATATTTGCGGCGTACCCCCTTCTTTTTCGGAACCATCAGGTGCAGTTGCCGACGACTGATGGGTGGGCGTTTAATCACCACAAATGGGGCAGATGTGAGCTTAACCTGGCCCAATACCAGACAACCGTGACTCCGTTTTCCGTAGAAAGGGCGATACTTAACGAAGTACCCACAAGCTAAAGCTATACCATCGACGGCATGGGTTTGGGGGATTGGCCTGACTTTATCCTGAGATTTCGTTAATCCCAAAATCGAGCGAACTTGAGCCGTGCCATTGCCATCGCTCTGCCACCCGTAGCGAGTATAAACCGGAGCAATCTGCTCCATTTGCTCAAGGGCGTAGGCTTGCCCCACCATGACCGGTGAGAAACCCTTACCGGATTTTGCCCCTTTTCGACCCGAGGTTAAGTCCACGTCAGCGCGGACTTTCTCGTAGCCAATGGCGGCAATGGGGAACAGTCGGGATAGCTCCTGAACCACCCGAAACTCTAAGTCTCGGTTGGCTCGGATGCTGGGGGCGACTTTCTTCTGTCTACGACTGAACCACCCGAAACTCTAAGTCTCGGTTGGCTCGGATGCTGGGGGCGACTTTCTTCTGTCTACGGTTATTAAATCGTTTTTGGCGATGATTCCGTAATGGGAAGGGTAACTCTCGATTAATCCGCCGACTGCGGCGAGAACGCCGTAGCATTCTGCGATTACCCATCCGCTCCCGTACCTTGGGGTAGGGGAGTTCTAGGTGAGACCCGAATAAAGTCGCTTTAGACGATTGAACGGCAATCCCTGAATAGAGTTTGCCGGGATCGACACCAACCACAATGGGTTGAGTCTTACGACCCGATGGTTCGGCGTTCAGGCGCACGGCCTTAAGGCGCAGATTAGTTTTTACCCATGTCGCTCGCCCCTGCTCTACCCACCGCTGCGCGCGACGGCGCTTGGTGGGCATGGCGGGAGTCCCATCCGGGTTTTGAACGGGGATACGTTGCATGGAAGATAATTCCCAAACTACAGGTCTCTTAAGCCAGTACATACGGGGTGTCTGGGTTAACCCCACTCCCTGAGATTCCAGGGCCTTACAGATAATCCGATTTAGAGAAGCAACCGGACGTGTTGCCGTATGTACCTCAATGGCCGATTCGCAGCTACGACCGGGTTATCTCCGGTCACTCCCCCACCTCGGCAAATGCCAGGTGGGGGTCATTGATTGAAGGAAGGAGGAGACGTCTGGTAAATACCTGATGGTGACAGGCACAAGGCCGACTTCGTTCTGAGTCGGGTGAGCTGAGTCGGGTGAATTAGCAAACAGGGGGGAGTCACGCCTCAACCGGGTTACCGAATATCTTGACCTTAAACCTCGCCCAGCTTATGCCAAGTTAGCATACTCTTCTGCTCAGTAGGGGGAAGAGGGAACAGGGAACAGGGAACAGGGAATAGGGAATAGGCAGTAGGCAGTAGGCAGTAGGCAGTAGGGGGGAACAAGGCAGTAGGCAGTAGAAAAGACGTAGGGGCGAACCCTTGCGGTCGGTGAGCGATAGCCGAACCGTGGTCGCCCTGGTCAGTTACTGGCGATCGCCATCCCAGGGAGCGCGTCGTCGCCGTCGATAGAGGGTCGCTCCTAGCATCAACAGTCCCATTAAACTCAAGGCCCCAAATAGGGGCAATATTTCCCCCGTTTCCAGGGCCTGAACTCCCGCACTTCCCAACAGCACAATTGGGAAAATCCCCGGAACCGTTCCCAACGCTGTCCCCAAGAGATAGTCTCGCAGGGAAATGCTACTTAACCCCGCCGCGATATTCACCAACCCATAGGGAATAATCGGCAGTAGGCGAATAGCAAATAGATAAAACACCCCCCCTTGCTGAAGTTCAGCATCCAGGGCTTGCCAACGTCCCCCCAACCGCTTGGCGATCGCCCCTCGTCCAAGGTGGCGACTGATCCCAAAGGCCAGAATCGCTGCCAGAATCGCTCCTAAACTTGTCCAAACCGTACCCCAAGCCGTGCCAAACAATGCCCCCCCCGTCAAATTCAGGGGCGTAGACGGGAGTAACAGCAGCGTTCCCAGACTATACAGCAACAGATAGAGAACCGGCGCCCACCACCCCGCCTCCTCAAGCCAGGCCCGCATCACCTCCATCTCCAGTTTTCCCAAACCATAAACCATCACGGCGGTTACTAGGAGAACCAGCAGCAGCCATCGTCCCAATCGGCGTCGAGAGGTAGACTGACTCACCCTTTCCCTCCTCCGTCTGAGCGAGATAGGGGGTCTAGGTTGGGATGGGGTTTGCCCTCAAAGCCATAGAGATCTCGCACCAAATACAACGGACGACCCTTAACTTCCTCATAGACTCGTCCCAAATACTCCCCAATCACCCCCAAACTAATGAGCTGAACTCCTCCCATAAATAACACCGCCACCATCAACGAGGCATAGCCAGGCACATCAATTCCAGAAATCAGAGTTCGGATGACTAAAAAAACGGCATACACTAGCGCCACTAAAGAAATTCCCAACCCTAAGTAACTCCACACCTTTAAGGGAATCGAACTAAACGCCGTAATGCCATCTAAGGCAAAGTTCCAAAGTTGCCAATAATTCCACTTACTTTGCCCAGCGTGGCGAGGATTGCGATCGTATTCGATCGCCACCTGTCGATAGCCCACCCAAGCAAACAACCCCTTCATAAAGCGGTTTCGTTCCGGTAATTGTTTCAGCGCCTCCACCACACGCCGATCCATCAAGCGAAAATCCCCCGTATCCTGAGGAATCGGGACCTGACTCACCCGTCCAAGGAGTCGATAAAAGTTACTCGCACTCGCCCGTTTAAGCCAACTTTCTCCTTGGCGATCGCGGCGAGTGGCATAGACCACATCATAACCCTGCCGCCATTTTTCCAGCAAATCTCCCATTAATTCTGGGGGATCTTGTAGGTCTGCATCCAGAGGAATGACCGCCGCACCACAGGCATGATCTAGCCCCGCAGTCAGGGCAATATCTTTGCCGAAATTACGGGAAAAGTTTACAATTTTAATAGAAGGATTCTTGACGTGATACTCAATGAGCTGCTCTAAACTGCGATCGCGGCTACCATCATTAATACAGATAATCTCATAGGAGATATTCAACCCTTGCAAACTGTCTAAAACTCGCTCAAATAAATACCCTAAATTGGCTTCCTCATTATAAATAGGAATCACCACAGAAAGCGTTATCGACGCATCATCAAACTCAGGAGGAATTACCATAGACAGGAGACCAGGTTAAACAAAACATAAACTTAGCGGTAGATGACCCGAACTCGTCCTAACTGAATCCGATCAAACACCACATTGATTTCCTGATACTCCTCCATCGACAACCCTTTGCCCGAGAGCATCATACAGCTTAAGGTTAGATAATCCTGATGGGTGATGCTATGGCTTTCCAGACAGGACTCCACCAGCGATCGCATCGTGGCGAGCGTCTTTCCCGGTGATGGCTGACCCATGGCACAATCCTCCCGAATGTAACGGTTCTGATGACACCATGTTAAGTTGGATTGACCACAACTTGTTATGAGTTATGGAAATTTATCGACTCCCTGTCTTATCCGATAACTACATCTTTATCCTCCATGATCCACAGCAAAACCTGGCTGCTGTGGTTGATCCTGCCCAAGCGGGCCCCGTTTTAGAGAAACTACAAGACCTCAACGCCCAGCTCATCACCATCTTCAACACCCACCATCATGCCGATCATATCGGCGGAAATGGGGCCTTACGGGACGCCTTCCCGGATATCACCATCTATGGGGGGCGACACGATCGCGGCCGCATCCCTGGCCAGTCAGTCTTCTTAGACGAGGGCGATCGCGTCGCCTTTGCCGGCCGAGAGGGCCATGTCTATTTTGTCCCTGGCCATACCCGCGCCCATATTGCCTACTATTTTCCCCCAACCCATCCCCGTGACCCCGGCGACCTCTTTTGTGGAGATACCCTCTTTGCCGGAGGCTGTGGACGACTCTTTGAAGGAACCCCAGCCCAGATGCTAGAGTCCCTGAGTAAACTGCGGAACCTCCCCGACGATACCCGCATCTGGTGCGCCCATGAATACACCCTAAAAAACCTCCAATTTGCCCTCACCGTCGATGGGGAGAACCCCCAACTTCAACAACGGTTTCAGGAGGTCAAAACCGCGCGATCGCGCCAGCACGCCACCGTTCCCTCCCGCATTGGCATCGAGAAACAAACCAATCCCTTCTTACGCTGTGATCATCCCCACCTACAACAGGCCGTTCAAGGTCGCGATAATGTCCAAACCTTTGCCCGTTTACGAGGACGTAAGGATCTGTTTTGAGAGGGAATAGAGAACAGGCAATCATGGATGGATTGAACCGATGATGCGTCCCCAACGGGGTTTATATTTAGGCCTACTCATCTTTCCCCTGAGTCCCCTACTCGGGGGAATTGCCATCGTAGGGGTGACGGCTTGGTATTGGTGGCAGAAGGGGCGATCGCAGCTGCAACAGCCCCTCACCTGGAGTTTCGGTCTGGCCGCCTTCCTGCTTCTGCTGTCGAGCCTACAGGCCCATGACCCCTCCATCTCCCTCCTCGGATTAGCCAATTTCTTGCCCTTCATGGCTATCTTTCTCGCCAGCCGGGCCCTCATTCAGCACCCCCAACACCGACAACACCTCAGCGACGTCATTGTCCTCTCCTCCCTCCCCGTCGCCATCATTGGTTTAGGACAACAGTACTTAGGCTGGCATGGCCCCATCCGTTTCGGCTGGCTGATATCCTGGGAACTTGAAGTTGGGGGAACCCCTCCCGGTCGCATGGCCTCCGTCTTTGGCTATGCCAACTCCCTGGCCAACTTTAGCCTCATCGCCTGGACTCTGGCGATCGGACTCACCCTACAGGCCTGGCGATCGCAGCAAACGTCCCGAGTCGCCGCCGGCCTCATCCTCATCTGCCTCAATAGCGCAGTCTTATTGGCCACATCCTCCCGCAACAGTTGGGGCGTGGCGGTTCTGATGGCCCTGATCTATGGCATCATCCTGGGTTGGCATTGGCTACTCGGAGTAATTGGGGCGATCGCTGCCCTCATCTTCGGGGCCGCCTTTGGTCCCCCTCCCCTGCAATCTCCCCTACAAACCCTCGTTCCCCGGGCCATCTGGGCCCGACTCAACGATGACCTCTACCCCTATCGCCCCATCGAAACCCTACGAACTACTCAATGGCAGTTCGCCTGGGACTTAAGCCAAGAACGCCCCCTCTGGGGTTGGGGACTGCGGCAATTTCCCCAACTCTATCAAGAACACACTGGAGTCTGGCTAGGACATCCCCATAACCTCCCCCTAATGCTGTTATCCGAAACCGGGATTCTCGCCACCCTAGCCCTGGGTCTGCCCATCGGCTGGATCTACTATCAGGCAGTCCGCCACCTCAAACAACAACAGTCTCAACCCGACCTCATCGCCCTCACTCTTCTCCTGGCCTTCACCGCCACCAGCCTTTTCCACCTCGTCGATGTCACCCTCTTTGATGCCCGCGTCAACATCCTCGGTTGGTTACTCCTAGCGGCCCTAGACGACGGAAAAAGCATTCCCCAATACAAAAAACCCGAGATCAGCTAAGACCTCAGGGCAAAAAATCATGAGTCGCAGAAGGCCAGGGCGAGACAGCGAGTGTTCCTCGCCCCCTCCCCCTCAGTACCATGGGTTAGAGGTAGGTTCCCCCCTACTGCCTACTGCCTACTGCCTACTGCCTCTCCCAACCTATTGCGCAACCACCACAGGAGTTCCTGGGTTAACCTTCTCATACATCGCCAGGATGTCATCATTGCGCATTCGTACACAACCATGGGACACCGCCTGACCAATTAACTCCTCATGGGGAGTTCCATGAAACGCAATCCAATCGTTGCCCTCATAGAAAACAATCACCGCCGGGCCAATAGGACTATCGGGTCCAGGGGGCACTAACTCACCCGTCCAGGGATTCTCCCACACCGGATCTAACGCCATATTCGTGACCTCAAACTCCCCAACGGGTGTTTCCCAACCCGGTTTCCCGATCGCCACCGGATAACTGGCCACAATTTCATCATCTTCATAGACATATACCCGCCGTTCTCCCAGACGCAGTTCAATGCGGGCAGAGGGTTTACCAATAGGATCGGGAGTCACCTGGGGGTCAGTGGGGGCATCGGGGGGACGGACATCGCCACCCGGTAAAAAGTCTCCTGGTTCACCCAGGGGAGGAACCTGAAGATTGGGATTAACCCGGAGACGGTAGGCCATCTCATCTTGGGCGATCGCCGCTCCCGGACTCAAGACCAAAATCGCGGCAGCACCCGAAGCTAGGGCACCGAGCAACTTAGGAAGATAGGACATAGGCTGACGTGGGGTCATGGTGGATGTGATTCTCCTCACTCAACGGACAAGGTCAAACAATAGCCAGTGACAATAAGTCGTAAAAGTCTCTACATATTCTATACGACAGTTTCCGAACTTAAGGGCAAAACCGTAACGTGGACTGTCCCGTCGTCGGATTAAACGCCAAGATATAGCCCCGATTACCGATACTATCAATAATCTCATGCCAGAGCTGTTCATCCCCATCCACCCCCGCCACATTGGTCCGTAGCAATTGGATCTGTTCATCCGAGAACACCCCCACAATCGCCGCATCCTCCTCCCCCCGACTCCCACCCATCACCGGGCGAGGATACAGGTGTAGAGTTTGGTCCGTGGCGATCGCCACCCGACGACAAGACTCTCCTACCCCCTCCCCCATACGTTGACTCAGAACCTCTCCCACCCCAGCCAAATCAGGAACCGGAGTCAGACTCATCGAACCCATTAACAGTAACGCCGTCAGCATGAGTAGCACCAAAATTTTTGATCTATCGCCTGCTAATATAACAGTCCCCCTCAGCAACACCCCCACCTCCCGTGACAATTCCTGTCCCATCCTTCCCCGTCCCCACTTCCCCGAATCCCTAAACCATTTCCCCGTCAACCCATGCACAACGTCCTCATTATTGGTGGAGGGGCCGCCGGCTTCTTTGGGGCTATCACCGCCGCCCAGCACAACCCCAACCTCAACATCACCCTCCTCGAAGCCAGCCGCCATCCCCTGCACAAAGTCCGCATCTCCGGCGGTGGACGCTGCAACGTCACCCACGCCTGTTTCGACCCCAAACAACTGGTTCAACATTATCCCCGAGGCAACAAAGCCCTACGGGGTCCCTTTAGCCGCTTCCAACCCCAAGACACCATCAACTGGTTTGCCCAACAGGGCGTAACCCTCAAAACCGAAGCCGACGGGCGAATGTTCCCCACCACCGACGACTCCGAAACCATCGCCCAATGCCTCCTCCACACCGCCCAACGCGCCGGAGTCCGACTCGAAACCCAAACCCCTGTCCAAGCCATCCAACGCCATCCCCAAGGCTTTCGCGTCAGTCTCCGTAACGGAGAAACCCGAGACTGCGATCGCCTCCTCCTGGCCACCGGCAGTCATCCCAGCGGCTATCGTTTCGCCCAATCCCTTGGCCACAGCATCATTCCCCCCGTCCCCTCCCTCTTCACCTTTAATATCCGCGACCCCCAACTCACCCAACTCGCTGGCATCTCCGTCCCCCAAGTCGAAATATCCCTACCCCAACACAAACTCAAACAACAGGGCCCCCTCCTCATCACACATTGGGGCCTCAGCGGTCCCGCCGTCCTCAAACTCTCCGCCTGGGGCGCCAGAACCCTCCATGGCGATCGCTATCGCAGCCCCATCCGTCTCAACTGGCTACCCCAACACAACCCCGAAACCCTCAAGCAGATCTATCAGCAGCAAAAAGCTAAGCATCCCCGTAAAACCCTCGGAAGTTTCTCCCCCATTCCCCTCTCCCGGAGACTCTGGGCCTACCACCTCCAAGCCACAGCCATCGACCCCCAAACCCGCTGGGCCGAACTCTCCAAAAAAGCCCTCAACCGTCTCAGCCAGCAACTACTTCAGAGTGAATATGCCATCGAAGGCAAAGGCATCTTCAAAGACGAATTCGTCACCTGCGGCGGCATCAACTTAAAAGAAATCAACTTCAAGACCCTAGAAAGCCGCCTCTGTCCCCACTTGTACTTAGCCGGAGAACTCCTAGACATCGACGGTATCACCGGCGGCTTCAACTTCCAGAACGCCTGGACGACCAGTTGGCTAGCCGGCCAAGCCCTAGCCCAACCCTAACCCCAACCCCCCAACCAAGAAACCGAGTTTCTGACCCCTCGCCCCAACCCCACCACCCAACTCTCCCTTCTACCACTTGCCCAAGTTCGGGCAAGTTGGAATCGATAAGTCTAGGTCTTAAAACGAATCAACGCCCGAACACATCCTACCGCCCCCTTCTTCCCCTACTGCCTACTGCCTACTGCCTACTGCCTTCTTCCCCCTATTCCCCCCATCCCCTAAAATACCCCTATCCCCAACAACCCAACCCATGACCGACAAACTAAGAGTCTACGTCCCCCCCCATCCCCTAATTCAGAACTGGCTCACCATGGCCCGGGAAGCCTCCACCCCCCCCGTCCTCTTCCGCACCGCCATGACCGAACTCGGGCGTTGGCTTACCTACGAAGCCATCCGTGACTGGATTCCCACCCAACCCGTCAGCGTCCAAACCCCCCTCGCCCCCGCCCAAGGAACCCTCGTCCGTTCCGACATCCCCCTCGCCATTGTCCCCATCCTGAGAGCCGGCCTTGCCCTCCTCCCAGGAATGCAAGACGTCCTCCCCGCCGCCACCATCTATCACCTCGGCATGGTTCGCGACGAAACCAGCCTTGACACCAGTTGCTATCTCAACAAACTCCCCCAAGAATTTCCCCCAGACTTGCATCTGATTATTAGCGAACCCATGCTCGCCACCGGCGGAACCCTCGATAAAACCCTCGAACTCCTCACCGAGCGGGGTCTAACAGCCGATCGCCTCCGCATCGTCTCCATCGTCGCCGCTCCCCCAGCCCTACAACGACTCAATGACAAGTATTCCGGACTCGTCGTCTACGCCGCCACCATCGACGAAGGCCTCGACGATCGCGGCTTCATCATCCCCGGCCTCGGCGACGCCGGCGATCGCAGCTTCGGAACCTAGCCCCCAGGCCCCCCCAGCAATGCTAGACTGAAAAGCAGAGCGATCGCGAAGATGTAGAGGATCAAACAACGGTGAGTAATCGAAACGGTTTCACAGGTGGATTTTTAGCCGGAGCCATATTCGGCAGCGTCGTCGGCGGTGTCCTTGGCTCCGTCCTAGCCTCTCGCAGTAGCAACGACAGCCGCAGCGACGACGACAACAACCGCCGTCTCCCCGACCGGGATAGTAACAACTCCCTCCTCAATCCCGAAGGAATGGAATCCGCCCGCCGCAACCTCGAAGACAAAATTGCCCAACTCAACGACACCATCGACGACGTGCGCGAACAACTCCACGTCGTCAACCGTCAAGAACACCCCGATCGCCCCCTCACCCCCCTCGACGAGCAATAACCGCTCCCCAGGCGATCGACTACAATAGTCAAAGATAATCCAGATGCCCTAACACCCAAAGCCCAAAAAGTCAAGGCATCGTTAAAAAAATACACAATACAACCTCAACCCAGCCATGGAATCCATCGTCTTACTTCTCGCCCAAACCCTAGTCACCTTCTTCAACATCTACTTTGCCCTACTCATCATCCGCATCCTTCTAACCTGGTTTCCCAACGTAGACTGGAGTATGCCGCCCCTAGCCATTCTCAGCCAGCTCACGGACCCTTATCTAAACATTTTCCGCAACATCATCCCCCCCATTGGCGGCATCGACTTCTCCGCTATCCTCGCCATCCTACTCCTACAAGTCGTCCAATCCATCATCCCCAGCCTCCTCATGTCCCTAGTCTAAGCCCAAAACCCCCCCCAAAAAACGAAACCGAGTGTCTCCAAGACACCCGGTTTCTGGCATTCGACCCCTCTGCCTCTTGCCATCCCCTCTTGGGAGGGGTTAGGGGTGGGTTCCCCCTACTGCCTACTGCCTTCTTCTCCCCCCTAACGCCGAACCCGTCCCGTAAACCCCGAAGCCTTAAACTGCTTCAAATGCAACGGCAGAGGCTGATTTGCCGGAACCATAATCTGTAACTCAAACTCACTCACCCCAGGGGGAACCTCCTCGATCGCCCCCAACCGAGTTCGATTCGGCATAACATTACTATTATTCGCATCATAAATACGGCCAAAAATATCCGCATTCACCACCATTTTACCTGACTTATTCTCCGCCTTACCCGTCACAATAAAACACCTCGCCGACTGCATCGACCCACTCACCACCGCCCCATCCGCCAGAGACGGCGGGCAGTCCTCATAGGACAAATCCGAAATATCAATCGGAGTTAACGCCACAGCCATCGGCATCCAAAGCCCAGCCAATAGCAACACTAACCCCATCACCAAAATATTTCGAAATCGCAAAAAACCAACCATAACTTAGCCCAAAAAGCAACCCTAACCAGTCTACCGCAAAACCGTAGGGGCAGGAGTAGGGTTCTATATGGTTCCCCCTCTCCTCTCCCCCATCCCCAATAAAGCCCGCAACCGCCACACCTCAAACCCATCACAATAACGCACCACCTCCTCCGCAAAAGGAACCAACGCCGGATTCTCCAAACGCCACTCATTCACCAACAAGGAAATTTGGTGCAAATTACCCTGTAACAGCCAAGACTGCAACACCCGTACCTGCTCCTCCGTCGGACCATCCGTTTCCACGATTGCCATCTCAGACTTAACCACCTCCGACGAAACTTCCTCATAGGACCAGTGATAGCCCAACACCTGCGACAGTACAGCCACCAACTTATCCCGGCTGAGCGGCTTCGTCAGGAAGCCATCCGCCCCCCCCTCCAACGCCGCCAATTGGTCACCCTCAAAGGCACTCGCCGAACACACCACCCATTTCAACTCAGGATTGTCCCGCTGCCAGGCCCAAAACTGCCGCAGTGACTCATCCTCACCCTGCCGTCCCTCAATAATCGCAAACGACAACATCCAATCCACAAACACCAAATCCGGCCCCTCAGCCCCTAGCCCCGACTCCCCAGCCAGAATCACAGCACAGCCCAACTCCCCTAACCAATCCTGCAACAGACGGGAACTATACTCCTGGCGTTCCAGAACCCCCACCCGTGGCACCACAGACCCCTCCAGGGCGATCGCCCGTCGACCGGAAGCTTGCCGCCGCAGGGGATTTGCCGCAGTTTCTTGGCCATTCTCCACCCGTTCCAACGGAATCATAAACGAGAAGACACTACCCCGCCCTGGGTGACTTTCCACCTGCAAACGTCCCCCCATCTTCTCCACTAAATAAGAAGAAATCGCCAATCCTAACCCCGCGCCCTCTCGGTGTTTCTCTCCCTGGCCCACCTGTTGGAACGGTTGGAAAATCCGCCCCATCTCCGCCACCGTCATCCCCACTCCCGTATCCGCCACCCGGAAATCCAGGAAAACCCGTTGCCGGTAGGGAATGACTCCATCCCCCTCCCGAGACTCCTCCATCTCCCCATTGTCCCCTTCACAGGGGCCCTCACACAACTCCTCACAGGGCGGTGTTACGCGCGTCACCCGCAACGCCACCGTTCCCCAATCCGTAAACTTAATGGCATTACTTAAGAGGTTGAACAGCACCTGTCGTAAACGGTGTTCATCCCCCCGCACAAACGTCGGCAGTTGAGAATCAAACTCACAGTCGAGGCGTAGCCCCTGTTGCTGCGATCGCAGACGAAACAGCCGTTCAATCCCCTGCAACACCCTCAATAACTCAAACTCCCCCAATTGCAGTTCAAATTGACGGGCTTCGATTTTAGACAAGTCCAAAATATCCTCAATCAGCATCCGCAGATGCGTCCCACAGTCAGAAATCGTCGCTAAGGCCTGGGCTGGACTGACCCGTTTCGCCTCCGTCGGCGACAACAGATCCCGTTGCAACAAATCCACATAGCCGAGAATCCCATTCAGAGGCGTTCGTAACTCATGGCTGAGGGTCGCCAAGAACTCACTTTTGGCCCGGTTTGCATCCTCCGCCTGTTGTTTCGCCACCTGCAACGCCTGAGTGCGATCGCGCACCTTCTGTTCCAACTCCTGGGAATACTCCAATAACCGTAAATGGGCAGCTTCGAGTTGAGCATGACTCCGTTGCAATTGCCAATGACGATAGCGATGGCTAACGATGACACTCACCGCCAACGTCGCCAACCCCGGAGAAATCACCGGAATCAACACACTATTCTGGAAACCCAGATAGCCCAATCCCCCCAACAGCAGCCAATAGAAGCCGACATGGAGCGTAAATAATAACCCCAGAGGCATTCTCTCCCCCAGGAATCCTTCGCCCAGCCCCCGCAGACCTGAAACTTCATTTTTGGGCCAACGGCTCCCCCTGCCCCATCTCAAGAGCCAATGGAAGCTACCCGTCGCCAGCAGAGTCCAGACCCCAATCCAGAGACCCTCCTGAAGCACCGTCCCCACCCGCAACAGCCCCCGGCCATCCAACGCCGCCGCCAGCAGTTGACTGGTCATCTGGGCCTGAAGCTCCACCCCACTCATGGCCTGGGGACCCAATCCATAGGGAGTTCCAAAAAAGTCCTTACCACTAACCGCTGTGCTGCCAATCAAGACCAGGCGATCGCGCAACTGCTCCTGAGGCACTCGCCCATCGAGTAAATCTGCGAACCGTACCCGCCGGAACGTCTGGGGGGCCCCGAGGCGATAGTTGAGAAAAATCTGATAGCCCCCCTCCATCCGTTCTGAATAGCCCCCCATGTGGCGGGGTAGGGGCCGTAAATGAGCCTGCCCGAGAGTATAACAACTCACACAGCGTGAAGACGGCTCCAGACTCACCCCTTGCTCCCGCAGATAATCCAGAGCCAAACGGGTACTCAGGGTCATCCGCACCTCCCCCTCCAGGCTCACGGACACCAACACCCGTCGTACAATCCCATCCTGGTCCTCCAGCACATCCGCCAGAGCCACCTGTCCCCGTTCCTGCAACAGAGGCGGCGGGGCTACCGTATCTCCCAGAGCCTTCTCAATGCCAATCAGATGGGAGGTTTCAGCAAATAAACGTTGTAAGCGAGCCTGACCAGGTTCCTGGGGAATATCCCGATAAATATCCAAACCAATCAGCCGAGGTCGGGCTTCGAGTAGGCGTTCTAGAGCCTGAGTTAGCATCTCATCCGACAGAGGTAACTCCCCCATCTGCCGAATATCCGCCTCCGTAATCTCCACAATCACCACCCGTTCATCCAGGGGTTCCGGGGCACGCCAGCGCATCCAGCGATCGAGTAGGCCCCGTTCCAGGGAACCCAAGCCCCCCACCCCAGCCAACAAACTCACCAACAGGGCAATGGGCAACGCCGTTTGTAGCCACCCCCACCCATGACGATATAACCAATAACAAATCCGAGGCCCACCCCCCCGTCGTCCCCCCGAGGGAGTTCGAGAGAGGGGAGAGCCTCCCGGAGAGGAAGAGCCTCTCCCATCAGATGTCCTTAACGAAGACTGAAGCGATCGCTCAGCAGAGTCAGAAAACGGAGATCGCGCCATGCGGCTGCTAGGGAGTCTAAATAAACATCAGCGTCCCCCACCCGCAAACGCGCCCGACTTCCCGCCCCAGAAGAATCTCCAGGAGTATCGTCATTTGGCGGGTTTGGAATCGTTTCCGAGTAGAGCAATGGAGTAGAAGTCAGCCCAGCCAGCGAGCGAGTCAAGCCCTCCGACATTAAAGCCAACGAGATGCACCCAATCACCGCGACGGTGACAGACTGATGGCGAATATACATATAGTGTAACCCTGATTGTTCGATGCACGTGGAAGAGGAGAAGAAGGCAGCAGGCAGTAGGCAGTAGGGGGGAGATGTAGGGGCGTACCCTTGTGGTCGGTGAGCGATAGCCGAACCGTGGTCGCCCTCTCCGGTGGTCGCCAGCTAGCTACCACATCCTACTACGCCTGTCAAGCAAATCACCTGACCCCTTCACCCCTAGTGTAATCCAAACAAATTGATGTCCCCAGGAGATCGCCCCCCCGACGGCCCACCACCAACCCCACCACCAACTCCACCACCAACCCCACCACCAACCCGGTATCCTAGAGACCCCCCGTTTCCCAGCCACCAACGAACCCCAAAATCCCCCCTACTGCCTACTGCCTACTGCCTTCTTCCCCTACTGCCTACTGCCTAGGGCGACCACAAGGGTGCGCTACGTCTTTTCTATTCCCTGTTCCCTGTTCCCTGTTCCCTTCTTCCGGGAACAATCCCCAACCCCACGGAGACTAATAAAACAGACAGCCGTACCAATCTTCCCCAGCAACACCTAGACAACATTGGCATTTATGCGGTAAATTGGCGACTGTTATGCGTACAGCGAAACTGAGACCAAACCCGTACCTGCCCGCAAAGGTACACAACGCAAACAAGTAAGCGAAGAGGAGCAGTCAGTGACTAATCTAGAGAATAACGACGAAGTAATGATGAAATCACCAAACCCGGTGATTCTCAGCGAAAACGGTGAAGAGCATCTCAGCACCCAAGTTGAAGAAGTCTGGGGTCGCGATGGCAACGACACCATCATCGGTGCCCTAAACTCCGTTGAACCCGGTAGCACCCTGTTAGGGAATGCCGGAGATGACTACATCCGTAGCCGAGGCATTGGAGACCGGGTCTTCGGCGGTCGCGGTGCAGACACCATCGTCAACGATAACGGTCAAGCCCTAATCTACGGTGACCTAGGAAGTGACTACCTCCTAGCCCGAGAAAGCCGAACCACCCTATTCGGCGGTCGTAGCTTCGGTGAAGCCACCGCAGAAGAAGGTAAAAACACCCTCGTCTCCCAAGGCGGCAAAAACATCCTGATGGGGGGTGGTGGTAACGACTACCTGATTGGGGAAGCCGGTGAGGACACCATGGCCGGTGGTGACGGTGATGACACCGCCATTGGCGGTCTGCGGGGTCAAAGCTTTATCTTTGGTAACAAAGGAGCAGACTACCTCCTCACCCGCAGCACCGGTAAAGGTGACACCCTCTTCGGTGGTCAAGGCAACGACAAGCTGATTGTTGATGCTAGCAGTACCGCTGAAGCCCCCCACCTCTTCGGAGGAGTAGGTGACGACAGCCTCATGGTTGCCGGGTCTGATGGCAAGGTTAACGGCGCCATTCTCGTCGGTGACGTCAACCCCGACGGTAGCTTTGGCGGCTCCGACGGCGACGAAGGAAATAACTACCTCTTCGCCGAATCCGGTAAAAATCATCAACTCTTCGGCAACTCCGGTAACGACACCCTGAGTGTTGGAGTCAACATTGGTGTAGGCGTTTCCCTCTTCGGCGGTCGTGGTGACGACATGCTCATGGGTGGAACCGATGGCTCTGTCGAAGGATTAAAAGCCTTCGGCGACAAAGGCAACGACACCCTTATGTTCACCGGTAGCGACTCTGAGTTCTGGGGCGACAATCCCTTCATCAGCAGTGGCTTCGGTGATAACGTCATTCAGGTCACTGGGGTCAAGAACATCCTCCGGGGTGGCAATACCCTGCAAGGAGCTGACAGTGGTGTTGACATCCCTGAGTCTGAGCTAGGCAACAACCGAATTGTCGCCATCGCTCCCGAAGGCTTTGAAGGCTCAACCGCGAACCAACTCATCGGTGGAGCGGGGAATGACACCCTCGATGCCGGCAGCAGTGGTGCGGGCGATACCCTCATCGGTGGTCCCGATGGTGGGAAAGGCAACAACACCTACATCTTTGGTCCCGGTCAGAAGATTGTCCAAGACACCATTGGCGTCAACACCTACTTCGCACGTGATGTCTTTGACACCGAAGTCACCGTTCGCGGTGTGGACAGCATCGCTGGAAACGGTCAGTTCCTCATTGAAGGCGACATTAACCAAAACGTCACCGCGCTGAAAACCGGTGGTGTCCGTACCGGTGCGGGGAATGACCGCATTGTTCTGGAAAATGCTGTTGGTCTCACCGACGGTGGTTCCGGAGACGACCTATTCCAACTCGGAGCAGTTGGCGCCACCTACACCAACCTCTCCGGTAAAGTGGTTGAGAACCCCGAAGCCACCGTCCTCGGCGGTGCGGGTGATGATCAGATTACCATCAATGGAACTGATGGGGTCGGTGAAAATGCTACCGTTGATGGCGGCCTTGGCAATGACACTATTGAGGTTACTAATGCTAGTGCAACCGTTAAAGGAGCCATCTTTGGTGGCGAAGGGAATGACTCAATTTCCTTCACCAACCTAGGTAAAACCGGCAAAATCGATGGTGGCGGTGGTGCTGATACCATTATTGGTACGGGCAAAATTGCTGGTGAAATCATCGGTGGCGGTAAAGATAATGTCTTCCGCTTCAACGGTGCTAGCCTGTTCGGCGGTGCCAAAATTACCACTGGTGCTGGCGATGAGAACGTGATTCTCACCAATGTTGCGGTTGGCTCTGATGATGGCGATGGTGTCATCGAAATTAAAGGAGGAGCTGGCAACAACCTGTTGGGTGTTAGCTACCAAACGGGAACTAGTGCAACCACCTTCTCGGGGTCAGACAGCGCACGCTTCTCCATCGACGGCGTTGGGGGCGATCGTAACATCCTGCAAGGGGGTAAGTATGGTGACGTTATCAAAGCTGGTGGTGGCGGCGACTTCCTCTATGGTGGAAGTTCTGCAATTTTCGCGACTCATGCAGACAAACTGATACAAGGCGGTAGTATTCTTGCGACCCAAGCCCTCAAGATTGGTGATGGTGACCAACTCATTGGGGGAGCTGGAAAGGATACCTTCTACTTTGGTGGACTTGCTGAGACTGGTGCTATCCAGGGTGTGATTGGTGACACTGGCAGCTTTGCCAGTGCTGACGGTATTACCTTCGATGGAGCAGAGACAGCCATCATTGGTGTAGGTACTGCTCCTTCTGTCGATGCAAACACTACAATTGCTCAGGTTCAGCTTGGCCAGGTACCTGCAGCTGGTCTTGGCTTCGCTAATGCTGCGTTCAATGTGGATACCATTACGGGATTCCAATATGCTCAAGGTCCTGACGGCGATCGCATCATTCTTCAAGACGGCATGTTTAATGTAAATGTGGGAGATCTTGCGGGCACTATTACGACTTTCCAAAGCCGTGCAGATGGAATCCTCTTTGGTCGTATTGTTGATGAAACTGGTGCTGGATTTGTAGCCGGAAGCTTGCAAACCGTAAAAAACGGTTCCATACAGTCTGAGGGGGTTTATCGTGGTGATGGTAGTAATGGTTTTGCCGAGTCATTCGTCCTGGGTGGCTTAGACGACGAAAATGCCGCTGGCGGCGCTGGTACAGCTGCCTTAGACTTGATTAACTTCAACAATAACGGTCGATTCTTCTTTGACACACGTACTGGTGGTATGTACCTGGGTGATGGTTCCGGTGCTAGCCTAATTACAGTCCTCGATGGAGCTACCGTTCCTAATGGGGGTAGTGCAAGTGATATCTTCTCCGTCGAGAACATCGATGTGGCTTCAATTGGAGGAGATCCTGGCTTACAACTCTTCTAGACCTGTCCACACTCATTAACTCAACCTGTGAGTTAACCTCAAAGGGTCGGCCCCGCGCCGGCCCTTTTTGCATGAGGATTTCGGGACCCTCACTGTCCCAGAAGTGTTGTGGACACCCGGCGTTATTAGGATCCTAGCTTGCTATCCCTTGTCATGGGTGCTGCTACCGTCGAAACGGGTTTTAACATCGTGGCAATGGCGATGTAACAGTTGTAGGTTGGAGTAAGTATCCGAACCTCCTCTGGATTTAGGCTGAATATGGTCGATTTCAACCAAGTCCTCACTGGTGAAGTGTTGTCCACAGTGATTACATCGTCCTTTTTGACGCTTGATGAGTTTTGAGATTTTGGTAGGGATACCGCCAAACCCGTTACTCATACGTTTAGACCAATAAGCCCAGTCCCCGTTAAAGGGAGAGGTGTTTCCTCCTCTGATTTTGACATGTCGTACGATGGGGGTTTCGGTGTGCTTAGTGAGTCGAAGACCCTTTTTGGCTTTGAACGTCCATTTACTGTTGACTCCAGGACGAAAGTAGTTCTGGAGTTTCCCATAGGACGCTCGACCACATCGTGAAACCGTCCAAGCCCTCAGTGCCATCCAAATCATATGGTCGAGTTTAGAGAAGGTCTCTTTGGAAACTACCGTAGAGTAGTACTGACTCCATCCTCTAATGATTGGATTAAGCTTCTGGATCAGAACTGCTTGTGGTGCAGTTTTATGTTGTTTGATGACCTCTTTACAAGCGTCATAATGACGTTTGATAGCTTTTGGGGCAGGCTTAATATTTATCTGGTAGGGTTTAACGCCACCGGGACCCGTTTTGATTCCCTTATGGATACTCACCGGGTAATGCCGGATGTTAAATCCTAGGAAGTCAAATCCCGGTTCCTCCCCATTCCATTCCGACAAGGTGTTACATAACCTTGTCTTTTCCGGTTTGAGTTGGAGACCGACGGGTTTAAGCCATTCCTTGAGCAGTTGTTGGGCTTCTAGGATGACTTCCGGGCGGTTAGCCAGAACCACAAAGTCATCGGCATATCGAATGATTTTCGGGCGGTAATAGCGATTTAGTTTTCCGTCAATTGTCCTTGAGTTAGGGAAGCTATTGACAACCGAATCAATCATTCCCTGTAAAGCAATGTTGGCAAGGAGCGGACTGATGACCCCACCTTGTGGAGTTCCTGCCTCTGTTGCCTTGAATTCGCCACTGTCCATAACGCCGGCTTTAAGCCATTGTTTAATACTCCGTTTGTACCGAGAGGGACAGTCTAGTTTCGACAGAAGGTAATCATGGTTAATTTGGTCAAAACATGTGGCAATGTCTGCATCGAGAACGTATTGCGGTTTATACCGACTTTTATTCCAGATGGCTCCAATCGCATCATGTGCCGACCGTCCGGGTCGGAAACCGTAGGAATCCGCTTCAAACAGAGCCTCCCAGTACGGCTCTAGTCCCAGCTTAACCAAGGCTTGTAAGGCGCGGTCGTGCAAGGTTGGGATACCGAGTGGGCGTTTTTCATCCCGCCCGGGTTTGGGAATCCATACACGTCGCAAGCTTTTAGCTTTGCCTGGGTGACGCAGTTGGTCAGCCAAGCGAAACCGGTCTTTGGCGTTTAGGGATTTCACTCCGTCAACTCCTGCGGTTTTCTTACCTTGGTTATCCTGACTTACCTGGCGTACCGCCAGCAGCCTAGCGTAGTAGGACTTATTGAGTAAACGTTGCCAGCGTCGCGCTTTCGCTTTATTGCCACGACTTGTAGCTTGATAAATAGCCTTTTGCAGCTTCGCGACTTTCCTCTGGATTTTACCCCAGGGAAGATTTCGCCATTCGTTGTTCTTAGTCTCGGGGTTGAACCCTTTACTAGCTATCGACATTTTCACCGCTACTAAACTCCTTATCTTTTAACAAGCCGTAAGCTGTTAGCTGATCCACATCCGTTATAGATGGGCATTGGCTTCGGCTTACATCTGCTCCCCATAGCCCTTGCGCTTAGACTTATTACTTGACCGGGTATCGACCTGATGACCGGTCAGGGTCTATGGGGTTACTTCGTTCCATCTCGATGGGTTATATCCCGTTAGGTTCACTCTATCCCCAGGGGTACTTTTGAGAATCAGTTGTAGGTAACTTCAAGAAATTCCTACCTTTCCCCTTGTCCTTTTTGGACGCAGCCTGTCAACTGAGTTTGGCTACTCTCGTGTAACTAGGGTTCAAGCAAGTGTTCAGCCGTGGCTTAACCATGTGGATTTGCCGGTGGTCATGCTTTTGGATGTCAGTTCATCCTCAATGCCTTGCCAAGCCCGCTTCAGTCCTAGGGTTGTCATTTCTAAAACTGGGGCTGCCATTAGGCGTAGGACGAGGGTGTGGTGTCACATTCTCTGATTCTGTCCTTTCCAACCTTGGAGTCAGTGTGTTTCACCTGATTCCGTCGGTACATTGAGATAGTTATCAGGGCAGATTGGCTGGGTAGCCTTTTCTGTATCCCTGACTAGGCATACGTTTTGGGTGTTTTAACCCTATCTTTCGCCTAAACGAGTCGCACTCCCAAAACACTGAGTGTCTGACTCTAACCGCTAACCCAACCCCATCTGGGTAAACTTGGGTCGAATACCAGAAACCGAGTGTCTCCAAGACACCCGGTTTCTCCTCCTCTTTCTCCTCCTCTTCCTCCTGGCTAGGCCGTCACAATGTAGTCCGAATTAACCCCCGATAAGTCCCACTTATTGGCATCCTTCAACGCCTGATAGACCATCGCCGCAACCTCCGCCCGCGTTGCATCTTGTTCAGGGTGCAGACGCTTCACATCAGGATAGTTGACCACAAACTGCTTCTGCGTCGCCGTCGCCACTGCTGGCTGGGCCCAGGTGGGGACTTGGTCTCGGTCATCATAGCGATTCAACAAATCTGCCGAACCCCCCGATAAATCTAAGCCATTCACCAACGACAACAACACCTGTAACCGCTGCACATTTAAATTGGGACCAAAGGTCGTTTCCGAGAAACCCGAGAGAAATCCCCCCGTATAGGTTTTGTCAATCGCTGCCTTGGCCCAATGACTGCTGGGGACATCTTGGAACTTGATGGCCGAACGTTGCGGCCGTGGGTCAAAGGCCGTGGACAATAACGCCGCATATTCCGCCCGCGTCATCTTCTTGTTGGGTTGGAAGGTTCCATTGGGCAACCCGTTAATTACCCCCTTACTGGCCAACTCCACAATGAAGTCCTTAGCCCAGTGACCCTCAATATCCGAGAACTTCGGCACATCCGTCGCTTCAGCATTCACCAAATAGGGAGACTCAATCACCGGGAAATTATCATCCTGAACCAACGCCTGATAGACCATCACTGCCACTTCGGCCCGGGTGGCATCAATCATCGGCCGTAGCTGCCGCACATTGGGATGATTCACAACCAACGTGGCATCCGTTGCCTTCGCCACCGCCGCCATAGCCCACTCAGGAATCTGATTCTTATCGGTATAGAAGCTGAGATGGTTCTGATTGCCTTCACTGAGTCCCAAACCGGCATTGAGTGCCAGCAACACCTGTAAACGAGTCACATTATCACCAGGACGGAAGGTGTTATTGGGGAACCCAGAAATAAAGCCCATGCGGGTCACCTTATTAATCGCCTCCATCCCCCAGAAGCTACTCGAAACATCAGTGAAGTTTTTAGCCGGTTGGGCGAGAGGCTTATCAAAAGCCTGGGCCAACAAGGCGGCAAAGGATGCCCGGTTGATGGGGGTCTCGGGCCGGAAGGTTCCATCTCCCATCCCACTGACTAACTGACGGTCAAATAGGGCTTGAATAAAGGGTTCTGCCCAATGGCCTTTAATGTCCGTGAGTTCCGTCGGCGGGGCCGGTGAGGGGGTGGGAGTGGGACCAGGAGAGGGGGTGGGACCGGGAGAGGGCGTGGGGGTTGGCGTAGGAACCCCTCCATCGACGTTGACAAACTCAATCGACCCCTCCACTTTATCGGGGTTGAGTTCGTTCCCCGCCGAGATAAACGTGTTAGTGGTGGCATTCTGCACATCTTTGATGCCATTGTTGCGGAAGAGATTGCCTCCCGGTTCCTCAGACTTACCCAAATCCGGGAGGGCATTGGCGATGGCAGAGATGCCATAATCCTGGTTGTCCTCGATAGTATTCCCCCGCAAGACCGGTCGACAGTTCCCGTTAATCACCAGCCCATAGCGATTTTGCTGAATCAAGTTCTGGGCAACCAGGGGCGCGGCTTCATCCCCAACCGCGATGCCTGTGCCATTATCACGAAGGGTATTATTGCGGATTTCCCCTTTGGCATTTTTCAAAACCCAAATTCCGTAGGAAGCGTTTCCTTTCAACAGATTGCTGTCCAGAATCGGTTTAGCATTTCCCATCATACGGATTCCCTCCCGCTTGCAGTTTAGGAGGGTGCTGTTCGCAACGGTGGGATTGCCCGACTCAATCCAAATCCCAGTCCCGAGAGTTTCAGGATTAGAGACGGTCACGCCCCGGACTTGCCCATCACCTTGTAGGCGAATGGTTAAGGATTGATTTCCGTCACTGGTCCCGACGGTCTTGCCCCCAGTAATGAGGATATCCTTGCCTTTGCTGCCTTCATTGCCCACCAGCTTGACTCCAGCCGGAACCGTCAGAGGAAACTCCTCCCCGGTATATTGGCCCACCCTCAATTGAATCAAGGTGCCGGCTGAGGCTTGGCTGAGGGCATGAGTAATGGTCTTAAAGGGTTCCGTTGCCGTTCCAGGATTATTGTTATTCCCGGTTTCGGGGTTGATGTAAAGGGTTGTCATAATCGTTGAATTGATAGTTCCATACCTGTCATGAGGGGCTAGCGGTCGCTGGAGACACACATACACCCACAAATTCAAGGATAGCCACTCTTGCGGACAATGGCGGTGGGAAGAAGGCAAAAGGCAATAGGCAGTAGGCAGTAGGCAATAGGCAATAGGGGAACCACAGAGTCACAGAGGACAGGGAGGAAGAGGGCATCCTGTTCCCTGTTCCCTGTTCCCTGTTCCCTGTTCCCTGTTCCCTGTTCCCTGTTCCCTGTTCCCTGTTCCCTGTTCCCTGTTCCCTGTTCCCTGTTCCCTGTTCCCTGTTCCCTGTTCCCTGTTCCCTGTTCCCTGTTCCCTGTTCCCTGTTCCCTGTTCCCTGTTCCCTGTTCCCTGTTCCCTGTTCCCTGTTCCCTGTTCCCTGTTCCCTGTTCCCTGTTCCCTGTTCCCTGTTCCCTGTTCCCTGTTCCCTGTTCCCTGTTCCCTGTTCCCTGTTCCCTGTTCCCTGTTCCCTGTTCCCTGTTCCCTGTTCCCTGTTCCCTGTTCCCTGTTCCCTGTTCCCTGTTCCCTGTTCCCTGTTCCCTGTTCCCTGTTCCCTGTTCCCTGTTCCCTGTTCCCTGTTCCCTGTTCCCTGTTCCCTGTTCCCTGTTCCCTGTTCCCTGTTCCCTGTTCCCTGTTCCCTGTTCCCTGTTCCCTGTTCCCTGTTCCCTGTTCCCTGTTCCCTGTTCCCTGTTCCCTGTTCCCTGTTCCCTATCTCCCCCCCCTACTGCCTGCTGCCTGCTGCCTACTGCCTTCTTCCCCCTACTGCCTGCTGCCTATCTTGGGAAATCGTATCAATGGCTACTTTTTTTCTGATACTTAATGCTTACTTTCAAGCAAGATGCAAATTACGCATGACCTAAATGCGTAAAACAGAAAATAATCTAAAAACTGTAGTTGCCGATACATAAACCTCTTGTCATATTCCTTAACTTGTGGACACCACTTTAGATAGACTCTCTATTTTCTCTCACGCTTCGCCCCCAACGATTAGCTACTCACGATTCACTGTTGACTCTTACATTGAAAAATGCCCCGATTTAACCGTCGCAAATTTCTGATTACAGCCGGTGCAGCAACGGCTGGAACCTTTCTCCTCCATAGCTGCGGCCAGGGTAATGACCAAGCCCAGTTTGAGGTTGAGATCGACCCAGAAGATGCCCCAGAAACCCCAAGAGCACGACTAGGATTTATTGCCTTAACAGACTCTGCTCCCCTCATTATTGCCCGAGAAAAAGGCTTTTTTGCCAAGTACGGGATGACGGATGTCTCAGTTGAAAAACAAGCATCCTGGGGAACGACCCGTGACAACTTAGTTCTCGGTTCTGGAGGCGGTGGCATTGATGGGGCCCACATTCTCACCCCCATGCCTTACCTCTTATCGGAAGGGATTGTTACCGATGGACGACCGGTGCCCATGTATATTTTGGCCCGTCTGAATGTGAATGGTCAGGGGATTTGCCTCTCCAATGACTACCGAGATTTAGAGGTTGGGGTCGATAGTACCCCTCTGAAGGAACGGTTTGCTGAACGACGGGCCGCTGGTGAAGATTTACGGGCCGCGATGACCTTTCCCGGGGGAACCCATGACTGCTGGATTCGCTACTGGCTGGCGGCGGGTGGGATTGACCCAGACCAGGATATCTCGACGATTGTCGTCCCACCGCCGCAGATGGTGGCCAATATGCGGGTGGGCAATATGGATGCCTTCTGTGTGGGCGAACCCTGGCCCCTGCAATTGGTCAACCAAGAGATTGGCTATAACGCCTTAACGACGGGGGAACTCTGGCAGGACCATCCGGAGAAAGCTTTAGGAATGCGGGCCGATTGGGTGGACCAAAATCCCAAAGCAGCACGGTCTCTGTTGATGGGAACCCTAGAGGCACAAATCTGGTGTAGCCAGCCGGAAAATGTAGAGGAAATGTGTCAAATTCTCTCCCGTCGGGCTTGGTTTAATGTTCCCTATGACGACATTATCGACCGGTCTCGGGGTCAGTATGACTATGGCATCGGTGAGGTGAGAGAACAGCCAGATTTGATGCAGAAGTATTGGCGGGATAATGCCTCCTATCCGTTCAAGAGTCATGACCTCTGGTTTTTGACTGAAAATATCCGTTGGGGATATCTGCCCCCGGATGCGGATATTCAGGGCATGGTAGACCGAGTCAATCGGGAAGACCTCTGGCAAGAAGCGGCGGAGGCGATTGGCCAGGGAGATATGATTCCTGACAATACGTCTCGGGGCCCTGAAACCTTCTTTGATGGCAAAGTCTTTGACCCAGAAGACCCTCAGGATTATCTCAATAGTTTGGAAATTACACGAATTTGAGCAAAGGGCAAAAGGCAAAAGGCAAAGGGCAAAAGGGCGGTCTTCTCCTATTCCTCTCCCCTCCTGGGGAGGTTGCCCGCAGGGCGAAGCAGCTTCTCCGAGAGGGTACGCCTCTACATCTCCCCCCTGCTGCTTACTGCCTACTGCCTTCTTCCTTCTTCCCCCTATTCCTTTCTCCCCATAAACCTATGACTTCTCCAACCTATCGCCGACGCAAAAAGTTCCAATTCATGCCCCAACAATGGCTGAAAGCTGGTCTCAAGAAGGGGAAAGAGCTTATCCCTTCTGCGGTTGCTATTCTAATTTTCCTGGTCATTTGGCAGGTGTTTACAGCGATTTCAGATTCAACGTTACCGGGTCCAATTCGTACGGTTTCGGAAACCTGGGAACTGATTATCAACCCGTTCTTTGACCATGGTGGAATTGATAAGGGGCTATTCTGGCAGATTTTGACCAGTTTACAACGGGTTGCTCTAGGCTTCTCCCTGGCAGTGGTTGTGGGGGTTTCTTTGGGAATTCTTGTTGGCACAAATCGCTTAATGTATCGAGCCTTAGACCCCATTTTTCAAATCCTGAGAACGGTTCCCCCGTTGGCTTGGCTGCCGATTTCCCTGGCGGGCTTTGAGCGAGCAAATCCTTCAGCCATTTTTGTGATTTTTATTACAGCAATTTGGCCCATTATTATCAATACTACGGAAGGAGTGCTGCAAATTCCTCAGGACTATAACAATGTGTCGCGAGTGCTACGGCTTGATCGCAAGACCTATTTCTTCAAAATTCTATTCCCGGCAACGGTTCCCTATATCTTCACGGGATTGAAGATTGGCATTGGTCTATCTTGGCTGGCGATTATCGCGGCAGAGATGTTGATTGGCGGTGTGGGGATTGGCTTCTTTATCTGGGATGCTTGGAATAGTTCTCGGATGAGTGACATTATCCTGGCGGTGGTTTATGTAGGAATTGTAGGGCTGCTGCTGGATAAGTTGATTAGTTTCTTGGCGAGTTTGGTGGTTTCTGAAGACCAGGCTCAGTAATGGGGATCTTTGGGAACGCCAGTCTATTACATTGGATGATTGCATTGGATCCAAAAGTGTAGGGCGAACAGCCGTTCGCCCCTACCAAATCTGAACACTCAATTTATTATTTGTTGTCCTCCACTCCTGCCTAAAATCCATGTCTATTTTTGCTGAAGTTGACCATATCGAACGAGTCTTTAATCTCCCCAACGGAGGAACATATGTTGCCCTGAGTAACATTGAACTCAAGATTCGTAAAGGTGAATTTATCTCCCTGGTCGGCCATTCCGGCTGTGGGAAATCAACCCTATTAAACTTAATTGCTGGACTCGATAAACCCACCCGAGGGGGCATTATCCTAGAAGGTCGCCAGGTGACGGAACCGGGGCCCGATCGCATGGTAGTGTTTCAAAACTATTCCCTCTTACCCTGGCTGACGGTGCGGGAAAACATCGCCTTAGCCGTGGAGTCTGCCATGGCCGATCGCCCCAAAGGGGAACGACGGGGAATCATCGAACATCATATCGACCTCGTTGGCCTGCGTCATGCGGCCCACAAACGCCCGGCCCACCTTTCCGGGGGCATGAAACAACGGGTGGCGATCGCCCGGGCCCTGGCCATTCGCCCCAAACTCCTCCTCCTAGACGAACCCTTTGGCGCCCTAGATGCCCTCACCCGAGGGGGACTGCAAGAACAACTGATGCGCATCTGTGAGGAAAGCGAGGTCACCTGTATCATGGTCACCCATGACGTAGACGAAGCCCTGCTCCTGAGCGATCGCGTCGTCCTCCTCACCAACGGTCCCGCTTCCTACGTGGGACAAATCCTCGATGTCCCCATTCCCCGGCCCCGTACCCATGTCTCCGTTGTCAAACATCCCAACTACTACAGCCTCCGCAACGAGATTGTCTATTTCCTCAACCAACAGCGACGGGCCAAGAAACAGCAACGCCCGGCCCAACCCATGGAAGTCCATGAAAACGGCCTCGAAAAAGTCAACCTCAACCTAGGCTTTATCCCCCTCACCGACTGCGCCCCCCTCGTGGTGGCCAAAGAACGAGGCTTTTTCAAAAAACACGGTCTCAGCCAAGTCACCCTCAGTCGCGAACCCAGTTGGAACGCCATCGAATCCGGCATCCGAGACCAACGCCTTGATGGGGCGCAAATGGTGGCCGGAATGCCCCTAGGCATGACCCTGGGCCGCAAAGGCAAGACCCCCCTCCCCGTGGTCACCGGGATGACCCTCTCCCGCAACGGCAACGCCATCACCTTCCATCGTCAGTTCCACGAGGACGGAGTCCGCACCCTCGCCGATCTCAAAGGCTTCATCGCCGCCAATCCCGACCGACGCCTTACCCTGGGGGTCGTCCATCCGACCTCCATGCACAACCTGATCCTACGCTACTGGCTCGCCTCGGCCGACATCAACCCCGATCGCGATGTGGATCTCGTCATCATTCCCCCCGCCCAAATGGTGGCCAACCTCAAAGCTGGCAACATCGACGGCTACTGTGTCGGAGAACCCTGGAACTCCCGCGCCGTCTATGAAGGCATCGGCTTCGTCATGGCCACAGACCCAGAAATCTGGTCAGGTCATTGCGAAAAAGTCCTCGGAGTCCGGGAAGACTGGGCCAAAACTCACCCCAAAACCCATCTGGCCCTGATCCAAGCCCTCCTCGAAGCCTGCGATTACTGTGACGACATGCGCCACCGGGAAGAAGTCTTAGACCTCATCTGTCGTCCCGAGTACGTCGGATCAGACCCCATCTACACCCGTCCCGGCTTCATCGACCCCTATAACAAAGGGGTCGGCGACCCCCAACTCATCCCCCGCTATAACCAGTTCTTCTGCGACAAAACCAACTGTCCTGATCGCACCGAAGCCCTATGGATTCTCACCCAAATGGCCCGCTGGGGCATCACCCCCTTCCCCCGCAACTGGATTGAAGTCCTCGATCGCGTACGTCGTCTCGACCTCTTCTCGGAAGCCGCCCAAGGTCTCAACATGATGGACCTAGGACGCGATCGCCATCCCGTGATTCTCTTCGACGGGGCCATCTTCAACCCCGACGATCCCATCCACTACCTAGAACACCTAGAAATCAAAAGCGACCTAACCATCAGCGAAGTCGATCTCAACCGGGCCTCCCTAGAACTATCTGCTGCCTAGAGGGCGACCACAAGGGTACGCCCGGGCGACCACAAGGGTACGCCCCTACGTCTTTTCTGTTCCCTATTCCCTGTTCCCTCTTCTTAACCCATGCAAACCCTAACCACGTCCACCCCCAACCCCAATACCACCAACGACTCCTATCTCGTCATCGACGGTCTCTCCAAAACCTATGCCACCCCGGAGGGACCCTATCCTGTTCTCGACAACATTCAACTCACCGTCCGAGAAGGAGAATTTGTTTGCCTAATTGGTCACTCCGGCTGCGGCAAATCCACCCTTTTGGATATGGTGTCCGGCTTTCGTCAACCCAGCGAAGGAGAAGTCCGCCTCGAAGGACAACGGATTCAAGAACCTGGGCCCGATCGCATGGTCGTCTTCCAAAACTACGCCCTGCTGCCCTGGCTAAGCGCCTATGACAACATCTTCCTCGCCGTCAACTCCGTCTTCCCCAAACTCAAACAACAGGACAAAGCGGCGATCGTGCGGGAACATCTCGAACTGGTGGGATTAACGGACGCCGCCGACAAAAAGCCCAAAGAACTCTCCGGGGGCATGAAACAACGAGTTTCCATCGCCCGGGCCCTGGCCCTGCGCCCCAAAGTTCTCATTCTCGATGAACCCTTCGGCGCCCTCGATCCCATCACCCGCGAGGAACTCCAAGAAGAACTGCTACGCATCTGGTTTGATCACAAAGTCACCGTGTTGATGATTACCCATGATATCGACGAAGCCCTCTTCCTCGGCGATCGCCTGGTGATGATGACCAACGGGCCCGCCGCCCGTATTGGCGAAATCCTGGACTTACCCTTCCCCCGTCCTCGCGATCGCGCCCGACTCATGGAACAGCCCGAATACTACGACTTACGCAACGAAGCCCTCGACTTCCTTTATGGTCGTTACGCCCATGACGACACTTAAGATAGCGTTGAGTGGTTCACCGTCTGATGAATGGGGATTTCAATAAGAAAACTGGTCCCGACCCCCGGTTCCGAGGTACAAGTCAGACTGCCATGATGCTTATCCGTAATAATCTGATAGCTAATGGACATCCCTAACCCCGTTCCCTTGCCAATGGGTTTGGTGGTAAAGAACGGGTCAAAAATCTGATGTTGTACCTTCGGGGGAATCCCCACCCCATTATCCGCAATCAGCACCTGGACATAGTTGCCTCGCGTCACTGCCGTCGTAATGGTAATGCGACTCGGGGCCGCATCGAGTTCTGAGGGGCTGCGGTTGCGATCGCGCTCCTCCAGGGCATCGACCGCATTGGCCAAGATATTCATCAACACCTGATTAATCTGCCCCGCATAACAGTCCACCGCGGGCAAATTGCCATAACGTCGCACAATCTCAATCCCCGACGAATCGGGTTTGGCCTTGAGGCGATTTTGCAGAATCATCAGAGTGCTTTCAATGCCATCATGGAGATTCACCGCCTTAAACTCCGACTCATCGAGGCGAGAGAAATTCCGCAGCGATCGCACAATATCGCGAATCCGTTGCGCCCCCACCCGCATCGAACCAATCAGTTTCGGCAGATCATCAATCAGATAGTCTAAATCCACCTCCTCCAGCAACTCCTCCAACTCCATATCCGCCTCAGGATATCGCTGCTGATAGGCCTCAATCACCCGCATCAAATCCTGAGTATATTCCTCGGCATGGGTGAGATTGCCATAAATAAAGTTCACCGGATTGTTAATCTCATGGGCCACCCCCGCCACCAACTGCCCTAGGGCCGACATCTTCTCACTCTGGACTAACTGATTTTGCGTCCGTTGCAATTGATCCAGCGTCGCCTGAAGATTCTCCGCCTGTTGCCGTAACTTCGCTTCCGAGCGTTGTAGGGCCCGTTCAGCATCCTTGCGATCGGTGATATCCGTATTCACCCCAATCCATTCCCGCAAATTGCCATCCTCATCTAAAATCGGAACCGCCCGCACATTCATATCGCGGTATTCCCCATCGGCCCGTCGCAAGCGATGTTCAATCTGATAAAGACTGCGAGTTTGCACGGCATGGGACCACACCGCTGTGGTTTCATTGCGATCGTTGGGATGAATACTATTAATCCAGCCCCAATCCCGTAACTCATCAAAACTCATCCCCGTAAACTCACTCCAGTCCGGCTGTTCCCAGGTAAACGCCCCCTTCGCGTTGGCATTCCAGACAATCTGAGTGGTAGCTTCAACCAAGGTTCGGAAGCGTTCTTCACTCTCCCGCAGGGTTAACTCCGCCCGTTTGCGTTCCGTGATATCCATGGCAATGCCAAAGATACTCACTAAATTGCCCACCTCATCATATTGGGCTTCACATTTTTCTCGGACATAGCCCAACTCCCCATTGGCACGAAGAATCCGTACATCAATGTCATAGGGTTGGCCCGTATCAATACAATGGCGGATTCCCTGGCGCACCAGGGGGCGATCGTCGGGATGGAAATATTGAAACATTTCCTCTTGGGCCATCGGTTCTCGGCGGACTGGGATACCGACAATATGAAAAATCTCATCGGAACAGGTGGTTTGTCCCGTGGCCACATCAATCTCCCAATTCCCAATATGGGCAATCCGTTGGGCATCCTGGAGATTTCGGGTTAGGGTTTGCAGTTGTTGCTGAGCCTGTTGACGCTCGGTAATATCTAACACCGTTGCCCCAAACGCAATCAGGTTGTCGCGGCTGTCTTGAATGGGAAACGCCGAAAAGAGCCAATGGCGTTCAACTCCGGGACTGGCCGCAGTTTGCCCGGTAAACTCCTGATTAAGAATCGGTTCCCCACTCAACAACATCGCCTCAACTCGACCATACAGGGTCTGGGCTAAGTCCGGCACAATGTCCCCTAAGGTTCGCCCAATATGGTCTTGGACTGGATAACCGGTCATCTTGGCCAGATTTTCATTCACTTCGAGATAGCGAAACTGAGGGTCTAGAATGGCCATCCCCACCGGGGCAGTATCAATAAACGCATCAAGGAGCGATCGCTGTTCGGCCAATGCCGCCTCCGCTTGTTTGCGTTCGGTGGCATCCATAGCCAAACCTACTAACCCTGTCACCTCACCTTGGGCATCTTTCAGCCGTACTTTGATGGTTTCGAGGTGATGGGTCCTCCCATCCACAAAAGGAAAACGCTCATCGGCAAAACAAGGCTCATCTTGGCTGAAACTAATATGATCGGACTCAATACAATTGCGAACTGCGTCTAGGCCAAAGACCTCTTGATAGTGAGCGGCCTCATAAACCTGTTTGGGAGTCACCCCCACATCCTCACAGAAGGTTCGGTTAATAAAGTTCATATGTCCCAAGGCATCTGTGGTCCAAATCCAGATGGGGGCATTGTCGACAATTGCCCGTAGGGTTCGTTCCTGTTCTGCCAGTTGGGCTTTGGTGATTTCTTGTTCGGTGATGTCCTCACAGACGATCGCCACATGGGTGGGCCGCTCCCCATCCCAGATGGCCAGTTTACGAGTGCGCATGAGGCGATTGCTCTTGCCCACTTGCACGGACTCCCTGGGAATTTCGACTACCTCATGATGGGTTAACACCGATTCATCCACGCGCCGGAAATAATCGGCTTGTTCTGGGGGAAACAAGTCATAATCGGTTTTCCCGAGTAACTCTTCTACCTCTCTCCCCAGGATTTGAGCACCGCTGCTGTTGACGGCACAGAAGCGAAAATCTTCGGCGGCTTTGACTAACACCGCCATGGGCAAAATCTCCAGTAAGGAGGCGAAAAAGGCGGGGGTTTGGCTGGGGGTCGCATGAACTGTGGGGGCATCAATGGCAATGGCTAACCCCTGCCAACGGGTGGACTCGTCTTCCTGGCGTTGCGGGCGGGCCAGGATACGAATTGACTGCTCAATGGTTTTTCCCTTGGACTGGGGGATAAAAACTCGTCCTTGCCAAGCCAAATCCGTTTCTGTCGCTTCTGAGGTGGCGATCGCCTGGTGCCAGCGGGGGGCATCCTGGGGATGGATGCGATCGACCCAACGGCCAAAGTCTTCTGGGTCCAACCGTAAGAGATCCCGACTGCCTGGGGATACCTTCTGCCAGGAAAGGTCGCCACTGGGGGACCGATGGAGTTCATACAAGCAGGCGGGCAAATGGGTTTCGAGCTGTTTTAAGCGTGCCTCGCGATCGGTTAGGGCCTGCCGTAGTCGTTGCACCTCTTCCTGCAAGGCGGCATAGGCTTCGGGATCAGGAGACATAGGAAAAGTCATGATGTAACAACGCAGAAAGAAAGGCGATCGCCCTCCAGAGACAATCAAAACGTCAAACGATACAGTAAAGTTATGGGTATTTTAAAACTAACCTAGGGGAGAAGCTGGATCTAGTAAAGCTGGAAGGAACCCGACGTTAAGGATCGTAAGATACTATTCTTCTTCGCCACTGCATCAGCGTCATCCGCACGGATCGGCTAGGCTGGCAATGCACCGTACAACACCAACAGCAAATCGCGATAAGACTGATCCAAAATCTCCGCTTCACTTGTTGTTGCTGTTTTGTTTTAATCTAAAACGACAATGAGTTACCTAACTCTAGGATACCCGGTTGACTGTCATCAGTAGCCGGCTTAAAAAATCTTTGCTTGGGGCGATCGCGAAGCCTGGGAGAACTGCAATCGCCTGCCCAACTCTCAACACCTGACCAGCAAAAACAGCCCGCCACCCTTCCAAAGAAGAGTAACAGACTGTTTAGGGGATTATGATTTTAAAATCGGAGCGGCGGGATTTGAACCCACGACCCCCACTACCCCAAAGTGGTGCGCTACCAAGCTGCGCTACGCCCCGTTCGCAGATCTAATCATAACACATCTATTCCTGAACGCAAGCCATGAGCGCAAAAAACTTTTCTACCAGCCAACCCTCCCAAGGGGCGATCGCAACGGAGGCGGGAACTGCGATCGCCGACCCAGAGCCAATTCCACGCCTATCCCAAACTGCCCTAAACCGCCTAGAAAAATGCCCTCGCTGGTTTCAAAATAGCCTGATTGAGCATCGAGAATCCCCCCTAGACCCGCAACAGCAACAGCGACTGGCCCGAGGCAACCAATTTCACCAACTGATGCAACAACGAGAATTGGGGCTACCCGTCGAAACCCTCTTAGGGGAGGATGACCCCCTGCGGCAATGGATGCAAGACTTTCTGGAGCGGGCCCCCAGCCACATCACCCCCAACCCCTTTTGCGGCTCCATCGAGCACCGCGAGGCCGAACATGAACGCCGCCTGGTCTGGCAGGATATCCTCTGGCTGGTTCGTTACGACCTCCTACTCCTCTCCCCAGACCAGGCCCAAATCCTCGACTGGAAAACTTACCCCCGACCCCGAAGCCCTAAACAGTTGCGAAACACCTGGCAAACCCGGCTCTATCCCTTCGTTCTCGCCGAAACCAGCTCCTATCCTCCTGACGCCATCTCCATGACCTACTGGTTTGTCGAAGGCTCCCCCAGCCAGGAGTCTGAGTCTTCCTCCAACTCCCCGGAACAGCCAAGCCAATGTTGGCAATTCAACTATTCCCAACTTGACCATCAAAAAACACGACAGGACCTTGAAACCCTAGCCCAACAGTTCCACCACTATTGGCGAGCCTATCAGCAGGGACAAGACTTTCCCCGCCGTGGTCCCGCAGGAGGAGCCTGTGACCTATCCAACTGTTTTTGTCAGACCCTAGACTCTTTAGGACAACCCGCGGCCTGCCCCCCCACGGCCCTCAAGGAAATTCCCGAAGTTTCCCTCTAATTGCCAATTCGCTGTAAGGTATGGGGCAACCTATTGACACTGACGAACTGCATTAACCATCGGTGAAATACTTTTTTCTATCAGAAGGGTGGACCATTGCCCGTGTTTGGGGAACCCAAGGACTCTGGAACATCAATGCTTGGCGACGACAGCCAGATATTGAGCGACTCGATCTCTCTTTAGTCGAACAAGGGGAGCGGCTGTGGCTGTATCGCGTCGAAAGCGCCGTTTTAATGGTGGAAGTCCGACCCCAAGCCAATGAAGCCAAAGAATCGAGCATTAAACATGTCATGCTCAAACGCCTGATGGATTCCGAACAAGTTATTGCCAGGCTTTGCATGTCTTCGGTAACTTGTCAACTCGATACTCCCCAAGATTAACAATTTGTTATAAAAGGGGATTCATGATCGAAAAATGGGGGCTGTCGCAGCACCCCATCCCTAACAATTCCCTAAAAACCCTTGCGATCGCGTCTCACAATCGATACACTTCTTTAATAATCTTTAATTGATGCAGCCCTAAAAACAACTGCACTCGTACCGAACCTGAACGTCATCACGATCCCGATCAACAGTTGCTGTTTTACAACAACCTCATGTTGGCCATCACCCCGACGTTCAGCCCGGTCAAATCGTAAGATAGACAAGCGTTGACCATCACTCATATCACGTCATATAAGGAGGAGCGTAGTCAATGGGACTACCCTGGTACCGTGTACACACAGTCGTCCTGAACGATCCGGGTCGGCTGATTGCCGTGCATTTGATGCACACTGCCCTCGTCGCAGGCTGGGCCGGTTCAATGACCCTCTTTGAACTCGCCACCTACGACCCGAGCGATCCCGTCCTCAACCCCATGTGGCGGCAAGGAATGTTCGTCATGCCTTTCATGGCGCGCCTTGGCGTAACCGGCTCTTGGGGCGGATGGAGCGTCACCGGAGAAACCGGAGTCGATCCCGGCTTCTGGTCCTTTGAAGGAGTCGCCCTCGCTCACATCGTTCTTTCAGGATTACTATTTCTCGCCGCTTGCTGGCACTGGGTCTTCTGGGACTTAGAACTCTTCAGAGATCCTCGCACCGGCGAACCGGCTCTCGACTTGCCGAAAATGTTCGGCATTCACCTGTTCTTATCCGGACTACTTTGCTTCGGTTTCGGCGCCTTCCACCTCACGGGACTCTTTGGTCCAGGGATGTGGGTGTCCGATCCCTACGGCTTAACTGGGAGCATTCAACCCGTCGCACCGGCTTGGGGGCCAGAAGGATTTAACCCCTTTAACGCCGGCGGCATCGTCTCCCACCACATCGCCGCTGGGATTGTTGGGATTATCGCCGGACTGTTCCACCTAACCGTCCGTCCCCCCGAACGGCTCTATCGGGCCCTACGGATGGGGAACATCGAGACGGTTCTCAGCAGCAGTATCGCCGCCGTGTTCTTCGCTGCCTTCGTCGTAGCTGGAACCATGTGGTACGGCAGTGCTGCGACCCCCATCGAACTGTTTGGCCCCACCCGTTACCAATGGGATCAGGGCTATTTCCAACAAGAAATCCAACGTCGGGTTCAAACCAACGTTGCCAGTGGCGCCAGCCTCTCAGAAGCTTGGGAGCAAATTCCCGAAAAACTGGCCTTCTACGACTATGTGGGCAATAACCCCTCTAAAGGTGGTTTGTTCCGCACCGGTCCGATGAACAAAGGCGATGGACTGGCTCAAGGTTGGCTGGGTCACCCGGTCTTTACCGATGGTGAAGGACGCGAACTCTTTGTGCGTCGTCTGCCCAACTTCTTTGAAACCTTCCCCGTTGTCCTAACCGACAAAGACGGCATTGTCCGCGCCGATATTCCGTTCCGTCGGGCGGAATCCAAATATAGCTTTGAGCAAGTCGGTGTCACCGCCAGCTTCTACGGCGGCGAACTCGACGGAACCACCATCAGCGAACCCGCCCTCGTCAAGCGGTATGCTCGTAAAGCTCAACTGGGCGAACCCTTTGAGTTTGATCGTGAAACCCTCGAATCTGACGGGGTCTTCCGCACCAGTCCTCGCGGTTGGTTCACCTACGGTCACGTCTGCTTTGCCCTACTGTTCTTCTTTGGACATATTTGGCACGGCTCCCGGACTCTGTTCCGTGACGTGTTTGCTGGGATTGACCCTGAACTTGATGAAGATCAAGTCGAATGGGGTGCCTTCCAGAAAGTGGGTGACAAAACCACTCGCATCGAGAAAGAAATGGCTTAATTCAGCTCGTTTGAGTTTTGCCTGACCCCTCGGGGAGCTGGCGATCGCCGGTTCCCCAACCTGTTTGATAGACTAAGACTGTTACACTGTGAGTTTTTAGAAATTATGGAAAGCGTCATTTACATCCTGTTACTCGCGGCAACCCTGGCCTTATTATTCTTCGCCATCGCCTTCCGCGAAACCCCGAAAATCGGCAAATAGCCCATTCAGATTGTGCTGCCGGTTCTCCACTCCTGTCGTGGAAACCGCTGCGACAGGAGTCGGATCATGTGAAGACGTACTACAGTTGTTGTAGTGCGTCTGTTATCATTTCTGCTAATACCTGTCAATTTTTATTGGGTTTTCTACCCCAATTGTTATGCGTTGTCCCTTCTGCGAGCATACAGAAAGCCGCGTTTTAGAGTCCCGCTCTACCGAATCTGGGCAAAGTGTCCGTCGTCGGCGACAGTGTCTCAACTGTCAACGACGTTTTACCACCTACGAACGGATCGAATTTGTGCCCATCATTGCCATTAAGCGAGATGGGAAACGGGAGTCCTTCGATCGCTCAAAACTGCTCCGAGGCATTGTCCGGGCCTGCGAGAAAACCGCGATCGCCCCAGAACGCCTAGAGGCGATCGTCGATGACATCGAATTGCGCCTGCACCAACGGCCCAAACGAGAAATTCATACCAGCGAAATTGGCGAAATTGTCCTAGATTCCCTCAAAGATCTTAGCGAAGTCGCCTATGTGCGCTTTGCTTCAGTGTATCAACAATTTCAAGGCGTTCGCGACTTCGTCGAAGCCCTCGATCGCCTACGAGAAAGTCGCCTAGAGGACAACTTTGAAGAGCAGCGGCAAGAATCCCCCGAAAGCGCCCCCAACTGTGCTATATCCTCCTAACGAGATTTCTCGCCGTCCCCCTCTATCTGATCCCCCCAGTCACACCTGAGTTCTGGGTATTTTTAAGATTCCCCCAAAAAACCCACCCACAAAGTCGTAGGAGTGGGATAGAATTTGCTATGCTATTAGTCAATTCGCCTTCAAACGAAGGTGATGCGGTGTTTCGTCAAAGGAGGACTTGCTTGCAATCATCGCCCTGTCCGTTCAATTCTGTAACACCCATCAGCCGGAGGCAAACCTCAGTTATGGAGACTCAGTCCTAGGAAAACACGCATGGTCAATCAGAATACAACGCAAAGAGATGTCGGTTTCACTCACGAAGATTTTGCCGCATTACTCGACAAGTACGATTATCACTTCAATCCCGGCGATACCGTAGCAGGGACGGTATTTAGTATAGAGCCAAAAGGCGCTCTGATTGACATCGGTGCTAAAACCGCTGCCTATATCCCGTTACAGGAAATGTCAATCAACCGCGTCGAGTCTCCCGACGAGGTCTTGCAAGCCAACGAGACGCGGGAATTTTTCATCCTCATGGATGAAAACGAAGACGGACAACTCACCCTTTCCATTCGCCGCATCGAGTATATGCGCGCCTGGGAGCGGGTTCGCCAACTTCAAGCAGAAGATGCTACCGTTCACTCCGGTGTCTTCGCCACAAACCGAGGTGGGGCATTGGTTCGCATTGAAGGATTGCGCGGCTTTATTCCCGGTTCCCACATCAGCACTCGCAAACCGAAAGAAGACCTCGTGGGCGAAGATCTGCCCCTGAAATTCTTGGAAGTCGACGAAGAACGCAATCGCCTCGTCCTCAGCCACCGTCGCGCCTTAGTTGAGCATAAGATGAACGGCTTAGAAGTGGGCGAAGTGGTCATTGGAACCGTGCGCGGCATCAAACCCTACGGTGCCTTCATCGACATCGGCGGTGTCAGCGGCTTGCTGCACATCTCCGAAATCTCCCACGATCACATCGACACCCCCAGCAGTGTCTTCGATGTCAACGACCAACTCAAGGTCATGATCATCGACCTCGACGCGGAACGGGGTCGGATTTCCCTGTCCACCAAGCAACTCGAACCCGAACCCGGCGACATGGTGAAAAACCCCGAGTTGGTGTACGAGAAAGCCGAAGAAATGGCCGAGAAATTCCGTCTGCAAATGGAAGCCAAGGCCCAGGGAATTTCCCCGGAAGAACTCGAAGCCCAAAACGCCATGGGAGTCGAAGAAGACGACGAAGAGATGGTCTCGGCCACCGAGTAGTCTCTCCCCGTCCCATCTTAATACCGGCCTGAGGAGAGTCTCCACCACTCTCCCGGGCCATCATACTGACCAAAAGGAGGGGCCCACACCCTCTTTTTTCTTGCCCAATTCCCCCTACGTCTGTTCTGGGCGACCACAACGGTACGCCCCTACGTCTTTATCTACTGCCTACTGCCTTCTCCCCCTGTTCCCTGTTCCCTGTTCCCCGTTCCCTTCCCCTATGAACCTCTCCTGCGGCCCCAAAACCTTCCAAAACATTCGCGCCGTTATCTTCGATAAAGACGGCACACTTCTCGATACCCAAGATTTTCTCCGCCGCTTAGGCATCGATCGCGCGCGGCAATTAGATGCCCAAATTCCCGGCGTGGGTGAGTGTTTAATGATGGCCTTTGGCATTGAGGGCGATCGCCTCGACCCCACCTATCTCCTCGCCGTAGGCAGTCGCCAAGAAAACCTCATTGCTGCCGCCGCCTACGTCGCCGAAACCGGACGCAGTTGGGCCGAATCCCTGCAAGCCGCTCGAACCGCCTTTGACGAGAGCGATCGCCTCCTCGAACAAGAAGACACCTCCCCCCTCTTCGTTGGCTCCTTAGAAGTCCTCTACGCTCTCGCCGAAGCAGGATTGAAACTGGGGATTCTCTCGGCTGACACCAACGAACGCGTCAATCAATTTGTCCAAAACTGTCAACTTGACGAGATTATCCAGGTCAAAATGGGCGTTGACGACGGCCCGAGCAAACCCGATCCCACATTATTTCAACAGGCCTGCGCTGCCCTAGGGGTGCGTCCAGAGGAAGCTATCATGGTAGGAGACTCCCCCTTGGATATCGAGATGGCACAACGGGCTGGTGCAGCTGGCACGATCGGCATTTGCTGGCATAGTCAAGACCATCGCCACCTCAGCCAGGCCGATGTCACCATTGAACAACTCGATCAACTCCAAGTTGTTCCTTAAGACAAACTGCAACCATGCAACCCCCTCTTGCCCTAGACACCCGCTTACAAAACCGCTACAACCTGGTTCAAATTTTGGGGCAGGGAGAGTTTTGCCGTACCTACTTAGCCAAAGATTGTGGGCGTTTTGAGGCGTTATGTGCCATCAAAGAGTTTGCCCCAAACTTGGACGATGCCACCGGATTTGCCAAAGCTAAAGACCTCTTCGAGCGGGAGGCAGAACTGCTCTATAAACTGCAACATTCCCAAATTCCTCAATTCCAAGCCATTTTTGAGGAAAATCAACGGCTGTTTCTAGTTCGGGATTATGTGGAGGGCCAGACCTATCAACACCTGTTGCAGGAGCATGGCTCCTTCAGTGAAGCAGATGTTCGCCAGTTTCTCCAAGACATCCTGCCGGTTTTAGACTATATCCATCGTCAAGGGATTATCCATCGGGATATATGTCCAGAAAACATCATTCAGCGTCAGAGCGATTGCCTGCCGGTTCCCATTGACTTTGGCGTCGTCAAAGAAATTGCCACCCAACTACAATTGGCTCAAACCCAGTTGCAATCACCAGACACCACCCTTCAGCAAGATACTCCCCAACCCAATCGCCAACCCTCACCCACGCCCGCGAAAGACCTCTCAAGTGGCAAAGCTGGCTATGCTCCCCCCGATCAGCGAGAGACAGGACGAGTCTATCCCCACAGTGACCTCTACGCCTTAGCCGTGACGGCGATCGTTTTGCTCACCGGCAAGTCCCCCCAAGACCTCTATGACGAGGGAGAATCCCGCTGGCGTTGGCAAGACGACTGTTCCGTCAGTGAAGAACTCGCCGCTGTTCTGAATCAGATGTTGAGCGATCGCCCCAGGGAACGCTATCTCACCGCCCCCGAAGTCCGGGCCGCCCTCTTCACCGGAACAGCCACCGCCCCGCCTCCAAGCAATGGCCCCGTCGAACCCCCCCCTAACAGTCTTCCCTCTAGCCTCCCCACCGTCATGGTCAGTCGGTCCCCCGACACCACGGACTCAACTTCCCGGCCTCCTCAACCCCAAATTACTCCCAACAGCCCCGAATCCCGTCGGGCTTCCATTCCCCCAGCCAAAACCTCCGTCTGGGACAATCCCCTCATTGTCATTTTGGTCTCGGCCATCATTGCCCTAGTCGCCGGTTGGAGCGTCTGGACCCTAATTACCGCCTTTAGTCGTCCCCGTGACGAACCCGCCGCCGAACAACCCCTCACCCCATCCCCAACTCCAACCGCCGAACCCACCCCTGAGCCAACTCCCGCCGTTAGCGATCGCGAGCTGACTCTGGCCGTCGGCAATCGCCTACGAGTTGAAGGGAACTTGAGCGACAACGAAATTTATAACTATCGACTCCGCCTTGACGCAGGAACCGAACTGGTCACCTTCCTCGAAGGCGAAGGCGTATTGATGACCGTTTTTGACCCCATGGGTAACCTCGTAGCCGGGCGATCGCAGCGTGTCTCCGGTTGGCAAGGTGCCATCCCCGACGATGGGCAATATACAATTCAACTGCAAACCGTCACTGGCTTACCGGAAGGGGATTACATCCTAGACGTACAACTCAACGCTCCTACCCCAGAACCCACACCCGAGCCTACACCCGAGCCGACTCCAGAACCTACTCCCGAACCCACCCCAACACCCACTCCCGAGCCAACCCCAACACCCACTCCCAGCCCAACACCTACACCTACCCCCACCCCAGCACCTACCCCCACACCCGCTCCTGAGCCAGAACGCCTACAAATTCCTCCCGGACAAACCGACGTTCAAGTGCAAGGAACCGTTGTTTCAGAGCGTCCCCAACGCTATCTTGTCAATGTGCAAAGTCGACAAGTGTTTGCCGTAGAACTATTGCCCGTCACTGGTGATGACCAAGCTGTTGTGTTTAACGTTCGTCGTCCTGACGGTCAAATCATCCCTGCCGCCCGGGGGGTTGTGTTCTGGAACTCCCGCGTTGGAGAAGGGGGAGATTATCTCATTGAAGTCTCAGCCCCTTACACCAGTCCCTACGAACTCAGCATCAACGTTCGCGACTAGGCATCCATCACGGCCCCTGAGATTCGAGCGGCCAGGGTTTGCCAGAGCTTCCTGAACGCTATAAAATGGAAGATCGGACTTCCAACGGGGTTGAGTCATCAATCCGACGACCAGAACAGCCCCACCCCCGAGTCTCGATCCATCCACCCTACCGTTAACCATCAAAGTATCATGAAGAAGCGCGTCCAACTCCTTCTCCAAACAGACGTTCGTAAACTCGGCAAAGCAGGAGACCTCGTCGATGTGGCTCCCGGCCATGCGAGAAATTATCTAATTCCCCAAAAAATGGCCATCCCGACGACTCCCGGGGTTCTCAAACAAGTAGAACTCCGTAAACAGAAAGAACAAGAGCGTCTGGCCCAACTCAAACAGGAAGCCGAATCTCGCAAAACCGCCTTACAAACCATTGGCCGGTTCACCATCGAGAAACAAGTGGGCGAAGGGGAAGCCATTTTCGGAACCGTTACCGATCGCGATCTAGCCGCTGCAATCGAAGCCGCCACCAACCAAGACGTCGACCGCCACGGCATCACCCTCCCCGAAATCAACAAAACTGGTTTCTACAAGGCACACATCAAACTTCACCCCGAAGTGACCGCTGAAGTTGAAGTGCAAGTGGTTCCGTTGTAAGAGAAGAAGGCAGCAGGGAGTAGGCAGCAGGCAACAGGCATAACCCACCCCTACCCCTCCCAGGAGGGGAAGAAAAGAGGTGAGGCCTGCTGCTTGTGGTTTCCCTGCCTTCAATTCCCCCCTACTGCCTACTGCCTATTGCCTTCTCCTGCAACAAAACTTAAAACGCCAAACCCCCTTAGAGGCCAGAGTCAGTAGTACCCTGGAAAATAATCCTTTCGTATCAGTTCGTGGGGTTGAGGCGTTCAGACGGAGTGTTCCATCTGAATCCTAGCTACCGCCTCTGATCGGGTTCAATTACAATCAACAGAGAAGAAACTATGATTCAACGTGGTTCTAAGGTGCGGATTCTCCGTAAAGAATCCTATTGGTATCGGGATCTCGGAACCGTTGCCAGTATCGACCAGAGCGGGATTCGTTACCCGGCGATCGTTCGCTTTGATAAAGTCAACTACAACGGCTTCAGTGGCGCGGCTGGTGGCGTGAACACCAACAACTTCGCGCTTGAAGAACTAGAGGAAGTTGCTCCCCCCGCCAAGAAGAAGAAAAAATAAGTCCACTTGACCGTCACGCTGAAATTTCGGCGTTAAGATGGCAAGACAGGGGTTAGCGTTTTCAAGCAAATCGCTAACCCCTTTGTTGTTTGAGGGCAGTAGGCAATAGGCAGTAGGCAGTAGGCAATAGGGGTAACTCTGTAGGAGGGATGGGCTTAGACGCATAATATAGGACATTAAATTATCTTGAAACTATTCCAGTAAAGACAAAACTAGGCTATAACTTGCCCGTAACAAACTGTCTATAATAAATTTTCGATTCCTGATTGTTAGTCTTCCTAGCGAGGCGACTTGTGCCAGAACTTCCTGAAGTTGAAACCGTACGTCGTGGCTTAAATGCCCATACCTGCCAGCAACGGATTTGTGGAGGTGCTGTACTCCTAGACCGCAGTCTGGCCAGCCCCGCTCACGCCGATGAGTTTATCGAGGGGTTGCAAGGTCAATCCATTCGGACTTGGCATCGGCGGGGAAAATATCTCATCGCTCAACTGGGTGAGGAGGACATCTGCGATCGCCTCGGTCCTACCGCTGCGGGTTGGTTGGGGGTTCATCTACGCATGACCGGACAACTTCTCTGGTGCCATCCCGAGGACCCCTTACAGAAACATACCCGAGTCCGCTTATTCTTCGAGGGCGATCGCGAACTGCGCTTTGTGGATATTCGCACCTTCGGCCGCCTCTGGTGGGTTCCCCCAGACACCTCCCCAGAAACCGTCATCACGGGACTCCTCAGTTTAGGGCCCGAACCCTTCAGTCCTGAGTTTTCCAACGACTACCTCATCGCCACCCTCGCCAATCGCCGTAAACCCATCAAAACCGCCCTCCTTGACCAAACCATTGTCGCCGGGGCGGGTAACATCTATGCCGACGAAAGTTTATTCCTGAGTGGGATTCCCCCCACCCGTCTCTGTAGCCATCTCACTCCAGAGGAAATCGATCGCCTGCGACAGCAGTTAATCGCCGTCCTCGGACAGGCCATTGAAGCCGGGGGAACCACCTTACGAGACTTTCGTGATGTGGAAGGCATCAATGGGAACTATGGCGGGATGGCTTGGGTGTATAACCGCAACGGCGAACCCTGTCGCCAATGTAGTACCCCCATCACGCGGATTAAACTCGGGGGGCGATCGTCCCATTTCTGTCCGCGCTGCCAGCCCGACCCCAAAACGCCCTAAAATGGTCAGATGATAGACGTTTACCCTATAGACTGACTCACCCTTTATGGCACCTGCGAAGAAACTCAAACGCGGCTCCTTTGTCCGGGTTATCCGCGAGAAACTCCTCAACAGCGTCGAAGCCACTGCCAGTGATAGCCGCTTCCCGGCTTATATTTTTGAGACGCGGGGCGAAATACTCGATACTGAAGGAGACTATGCCTTAATCAAGTTTGGGGTAGTTCCCACACCGAATGTTTGGCTCCCCCTCGAACAACTCGAAGCCTTCGAATAGGGAATCAGTGGGGGGAGTCATCCCCCAGGTGGCGGTTCGAGACTGTTCAGGATGGACATTCGCCCCTTCGAGACATGGCAAAATGAAGTCTGGAACCGTCCCCATGTCTGAAATTTGTCTAAAATTTGTATGAATCCTTCCTCCGAACCGCGAGTTTGCGCCAATGCTCAACGTCAACCCCGTGTGGCCGTCATTGGTGCCGGAAAAGTGGGCAGTACCCTTGCTCAACGAGTGGCGGAGAAGAATCTCGCAGATGTGGTGTTGCTTGATATTGTTGAAGGCTGGCCCCAGGGAATTGCTCTGGATTTAATGCAGGCCCGAGGCTTGGAGGGACACGATCGCACCATCATCGGCACCAACGACTACGCCGATACCGCTGATTCCGATGTGGTGGTCATTACCGCCGGACGACCCCGCACCCCAGGGATGGATCGCAGTGATTTAATTAAAACCAACGCCAGTATTGTCGTCAGTGCGGCCAAACAGGCGATCGCCCAGTCTCCCAATGCCATTTTTATCGTCGTCACCAACCCCCTCGATGTGATGACCTATCTCGCCTGGGAAGCCACCGGATTACCTCAGCAGCGAGTGATGGGGATGGCGGGGGTACTGGACTCCTCCCGTCTGCAAGCCTTTATTGCCATGGAATTGGGAGTCTCGATGCAGGATGTGCAAACCTTGGTTTTGGGGAATCACGGTAAGCAGATGATTCCCTTGGCCCGCTATTGCACCGTCAAAGGGATTCCCCTAACTCAGTTCACCGACGCCGCCACCATTGAGCGACTCATCGATCGCACCCGTCATGGGGGAAGTGAGATTGTCGGCTTGATGCAGCGGGGAGGGGCCTATTTCGCCCCGGCCTCCTCCATTTATGTGATGGTGGAGAGTATTTTGTGCGATCGCAACCGTCTTGTCAGTGCAGCCGCCTATCTACAAGGGGAATATGGTATTAAGGGGCTATTCCTAGGAGTTCCTTGTCACTTAGGGCGTGAGGGTGTTAGAACCGTGATGGAACTTCCGTTAGAGGCAACAGAACAACAGGCCTTTTTCGACTCAGCGGCGACGGTTCGTCAAAATATCGAAACTGCTCAAACCCTTCTGGCGGGGAATCTTCAAGACGGATAATGGCTGGATAACGTTTTCACCCGGCTCTACCTTCACAAGGATGACCCAGAGGGCATGTTCCTCTACCTGGGTCATTCGAAAAATTCTATTTATAGCAATCGAAGATTGCTTGCTTGACACTCTGAGTTGGGAAAAAATCCCCTGCCTGTTGCCTGCTGCCTGTTTCCTGTTGCCTTATTCTTCCCTATTTTTTTGGCCTGTTTAGACCGACTTTTTTCATGAAAAATTAGATGCAATGTATAACCAAATTGGTAATGCTAACCCGCAATTAATGCGAGAAATAAAATCTCGTTTTAAAACATCTAAAGTTCTCTTCACCCTCAGTAGTTCCCTAATCCTCCAAGGATTAGTCTTATTCTTTTATTGGACTCGGCTGCCACTCTCGATTCCCGGAAATAACAACTATAATCCTTACTGCTATCCATCCGCTTTCTATAATAAGTTTGTAACTTTCTCGGATCAAATTTCTAGGCGCGAATGTCTCGAAGATACTACTGGACATATCATCATTAGCTGGACTCGTTGGTGGTTGGATATTAGTTTGGCCCTGTCCACAACTGCGATCGCCGTCCTACTTATTGGTGGATTATTTTTTTGATTGAAAACCTGGTAAAAGAGCAAGAGAAAAGCAACTTAAACTTTATTCGGCTTAGCCCCCAACCTGGCTATAAAATCGTCTTAGGGAAATTGCTCGGGGTTCCCTTTCTTCTCTATCTAGGGGTTGCTGCTGCCCTTCCTCTCCATAGCTTTGCTGCTACTAATGCAGGCTCCTCTCTCGGAGAGATTTTACGGTTTTATACCTTGGTTGCCTCTGGACTATTTTTCATCTATAGCCTCACCATGCTCTACGGTATGAGCGGTGGAAAGCAACCTCTTGCCTTCTCCCTCTTGCTAGGTGGATCACTGTCCTATATGAGCTTTTTTCGTTTATGTGCCTTATTTTACCTAGAACAGCCTGGCTATTATTACTATTATTCAGATATGGGGCCAATGTGGTTTAATTTTAGATTTCCAGAATCCCCCATCTATTCTCAGGTATTTTGGACGGTATCTTTTATTGTTTTTTCTGGCTTAATATTCAACATTGTCCCTCAGCGCTATCAAAAACCTAATTCAACTCCAATCACTAAAAAACAGAGTTATGTGTTTTGTGCTATCTGTAACTTTTATGCCCTAGGATTCCTATTGGGGGAATCACGATCATCCCTAAAGGAATTAAACAATCACAGCATTTTCTTGTTACTACTTCTAATCGGCTTAGCGATCAGTCTATCTCCGGGTCGTCAAAACTTACAAGACTGGGCACGATATCGTCATCGCCTATCCCAACCCGGAGTCCAGTCTCACTACTCCCTCTGGCAAGATTTACTCTGGGGTGAAAAAAGTCCCTCAATCCTGGCAATGGCCATCAACATTACCCTATCTATTGCCACCCTAGGAATTGGGGTATTGAGCTGGAATCATTCGTTGTTACGTAAAGAGTGGGACCCAGTTCTTTTGAGCATCGGGATTTTAATTCTCCTCGGTTGGTTGGCCTGCTACAGTGTCTTGGTGCAATGTCTCTCCTTCACTACCGCGGCCAGCAAACATCGATGGGTGATTGGACTGGTTTTAATCCTATTAATCATAGGCCCTCACCTGTTACTGACGTTGTTCGACCCTCACTCAAACGATTCTCAGGGCTGGGTACTGTTTGTCTTTGGTGGCAGCCTAAGGCTTGCAGACTTTCCCGAGCTGTTAACCCAGGCACTTCACCTCCTCCTAGCTCAAGCCTTGGGGATTGGACTGATGCTAAGTCTGTTGACCTATCAACTCCGACGAGCGGGCCAATCGGAGTTGAAACGACTGATGAGGGATTCCCCAGCCCAAACCTTAAGAAAAGAGGGTAAAGGGAGTTAAACTCCGTGAATTTCCCAGGATTTCTTGCTATATTAGATTAACTCTTTTTTAATTCCATTTACTCCCTATATGGCGCTTTCCTTTGTGCGTTCTTGGCCCCTAGCGGCCTTGGTCTTGAGCCTGGCATCAGGCTGTCGCGCAACCGTCATGCTATCGGACTCCCTAGACTCTCCTGGTTCTCCTCCCATCTCTGAGTCCTTCAGTCAAGCCACCCCACGCTCCCCTAGTTCTCCTCCCGTTTCCGAGTCCGGCAGTCAAACCACCCCACGATCCCCCAGTGAATCGAGCGACGCCATCGCCTCAACCGTTGGACAATCCTTAACCCCCGGAACCCACTGTTTTGAGAGCCAGATTGTCCGTGCAGGGGAGTCCTTCAGTTATGTTTTGCGGCTGAGAGTCGAGGGGGATGGGTCCGTTTCTGGAGAACAATCGGTGGGAGAAGTCACTAGCCCTGAAGATCCTGGACTGAATACCTTTTCTGGCATTGTTGAGGGGTCAACCCTGTTGATTAACCTCTGGAATATCTTTAATCAAGGTGCCACGCCCATCACCTGGAACGCCAACCCACAAGAGATTGATACCGGTTATCTCGTCTATGACGCAGTGGATTGTCAGAGTGTAGCCTTGCGTTTCCCGCAGAGTGGCCCCAAAGCAGATCTCAAGTCTGACTCCAGCTTAGTTCAGGACTATGGCCCAACCGCCTCCGATGTCTTGGGTTGGGCGGATGAGATTACCGTGAAACCCGTTCAGTTTGCCCCTGGGGCCACGGGCGTTGAGTTCGAAGACCAGGTACGTCGCCATGAGGTGATTGTCTATGAAATCGAGGCCCAAGCGGGTCAGTATCTCTGGGCCGAACTGAGGATTCACCCCGACTCGGTAATGCTAAGTATTCTCTCTCCATCTGGGGAAGTTTTGGCCCGAGATGAGGAGAAAGCGGGGGTGCTGTTATCCAGTGCTGGAGTCTATCAGGTGGCCGTCGCTGGCAATCCGGGCTTTAATGCCTCTGTCGGGACCTTCTTCTACGACCTGATTTTGGATGTCCGCTAACCCAACCCGAGAATCCCCGACTGTTGCCTGTTGCCTACTGCCTGTTGCCTACTGCCTGTTGCCTACTGCCTACTGCCTACTGCCTACTTTTGCTATATGAGTTACAGGGGCGATGGAGTTCCTTGTCACTTCGGGTGTGAGGGTGTTAGAACCGTGTTGGAACTGCTATAAGAGCCGTCGTCACAGCAAGCGTGTCTCGATTCGGTAGTGACGGTTCGCCAAACTATCGGAACCAATCAAACCCTTCTGGCGGGGAATCTTCAAGACGGATACTGACTTGAGGAGGACTCCCCGAGACTCCTATGATGTCAGATATCCCCGCCCCTGAGTTGGCGATCGCCACCCGCAATCTCAGTAAACAGTTCGATCGCCATCTGGCGGTCGATAACGTGGACTTAGAGGTGGCCGATGGGGAAGTCTACGGACTCATCGGCCCCAATGGTGCCGGTAAAACCACCCTAATTCGGATGTTGGCGGCGATCGAAGACCCCACCACCGGCGACATTTACCTCCAAGGAGAACGACTCGACCCCGCTCGCCCCAATCCTCGCCTTAAACGGTATTTAGGCTATCTCCCCGATGATTTCCCCCTCTACGACGATCTCACCGTTTGGGAGTATCTCGACTATTTCGCCCGCCTCTACGAACTACGGGAACCAGGGCGATCGCGTCGTCTCCTGGAAATCCTGGATTTAGTGCAACTGATTCCCAAACGAGATAGCCTCATCGCCACCCTCTCCCGAGGGATGAAACAGCGGTTAAGCCTCGGACGAACCATTCTCCACGAACCAATTTTACTCCTCCTCGATGAGCCAGTGTCGGGCCTCGATCCCATCGCCCGCCAACAGTTCCGGGAGATTATCCAAGTCGTCCGCGAAGCCGGAATGACGGTGTTAATTTCCTCCCATATTCTCAGTGACTTAGCCCAACTTTGTAGTTCCATCGGCATCATGGAACTCGGCTGTTTAGTTGAAAGCACCTCCATTCAGGAGTTGTATCAGCGGCTGAGTCAGCAACGGATTCAAATTGCCCTCCTCGGGGACAACCTCACCAACAGCGTCGAACGGGCGATCGCCGAACTGCGCAACTGCCCCCAAGTCGAAAGTTGGACTGTGGGTGATCGGCAAATCACCGTTCACTTTAAAGGCAATGAAACCGACAGTGCTAACCTGCTAAGACAACTCATCAAGGCTCAAGTGAATCTCTACCAATTTCAAATTGAAAACGATGACCTAGAAGAGATTTTTCTGCAACTGGGTCATCAACAAACCTCATAATCTCAACTCGTATTTCGCCAATCCTAATTTAGCCGAGCAGATGTAATGTATAACCAACTCAGTGATGTCAACCCCCAATTAATGCGGGAAATCAAAGGTCGTTTTAAGACCCCTAAAGTTCTCCTTGCCCTGAGCCTCTCCATACTCCTGCAAGGATTAGTCCTGCTCCTCCATGGTACTCGGCTTCCGAGTCCCTTCACCCAGTATCCTCGTACCTACTGCTACCCAGACGCAATTAATTCAACGGTACATTATCGGTACATTAAATCCTATCAACCCGATTGTCTCCAAGATGTCGCTGGAAATCTCATCATTAGCTGGAGTCTTTGGTGGTCGCATATTAGTTCAGTCCTAACTGCGATCGGCATCACTGCCCTACTCGTTGGGGGGCTATTTCTTTTGATTGATAACCTCATTAAAGAAAAAGACCAGGGCAATCTTAACTTTATCCGACTGAGTCCACAACCTGGCTCTAACATCATCCTCGGAAAACTACTCGGGGTTCCCTGTCTTCTCTATGTAGGAGTCGCCGCTGCTATTCCTCTCCATAGTTTTGCAGCCGCCCATGCTGGCTACTTTTTCGGAGATATTCTACGCTTTTATATTCTGGTTGCCGCTGGAACTTTTGCCATCTATAGCCTCGCCATGCTCTATAGCATGAGTGGTGGAAAACAGCCTCTCGCGTTTTGCCTCCTAATTGGTGGATTACTATCTTACCTCAGCCTATTTTCCCTGTATTATTTATTTCCCCTGACTCAGTTTGAAAATTCCAAGGATGATGGGATTTGGTTTAATATTAGCCTGCTAAAAACACCCCTCTATTCTCAAGTATTTTGGATTGTCTCTTGCCTAATTCTTTCCGGTTTTATTTTTCAGATTATTTCCAGGCGTTATCAAAAACCCAACGCCACCCTAATCACCAAAAAACAAGGTTATGTGTTTTGCGCCGTCTATAATCTTTATGCTGTAGGCTTTTTGGTAGGATACCTAAACCGACTACCCTTTCGTCGCAGCTTACAAATAGCCCTAGAGGGATTAACCGTCTACAACCTTGCTTTGTCCCTATTTCTAATCGGCTTAGCCCTCAGTCTATCTCCTAATCGTCAAAATCTACAAGACTGGGCACGCTATCGTCATCGCCTAGCCCAACCTGGAGGCCAGTCTCACTACTCCCTCCGGCAAGATTTACTCTGGGGTGAAAAAAGTCCCTCAATCCTAGCCATGGCCATTAACCTCATCCTATCTATCGCCATCTTAGGAATTGGGTTATTAACCTGGAATCATAGGTTTTTACATGAAGAGGGGGCCCCATTTGTCTTCAGCATCGGGATTTTAATTCTGTTCGGTTGGTTAGCCGGTTACAGTTTCCTGGTGCAACATCTCTCCTTCACCACCACAGCCAGCAAACATCGATGGGTGATTGGACTGGTTCTAATCCTGTTAATCATTGGCCCTCCCGTATTGCTGGCTCTATTTGACCCATCTCGGTCAACCTATCCTCAAACCCGAGTGCTATTCATCTTTGGCGTAAGCCCTTGGCTTGTGGAATCTCCCGAGCTATTCGCTCAGGGACTTCAGCTCCTGTTGGCTCAAGTCTTAGGGATTGGACTCATGCTAAGTCTGTTCGCCCATCAACTCCGATGCGCAGGCCAATCGGAGTTGAAACGACTGATGAGCAATTCCCCGGCAAAAACCTTCAGCAAAGCCCCTAAAGGGAGTTGACGCCCAACCAATTGATAGATTAAGACCCACAGGGGCGATCGCGCCGTTGAGGACGACCCAGCCACAGCCGTCCATCGGCAGTTTCTTGGATGCCTTGGGCCTCCTGAATCGGTTGCCCCAACTGCCATTTCTCGGGAGTCTCGGAGGCGTTAGAAGGGGTCTCAGGGGAGGAAGCTGTGGGATGAGTCTCCTCTCCTCCCACAACCCCCAATAGGGAATAACGCCCCGCCGAGGCATCAAAGGGGGTTTCCGGTAAGCCTCCCGTTCCCGTCACCGTAAACTGGCCCGCCGCCGTGGTTCGTGTCAGACAACTATCGGCCACGAGCTGATCGACGGGGATAAACTCACTGGCCAACTCCACCAGAGAAGAATCCAGTTGGGTATCGGGACTAGCGATTTCCACCAAGCCACTAAACTCGGCCCCCCGTTCCGAGCTTGCCGTAATATCACTCTCATCGGTGAGGCGATCGCGCACCTGAGTCCCAAACACCCCTTGGGCGGAAATTTGCACCTGTCCTCCCGCTCCCTCCTGAGCATTCGCGGTGATATCACTATTCTCCAACGCCAACAGCGTCGCCGTATCGATCTGGATATTCCCTCCCGTAGCGGCCCCAAGGGCATTGGTAGAAATAGAACTTTGATTAGACAGCCGTAAATCCTGGGAGTTGATGGAGATATTCCCTCCCACATCCGAGGCCGTTTCCGCCACCAACCGACTCCCATTCACTAACCGTAAGCGAGGAGCCTCTAGGGTTAAATTACCTCCCCGTTCCCCTTCCCCCACACTACTAACTACAATCTGTCCGCCATCTTCTAGCCGCAACTCCGGTGTCACCACTGTGACATCTCCCGCCGCCCCCAACACATCCGCCTCCGACAACGACACCGGTGCTGGCAGGCGTTCTAGGGTCGAATTTGAGCGTAACCCGCTGCGTAAGACGATGGGTTCCCCTTCTGCATTCCTCGTCACGACTCCCCCTGAAATCAAAGCCGACTCCGAGGCCCGAACCGTCAACCGTCCCGCTGCACCACTATCGGAGGTGGAGCTTAATACCTCAGCTCCATCTCGCAAGACAAAACGCCCAGTTGTAATCTCAATATCTCCGGCGGCCCCACTGCCCTCACTACGACTGGCGATATTGGTGGGATTATTCCCCTCCGCACTGAGACCACTCACTTCGACGCGATCGCGAGACCGAATTACAATCGTCCCAGCTTGGGCCGCCCCAAAGGTCACCGTTCCAATAGACCCCCCATCCCGTAGAATAATCTCTCGGGCATCCAAGTTAATGGTTCCGGCGCGAGTCGTCGCCTCGGAAAACGCATTAGAGCCAATCCCGGAATTAAACAAGCCATTGGGAGTTGTCCCGGTAAGCTCGATGGTATCGCGAGCCTGGAGATTGGCTGTTCCCCCATCCCCATCCCGAAAGGTGGAGACAAAAATTCCCCCACCATCCCGGATAATAATATTGCCAGCCCGTAGATTCACCGCCCCAGCATTACCATTCCCCAGGGTTTCAGCAATCATCTGAGAGCCATCTAATAACAGAGCATTCGTAATCTCAGCATTGATCACTCCTCCCTGTCCTTCCGCCACCGTTGTGGTGGAGATAAACGAGGCATTGGTCAGTTGCAGAGAATCAGCCCGCAGGTTAATATCTCCCGCCATCCCCTCAGCGAAGGCCATCGCATATAAGCCAATCCCCACCTGTTGAGGTTTTTCAATGACCTCTAGGGCAAACAGGCGCTCTAAACTTGACTGCAAATCCCCGGCCCCATCAATGGTGATCCGCTCCGCTAACACATTGAGATTTCCTGATCGCCCGGACCCAAAACTCGATGTGGAAATTAGGGAATTATCAATCACCACCAAATCCCCCAGATTCAGATAAATTCCCTGGCCATTCCCCGCTCCAGAGGTATCAGCCAACATTTGCGAGTCGTTTTGAACCCGGAGGCGATCGCCCAGAACCCAAATCCCCCCTCCTGCGGGGCCACTGGTATCGACGATAGCCCCATCCGTCAGCAGAATCCGCCCCACCACTTGGCCCGATGCGAGTCCCTCATCCATCCTCAAAGACAATTGGCCCTCAGCCACTGTGGCCAAGGCCACCTGACCATCCCGTACCGTCACCCGTCCCCCCGGCATCTCCACCTGACCCCCACTCAGGCCCAAGCTGGCCCCCGGATTGAGGCTCAAACCGACAGTCTCCCCCTGCTCATTCAAGGCTTGAGAGCGATTGACCACTGGCCCCGGATTGGAGCCGAACCCCAACCCCACCGGAACGCTCACGGAGAGGATGCTAGATGAGGGTGTGGCGGCACTAAAGCGACGACCATCGGCAAATTCAATAAATTCACCACTACTGGCGTAAAATGAGCCACCTAGGTTCAATTGGGCATTGTCACCAAACAGAATGCCATTGGGGTTGAGGAGAAACAAATCGGCAGTTCCCTGGCTGGAGAGGCGGCCATCTAAGGTTGAAGGAAACTCCCCAGTGACGCGGCTAAAGATGCGTTGAATCTCGGGGCCATTCTCAAAAATAGCCTCACTCCCACTGGGAATTGAGAACTGCTCAAAACTATGAAAGAGATTCCCGTCGGCTGAAGTTCCCCCCTGGAGGCGTAGTTGGTTCCCCTCGGGAATCACCTGAGAGGGATTGGGAAGGGTCTGATCTGGGATAATTTGGGCCAGACTCGCTGAGGGAGACACACTCAGCAGTAGCAACAGAGACAGGGGCGCAAAGGGGGACACTTTCATGACAAAATTCCAGATGAAAATGGAGGAGCAGGTGAACGCTCCCCCATCTTAATCGTTGTCCCTGTGGGTGTCGGCGATTCGTCTTAATTAGCTTTGACTGGCGCTTCCCACAGCAACGGGTTCCTCCTGTTCCTGAGCCAGTTGGGTTTGTCGCTGGAGATAGGCTTGCAGTTGCTGTTCAATGTCCCGACGCACGATTTCTCGATATTCGACAAAGTGCTCAAGCAAGGCGCAGGAGACGAGATAGTTCACCAGCAAGCGGGGTTTGTGACGGTAAATGTTGAACAGATGATGCCAAAATGCCCAACGAGTCGAACGCACGACCCCTTGTCGCCATAGAATCGTCATCGCGGCTTTGACAATCTTGGGTGTGGTTTTACCGCGATTGGATGCCACATGGCGCGGTTCAGCCATGGACATAAAATGACGATAGACCCGATTGAGATATTGCAAGGGGTCGTAGAGTTTATAGAAGGCGCTGACGTATTCCCGTGCAATGTCTTCGATGGGCCGGGTGGGGATAAAGTTCATGAGGTTGTTCTGATTCCCCGAACCTCCCATGTCTTCTACCAGTCGCCCTTCTTTTTTCAGGCGCGTCATCAAGGCGGTGTTGGGTAAGACTTGCAACATACTCACCATGGCGGTGGGAATGGCCGTCTGTTCCACAAACTCGACGATGCGATCGCCCGCTCCAGCTTTCTCGCCGTCAAAACCGATAATAAAGCCCGCCATCACCCGCATTCCGGTTTCATTAATGCGTTTGACGGCCCCAAGGAGAGGATCTCGGGTGTTCTGAAATTTCTTGGTGAGGGATAAACTATCGGCGTCGGGGGTTTCAATCCCCAGGAAGACGCTGCTGAAGTTGCACTCCATCATCAACTCCATCAACTCCTCGTCATTGGCTAAATCCACCGAGGCTTCGGTACTGAAGTGGAAGGGGAAGCCTTTGGCCTGCATCCAGGGTTGCAACTCTCGCAAGAGCCGTTTGACGTTGCGTTTATTGCCGATGAAGTTGTCATCCACCATAAACACGGGGCCACGCCAACCCAAGTCATAGAGGCGTTCGAGTTCCCCAATCAGTTGTTGTGGCTCTTTGGTGCGGGGTTTACGACCATAGAGAACGATGATGTCACAAAATTCGCATTGATAGGGGCAACCTCGGGAGAACTGCACGGACATATTGTCGTAAGCGTCCAGTTCTAGCAAGTCGTAGCGAGGAATGGGAGTGTCGGTGACATCGGGTTTGATCTCGGAACGGAAGGTTCCCGAGGTGTCTCCCCGTTCAACGGCTTCGACAAACATGGGGAGGGTGAGTTCTCCCTCATCCAAGATGAGGAAGTCAGCCCCCACGGCTTCTAGTTCTTGGGGTAAGGAGGTGGGGTAGGGACCGCCAACCGCCACGGGTTTCTGGCGACGCTTGGCCTCAGCGACATGGGCGTGCATATCGTCTTTCTGCACAATCATGCCCGAGAGGATGACTAAATCAGCCCAGTCCCATTCCGCTTCGCTAATGTCTCGGATGTTGCAATCAACGAGCTTCAGTTCCCAGCGTTCCGGTAAAATTCCGGCAACGGTGATTAACCCCAAAGGCGGTAGAACGGCTTTGCGCCCTACCAGTTCCATTGCCTTATCGAATGACCAAAAACTTTGTGGAAAACGAGGGTATACTAATAAAACCTGCATAAAAACGGAGTTCCTCAAGGGTTTATGTCAGGCTAACATAGATAACTAATTCTCAACAATTTGCGGGGGACAGTTGATAGCTTGCAGTGGACAGTTGGACAGCTCAAATTTCGTGCCAACAGACCTGAGCCTGCGGAAAACTGACCTTCAGACTCTTATTTGTATTTAACAATGAGGGGGACTGTAACTGACGAAAATGAACCGTCTATCTGTAAAGCACGTCACAATTTTAAACGAGAGTTCGTCAAAATTAAAGAAATCTATGATTTTCTTAATCTTCTGGTGAATCCTCAGGGGGTAACGGCGCTTTGCTTGGTGAGGTTTGTCCTAGTCCGCGTTCTTTGAGAGCATCGGTTAGGGTTGCACAATGGACTGGACAATCAAAATCTTGACCGGTTACGGCATCGGTATAGGTAAAGTCTCGGTACTCTAAACAAAACCGATCCCACGCGGCCATCTGAACGACTCCTAGACGCACCAGACATTCCACCATCACGTCCGTCAGCCAGCGATTGAGGCGAAAGCGAAAGTAAATGCGTTTGTCGAAATAGCGACAGAGTTCACTCACTGCGCGATCGACGGTGTAGGGTTCGGTCCCCAATACATAGTGACGACGTTCTGAGGGAGGGTTCTCTAGCAGATATTTGGTGACTTCGGCGATATCCTGGGCATGAATGAAGTGAAAACTGCCCTCAACACTGATAAAGCGAGCGAGATTGAGCCACTTGCTGACTTCAGGGAGGCCCGCAGAGACGTGGGAGTAGGGTTTGTTCTCATCTCCCCCTAAGACAATGGTGGGAAAGAGAACCGTCAGGCGATCGGCAATGGGCATCCGGTGCAGTTGATTGAGACAATCATACTTAGAGCGGATATAGTCGGTTCCCATGTGGGCTGCCGCGCGCAGAATCTCGCTGTTGCGATCGAGGATACTGGCGGTGGAGAAGTAAATCACCTGTTCACAGGTCTCCTGATCCAGGAGGTGCATCAGCATACAGGTTTTGGTGACATTGATGTCAAAGGTTTCTTTAGAGCCTCCCCAGGCAGCAGCGGTGAGAATGGCGCAGTTAATGGTTTCTAGAACCTCTCGGAACTGATGAATGTCTCGTAAGTCCCCCTCCAAGATATGAATCCCCGATCGCCGCTCTAGATCTAGGTTCAGCTTTTGGCGATCGCGAACAAACAAATACAGTTCACAATCACTCTGAGCGATCAGGGTTTCAGCGATATAGTGACCGATACAGCCACTCGCTCCGGTGAGGAGGACTCGTTTCATCAGCAAGCATTAAGGGTGGAGAAACGACAGGAAGAATCAGCGTAGTATCGCTGGGAAGTCGGCTGGCCCGGGCCACGGCGGCCCGGTTCAGCGGCGTTACATCACGTCAAGCCGTCGCCAATAGCTGATCGGCCTGTTTGGCGGTTTCAAAGAAGAACGCCACATTTTCCTCGGGGGTATTCGGGAGAACACCGTGACCTAAGTTTAGGATATGACCCCGGTTACCAGCCTTGCGAATCGTGTCGAGGATGCGATCGCGGATGAAGTCCTTAGAACCATACAACACACCCGGATCGAGGTTCCCCTGCACATGAATCTCACTCCCCAAGCGTTGGCGAGCCTCAGCCATATCCACCGTCCAATCGACACTGACGATATTGGCCCCAGATTGCCCCATCCGTTCTAACAAGCCACCGCTCCCGGTGACCAGGAGGATTAAGGGGGTGTCGGGGTGAGTTTGACGCACCTGCTCAAAGACCCGTTTCTGATAGGGCAGGGCAAAGGTATCGTAATCTTGGGGACTCAGTTGTCCAGCCCAGGAGTCAAACATCTGCACCACTTGAGCGCCACAATCAATTTGATAGCGGACATAGGTGGCGATCGCATCGGAGAGTTTCTCCAGTAAGCGATGCAGCATGGTGGGTTCCGAGAAGGCCATATTCTTAATCACAGAATAGGTCTTGGAGCCTTTCCCTTCCACGGCATAGGCCGCCAGAGTCCAGGGAGCGCCCACAAAACCCAACACAGCGGCTTCGTTATTCACTTCCTGCCGCAGTGTCGTCAGAATCGGTTTAATAAAAGGTAATGACTCATCTGGATCGAGGGGATGCAAGTTCTCCACTTGTTCTAGGGAGCGAATGGGGGGATCAATAATGGGCCCTTTCCCCTCGGCAATATCCATTTCAATGCCAATCCCCGGCAGGGGAGTGACGATATCGGAGAAAAGAATCACCCCATCGGGTTTGAAGGCTCGCCAGGGTTGCAGAGACACCTCGATCGCCACCTCGGGAATCTCGGAGCGTTCCCGAAAACTGGGATATTTTTCACGCAAGTCGCGATAGGCTTTCATGTAGCGTCCTGCCTGTCGCATCATCCAAACTGGGGGACGCTCCAGGGCTTCACCCCGCGCCGCTCTCAAGAGGTAGGGAATCTCCGCTGAACCCGTCATTATTAACGCTTCCTTCTAAAAATAGTTTTAAATTGCCAAGGCTTAGCTTATCACAGAAGGGAGGAAGGCAGTAGGCAGTAGGGGAACAGGGAACAGGGGGAAGACAGGCAGTAGGGGAAGACAGGCAGTAGGGGAACCACTTCAGTCACAGAGGTAGAGGAAGTGGAGGAGGTAGAGGGAAAACCTTGCCTATTGTCTATTGCCCAGTGCCTACTGCCTTCTCCCAAAATCAAGCAAATTGACAATTTTTTCCGCCGCACCGCCGGAACCGGAGACCTGACGCAGCTTTTGTCGCATCTGTTCGAGTTTTTGGGGATGATCTAGGAAATCTAGGACAGTGTCGCCAATCGCACTGGGGGGAAATTGTCCGAGGAACTCTGGCACAATCTGTTCACCGGCCCAGATGTTGGCCCAGGCCAGACGGGTTCCGCCGGATTGTCGTTGCAGCCATTGCCAGGTTAGCCAACTAAAGAGCGTCGTGAAGCCTGAGCCGAGTCCGGGAAGATTGGCTAACAGTCCCGGTAGGCCATCCCAGGCCCGCATCACATCGAGGCGATGGGTGGGCAGTAGAACGACCATGGGAACCCCCAGGGCCGCTAGTTCGGCGGTGTTGGCTCCGACGGTGGTGATGCAGAGATGACACTGCTTTAGGAGATTGTGGGGGGGAACCTCTTGATGTAACTTCAGGCGGGTTCCTTGGCGGGTTTTTAGGTAGGGATGACCTTGGTGGTGGATGAGTTGGGCTGAGGTCCAGTTTAGGGCGGCTAGGGTGGAATTCTGGTCAGGATTGGCGTAGGCGGCGAGTTGGTCGAGGTCTAAACTGGGGGCAACGGGAATGACGAACTCCAGTTCGGGACGCTGTTGCCCGAGATAGTCGGCAATTTCTAGGGTGAGGGGAACCCCAAGGCTGAGTTTGAGGGGTTTGGAACCGGGGAGAAAGCCGATGCGGCCGGGATGCTGGCTGTCTATGGGGGGGAGGGGCGATCGCATCACTCCGGCATCGGCCATGAGATTGCCGACGGCATAGAGTTTATGACGGTAGCGAGGGGGGGCCTGGGCGATCGCCTCGGGGGTGGCCATAGCAAAGCGATCGACCCAGGGATACCATTGTCCGTGCCATTCGGCATAGACCACGATGCGGTAGCCGAGTCGTCGCCCGATAAGAACGGGAAACAGGCGATCGCCCCCCAGGAACAACACGACTCCCTCATCGCTCCAATCCCAGTTCTCGGCGGTTTTGCCCCGGAGGAGAAAGGGCCAAAAGTCTTCGGCCGCTTGGACGCGATCAACGTCAGGATAACTGCGGGCGATCGCCGCCTCCCGGCCGCTGGCGTGGGGACAGGGAGAAAGAACCACCGAAAGTCTGGCCTGGGGAAATTGTCGCCGAATTTCTTGCACCACGGGACGCACCCAGGTAGTCACTTCCCCTGGGCCGTTGGAGAGAATTAAAATATCAGTCACGGATTATCGACAGAGTCCTAGATTACTGACTCCATCCCCAAAGCCATTGGAGACATAGCCATCAAACGGAGCGGTGATTTCGACCCATTCACGACCATCTGAGGCGACAATAGTCCGCAAGGGTAAACGAATTCGCAGGGTTTCCTCAACATCAACCCCCCCCAACACTGAGCCATTCAAGGAGGGAGATTGACGAACGGTTAAGCCTTCTGGTTGAATAACGCGACGACAGGAACTGCCCGAATCGCTCTGGGAGGGAGTATCGAGCCGTTGAGATGTGCTAGCCCCTGAGGTTGACGGCAATTGAGATCCCCAAACAAAGGCTTCACAGGGGTTGAGATGAGTGCTTCCTAGGGGGCCATTGTCCACATAGCCCTCAGCGGGAAAACTCACCGCTAACCAGATATTGCCTTCTGGCCCCCGAATTTCCTCGGCGTCGGGCATTAAACGCAGACGTTCGTTAGGGGCTACGTTGGCGATGGAACGGGCATCAGGACGGGGATCAACGCGGATCGAGAGTCCCTGCTCTAGGCTGGAGGAAACTTGACGACAGAGGGGATCAATTCCCCGAACCGAATGTCTAACGGGGGATTCCGTCAGAGGAGCCGCCAAGCTACTGTAGCTGAGGGGGGGCAGGGTCAGCAGTAGAACTGATAAACAACCAGCGAGTTTCACGATAGAGAAGGCTCAACGAGGGGTCAGACAATCCTGTATCCCCCCATCTTAGGCGCAATTGAGCTAGTTTCCAAGTCATGCCAGCCCCCCGCCTCAGGCGGATAGGCTTCAGGGCATCTTGAACCCCCTTGGCTTGGGCGATGTCGTGACCTGTGGGTTAAAAATTCTTAATAAAAATTCTCATCAAATCGATCTAGGCTGATTTAAGCAGATTAGGCGTTTTGTCTCAATTTTGCGCGACTTCTGTTGTCCGTCTTGTCCGTAACGGCACGTCGTCATCGATACGCCGAACCGAAAATTATAGCATTCTTAATTTTAGTATGACCAGTAATCTCGCGACAAAACTCCGGGAAGGCACGAAAAAGTCCCACACCATGGCCGAAAACGTGGGCTTTATCAAATGTTTCCTCAAAGGAACCGTGGAGAAAAACTCCTATCGGAAGCTAGCGGCAAACTTCTATTTCGTCTACTCTGCCATGGAAGAGGAGATGGAACGCCACCGGGAGCATCCTGTCTTGTCAAAACTCCACTATCCTCAACTGAACCGAAAAGAGAGTTTAGAACAGGATCTTAACTATTACTTTGGCTCCAACTGGCGTGAGGTGGTGCAGCCTACCGAGGGAGGACAAGGCTATGTTAACCGCATCCGCGACATCTCCAACACTGAACCGGAACTGTTGGTGGCTCATTGCTACACCCGCTATTTAGGGGATCTCTCCGGCGGACAGATTCTCAAAAAAATTGCCCAGGACGCCATGGGGTTACAGGATGGCCAGGGAACGGCATTTTACGAGTTCGCCGAGATTCCTGATGAGAAAGCCTTTAAGGCCGAGTATCGTCAAGCCATGGATAGTCTCCCCATTGATGACGCTCAAGCCGCTCGCATTGTCGATGAAGCCAATGATGCCTTCAAACTGAACATGGTTATGTTTGAAGAACTCGAAGGGAATCTGATTAAAGCCATCGGCCAGATGCTGTTTAATTCCCTGACTCGCCGTCGCTCTCGCAACGCCAATGAGCCGGCCCCAGTCAATGGCTAATTGAATGGCTAAATGGCTAATTCAAGAGCTGATTGTTCAGGCAAGTTAGTCTAAACCTCCACTCTCAAACCTCGTCTTTAATCAGGCGGGGTTTGAGCCTGTTGACTGTTACGTCGCCACATGGCGGGTTTAATCCGTCGTAAGGCCGAGGCCCGGAACCGTTGATCCCAATCGTCCTCGCTCAGCTGGGCCAACTCAGAGAGTTTCGGGTTTTGATTTTGGGGATAAGGCTGAAACTCCTCCACATCCGTGGGTTTAGCAAATCGCTGATTCCAGGGACAAACCTCTTGGCAAATGTCACAGCCAGCTACCCAGCCGTTGAGGTTCTTGGCAATGTCTTCCGGGAGGCGATCGCTGCGGTTTTCAATAGTGTGATAGGCCAAACAGCGGTTAGCATCCACCACCGCAGGCCGAACGATCGCCGCCGTGGGACAGGCTTCAATACAGCGTGTACAGGTGCCACAATGGTCTGTATGGGGGCGATCGCCCTCCAGAGGAAGATTCGTCACCACTTCCCCGAGGAACACCCAGGAGCCATACTCTCGGGTAATGACATTGCCATTTTTAGCAATCCAACCAATCCCAGCCTGTTGGGCCCAAAACTTATCCTGAACGGGGCCCGTATCGGCATAGTATTTCGCCTGAATCTCGGGATCGCAGTTCTCTAGCCAACGACAGAGTTGTTTCAGCCGACGATGGAGAACCTTATGATAATCCCGTCCCCAGGCGTAACGGGAGATTCTCGCCCCATCTTCCTCCTCCGGTTGGGAATGCTCCGTGTAGTAGTTCACAGCCACTGCAATCACCGATCGCACATCCGGTAACACTTGCCGGATATCCTGGCGTTTGGGGTTCGCCATCCAAGCCATATCCGCCTGATGGCCCTGATTTAACCAGCGTTGGAGATGAGTCACCGCCTCGACTTCCGCCTGATCCGGCTCCGCTGTCACCGCCGCAATACCCACACGATGAAACCCTAGATTTAGGGCTTCCTGGAGAATTTGGCTGCGGCTGGGGGCCTGGGAAAATGGACTCATCAGGGATTCATTAATGGCTTGCCGTTTGGGGTTCTCGGGAAGGAGGGGTGAGACGCTGCTGCACAGGGATCTCAATGATAAAGCCAACGCGATCGCCCTCCACCTCACAGCTTAGACGACCGCCATGCTTCTGGGTAATGATTTGATGGCTAATGGATAACCCCATCCCCGTCCCTTTTCCTTGAGGTTTAGTGGTGAAAAAGGCATCAAAGAGATGTTCTTGCACCTCCGGGGGAATACTGCTCCCATTATTACTCATGGTAATGGCGGCCATCTCTCCCCTCAGCGAGGTGTGAATCTCGATATAGGGGTGCCAATCTTGTCCCTGATTTCCCGCAGATTCGTCTAACGCATCAATGGCATTACTGAGGATATTGGTAAATACCTGATTGAGTTGTCCACTACAGCCGTCAATCAAGGGTAACTCCCCATACTGCTTTCTCACCTCAATCTGAGGTCGAAAGGACTTGGCTTTAAGGCGGTTACTTAAAATCAATAAGGTACTCTCAATCCCCTCATGAACATTCGTCTCATTAAATTCCTGGTCATTCGTCCGAGAAAAGTTTTTTAGGGAGGAAATAATGCCCTGAATCCGCCCTGCACCCACTTCCATAGACTTGACTAATTTTGGTAAATCTTCCTTGACAAAATCAAAATCAATTTCATCAGCAAATGCTCTCACCTCCGGAGTTACCTCTGGGGTGGACTCTTGATAGAGATTGACGAGAGCTAGTAAATCCGCAATATACTCTTTGGCATGAATGAGATTCCCGTGAATGAAGTTGACCGGATTATTGATTTCATGGGCTACACCGGCCACTAATTGCCCCAAGGAGGACAGTTTTTCACGTTGTACCAGTTGCAATTGAGCTTGCTGTAAACTCTCTAATGCCTCAGATAGTTGTGCCGTTCGCTCCTTAACTTGAGCATCTAAGTTGTGATTAAGATGATAGAGCTGAAGATGCACCTTAATCCGGGCCAACACTTCCTCCTGCTGAAAGGGCTTCGTAATATAATCGACTGCACCCAAATTGAGTCCCTTCACCTTGTCCACTGTATCCGAGAGAGCGGTGGTAAAAATAATGGGAATATCAGCAGTGTCAGGATTGGCCTTGAGGCGACGACAGGTTTCAAACCCATCAATCCCCGGCATCATCACATCTAGTAAAATGAGATGGGGCGGTTTATAACTCACCTGTTCCAATGCCGTTTCACCGTCAAGAGCGACTGCAACTTGATAGTGAGCCGTGGTGAGAGCTTCTGATAATACTGCTAAATTTGTTGGAGTATCATCGACCACTAAAATGATATCAGACTCGGAATTCGACATAAACTGGAATTAAAAAGGTGACAGCAAGTTTTTAAGCGTAACCCAAAACAACTAAAGTTCAGAGCTGCATAGCAATGCTCCCTAAACCAAATCTCTAAAAATAGTAAACTGGCCGTAAAGCTAGATCAGTTTCTATGCTGCTTATTATGGTTTATCCCCCTTTTTAGCATAAAACTTAACTCCTTGGCTAAAGATTTCATGTTTTTCTGGTAACTTGTGATTGGGGTTACAGAAAAACGACAAAATAGAACGGTACTCCTCAAGCTCGATAGAGTCTTGATACAGTTTCGGCTAATTCAATGGTACATTTTCAGAGCTGTAGAGGATGTGTCCAGAGCAGCAGTTGTGCCTGATTTTAGCGGCAGCCTATCTCAAGAGGTTGACGGAACTGACTTGAATTGAGCTACTGCTCAACAATGCTCTCTAATAGATCACGAATCTGCTTCATCTTAAATTCCTGGGCTAAATGTTGAACGCGATCGGAAAAATCTTGATAGTTTGGGTTTTGTTGCCGCAATTGCTGCACCTCATCAACAATTCGATTTAATAGTCCTTGTCGAGCCAGATCTAGTAATTTCTCAACCTCCTCAAGAGGCGGATTTTGTAGGCTATCTCCTAGGCTACATTGAGGCGGGGTTTGAGCCGTCACGACTGCTGAATCCTCCTTCTCATACATCCAAGAGATATCGATCGTGTTGGCGATCTTTTGTAGAAGTTCATCCGCTTGGACAGGTTTAGGGAGAAAGTCATCTCCCCCTGCGGCTAAACTCTTATGTTGATCAATGGCCAGAACACTCGCCGAGGAGACAATGGTGGGCGTTGCCTTAATCTCAGGATGCTCGCGTAGATGTTTCAAGAAGGTAAAGCCGTCCATTCCTGGCATGGCGAGGTCGGTAATCACTAAATTTGGGCGTTCCTCAAGAACCATATTCAGTCCTTGTCCTCCTTCCTCCGCTTCAATGACGGTGAACCCGAGGGGTGTGAGAAGATTCACGATGACTGAGCGATTTTCCCAGCGATCATCAATCACAAGAAGAGTTAGGCGATCGCCCTCATAGCCAATAATTTTACCTAAATCCGACTGAGTGGCGGAGTTCACCCAGTCATCGGCCCGTTCTAAGGTGGCGACAAAACTAAACTGACTGCCCTGATTGGGGGTACTACTTACCTCAATGGGACTATCCATTAACTCCAAAATTTGCCGAGTAATCGCTAACCCCAAGCCAGTTCCTTCTGATTGCCGTTTACCTTCCCCGACTTGTTCAAAGGGAAGAAAAATTTTCTCAAGTTGTTCTGGGGTCATCCCCACCCCCGTATCGGTAATCTCAAACTCAACCCGGTAACATGACGCGTCGGTTAACGAACTCGACTCCCCCTCAGAGTTTTGGGAAGTTAAGACCGAGACCTTAAAGCAGACATTTCCCTTTGGGGTGAATTTGATGGCATTCCCCAGGAGATTGATTAAGACTTGCCGTAAGCGTTTTTCATCGGCTTTGACTCCCGTGGGGAGATGGGGATCAGCGACATAGAAGAAGTCAATCTGTTTCCCTTGCGATCGCACCCGGCAAATTTCTACCACCCCCTGTAAAAACGCCGGAAAATGAAACGCATTGGGGTGAAGTTCCATCTTCCCAGCTTCGATTTTCGACAAGTCCAAAATATCGTTAATCAACGTCAGCAGGTGGGCCCCACATTGCTGGATAATCTCGACCCCATGAAGATCCTGTCCTGTGAGTTTTGCCGATCGCTGTAAAATTTGGGCATAGCCTAAAATCCCATTCAGGGGAGTGCGCAACTCATGACTCATGCTGGCCAGAAAGTCGCTTTTGGCATGGTTTGCCGCATCAGCCAACTCCATCGCCTCTTGCAGTTCGGCGGTGCGTTCCTGAACCCGCTGTTCGAGTTCCGTGGCCCAATTCCGCAGTCGCTCTTCCGATTGCCGTAGGGCCTCTTTCGCCTGTTTTTGCTCTGTGACATCTCGCAAAATCGCCAGATATTCCCGAGAGGCCTCTGTTTCCAACACCGAGATCCCCACTTCCACGGTTCCTGAGTCTGGGCCTCGCTTAAAATCCTGTTCACTAATGCGAGGGGCCGTCTCAATTACTCTCGGGAAACCGGGTAAATACTCCCAGAGGGGTCGTGTTAGGAGTTCAAATCCCGGCAAATTGAATAAGGCACTCGCGGCGGGGTTCACCTCCCGAATCATGCCCTGACTATCCAGAACCATGATGGCATCATCGGCAATACGGAAGAGCAACTGAGCGCGATCGCGGGTTTCCACGATCGCCTCGGCCTGGGGTAAACTCGTCCAACAGGCGATCGCCACCCCAACAAACCCCACCGTCAGCAACAGCAACACCAGCAAATTCGCCGAGACATCCGCCAACGCCGTTGGATTCGTCGCCGACATGATCCAAACTTGGCCTTGCCAACTCAGAAAAGCGGCCCCACAGAGAAGCAGTAACAGTACCCCCACCTGAACCGCCACGAAGTTCTGGAAATTCTCCCCCAGTTGCTTATGGTAGAGACGAATCCACCAATCGCTTTGAAACAGAAACAAGCGATTGCGGGCGATCGCCGCGTCAAACAGCAGAACCACAACGGGAAAGGCTAACCCCAGCAACAAATCCACACCACTCCACATCAGTCCTCCCACAACCAACACCATGGCTTCTAAGAGGAAGAACCCTAAGGACCAGCGAGGCAGCCAAGAGCTACGAGTCCCCCGTTTGAGCCACATTCCCAAATGCAGCATCATGGTACTGGAGAGATACCCCGTTCCCGTCACCATCACCACCCGTTCTACGTCCCCCCACAACAAACACAGAAGACTCAGAGCAAAGGTAAAACTCAAACCGGGGCCAAAGGCTCCCCGCCGAGACACCACCGCGAAAACTGGTGATAGATAGCGATCGCGCGACAGTTGATAGAGAACCCGAGGAGTCAGGGCCACCGCCGTCGCTGAACTCAGGAGACAGCCTGAAGCAATAAGAAACGTCACCAAAACAGGGGCCGCATTACCCCAAAACGGACGAGACACGGCCACCAACTGCACAAAGGTATTACTTCCCAACTCCGGGTTACTGGCCAACCGCATCAGTAACCAAGAGGCTCCTGTGTAGATAATCGGCAGAAGAATTGCGGCAAAGGTGAGACTGCGAAGGGTTTTATGAGGTTTTTTATTGTCGGCTACAAACACCGAAGCCGTTTCACAGCCATAGGCCGCATACACCGCCAAAAAATACCACTTGGCCCAATCTCCCACCCCGAGCGGTTGCCACTGACTGGGGAAAAATCCGGGACTGTTGGGGGAGATGGCTAACCAACCTAGGCCCTGGGTACAAAACACCAGGAAAAATCCCACCGCCGGCAAGACAAAAAACAGATGTAGGATACTAATGGCCCGAGTGCCACTATAGGCAACGATGAAGGGAAGAGCCGTAAAAATAATCCTTAACAAGCCTTCAGGAGCCTCAATCCCCAGGGTGTCTAGATTGGCAGCAATTAACCCTGCTAGAACAATGCCATTCATTGAGGGAACGGAAACCCAGCCCAAAAAGTAGCCAATGGCTCCATACCGGGCCAAAAAGGGGTGATTATCCAGGAGTTTCGTGATGTAATTTGGCGTTCCCCCGGATACATTTGGATATTGGCTGCCCAAATATTTGACCTGGAGATTGTAGAGAACGCCAATGACCGTGGCGACGAGCCAAACCCAAATTAGCGGTTGTCCTAAGTCAGCATTAGACGCTGGGCCAGTCCCAAGCCACAGCAATAAACCACTTAAGCCGAACCCCCAAACCTCTAAAACACTGAGGAGTCGGGGTAACTTAAGCCGGGGAAGTTGATTCCCAGCAACAGAGTTGGTTGGAGCCGTGAGCCAGCTAAACATTGAGGATACGAAACTAGATTTACGCGTACTAATGGGGATAGACTGCACCACTAGAACGTGACCGGAGCAACGTTAGATCCGTTTGATTTGAGGTTGATGGCTATCTTAACCGAAAATTTGTTTTATGGAAACATGAGAAGGCGGGGGGAGCAATTGAGTTATTTGTCTCCGGCGGCTAAACGCTGTAGTCCCTCGCGATCGCAAATTTTAACCTGTCTTGCCTCCATTTCAATCAATTGCGCCTGAGTGAGTTTGGCAAACGTTCGCGATAAGGTTTCGGGAATTGTCCCCAAAAATGCCGCCAACTGTCCCTTTGCCAAATCCAGTTCAACGGGGTTAGACTCTTGGCGATCGCTCAAATCGAGTAAGTACCCCGCCAAGCGGCTGGAGACATCTTTAAGGGATAGAGTATCAATAAGATTAGCGAAGCGGCGTAAATTTCGTGACAAACCCGCCAATAAATTAAAGGCCAAGCTCGGATATTGTTCTACCAACGCCAGCAGGGCTTGACTGGGAATCAGAATCAGGTTGGTCATCTCCAGAGCTGAGGCGGAAGCTGGATAACGCCCCCCATCAAATGCTGGCACTTCTGCGAAGCGATCGCCCGTTTCAAACCAATGTAAGATCTGTTCTTTGCCATCGGCAGAGGCTTTATAGACTTTCACTCGTCCCGACTGAACTATAAAGAAGCCCAAACAGCGATCACCCTCAAAAAAAATCGTCTCCCCTTTGTCATACTGCAAGGATTTAGCAATAGTTGCTATAGCATGAATTTGGGATTCTGGCAACCTCTCAAACAGGTCGACGTTGCTTAAAAAATCTCGAATTTCTGGCATTTTTAGACCCAATCTTAGCAAAACTTAATCATAAACAATAAACTCTGGACAAACTTGCCCATGCTGTCAAGTGATTTTAAGGTTGTATCCGCTAATAAGCACCCAAGAGCCGATTACCAGCACTAGACCTCCCAACCCTTCCACCTGTTCCCGGCTCCCCAAAGAGCGCACCCACAAGGAGATGCCCCTACGTCTTTTCTTCCCCTCCTGAGACAGGCAGGGGTGGGTTATGCCTCTTGCCTCTTGCCTCTTGCCTCTTGCCTCTTGCCTCTACGGAGAACGGAGAACGGAGAACGGAGAACGGAGAACGGAGAACGGAGAACGGAGAACGGAGAACGGACTTGCCTCTTGCCTCTTGCCTTCTCCCGCCTACTGCCTTCTTGATCCAAGTCAAAGACACACCCCCAATCCCCAGCCTAAGCTAAAACCAAGCAATCAGCGAGGGATGTACCATCATGTTTTGTAGCCAATGTGAACAAACCACCCGAGGCGAAGGCTGTTTCAACTGGGGAGCGTGCGGTAAAAGCCCCGAGGTTGACGCCTTACAAGACCTCCTCACCCATGCCCTGCGAGGACTCGCCGAAGTGGTCATCGAGGCTCGTTCCGCCAACCTGAATCTGCCCACCGCCAACCGTTTCGCCTGTGAAGCCCTCTTCGCCACCCTAACTAACGTCAACTTCGACGGCGATCGCTTTGCCGCTTATATCCAAGAAACCGTGGAACTGCGAGAGTTCCTCCAACAGCAATTGCCCAAGAACCATCCCTGGTCTGACGTAGCCTACTTTCAGCCTGCTGGCGATCGCAATACTCTCATCCAACAGGGCAAAGAAGCCGAATATGAGTTTATCAGCCAAGGCTCGGGCGACGTTGACATCTTCTCCCTCAAACTCACCGTTCTCTATGGCTTAAAAGGAATTGCCGCCTACGCCCATCATGCCGCCGAACTCGGACAAGAGAGCGATCGCGTCTATGACTACTTTTACGATGCCCTAGCCGCCTTGGGACGACGAGATCTCACCCTCAACGATTGGGTGACCTTAGCCCTGAAACTTGGAGAAATCAACCTCCTGGCCATGGAACTCCTCGATGCCGCCAACACCGGGGCTTACGGTCATCCTGTTCCCACCAGCGTCCCGATCACCCCACGCCAAGGCAAAGCCATCCTCATTTCCGGGCATGACCTCAAAGACGTCGAAGCCCTGCTACAACAGACAGCGGGCAAAGGCATTGATGTATACACCCACGGCGAACTGCTTCCCGCCCATGGCTATCCCCGCCTCAAACAAACCTATCCCCATCTCTACGGTCACTATGGAACCGCATGGCAGAACCAACCCCAGGAGTTTTCCGCCTTCCCCGGTCCGATTCTGATGACCACCAACTGCCTCATGCCCCCCAACGCCAACTACGAGGATCGCGTCTTCACCCTCGGGGCAGTGGGCTATCCCCATCTTCCCCATCTGACCCGTGAGGATCTCTCTCCTGTAATTGAGCGGGCCCTAGCCCTACCCGGTTTCCCAGAGACACCAGAACTGCGAACCGTCACCACTGGCTTTGCTCGTAATGCCGTCTTAGGAGTGGCTGATACGGTTATCAACGCAGTCAAGGGGGGTCAGATTCGTCACTTCTTCCTCGTGGGAGGCTGTGATGGAGCAAAATCAGGACGCAACTACTACACGGAGTTCGTGGAAAACGTGCCCGATGACTGTATCGTCTTGACCCTGGCCTGTGGCAAATTCCGTTTCTTTGACAAAGACTTAGGGGAAATTGGCGGCTTACCGCGACTGATGGATGTGGGGCAATGCAATGATGCCTACTCCGCCATCCAAATCGCCTTGGCCTTGGCCGATGCCTTTGACACGGATGTCAATCAACTGCCCCTCTCGATGGTTCTGTCCTGGTATGAGCAGAAAGCCGTCTCGATTCTGCTAACCCTTCTCCATTTAGGGATTCGCAACATTCGCCTTGGCCCAACTCTGCCCGCGTTCATCTCGCCCCGTGTCTTTGAGTTGCTCTCGCAAACCTACAACCTACAGGGAATTTCCACCGCTGAGGCGGATCTCGCGGCTTGTCTTGCAGGACGGTAACGCTCTAGTGAGCTGACGCATCACGCATTAGGGGACGGCCCTCTCCATTGGGGAGGGCTTGGGGATTTGGGTTTATGTCCGAGTCCCCACCAATCTGACTCATTAAACTGGCCATTTCTAGGGCATCCATGGCGTAGTTCCAGCCGAGATTGCTCTTAATTCCGGCTCGTTCTAGGGCCTGCTGCATGGTGTCGGTGGTGAGAACGCCGAAGACGATGGGGACTCCCGTTTGGAAGCCCGCCGCTGCGACCCCCTTCGAGACTTCTGCCGCCACGTAGTCAAAATGAGGAGTATGACCGCGAATGACGGCTCCGAGGCAGATAATGGCGTTGTAATTGCCTTTGAGGGCGAGTTGTCGGGCAACAAGGGGAATTTCAAAGCTTCCGGGGACCCAAACATAATCGACCTGGGTTCCTTCCGGGTTGACATCGATGCCATGACGTTTGAGGCAGTCTTGACAGCCACCGAGTAGCTTCTCGGTGACGAGATCATTAAAACGGGCGATAACAATAGCGAAGCGGTAAGGAGCGACGCCGGCAAACGTTCCTTCAAAAACTGCCATAAATCTTTAGGGAGGCTGAGGTGAGATATAAAAGGGGGAATGGGGTTTAGAGCAATGGACAATGGATAATGGACAATGGATAATTGGGAACGCTCCATTCAAAGCTGGTTTGCCTGCTTTGTTAACGTCTTATCTCATTTGGCGATTGCTCTAAATATAAATTCGGTGAGGAGTCCTAGGAGGGATCCCAGGTGAGATTCCTCCTTATTCCGTCTCGGGGTTGATTTAAACGACGAGGTAGTTCAAAACACCCACAGCGAGAACTAAGGCCACCCAGATTCCTGAGCCAATCCAGATGAGTCCTTTGGACTGATCCCAGTTTTGGGGAGAGGCATAGGCCACGGGAACCCCAATCACCATAATGAAAGACCAGAGGACTAGGGCAGCTAAGCAGAATTGAAAAATAAGTGAAAACATCGTTTTGTTTAACGTCGCTGAATGTAAGGACTTTCACCCTATACTTATCACATTTCGGACTCGGATTTCGGAGAATCTTGCCTTAGTCGGGATCTGGGAAGAACAGAACCGGATGCCAACTGCGGCGTAGGAGAAGGTTGGCAAAGTTGGGCCGCGACCATTCTAGAAGGCGCGGAACACTCGGGGAGTTGACGGCGATCGCACTGATGTCATACTCCATGGCTAAGTCCATCATGGTCTTCAACCGCTCTTGCTCCCGTACTTGCGTGGTCACGGTTAGGTTATACTGCTCAAGCTCCTGTTTGACCTCCGCCAGGATCGCTTCAGCATCCTCGACGGTTTGCGATTGGGGAATGTCACGGCGACGTTTGGACTCAATGGCCCAAGCTAGGAGACAGGAGTTTAACGAGTTCTCAGGGCGATCGCGGGCCACCTGAGTAATTTGCTGGACCAAAGCTTGGGCGGTGTTGCTGCCATCATAAGCGATGAGGAGATAGCGCAAGAGATGACGGCAGCGGAGATCGAGTTCTTCTTCGGTGTAGGTGGACATTAAGGCCGGACGGATGACTAAGAGAGGAATCTTAATCCGTTCGACCAGTTCGGCGGTTGTACTGCCAAACAGTTTTTCGTTAAGGAGTGTTTTGTTGTCGGTTCCCAGCAGAACGAGGTTACAGTGATGGGTTTTGATGGTGTGGAGGATATTCTCCACAATGCGATCGGATTCAACCACCACCTCGACTTCAACGCCATCAGGGACATTCTCCTGAGCGATGGACAGGTATTGACGCGCGGCTTCCATAGCGGCTTTGTCCACTTTAGGAACGCCGCGATCGTCATCAACTCGGACAGAGTGGAAGAAAACAAGTTTACGGACTCCTGACGCGGCGAAGCTAGGAACGAAGCGAACCAGGCGATGCAGACCGTCTTGTAAATCGGTACAGATGAGAAGGTTTTGAAACATATAAGGCTTGCGTCCCAAAGACATGATTCATTCCTAGGGTAGTCGAATTTGTTATCACCCAGGTAATCATTAGGGGGAGCAGCAAGCAGGTTAAGGGAGTCTCCAGTAACGCCCCGGCATCCCCAGACCATTTCCCACAAATGAGGAATTGAGCCAGAGACGGAGGTCGCCCTGAGAGAGTCTTATGGCTCTACGACATCCCGTTGGGTTCAATGCCCCATTGGTGTTTGAGTAGATTTTTGTAAGTCACTTCGCGCAACATCATTTGCTCGTACAGTTTCAGAAGGAACTGTTGCGCTTGCTCATGACTCATTTGGGCCACTTGGGTTTCAAAGGAACGCAGACTAAACTGCTGTTCGAGACTCAGTTGGATCGGTTGGTCCATGGGATGTACCTCTCAAGCGAATCGTCTCGTCAATACAGGAACTGGGTCAGCGTCTCTCAAGACTGGCTTAACTCTAGGGTTATGACCTTGTTGAGGTCGCTTGTCCTGTGTTGTTACAAAATATAACAAATATTTGACAGGAATTGCAACATCTGCACCCAGATATTTTTTAGGACGGGACAATCTTCATTGAGGTTCCCTATCCTCTGATACGAGTTTTAGCAATTTGTCAACGGTAAAAATGCTCATTATGAACTCCCCGACCGGGAAGTTCCGATCGGGGGAGAAGAAGGGAGAAGAAGGCAGTAGGCAGGAGAAGGCAGTAGGCAGGAGAAGGCAGTAGGCAGCAGGCAGTAGGCAGCAGGCAGTAGGCGGGAGAAGGCAGTAGGCAGCAGGCAGTAGGCAGCAGGCAGTAGGGAAGTTTTCCCCTCCTGGGAGGGTTGCCCGGAGGGCGGGGTGGGTTTTCCCTGTTCCCTGTTCCCTGTTCCCTTCTTCCCTACAACCTCACCAACACCACCGTAATATTGTCTCGTCCCCCTTCTGCCTTAGCTGTTTCAATCAGGCGAGTGGTGGCCTCGTCACAATCCTTGCTGGCGGCGAGTTCTGCGGCAATGCGATCGTCTGTCAGTTCTTCGCTGAGTCCATCGCTACAGAGTAGGAACTGATCGCCGGGGGCGACATCTAGGGCACGAATTTCGAGTTCGCCCATATCTTCTCGGCCAAGACATTGGGATAAAACATGACGCCAGGGATGTTCTCGGGCTTCTTCTGCGGGGAGAACTCCGGCTTTAATAGCTTGGGCTACCCAGGTATCATCTTCCGTGACTTGTTCGAGGGTTCCATCACGGAAGCGATAAATCCGCGAGTCTCCCAAATTGGCACACCAGACTTGAACAATCTCACCATCGGGGCCGGGTTGCAGCAAAATCGCAACGGCGGTGGTCCCCATATCCGCATTCTCAGGATGAACCAGTTGATCCTCCATGATGGCCTTGTTCGCACCGATGAACGCCTTTTTGAGAAGGGTCTCTGGTTCCTCTTCACCGTCGCAGCCGAGATCGAGGTGATGACAGATGGCATCCTTGGCAATGCGACTGGCATCTTGTCCAGCGGCATGGCCACCCATTCCGTCGGCGACAATGAAGAAGCGTCCGGCTTCGTCGATATGGTAAGCGTCCTGGTTGACAGCCCGGATTAGACCTTTATCGGTCTGGCCGGCAAAGGCTGGTTTCATAACCTGAAAATTATTAAAGTTGCGGGTGAGGGAGCCAATCTAGAAGCGATCCGCTCGGTTGATACGCGTCATGAGTCGAAGTAGGGCGATGACCAAGACGATCGCCAAAACAGCTACGCCTGCGGCTAACCAAACTTCGCCACTGACTACTAAAATCGTAGCGGACAACGTCAACGCACTCACAAGAAGCGTGTAATTTGTTGTCATCTGCATGTTACTCATGCGTCGTAGCAGGCGATCAGTTTCCGTGGCCCGCACTCGCACTCGCACGTCACCGCGCTCTAGTTTTTCGAGGCTGTCTTCAATACGCCGAGGGAGTCCCAGGGCGGTTGAACTCACTTCACTGGCCTGACGGCTCAACTCTGAAAGAATGCCATTGCCATAGTCTTCTCGTCCTTGGTTCATAAGATCAAACGCGAATGGTTTCGCCACCTCCATAAAATTAAAGTCAGGATCGAGACCTTTGCCTACCCCCTCCAGGGTCGAAAAGGCACGCATGACAAAGGTAAACGTTGCTGGAAAGCGGAAGGGCTGATCATAGGCGATTTCATAGAGGTCATCGGTGATGGCTTCAACGGACTGTTCCTCAAAGGGTTTATCCATGAGGTTGTCGAGAATGTATTGAATCGATCGCCGTACGGGACCGATATCTTGCATCGGGGCTAAGGCTTCGACGGCGATGAGGGCTTGAACGACGCGCTCGCTATCCCGCTGGGCGACGCCAAAAAACAACTCCATCAACTTCTGCCGCAAATTGGAGGTAATTTGCCCCATCATGCCGAAGTCGTAGAAAATCAAGGCCCCATCAGGACTCACCGCCAAATTCCCGGGGTGGGGATCGGCATGGAAGAAGCCATGATCGAGGAGTTGGTTGAGATAGGCGATCGCCCCTAAACTGGCCAAATGCTTGCGATCCAACCCAGCGGCTTCGAGGGCTTCATAATGGCTGATTTTGATGCCTGGGCGATATTCCAGGGTCAGCACCCGTGCGGAGGTATAGCGCCAATAGACACGAGGAACCTGCACCCAGTCCACCCCGCGAAAATTACGGCGGAAGGTATCGGCATTACGTCCTTCGTTGAGGTAGTCAATTTCGAGATAGAGGATGCGGCAACATTCATCGTAGATACCCATCCAATCGCGGCCCTTGCCCCATTTGGAGTGATTTTGTAGGTAGAGGGCGACTCCTCGCGCAATCCCCAAGTCAATGTCAAACAGTCGTTTCAATCCAGGTCGTTGGACTTTCACGACAATTTCTTCACCGCCCTTGAGTTGGGCCTTGTGGACTTGCCCAAGACTGGCTGCGGCGAGAGGGACGGGGTCAAAATAGCGATAGAGTTCCTGAGCGGGTTTGCCAAAGTCTTCCTGGATAATCTCGTAGGCCAGTTCAGACCCAAACGCAGGAACCCGATCCTGGAGTTTAGACAATTCTTCTACATACTCCGCCGGAAAGATGTCCGATCGCGTCGAAAACAGTTGTCCGAGTTTAATGAAGGTGGGGCCGAGTTGTAGGAAGGTTTCTCGAATCCAGATGGCGAGGCGACGACGGCGGGCGGCCAATTTGGCATCACTGTAGCCCCCCCAATAACTCCATTTGCGCTCATTGAGCCACAAGTCGAAGAGAAATCGGCCCACAAAAGACCAAATCTCAATGCGGCGGCGGTTACGGGAGTAGTTGGGACGGTTCCATCGGTAGGAGGAAGCAGTCGGAAGTAGGGGGCGATCGCCTCGGGGGCGGCGATGATGATCACCCGACGAGCGATCGAGGGGCGATCGCTCAGAGCGGGTCGATTGGGGCAAGGAGTCCTCAGACAGAGCAGACACTCGACGTTCTCGATGAAGTTGGCGGATAGATGGGGAAGAGAGTTCTGGAATTAGTCGTTGTCACTACGATTGCGGTACCGTTGCAGTTCAGACCGTAATTCAGCAATTTCGGCCCGTAAACCATCAATTAGGGCCTGTAAATCCTGATCGGTGGACACAGGACGACTCCCTGATGAAGACCCCGTCGTGGTGCGATCGGATTCAACCTGCTCGGCCCGTTCCACAACTCGTTCGGAGAACTGACGTAGGTTTTCCCGTTGTTCAGCGTCAAACTGACCAAAGGCACTGAGGGAGTTTGAGACAGTCCGTTCTAGGACTGCGCCGATTTCTTCTGCAAGGATACGACCAACAAAGAAGGCGTGAACCGGGGACTTACTCATGTGTGGGTTTGATTATTAAGCTTCCTTAACAAAATTATAGCAGTTGTGACTCGGGGTGACGCCGGGATCTCACCCCTGAGTTGACCGTCCCAGGGACAGTCGAGGAACGGGAGAATGGCTAGGACACCTCGGCGCTCTCATCTCCGCTCCCCTCAACTCAGCCTTGATGAGTTCAGCTCTGAGTGGGGGGTGACGAGGGAACTTGTTTGTCATACTGCCGCCGCCAGGGGTCTTCCTGAGAGGCATCGGGCACTTTGGCCTCAGGATTTGCGCCCCAGTCCGGCTCGCTGCCCCAGGGCCGTTCTAAGGACTCCGGCACTGGCTCAGACCAACTGGGAACATCCAGGGTTTCATCGCCGGTAAAAGGCTTATCCGTCACCAGAGGGTCATCGTACTGGTCTAACTCCTCGGTGTAGGGGGCCTCATAGGTCTCCGGCTCCGCTGGGTAGCCGGTGGAGTCATAGGGCTGGGCGTAAGGCGCTGGGTTCCCGTAGGTTCTATTCTCAGGAGTGGAACTCGGGGCAGACCAAGAGGAGGAGCGATCGCGGCTGTCGGGTTCCGCCTCCCGCCAACGGTTCCGGGTATATTCGGCATCTGGCCTTGGCTCAACCGGACTCCAGGAATCAATCTCTAAGAGAGGACCATCGGCGTTGCGGGGGCGACTTGAGTCAGGGGTCTGACGTAAGCGAGGACGGCCCTCACCACTGGGATCGCTCTGGAGCAGTTGGGAGGGGTCGGATTCAGGCACGCGACTCATGGCCGAGCGCAAGCTCATCATGGCAGCGGCTCCGCCAATGGCCGCCACAACGGAGGTGGTGGCAAAGAGGGCAGGAACCCAGGGACGCTGAAAAATGGGCCGGGCTGGGGTTGGCTCAGAAGCCTGGGGAGCTTTGGCCTTGGCCGCCGACGGACGGGGGCGGCTGTTCCCTTGGCGCGCGCCCGTTCCATTGGGGAGCAACGCCAACCAGTCACGAATGGTCCCAGGACGGGTTTGAGGATTGAGATCGAGACCCCTGAGGATGGCCTCTTCAAAGGCGGCTCCCAGGGAAGTGCCGTCATTTAAGGACTTGAGGGGCACGCGATCGCGCAGGGGGGCACTGGCCGGAGGCTGTCCACTGAGGAGATAGTAAGCGGTGGCCGCGAGAGCATAGATATCTGTCGCCGGGCTAGAGGGAACGCCATTGTACTGTTCTGGGGCGGCATAGCCAGGGGACAGTAGGCCGCTGTAGGTTTGTCCAGATCCTGTGGTTAGGTCGCGGGTTAAGCCGATTTCGATGAGGATAAGGTGATCGCCCCCGGGCACTTGCAGGACATGTTCGGGTTTAATATCCCGGTGTAATAGTCCCTGCTGATGGAGCGCCTCAACCGCTTGGGCTAGTTTCTGCATCACCGTTAGGGCCTCGCGAGGCGAGAGGGGGCCCTGGTTGTTGACCCGATGAACGAGGCTATTGCCGGGGATATACTCCAAGACCAAAAAGGCCTGTCCCTGCTCGTCAAATAAATCTAAGACCCGAGGCAAGTTGGGATGCTGACACCGGGCGAGCAGCCGCGCCTGTTCCACAAATTGGCGGGCAAACTCGTTGCGATTGCCATGGGTGAGTAGGGTATCGCCTAAGGTTTTGAGAATGACGGGCTGCCAGAGCTGCCCGTGGGTCGCCCGATAGGTCGCGCCAAAATAGCCCTGACCGAGCGGGGCTTCGATAGCGTATTTCCCGTTGTTTAGGAGGGTTCCTGCCCGAACATTCATAAATTGAAATGTAAAGTTTTTCCCATGCTAATGTCTTTTGACCATTTATCCCAGATGTTAGGCCCACGGCTTTCATCCGTTTTGAACCTGAGATGTCAAATTATTCTGACATTTTGCTGATACTGGGGATGGCGATCGCCCCGTAACCGTCCTGATGATACGGAATTAGGACCCATCCCCGCTGCCATGTCTGACCCCAAGAGGCTCACTGAATCCGGAAAGAATGGGGACGAACCTGAATTTGTCCCTGTTCATCGAGGGAAAACTCAGGCAAGTTGACCGTGTACAGGTGGAGACAGCCCTGGCCTTTCAACTCGCTCAACTGCTGTTTAACCTGATCGATGGCCTGGTTTAACTGAGTTACCCCCCGACGAGCTTGGGCCGTTTGCTCGCTGCGACGTTCGGCTTCAGCCATGGTCGCTTCTAAGGCTTCGAGTTCATCGGCTTTTTGCTGAATTTGCTCTTGAGTCCAGGCGATCGCCACCTCGAGTCCCTCTAGCTTCGCCTTCCACTCATAGCGAGCTAAAGCCACCTGAGTGGCGGACGCTAACAGGGTTTCCGGGGACGTGCCCTGAGGTTTGTCGGGGGGTTTGCGGGCTTGGGTTTGCGCCTCTTCCAGTTGAGGCACGAGACGATTAAGATGATCTTGGAGCGATTGCAATTCAATTGTCAACGCCTGTTGACGCGTGAGCAAATCGCTGATAGAGGCTTCATTATCTAGAGACATGGTCGGTTCCAAATCAGGCTGAGCAGAAAATTTACTGGAAAAGGGCGTGTGCGGTGTCAAGTCCATTGAAATCAATCCTGAACAATTTCGGCAACCGGTCGGGCTTCAGGTTATGCTGGCAGATAATAGGTGCATCGACAGTTTAGGTCGTCTGCAACCGTATGCACGGGAATCAGGGAAACAACACGAGGGATTGATGGAGCTAGAAGTTGCTTACCAACGCTGCCTGGACAGCCTAGTCGGCTCAATTTCGGAACTGGCAGCCCCCCCACCGATGGAGGAAATCGAACCAATTGCGTCATTGATCGTACAGGCGATGACGGGACAATGGCGGTATTTCCATACGCCGTCTCACATTTTTGAAGTGGGCGGCTCGGATGACCCCCTTGAGGTTCTGTCAGCACTCTTCCATGACTTAGTCTATGTTCAGGTCGATTCAGGAATTAACCTAAACGTCAGCCGCTACATCTCCCCCTACATTGAAGAACTCAATGGCAAGTTATCGATTTTGCCCTTAGAGCGACTTCCTGACGATAGCAACTTCTTGCTGGTCTTGTCGGTCTTTGGCTTCGCCCCAGAACAAGTCCTCGATCCCTTCCGAGGACAAAATGAGTTCCTCAGTGCCGTCATCGCCACCAAGGCCTTAGACCCCTTTTTATCCTTGGGGGATTTGGTGCGCATCTGTGCCTGCATCGAGGCTACAATCCCCTTCCGGGGGGTTTGCGCTGAAGGCTGGACGGCCAGCGAGCGCCTCGAACACAACCTAACTCGCACCTGCGATCAGTTTACGCTCAACTGGACCGATGAGGAGATCTATGATGCGGTCAAACGAGCGGTGCGTCTGGCGAATCGGGATGTGGAAAACTTTGCCCTGCCCAACTCAGCGGAATTTCTGGACAATACCTGGAACCTGCTCCCAGAAACCAATCACGAACTGATTAGTGCCAACTCCTACACCGTGCGCGGCTATCGGCGATCGATTCAGAAGATGGAAGGCTTTATCAACTTCCTCAAGCCTGAAGTGGTGTTCAGCCAATATCGGGGTGAGCCTGATGATTACACCTACGCTGGCTTAGTCGAACGCACCCGCAAGAACCTAGAAACGGCTCAGCTATATCTCGGGGTGAAACTGATCACCATCGCCGTCCTGGAGGCCCTTTCCTATCGCCTTGGACGCAATGTCCATATCTCGACGATGATGGGTGAGTTTCCGGAAGAGGGGGTCAAAACCCCGGCCCTAGCCGAATTTTTACCCCATCTCTCTAGTGACTGTCCTCCCTCCACCCAACGAGAGGCGGAAGTACTACAACTGCTCAGCCAAGGGCGTACCCGTGAATCAGCCTACGACTTGAAAAATTCCCCCCTAGCGACCTTCATTATTGAGTCAGTGGGGTTTGATTGTGTCAGTGAACTGCTCGCCGCCTCTAAGGAGTTTCTGAAAGGGGAACTTCCCGCCGAAACCTTCTTACAACATCGCCTCCTACGCCAAGGTCGAGTGGATGTGGTGAAAATCATTACTGAGGGAGTGTTGGAACTGGCAAAACATCGGGCTAACTTACTTCGAGGGAACCAAACGGTTCAGGTTTAGACGATCGCCCCCGTTGAGGGTATTCCTGAGATGGCCCCGCTCTAGGATAGAATTTTCTCATCGAGCGATCGCCGGCTCGGACACGAGGCGATCGCCGCTCCCTTGTCCGCCAATTCCCTGTTATCCACCTGAATGCTTCATCCGTTTACTGTCACCGTCCCGGCTACCACGGCAAACCTCGGACCCGGTTTCGACTGTTTAGGGGCGGCGCTGTCGTTACATAACCGATTTTCCTTTTTGCCCCCCCCAGGGCCACAGACTCAGGGACTCTCTGAGTCTGGCGTCACGATTCAGGTGCGAGGTGAGGAAGCAGCACGGGTGGCGACGGATGGGGAGAATTTGGTGTATCAAGTTTTTTGTCAGTTCTTTGAAGCCCTCGGCCAAACTCCCCCAAGTTTACAGTTAGAGATTGACTTGGGCGTGCCCCTGGCCCGAGGTTTAGGCAGTTCCGCGACGGCGATCGTGGGCGGACTGCTCGGGGCCAACTATTGGGCCGGCAACCCCCTGAGTCCCCAGGCTTTAATGCGTATGGCTATTGATCTCGAAGGCCACCCAGATAACGTCGTCCCGGCTCTGTTAGGAGGCTGTCAGTTGGCGGCCAGTGATGACGAGGATTGGCTCCATTGCACGGTGGCTTGGCATTCGGAGATTGTCCCGGTGGTGGCGATCCCCCAGTTTGAACTCTCCACGGCGGCGGCCCGGCAAGTCCTGCCTCAAGAGTACTGTCGTGCAGATGTGGTCTTTAATACAGCCCATTTAGCCCTGTTAGTGAAAGGTCTCGAAACCGGAGATGGGGAGCAGTTACGGGTAGGAATGCAGGATCGGGTTCATCAACCCTACCGTCAACGGTTGATTCCCGGCTATGGAGAGGTCCATGAGGCGGCGGTGCAGGCGGGCGCCTATGGATTAGCGATTAGCGGCGCGGGGCCGACTCTATTAGCCCTGGCATCGAGGGCCAATGCTCCTAAGGTGGTGGCGGCCATGGAACAAGCCTGGCAACAGTCAAAAACCGCTGTGACCGTGCGATCGCTGAGTCTAGATCGCCAGGGGGCCAGTATCTGCAAGTCCATAGGCTTACCCTAGAAGGGGGGAGGTGTATTGATGGCAATGTTCAGGAGAGGTCCCCATGCAAATCTACTTAGACCATAGCGCCACCACACCGACACGCTCGGAAGCGGTTGAGGCGATGCTGAACTCCCTGACTCAGGCCTGGGGCAATCCCTCTAGCTTGCATCACTGGGGCGAAACGGCAGCGACAGCGGTGGAAACGGCCCGGCTTCAGGTGGCCGATTTGATTAATGCTCCGGCGGAGTCGATTATCTTCACCAGTGGCGGCACGGAAGCCAATAATCTGGCCCTGATGGGAGCCTTACCCCAAAAACCGGGCCATCTGATTATCTCGGGCGTTGAACATGCGGCCATCTCAGAACCGGCGGGGCGCTTGCAGGAGCAAGGCTGGCAGGTGACCCGTCTATCGGTGACCCCCCAAGGGCGAGTGAGTCCCGAGGATTTCAAGGCGGCACTACGCCCCGATACGGCCCTGGCGTCGGTGATTTATGGACAAAGCGAGGTGGGTACCGTTCAACCCATTGCCGAGTTGGCGGCGATCGCCCGTGGGCATGGGGTGTTATTTCATACGGATGCCGTTCAGGTGGCGGGACGGTTGCCCCTCGATGTGGAGGCGTTGGGGGTGGATTTGCTCTCCCTTTCGAGTCATAAGCTCTATGGCCCCAAAGGGGTGGGGGCGCTCTATGTTCGTCCAGGACTGTCCCTACAGCCCCTGCTGGCGGGGGGAGGTCAAGAACGGGGACGGCGCTCAGGAACCGAAGCCGTGCCGAATATTGTGGGTTTTGGTGTGGCGGCGGCCCTGGCGTCATCAGAACTCGACTCAGAAAGCCCACGCTTAGAACAATTGCGAGATCGCCTGTTTGAGCATTTAGCTGGGGTTTGGAGTCTCCAGGTCACGGGCGATCGCCAGAATCGTCTACCTCATCATGTGAGTTTTTTGGTGGATGCTGAGGATAGCCGGGGGAAACCCATCACCGGGAAAGCCCTAGTGCGGCAGTTAAATTTAGCGGGGATTGCCATTAGTTCGGGGTCTGCTTGTCATAGCGGGAAACTGGCCCCCAGTCCGGTTCTCTTGGCCATGGGCTATCCTGAACGGTTAGCTCAGGCGGGAATTCGCTTGACCTTGGGACGAGACACCACGGAAGCTGATATTGATTGGACGGCTGGGGTCTTAAAACAGTGTGTGATGGGACAACGCCCCCTCTAGCACACCCTTTAACGCCCCTTTAACGCCAAGTGCCGATGAGAATAAAGGGTGACCAGACCCCGGGGTGACTGTAGAACTGACTGTCAATGGCCTTTTGTTGGGCGGCTTTCAGGGCTTGGGCTTTGGTTATTCCAGGGGTCTGGAGTTCCTTATAGAAATTGGTAATTAGGGGAACCGTGGCCTCATCGTTGATAAACCAGAGACTGGCTAGGGCGGTTTTAGCTCCCGCACGCACCGCCACCCCAGCAATTCCCAGGGCGGAGCGGTTGTCTCCAGCTGCGGTTTGACAGGCACTCAGCACCAGTAAATCCAGAGGTTGGCGGCTGTTTCCGGAGCGGCGACGCGATCGCAACAGTTGATCCATGGCTTCGATGGTGATGCGATCGTCAAAGGCCAGCAAAAATGTGCCCTGGGCATCCACACCAAACTTGCCATGGGTGGCCAGATGAACAATTGAATAGGGCTTTTGGGTTAGTTCCTGCTCTAGGCTTCCCACGGTGAAGTCTTCATCGAGTAATGAGACTCCCCCCATTAAGCCCTGAACCTCCCTGACTTCTCGCTCTACATTATTGAGAGCGGCAAAGGGCGGAATTTCCACCGTTAACCCGGCAATTAGGGTTTGTCCAAATTGGGCATTGCGGCGGCCGCTTGTGGTTAGGCGCAAACTGGGAGTGGTGGCCAGGGCGTAGGACTCGACTAAAAACCGCTGACCGTCATGGAGGGCAGCCACGGGAGTTTTTCGCAGGACGCCATCTTGAATGAAGACCAAGGTTTCCGGGGCGATCGCCTCTAAATCCGCTTGCAGAGGACGCACGAGCCAGTCATAGAGTCGTTGGGCGGGCTTGAGATATTCGTTGGTTCCTCGTTTCTCCAGCAAACTCCGAAAGGTATTCACCTCATCTTCAATCTCCTTTCTGGAATGGGGGACGGTATAGCTGCTGAGGGTTCCATCAGCTTCTTGCAAAATCAAAACGGCTGATTCATCCAGAAGAATACTATAAACAATAACCGCTGTTGAATCAGACAATTGTCCATTTTCTTGAACAACAGTTTGAGCCACTTCAACACAATCATCGCCAAAAAAGTCGCGAAGTTCTGCTAACTTAAGGCGCTCCAAAATATCGAGAGTTTCCTGGAGTTTAGATTGGTAGGTTCCCGGCGTATCCCCTTCTAGGAGTAAGGCAATGAGTTCACGGTAAACCGGCTCAACAGCATCACGAAATTCAAACTGGAGATCACGACTGGTGGCAATTAAATCCCCGCGCAAGTAATCTAAACTATTGGTCGCGGCACGATATTGGGCTAGAGCCAGACTGAATTCTCCGGTGTGCTGATGGATGCGGGCCGCTTGCTGTTGCCAGCGATAGAGACTATCGAAGGCGGAAATTTCCTGGGCCGTAAATTGGGCCTGTTGGGTTAGACGCAGGGCAGTTTCATATTGCTGGTCTTGCTCATACAGGGTTCCTAAGGTTCCGAGGGCGAAGGATTCAGCCCGGGGATCGTCAATGGTGCGAGACAGGGTAATGGCGGTTTCTAATAAGTCACGAGCGTGGGATTGCTGGCTTCGGGGTTGCTGTTGGGCCAGGTAAATCAACGCAAAGATTTTCTCCCGTGACGGGGGTAAGAGAGTGAGGAGAGGTTCAAGTTGCTGACGGATGCGTTCTCGTTCCTCCTGACGCTCCGAGAAAAATTCCTGGAGGAGACGATGAGCATTGAGGAGACTGCGAACTTGGGTGATGCCTCCAACGCTTTCTCCGAGTTCAAGGCTTTGCTGGAGTCGCAGTTCAATGGCTTGGCGATCGCGTTCAAATTGAGCCTGGGCCCGCTCAGCATCGGCGTCTTCTCCCTCCTCACGAGCTACTTCTTCTTGATAGTAAGCGCGACGGGCCCGGAAACCGTGGGTATTGGCGAGATTACTTAGGGCTGTGGCAATGGCCTGGGGACGCTCTAAGACCTGGGCCTGCTCAAGGCTTGCTTCATGGGCGGTGATAGCATATTCATAGCGGCCTAGAGCGGAGTAGGCATTCCCTAAGGCCCCCTGGAGGGCTAATTCACTGGGGCGATCGCCCTGGAGTTGTCCACGGGCCTCGTCAAGGAGATCGATGGCTCGCTGATGTTGCCCCATCGCATCATAAAGTTGGGCCTGTTCAATGCGGATTTGAGCTTGAGCGAGGGAGGAACTAGGGGACTCCGATTCAGGCATTGAAGCCGCGAGTTCTAAAACCTGTTGCCAATGAAAAATCGCGGTTTGGGGAGCATGGCCCAAACGTTGATAGGCATTGGCGAGATTTTGGTGTAACCGGATCTCGGTGGCAGGGGAGGGGTTCTGGTCTAGGGCCTGTTGCCATTGGGCGATCGCCCTGAGATAGTCTCCTCGACGATAGTCATCTAACCCCGCGTTGAGCAATTCCTCGGGGGAGGGGTTCATCGCAATGACAGAGGAGGGAGTTGGCTCAGGACTCTGCGAGAGGGCAGGGAGTTTTAGGGTTAGCCAAAAGCTCCCGCAACAGAGTATTAGGCAAAGTAACCACGCTTTCAGAGCAGGTGTCATGGGGTATCGGTGATCACGGTCGGGACATCAATCGTTAGAGAAGTTTGGGAGGGGTTCCTTCCATCTCGCCCTCATTCTAACCGGGTGTAATAATAAACCGTTAGATAGACTGTAAAATGCTGGGTTGTGATATCTTCTTTAACTCATCTTCATTCAGTGTGGGATTCAGGAAAAAACTTGCGCGAGTTGAGTCAAATAACGCCTAGATAAGTGAATAATTTTAAGGTGATCCCCTGAAGTGTTACGCAAGTTACGGTATCACGAGCTAATCTAGAAACTTAAGCTTTATTTTTGTTGGATGGGTTAATACGGGTGCTAGAATCAGTCCGGTTGACTGCGGCTATCCCAATAAACCTACATCGATATGGCGGCTTTCTTCGGCTGGAAACATCCGGGTCAGATGGTGATGCTCAACCTGGGAATTGCCCTGGTGATGTATCTGGTATTAACCCTGAACTTAAGTTTTTTAACCCTCGCCGCTGGAGTCGGCGCACCGATTTGGATTGCGGCGGGGATGGCGATCGCGATCCTAGGGATTTGGGGCAATGGGACCCTCCCCGGCCTGGCACTCGGGGTTATGCTGTTTAACCTCAATCGCTATCTCCAGACTCCAGAGCAATCTTTCCTCTGGAGCGTGATGATTCTGAATCAACTCTTAGAATTTTGGCTAGGAGCGAGATTCTTACGTCGCTATACCCATTGTTCTCCAGGATTCGAGTCTTTACGAGATGTTTTGGTTTTTATTGGCTTAGTCGCGACGGTTCCGGCGGCGATCAGTGCCACGGTCGCGATGCTGGCCTTAAGAATCTTGGCAGAACTGCCAGGGGCCCAGATGATGACTCTATGGCAAACCTGGTTTATCAGTAATGCCACGGGAATTTTAGTCATTGCCCCGTTGTTCCTCTGCTGGAGCGATCGCCGTTGCGCCCAACCCTATCGACGGCGGGATTGGCTACATATTAGCGTCATCACGGGTTTAGCCACCGTCATCGCCTACATTGCCTTTTTCCGAGACTACCCCATCGAATATAGTCTGCTGCCGCTGTTAGGCTGGGCAACCTTTCGTTTTGGCTGGCGAGAGGTCACCAGTCTGGTCACTCTAATGACCACCCTTGCCATTATCGGAACCGCCCAGGGGATGGGAACCTTTGCCCGTCCCTCTGTGGCCATGTCCTTAGTTCTCTTACAATCGTTTATCAGCGTCATCGCCCTGAGTGCTTTGGTCTTATGTGCCTTGGTGCAAGAACGCACCGCCACCCAGCGACAACTCGAACAGTACAATCAGGAGTTGGAAAGGCGGGTGGCAGAACGAACCGCATCCCTAAACCAGAGTCAACGTGACCTCTCCCGGCAACAAACCTTTTTGCGGAATGTTATTGATACTAATCCCAGCCTGATTGAGGTTCGGGATATGAGCGATCGCTTCGTCTTGGCCAACCGCAGTCTGGCGGAGTTTTACGGAACCTCCGTAGAGGCCTTAATTGGCTGCACGAGCGAGGAACTGACTCAATTGCCCCCAAACCCGGAGGCCAACTCCAGTCAGGGCCCGGTCAAAGATCCCCTGCTTGATGATGTGCGCATTTACGAAAAAGTGATTACCAATGCCGCCGGTGAGGAGCGGTATTTTTATTGCCTGGAAAAACCCTTGTTCCTGCAAGGCTCAGAAACGGAAACCCGTCATTATCTGTTGAACGTCGCCACCGACATCAGCGATCGCAAAGCCACTGAACAGGCCCTGGAACAGGCCCGAGAAGCCGCTGACCTAGCGAACCGGGCTAAGAGCGAGTTTTTGGCCAACATGAGTCATGAACTGCGAACTCCTCTTAACGGCATTTTGGGCTATGCACAAATTCTCAAACGGAACCCTCACAGTGAGCAGCAGCGTCAAGGGATTGAGATTATTCATCAATGTGGCTCCCATCTCCTGACCTTAATCAACGACATTCTGGATCTGTCCAAAATCGAAGCCCGAAAAATGGAACTTTACCTTTCGGACATTTACTTTCCGGCATTTCTCACCGGAGTTTCAGAAATTTGTCAGATCAAGGCCGAACCCAAGGGACTGGCTTGGCAGTATCAGGTGGTGACGCCAATTCCCGAGGCAGTTCGCACTGATGAAAAACGGTTGCGGCAAGTTCTGATCAATCTTCTGGGCAACGCGGTGAAATATACCGAGGCGGGTCAAGTCACCTTTCAAGTGGCCGTGATTGAGCATTTAGACGAGGCAGTGAAGGTACGGTTTGAGATTCGGGATACGGGGGTGGGCATGAGCCAGGAGCAGCTTGAACGGATCTTTCAGCCCTTTGAGCAGGTCGGGAGAGCTAGGGAAATGGCGGAGGGAACGGGATTGGGCTTAACGATTTCCCAGAAGATTGTCCATCTGATGGGGAGTCAGATTCAGGTGCAAAGTCAGATTAATCAGGGGAGTACGTTTGTCTTTGACCTGGTGTTCCCCCTAGCTCAAGAATGGGTAGCCCCCTCTATGACCCGTTATGGCAAGATTTTGGGCTATCAGGGCCCTCGACGGAGGATTTTAGTGGTCGATGACAGGCCAGAGAATCGCAGTGTTGTACGCAGTTTGCTAGAGCCGTTGGAATTTGGAATGTTGGAGGCGGCGGATGGTCACGAGGGCTATGATTGTGCCCTGGCCCAGCAGCCGGATTTGATTTTGACGGATTTGGTCATGCCCGACTCAGATGGATTTGAGCTGATTCAGCGGTTGCGAGGGCTGTCTGAGTTTAGGAGTCTTCCGATTATTGTTTCCTCGGCTAGTGTTTTTGAGGAGGATCGTGATCGCAGTTTGGAGTTTGGAGGGAGTGCCTTTCTCCCGAAACCGATTCAAGCGGAGGAGTTATTTAATTTGTTGCAGCAGCTCTTACAGCTAGATTGGCAGTATGAGGCAATGGAGACCCCTGCTGAAGCAACGACTACGGTATCTCCTGAGACTTTTGATGCTGATGCAGTTGAGGGCCTGCCACTACCCAACCGGGAAGTTTTAGCCCAACTCCTAGACTGGGCAAGACGGGGCAATCTCAACCGGATTCGCGGTTGGTCTGACCAGGTTGTGGAGGACGCTGGAGACTGTCGGGAGTTTGCCCAATGTCTGGGGAATCTGGCTCAGCGGTTTCGGGAGCGAGATATTCTCTTGATGTTGCAAGTTGCCTTGGAATCCCCTAAAGTCTAAGCGCAATCTGAGCGGTGTTCGATTATGGTTCGAGTCCGTCCGAGCTTAGAGATCCAGTTTGCGGAAGAATTGGCGGCGTTACAGGAGGTTGATCGGCGGCCGCGTCCTCCTCAATGGCAGTTATCCCCCTGGGCGGTGCGAACCTATCTGATCGGGGGAACTCTGGAGACTGGTTTGGAGATTACGCCGAAGTATATTGGTTCGGCGCGGGCGATCGAGATTGCGATCGCCACTCTGGTGACGGATCGGGCCCTGTTGTTGTTGGGGGTTCCCGGAACGGGGAAGTCTTGGCTGTCGGAACATTTAAGTATTGCCATTTCGGGCCATTCTCGCTTCTTGGTTCAGGGAACGGCGGGAACCCCTGAGGAGGCCCTTCGCTATAGCTGGAATTATGCCAAACTCCTAGCGCAGGGGTTCTCGGCTGAGGCCTTGGTAGCCAGTCCGGTGTTGCGGGCCATGGAAGAGGGGGCGATCGTCCGTATTGAGGAGTTGACGCGCCTGCCGACAGATGTGCAGGATTCTCTGCTGACGATTCTCTCGGAGAAACGCTTGCCGATTCCTGAGTTAAAGGAGGATAGTTTTGCCCGACAAGGGTTTAATCTGATTGCGACGGCGAATCAGAAGGATCGAGGGGTGAATGATCTCTCGACGGCCCTGAAACGTCGTTTTAATACGGTGGTGTTACCGCTTCCGGCGACGTTGGAGATGGAGGTGGAGATTGTCCGCCGTCGGGTGGAAGCTTTGGGGATGCCGTTGGAGTTACGGCAGGAAACGCCGATTTTAGAGGAAATTCGCCGGGTGGTGACCATCTTCCGGGAGTTGCGTCAGGGGATGACGGAGGATGGCCAACGGCCGTTAAAGTCGTCTCAGGGAGTGTTGAGTCCAGCGGATGCGATTTCGGTGGTGAATCAGGGGTTGGCCCTGGCGGCTCATTTTGGCGATGGCCAGTTACGGGCCGAGGATTTGCTGGCAGGGGTTCGGGATGTGGTGGTGCAGGAGTCCCCCCAGAATGCGATCGCCTGGGAGGAGTATTTGGAAACGGTGATTCAATCTCGTCCTGGTTGGGAAGCGTTTTATGAGGCGGGGAGGCGGGAGTAGTTCCGGGTCATAGGATGACGTATTCGGCTCGATTTCGTCCGTTTTCTTTGGCTTGATAGAGGGCAAGATCCGCTTGTTTGAGGAGCGTGTCGAGGGGATAGTGACCCAGTGGGGCGGTGACAACCCCCAAACTGATGGTGCATCTCAGGGTTTTGATGACATAATCAACGGTGTTTTTTTCGACTTGAAGTCGTAGGGATTCGGCGCGATCGCGGGCAGCGGCGGCGGAGCAATTGGGTAGGAAAATAACAAATTCTTCGCCCCCCCAGCGTCCTAAGATGTCCTGAGGGGTCAGTTGAGATTCTAAGACTCGTGCCACTTCTTGGAGGACGCGATCGCCCACGTCATGACCATGATTATCATTGATTTTCTTGAAATAATCAATATCTAATAAAATTAGGGTAGCCTGATGTCGCTGTGCTTTTTTTAGCTTCCTCTCCAGCCGTCGAGCGGTTGCACCTCGATTAAAAATTTGGGTTAAAAAATCTATTTCTGCTAAATGATGCAGTTCGGCATACATCCGTTGACTGACCATAATTACAAAAAAACCATTGCGAAGAAAATCAATAACAAACAAAGACAAAAATGTAAAAGCATTGGCAATTGTTTCATCGATAATAGATTGAGTTGTTCCGTCTCTAATTAAAATAATGCGCATAATAAATACCCAAAATCCCACACCTAAAACCAATTCAAGACTCCGAGAAGTTGCGCGAAAACTGATTATTTTAGAGTTTTGAATATACTGGAAGCCAATTGCATATATTCCAGCTATTGGCACTAAAATAAAAACGTTACGCCAGAAATAGTTGTCGTCATAATAAACCCAGTAAATTTGGAAGAATAGAATTAGTGTGACAGCAAATAGCCAATACGAATAATTGATTTTACGGCTTAAGAACTGACCGATACCGATGATATGCAAACAGATGGCACTAAAAAGGACAATGTTATTGATCAGGCGAAGTTCTGGGGAGGGAAAAAATAGACTCCTCACTAAAAAACCGACAAATGACAAGCTAGATAGCAAAGTCCCCAGGACATAAGTGGACATTCCTTTGTATTGATTAGCCGAAATCCAAAGAACTACCAGCACAGCTGCTTGAAGTAATGAGGATATTGCAATCATCAAGATCATCGTATCTGGATTAAAGAATGTCATTGACCTTTTACCCCCAATATCTCTTCTCCATTATCCATCATCTCCGCCGATGGCTGCTAGAGCGGTTAGCTGACTGTCATCTCTCTCGCGTTAGGGCGGTGAAGGGGGGCAAGCCGTGGTTTCGTCGCCGAGGCTTAACGGCTAAAGACTATATATTGAGCCTGATTCCGTCCGCTATTTTTAGCTTCATAGAGGGCCAAATCTGCTGGTTTGAGGAGGTCATTTAGAGTCACCTTTGATTGAGTGGCGGTGACCACTCCCAAACTTAGGGTACAATGTATCTGCTGATTTGGAATTGTGCTGTCAAAAATAGCCGTTTTCTCAACGGTATGGCGTAACGACTCAGTGCGATCGCGTACATCCGATGCTGAACAATTGGGTAGAACAATTAAAAATTCTTCCCCTCCCCAACGTCCGATGATGTCCCCAGGATACAATTGAGCCTGAAGTACGCTAACCACAGTTTTTAGGACGATATCTCCTACGTCATGACCGTAGGTATCATTGATTTTTTTGAAATAGTCAATATCAACCAAAATTAAACTTAACGGGTAATTTTTTCTGTTTTTTATATTTGTATTGATGCGCTCGGTGACAGCCCCTCGATTCAATACTTGGGTCAAAAAATCAGTCTCAGATAATAATTTTAAATCTGAGTACATCCGCTGACTGACCATCAAAACAAAAAAGCAATTGCGAAGAAAATCAATGACAAAGAGTGTCATAAATGTGAGCAAGTTGGCAAAGGAAGCATCAACGAGGCTTTGAGTTGTTCCATCGAGTATCAATAAACCCCTGAAAGAAGAAAGCAAAATGTCCGCCGCAAAAACAACGACCAGCGAATAAACAGTGAAATAAAAATAACTATGTTTGGATTTTAAGATGTAGCTAATAGTAATTGCACAAATTATAATATTTAGAGGAATCATAAAAAACTGACGCTCATTATAATTCGTGGCAATGTAGTTATGATAAATTTGTGAACTCAATAACGTTGCTGCTAGAAAAGCCCAAGTGAATTTAGTTGTTTTTCTCCCCAAGAATTGACCAATGGCGATCGCCCAAATTACTCGCGAGCCAATGATAAACGTATTGCTGATAAATCTCAGTGGGGGAACTTCCCAGCTAAACGTCAATAGTCCAATGATAAATGATAGGGAAGCCATGACGGTTCCTACCACATAGAGAGAAATCCCTTTATATTGATTGGCGACAACCCCCAGGGCAATAAGCACCCAGGCTTGCAGAAACGATGAGATGACGATCATAATCATCATCGTTTTTGGATCAAGGGAGAGAAATAGAGACATGGGATAACGAGGAGGAATAATCTGGTGCGTTACCGGTTATAACTGATAGTCTTTAGACTCAAAGGGTGACAAGGAGGCTATAAGCCAGATGGGTCAATTGTTTTGAGCTAAGGGCCGATCGCACCCCAAGGACAACGGCCTCGAAATCCCTACAATGGAGGAGGTGGTTTAGGGGAACAGAAGTATGGATCGTGCGTTGGCGGGTCGCTTAGGAACCTTTGGCGCGGCGGTGGTGGTAGGGGCGGCGGCCAGTGCGATCGCCCCCACCAGTCTTCCCCTCATTATCGCTGGAACAGCCCTGTCTGGCGTAGCCGGGGGGATTTTTGCCAATGATTTGGGGGCGATCGATAGCCAGTTCGGAGATCCCGATTTACGCAATGCTCATTTGACGCGGGCCGTGGGACGGGCGATCGCCATCGTCATTGAAACCCTGGCCCAAGACCACCAGGGGCGATCGCGCTTGGCCCTAGACGCATTAGCCCAAAGCGCCCGCCAGCACTGGTCGCACATCATCGCAGATATCCTGGGAAATCAGACCCCAGAGGGGTTATTTGAAGACAAATTAGCCGAGACTTACTTTGCCACAGCAGCAGAGAACTTTGAACAGATGCAGGCCTTAGACACTTGGCAAGAATGGCGACCTGTTGTTGACGCCTTGCGACCTAGGGCGCGGCGCTGGCTGCGTCAATCCTGGCGGGGGCGAGTGCGGCGCTGGCGCTCTGGCGGGGTGTATCCCTTAGCCACCTTGACTCCGACTCTTGTGGATACCCTGGCTCAACGCTTGCATGAACAGTTCCCCAAAGCCATCCGGGAAGTGTTAAAGCGGGATTTTGCTGAAGGAAAAGAAGCCTTTGCGGGGATGGTGTTTGACCTACTGGGGAACTTAACCGCCGGTCAGCAGGAGTTGGCGCAACAGTTGGCGGAGTGGCGGCAACAAACCCCCTCCCTCTCCCAAGCCATGGCCGACCAACTGACCGTGGAATTGCAACGATTAGAAGGGGTGATGCGGCAGGAGGGGAAAGAAACCCGCGACAGGGTAAAACAGGAACATGAAGAAACCCGCAACATTATCCGGGAAATTGTCAAAAAACCAAGCCCCCAAATCGCCAACCCTCCCTCAAACCTTCTTCGCTACCGTCGCACCGTTCCCAAATTTGTCGGGCGGGAGGTGGCGATTGCCCAATTGAGCGCCTTGTTCGCCCAAGTCGATCAGGTGGCGATCGCGGCGGCGCTGTCGGGGATGGGGGGACTGGGGAAAACCGAGTTAGCCTGGCAATGGGCGCAGCAGGAATATGAGGCGGGGAATTTTCCCGGTGGAGTGGTCTGGTTGGACATGGTGGCGGGGAATCCGGGAGAGCAGTTAGTGCTGTTTTATCAGACCGAGTTTGCCCTAGACATCCCGGCGGAGTTGACGACGGTGGCGCAGCGGCTGGCCTATTGTTGGCAGCATTGGCCTCGGGAGGGGGCGGTGTTGTTGGTGTTGGATGATGTGGTGCGGGAGCGGGATGGGGCGAAGTTGTCCATGTTTCGTCCTGGGGGACAGTTTCGGGTGTTGTGGACGACGCGAGAACGGTGTACGGGGGTGCAAGATTACCGCTTGGATACGCTGTCCGATGAGGCGGCGCGGGAGTTGTTGACTGGCTACCTTGAGGCGGCGCGGTTGGAGGCGGAACCGGAGGCCCTGACAGAGTTGTTGCGCTGGTTTGACGGGTTGCCCTTGGGGTTGGAGTTGGCGGCGCGTTATTTGGCGTTGGATGAGTTTTTATCAATTGGGGAGTATCTGCGAGGGTTACATCTGACCCATGACTCCCTTGATGCAATAGTTGAGATGGGCTATCCCTTGAAATTCTGGCAGAACTGGGCTATTCCCTACGAAAAACTCAGCTTGAACTTCCTCAAGCTGAACTCGATCGCATCCCCCTCCAACAGCTCAAACACAGCCTAGAACAGCGGCTTCCCTATGTCAGTCTAACCAGTGAAGCCGCTCGCCGAGAGGTTCTGATTGCGCCAATTGTTTTAACCCTGATTGACTACACCCAAGCTCAACTCAGAATTGAATACACCATTCGAGTTTCTGACCAACTTAAAGGCTCCCTAGACTACTATCTCCAGAGTCAAAATAGCCTCCTGATTATTGAAGCTAAAAATGCTGATCTGGCTCGGGGATTCACGCAATTGGCGGCAGAATTGATTGCCCTTGACCAATGGCTTGATTCCGATACTCGCCCCCTCTATGGGGTCGTGTCAACTGGGGATATCTGGCAGTTTGGACGCTTAAATCGCCAACAGCATCAGATTGAGCAAGACCTCAGTTTATATCGAGTTCCCACTGACTTGGAAGACCTCTTCCCCATCCTAATCGCTATTCTGACTGGGATAGGGTGAGTTTCACTCAAATGCTCTGTTTTCCAAGACATCCCTAAAACTGAATCCCCACACCTCCTTGAAGAGAAAATCCCGTGCGGTTGGTGTCTTCATAGGCATCAAAGGCAATAATGGCATTACCAAAAACCACCAAATTACTGTTAGGAAAGGTGCGATCAATTCCCGGTTGCAAGACAAAACTGGTGGTATTGCCAACCGGTGTGTCTTCATTGCCCGTAAACGCTACCCCAGCACCAATATA